>NZ_JAZBON010000017.1:0-180229 GCF_036351135.1 Erythrobacter sp.
CATGGAGCCGCCCCCGCTCGAAGATTACTTCGCGATCATCCACCAGCATTTCTACGCGCTGCCCATCGCCTACAATGCCGAGCTGTGGTGCGAGCCGGGCCGCGCGCTGTGCGCGGAGTATTCGAGCATGATCGTGCGCGTCGAAAAGCGCCGCGGCAATGAGCTGTATATCAACGATGGCGCCTATGGCGCGCTCTACGACGCGGCGCATGTCGGCTGGCGCTTTCCGGTCGCTGCGCTTGAGGACGATCTGCGCGATCCGCACGCGGATTTCGCCTTTTATGGGCCGACCTGCGACGATGCCGACTACATGGCCGGGCCGTTCCCGCTGCCGGGCGATATCCAAGCGGGCGACTTTATCGAGATCGGCATGCTCGGCGCCTATGGCGCAGCGATGAAGACCGGCTTTAACGGCTTTGGCGATGCGGAATGCGTGGTGGTCGAAGACGAGCCGATGATGAGCCTGTTCGACGGCAGCCGCCTGCGCGAGGCTAGCGATAATGTGGTGAGCCTGCGATAGGCGTCAGGCCGCGACGACGCTCAGTTCCGGTTGGCGATGCATGTCGGCGCGTGCGACCATGCGGTCGCGCCCCTGCGCTTTGGCTTCGTAGAGAAGCGTGTCGGCATCGCGTAAAACTTCGCGCAGATCGCGCTTTTCGCAAAGCAGGACGAGGCCGGCGCTGGCCGTGACTTCCAGCCCCTTTTCCAGCCCGCTCGTTTCCTCGTTGATCGCCTGGCGCAAGACCTCGGTTTCGATGCGCGGATCGCCGCCGAAGAACAAAACCGCGAACTCCTCTCCGCCCAGCCGCGCCGCCAGCCCCGCGCCGGTTTCGAGCGCATGGGCGGTGTGCACCAGCACGCGATCACCGACCTCGTGGCCGAACCTGTCATTGATGCTCTTGAAATGATCGAGATCGAACAGGGCAAGCGCCTTGACCTGCGACCCGAAGGCGTTCTCCAGCCCGCGGCGGTTGGCGAGCCCGGTCAGAGGGTCGGTCTGCGCCAGCGCGATCAGCATTTCCTCGCGCATTGCCGCCCGGTCGCGCTCGCGGCGCAGGGTCACGAACCGATCGGTGATGCCGAGCGCGGTGACGAGGAACTCAATCCCGAGACAAGCGAAAAGCAGCGGCAGGAATTGCGGCATCGGATCGCCGGTGGCGATGTGGACCGGCAGGTTAACGAGGTTGAGCGCCAGCACCGGTGCCCAGCCGGCCACCATGAAGCGCGCGGTGCGGCTCTTGTTGCGGAGCGCGACGGCGATACTGGCGATCAGCAGGACGAGAATGCCGAGATAGGCGACCAGCCGCCCGAAATAATAGGCAGCGGGCGGCTCGCTCATCCAGAAAACCGGCGCGAAAGCAAGCGCGAAGGGAAAGCTCAGGATCAGCAGGCGACGCATCCGGCGCGGAATGGCATCCGGCTCGAGATAGGAGGCGAGGAACGGTCCGACGAGCGCGACCATCAGGTCGAAGGCGAAATAGCCGAGCGTATGACGCGCCATGCTGTCATGCCCGAAAAACGGCCCCAGATCGATCGGCGACAGCATTACCGCAAGTACGCCGATGGCGACGCAGCGAGCGCAATACCACAGCAGGTAACGCTGGCGCAGCACGCTGAAGGAAGCGGCGCTGAAAACGCAGGTGAGAAGGACCACGCCGAGAAACAGCCCGGCGGTCAGGCCCGACCAGTTAACCGACAGGAACTCGGCGGAGAACATCTTGTCGCGGAACGTGGTCCAGCCCGAAATCTGCGATATTCCAAACATTTCCGGCGCGGCCCCCCAGTCGCAACCGGGCTGGGTTAGATGGTCGGGTTTAAGGCGGAATGACCCGCCATCCTTTCGGCTTGGTAAACGTCTCCTCTCTCTTAACGCTGTGTCCAAACCCCTCTCTCGCCCGGCCCTCGGGAACGGTGCGGCGGGAGCGCTCGTTTTTGCGAGGATGGCGTTCGAACCCTCTTCCTTCGAGCAGGTCGTGTTCTCCGGCGGGGGGACGCGGTGCTTTTGGCATGGCGGCTTTCTGCACGAGACGGGGTCCTGTGATGACTTTGGCCCGAAGCGCATTTGCGGGGTGTCGGGCGGGGCGCTTTCAGCGGCAGCCTGGATCAGCGGCAATGACGAGCGTTGCAAACGCGTAATGGGCGAGATTTTCGAGCGCAACGAGCGCAATATCGACCTCGATAGCTCGAACCTTACCCCGCATCAGGAGCTGTACCGCGAGGCGGTGTCGGGAACCCTACCAGCGCAAGCAATCGAGGCGATATGCAAGGGGCCGGCCTTCCAGATCATGCTGGGGTGTCCGCCGCCGTTCATCCCCACACGGATCTTTGCCGCGCTCTGCGCCGCATCCTATAAAGTCGAACAAATCATCACCGGCAATCCGCGCCTTCGCATCAGCCGGTTGCTCGGCCTCGAAGGCGTGCTGATCGATGCACGGCAGGCGGCGCGCGAGGGCCAGCTGGTAGATCTTATATGCGCCGCGGCGACCATCCCGCCGGTCTTCGACATACCCAGCTGGAACGGGCGCGACGTGATCGACGGAGCGATGGTGACCAAGGCGCCCTATCCCGATCCCGACCAGGGTCGCACCCTCGTCCTGATGACCAAGCCCTACGGCAACAAGCCGGAGGAGCCGGACAAGGTCTTCGTCATCCCGTCAAAGCCAGTCGAGGCGGACAAGATCGATTTCACCGATCGCGACAAGATCGAGGAGACGTGGGAGCAGGGCCGCAGGGATGCGCGCGATTTTTTGGACCGGCAATCGGAATGAGCGCCTCGCCCGGCGTTCAGCCGAAAGGCGCATTGACGAATTCGAGGAAGATGGGATCGCCGTCGAGGGTTTCGACCAGCGCCTTGATCACCTCGAACCCTTCGGCGCCGTTGGTCATCAGCACCATGCCGCGCCTCGTCTCGGGATCGTAGAGTGCCAACGCTCGCTCGCCATGATCGCCGCCAGAATGTTCGTAGATCTTCCGATGCGGCCATTCGTAGACGGTCCAGCCCAGGCCCCAGCCTTGCCGCGTGGGGCAGAAGTCCGCGCGGTCCTCGCCCTTGCAGGCCGGGCGATAGCGCGCCTCGTGGCGGATCGTGAATTGCTCTTCGCGAAGCTCCGGTGACACCGCATCGCGCTCGAAGACCGAGAGCATGAAGCGCGCATATTCGCGTGGAGTCGTGCGCATGTCGTCGGAGGCGGATGGTTCGCGGCGGACGACATTGTAGACCCCTTCGTCCGCCTTGTAGGGCATGGCGAGGTGGCCGACCCAATTGTTTGCGAGCGTGTAGCCGGTGAGAGGCATGTCCGCAGGTTCGAACACGAGATCGCGGGCCAGTTTCTCGAAGTCCTCGCCCACTGCCGCCGCCGCAGCCTTCATCATCCACTCGTAGCCTTCGCCCGAATAGCCGACCTCTGTGTCGGGATCGCGCAGGAATGTGAGCGTGCCCTCGGTTTCGTAGCGCCAGTTGGGAAAGCCGGTCCGATGGCGCATGACGAGCCGGGCGGTCAGCTCGCGGCTGCGCGGATCGTCTGCGACGTCCTCTTCCATATGATGATCGGCGAGCGGCGTATCGAGCGAGAAGCGGCCTGCCTGGGCCAGCCTCAGGATCACCTCGGCGGTCACCGGCTTGGTCAACGAGGCGACGTTGTAGAGCGTCTCCTCATTCGCGGGGAAACCCCAAGTCTGATAACCGAAATGCCTCACCCAGGCGATCTCGCCGTTCTCGATATAGGCGATGCCGACACTGGGCACGTCGTGGCGAGCGAGCAGCAGCGGGGCTTCCTGCTCGACCTGTTCGAGCTTGTCCGCGGCGCTCTGCGCTGCGAGCGGCGGCGTTGCCAGCAGCAGGCCGGCAAGGGCGGTAAATCGGTACATGGCGATCCCTCAGATATTTCGTTCGAGGTCACTGCCTCTATGTGCGCCATGTCCGCGGATGTTGCTGCATTCGACGAAAGTGCAATCGCTCACCACGAAGGGATCAACTGCAAAGGAAAGGGGCAGCGCCGGCGATGCGGCGCTGCCCCGTCCCCCCCGATGACGTGCCGGATCAGAAATTGATTTCGGCGGTCAGATAATAGCGCGCGGGATCGCCGTAGAACCCGGTCAGCGTCCCCTCCAAGCCGAGCGTCGGGACGAAGGGCTGGCCGTCCACGCCGCCGCTCACGAAATTGTAGCCGGCAACGATATATTCCTTGTCGAAGATGTTCTTCGCATGGGCACCGATCGAGAAGCGCCCCTCATCGTCGGTATAGACAATGCTCGCATCGACCAGCGCGAAGCCTTCCTGGTCGAGGAAGGGATTGGGCTGTTCGAACTGGCTCGCATCCGAACGGAACGAGACGAGGCCGATGAAGTCGAACACACCATCCGCCGCGGGAATGCTCAAATTGGTGCCGAAATGGCCCGTCAGGTCGGGGGTGTTCTGGAACACGCGTTCATCGGCGACATCGTTGCCCTGCGCATCGATGAATTCGTTGAATTCGGCATCGAGCACGCCGAGCGAAAAGTTCACGCTGAACCGGCTTCCAACGCCTGCGAAGTCGTCGAACAGCAAAGCATTGCCTTCGACTTCGATGCCGTTGATGTCGGCATCCGCAGCATTCGAGGTGATGCCGACGAAGCTTTCGAATACCCCGTCGCCATCCGCATCGACGCCGACCGATCCGGGGATCTGGACGTCGGTATATTGGCCGAGGAAGCCCGCGATTGCGAGGTTCAATCGGTTGTCGAAAAGCGAGGCTTTCCAGCCGAGCTCGAAGCTGTCGACCACTTCGGGGGCGAAGCGCAGAAATTCGAACTGGTCGTCGAAGTCGATATCGCCATCGCCGTCGAGATCGGGCGCAGCGGTGGTCTGACCGCGCGGGTCGAAGCCGCCGCCCTTGAAGCCTTGGCTGTAGGTGAAATAGACGTTGTGATCGGGCGTCGGCTGCCAGCTGATCGAGGCGCGCGGGTTGAAATCCTCGAAGGTTTCGCTGCCCTCGAAATCGCTGGTGACAGCAAAGGGTATCGCCTGGCTGTCGGGGACGAACAGGTCGGAAAAGCCATTGACGAAAGAGGTGCGTAGCACGCGGCTGGAACGCTTATCGTTCGTGTAGCGCCCGCCCAGCGAGACACTGAGCGTATCGAATAGGTCGTAAGTGAAATCGGCAAAGAAGCTGTAGGTTTCCGTGTCGACATCGCCGAGCGTCTGGGCGTTGAGTCCGCGCAAATCCACGTCCGGGTTCAATGCCGTGAGAAATTCGCCGGTCGTGAACAATGCGACATCGAAGGCGGTAAAGGCGTTGGCGTTGAGGTAGTAGAACCCTGCCACGCCCGACAGCCGGTCGCCTTCGTAAAGCAGCTGGAATTCCTGGCTGAACTGGTCGTTTTCGTAGATTGCAGGGACATCAAGATCCACCGCAGGGAGGCTGTCGAAATCGATGGGCGTGGTCGATTGGTCCTCGCGGTAGCCGGTGATCGACTTGAAGGTCAGCTCGTTCGAAAGCTCGACCGCGATATTGAGCGCGCCGCCATAGGCCTCGACCTCTTGGTCAACCACATTTAGCCCCGCGCGCGTGTCGAACACGTCGTCGAGCACAGGCGCGCCGCTTAGCAGGCCGGGGATGAGCCGCGAACCCTGCCGCGCCTCGCTGTTGTCCTTGACGTAGTCGCCCGAAAGCCGCGCGAAGACAGGGCCGCTATCGAACTCGATCGTGCCGCGCGCCGCCCAGACGTCCTTGTTGTAATTCTCCGTGCCGAGCGTCAGATTTTCGCCGAAGCCCCCGCGCGAAAGCCGCGCGCCGCTCGCGCCGATGGTCAGCCCGTCGGCAACCGGCGTCGAGGCGGTGACGATCAGGTCCGCCTGATCGTAATTGCCCAAAGTTCCGCGCACCGACACGCTCGGATCGTCGGGCAGACGCGCGGTCACATATTTGATCGCGCCGCCGATCGTGTTGCGTCCGTAAAGCGTGCCTTGCGGGCCGCGCAGAACCTCGATCCGGTCGACATCGTAGACATCGAGCACGGCGGCTTGCGGGCGGTTGAGATAGACATCGTCGACATAGACGCCGACCCCGGCCTCGAAGCCGGCGACCGGGTCCTGCTGACCCACACCGCGGATGAAGGCGGTGAGGGTGGTGTTGGTCCCGCGGCTCACCTCGAGCGTGATGTTGGGGATCTGCTGCGCGACCTGCGTCAGTTCGAGAACGCCCTGCTGTTCGAGCTGTTCGCCGCTCAGCGCAGAAACCGAAAGCGGCACGTCGAGCAGCCGCTCCTCGCGTCGCCGAGCGGTGACGATAATGGTATTGCCCTGCGCTTCCTCGGACGCCTCGGCGCCGGGTCCGGCTACCTCCTGAGCCGCCGCCGGTGCGGCAAAAACGGCTAATCCCGCGCAGCCCGACAGGAGCAGAGCGCGGCTGCGAAATAAATTCATGGTCATTTTGGTTCCTCTCCCAAACCTCTCGATCGCCCTGATATTGAAAGTTGAACCACCTTTCAAGTTTTGTCTTGTCTATATCACGGTGCAGCTTTAGTCAGGTGCCCGGAGGGGAACGACGATGGACAGGCCTGCTGGCACGGCGCGCAAAGCAGCGGACCCGCGATCTGGCGCGGTCGACAAGACGCCGCGCACCGAGCGCGGGCGGCGAACTTTGCGCAAGCTGCTCGACGCATCGGCACAGGAATTTGGCGAGAAAGGCTTTCACGAAGCCTCGGTCAGCTCGATCACCCGCCGCGCGGGCGTGGCGCTCGGCACCTTCTACACCTATTTCGACAGCAAGGACGCGCTGTTCCGCGCGCTCGTCCGGGACATGAGCGGCAATGTGATGAAAAGCGCCCGCTCGGCCCTGTCCGACGACATGAGCGCGCTCGAGATCGAGGAGGCAGCGCTTGCCGCCTTCCTGCGCTTTGCCGGCGAGCACAAGGAAATCTATCGCATCATCGACGAGGCCGAATTCGTCGATCCCGCCTCCTACCGCGCGCATTACGAAACGATCGCAGCCCGCATCGAATCGCGCCTGAAAGCCGGCGCCGAGGCGGGCGAATTGCGCAAGGGGCTCGGCGAGGCCGAAGCGTGGGCGATCATGGGGATGAACGTCTTCGTCGGGCTGCGCTACGCGGTATGGGGGGAGGGCGGGGCCAACGGCGATTCGGATGCCATCGCCGCGCGGGTCAACGCGCTCCTTGCAAAAGGGGTTCTCTCGAAGCGTTAAGCGCCGCGCAACAACGGCGCGCGTAGTATGCTGTCGCAGTGTCGATCCGACGCGACAATTCCCATTGCGCCAGAATGCCTTATGACCTAGCTGCGCAGTCGGTCGTGCGCCAAATTGAAACTTTTGGAAGCTACCCGTCGGCCACTTCACCGAATTCCCCCCCCCGATCGAGAGCCCACGGCAAAGGACATGCGTGTCGACCATCAGCAAAGTTTTACCAATTAAGCCTGACGCCGACGACATTGCGCTTTCCCGATCCGACCCTGCACTCGGAAGACCGGATCCGCGCAAGCTCGCGCGTTCGCTCAACGCCTATACCCAGCCGAGCGTGGCGCGCAGCCTGATCGAGCTGGCAATCACCTTCATTCCGTTTGCCGCGATCTTCGCAGGCATACTGTGGGCCGTTTACGCGGGCTATTATCTGGCCCTGGCAGGCGTGCCGCTCGCCAGCCTTTTCCTGCTCCGGCTGTTCATCATTCAGCACGATTGCAGCCATGGTTCCTTCCTGCCGGGCCGGTCGGGCAATGCGAGAGTCGGAAGGATGCTCGGCGTCCTGACCCTGACCCCGTTCACCTATTGGAGGCGGACCCACGCGCTGCATCATGCGAGCACCGGTAATCTGGATGCGCGTGGGTTCGGCGATGTCGACACGCTGACCATCGACGAGTTCACCTCGCTGCCGCGCTGGCGGCGCCTCGGATATCGCATCTATCGGCACCCTGCGGTGTTGCTCGGCGTTGCTCCTGCCTATCTGTTCCTGCTGCAACATCGCTACCCTATGGGGCTTGCGCGCGAGGGATGGCGCTATTGGGCGAGCACGCTGACGACGACCGTCGTGGCGATCGCGATGCTGGGCGGCCTGGCCTGGGCGACGTCGCCGATGGCGCTCGCGCTGGTCTACTTCCCGACGCTTATCCTGGCGGCATCGATCGGTGTCTGGTTGTTCTACGTCCAGCACCAATTCGAGGGCGCTCATTGGAAGACCAAGCCTGACTGGGAGTTTCACGAGGCGGCGATGGCAGGGAGCACCTGTCTCGATCTGCCGCCCTTCATGCGGTGGTTCACCGGCAATATCGGCATCCACCACATTCACCATTTGGCGAGCCGCATTCCGTTCTATCGCCTAAGCGAGGCTCTGAATGCGCATCCCGAATTGAAGCACTTCAACCGGATGACCGTGACCGACGCGATGGCATCGCTCAGGCTCGCCTTATGGGACGATCGATCGGGCCGGCTCGTCTCTTTTCGCGAGGCGAGGCACGCAGCATAAGCTAGCCGCTTATTCGAACCCCACGAACCGCGCCGCCTCGTCCACTTGGCGCCGCGTGATCTTCACCGGGTTCGCGGGAAAATCGGGATCGGGCCAGCCCATCGCGATCGCCTTCATGATGACCTGATCCTCCGGAATCTTGGCGTGTTCGCGCACCACGGGCGATTGCATGATCCCCTGCGAATTGATGACGCAGCCCAGCCCCCGCGACCATGCCGCATTGACCAGCGCGGTCGCCACCGCGCCGCAATCGAAGGGAGTGTCGTCGCTGTTCGACAATTCCTTGTCATAAGTGATGATGACGCAGACCGGCGCATCGAACTGGCGAAAGCCGCGCAGCACCCAGTCCTGGCGTTTTTCCTTGTCGTCGCGCTCGATCCCCATCGCCTCGAACAGCTGGACCGCGCAGCCGATCTGGCGCTGGCGGTGGACGCCGGCGAAGGGCTCGCCGCGGCGGAATTCTCTGGAGTCGGGTTCGCCGGCGAGGATGCGCTCGGTGTTGCCCTTGCGGATGCGATCGAGCGGCTCGCCAGTGATGACGTGAAAGTGATAGGGCTGCGTGTTCATTGAGGAGGGCGAGCACATGGCGAGCGCGAGCACTTCTTCGATCAGCTCTCGCGGGACGGGTTTGTCCAGATAGCCGCGGATCGAACGGCGTCCGAGCACCACTTCGTCGTATTTCTGGTTCGCGTCCCCGGCCACTTCGTTCTCCTTGATCTGTTCAGGCCAAGGGCTAGCGCAATGCACGCGCGATGCAAACGCAGGTGGCCCGGCTCAGCCTGCGAAATAGGGCCGGTCGCCTGCAATCGTCACCCGTTCCATCACGCGGCGGGCGGGGAAATAGTCGGACACGGCGAAATGCTGACACACGCGGTTGTCCCAGAAGGCGATCGAGCCGGCACGCCAGCGAAAGCGGCACTGGATCTCGACGTCCTTGGCGGTCGCATAAAGATGGTCCAGCAGCCAGTCGCTTTCCCGGGGCGAGAGGCCTTCGATGTGACTGGTGAAGGCGACGTTGACATAGATCGCGCGCTCGCCCGTTTCGGGATGGGTGCGGATCACCGGGTGACACACCGGCGGGAACTTCTCGTGCAGGTCTTCTGGTGTCTTGCCGAGCCGCTTGGCGAAGACGCGGGCGATGTCGTGGACGGCGGTCAGTCCTTCGCAAAAACGCTTCATCTCTTCGGACAGACGCTCATAGGCGAGATGCATATTGGCGAACAAAGTGTCGCCGCCGCATTCGGGCACTTCGCGCGCCAGCAGGATAGAGCCGAGCGAGGGTTCCTCGCGCCAGGTGACATCGGAATGCCACTGGTTTTCCTGGCCGCGGCTGTCGGGACCGTGGGCGATGCGCAGCACCTCTGGATTTTCCTGGTCAGTTGGCGTCGCCGGGTGCACTTCGAGCTCGCCGAAGCCGCGCGCAAAGGCGATGTGCTGCTCCTGCGTCAGCTTCTGATCGCGGAAGAAGATCACCCCATGCCTGAGCAAGGCGGCGCGGATCTCGGGGATGCGGCTCGCGATGTCGGAGGCGCCGAGGTCGATTCCGTGGATCTTCG
The DNA here is from genome assembly GCF_036351135.1 of Erythrobacter sp. Lineage (GTDB taxonomy): Bacteria > Pseudomonadota > Alphaproteobacteria > Sphingomonadales > Sphingomonadaceae > Erythrobacter. The sequence goes on from NZ_JAZBON010000017.1 coordinate 10,008, forward strand.
CGCCGATGGCAGGTGTGAGGGGCCGGATGTCGAGCGCGCCGATATCGAGTGTGGCCCTGTCGAATGTGTCGGGGGCGAACGCGGTTGCCATCATGTCTCTCCCTCGAATTATTGGAAGGAGTGTGACGCGCATTGGCTGGTAAGGCAATCGTGAGAATTTTATGCGGCTTCGGTGTCGTACGGGTTCGACTGGGCTCCATGGCCGCCGACCGACCGGCAGCTACTTCATGCCCTCGGGTATCTGTTCTGGCTCGTCCGTCCCCTCCGGCGCCGTTTCGATCAGCTCTTCCTGCCGATCGAGGGGAATGTCGACATTCACCTTGGTGCCGCGCAACAGGCGTTCGACGGCGAGGTTGGCGCCCATGCCATTGAGGAGCGAGCGCACGATCCGCCCGCCCAGATTGCCTTCGTTCGGCCAGTCGCAATCCTCGGGCAAGCCGATGCCGTCATCCATCACCGAAAGCCGGACCACCCCCGAAGTCAGCATCTTCATCCGCGCCTCGACAACCCCCTCGTCGCGATCGACGAAGGCGTGTTGCAGCGCGTTGGTTAGGATCTCGGAAAAGACCAGGCCCGCACGGGCAGCGGTTTCGGTCGGCACGTCGACCTTGTCGGCATCGATCAGCACCCGAATGCCGCCGCGCCCGTCGATATGGCTGATCGCGCTGGAAATGCGCGTCAGATAGGCGCCGAGCGGCACGTCATTCGCGGTGGCCGGAATTGCGCCCGCCACGCTCATCTCAGTGTAGAGCATTTGCAGCGCCTCGACCCGGCGCGCAAGACTGTCGAAGGAATCGCGTGCATTCTTGTCGCGCGCCTGGATACGGATCATGCCGACCACCATCGAGAGGTGGTTCTTCACTCGATGCTGAATTTCGGCGAGAATCTCGTCGACGCTCTCCGCCGCGCTTACCTCGCTCCGCGATCCCAGATCGTGCTGCAGACCGACGAAGAAACGGACATCGCCGTCCTCCCCGCGCATCGGCCCGACCATGAGCCGATTCCAGAAGCCTTCGCCGTCGGCCCGGTAATTGTAGATCTCGACCTCGATCTCGTCCCCGGCGCTCACAGCGTCGGCGATCTTCTTGACCGTTTCGGGGTCGGTTTGCTCGCCTTGGAGAAAGCGACAATTGCGGCCGATCACGGCAGAGCGCTGATACCCGGTCATCTGCTCGAACGCGTCGGATACGAAAACCAGCGGATTGTCGTCGATATGCGGATCGGAAATCGTCAGCGCGAACGGGGCGTTGCGCATGATCGAGTCTTCGGGAAGGTTCATCGCCATCTAGGTCACGGCGCGTACCCTGCGTTATCGGGAAGTCATGCGCAACCCCCGGGCGGGCCGGCAGCTATGCTGCTTTGGCGAATTCAATATCAAGCCGGTCCCAGATTTCGACCAGCGCCTCGGTCAGCTCGGTCATCATCGCTTCGGTGTGGTGCGGGCCGGGGGTGAAGCGCAGACGCTCTGTGCCGCGGGCCACGGTGGGGAAATTGATCGGCTGCACATAGACGCCGTATTCGGCGAGCAGGATGTCGCTGATCCGCTTGGCGCGCACCGGATCGCCGACCATCAGCGGAACGATATGCGTGACGCTGTCCATGACGGGCAGGCCGGCCTCGGCGAATTTGAGCTTGAGCGTCGCGGCGGCCTGTTGCTGTGCGTTGCGCTCGACATTCGATTGCTTGAGGTGCTTAACCGAAGCGAGCACGCCTGCGACCAGAACGGGGCTGAGCGAGGTTGTGAAGATGAAGCCGGGCGCGTAGCTGCGGATGCAGTCGATCACGCGTTTGTCGGCCGCGATATAGCCGCCCATCACGCCGAATGCCTTGCCCAGCGTCCCTTCGATGATGTCGATACGGTGCGCGGCATCGTCGCGTTCCGATATGCCGCCGCCATGCTCGCCGTACATGCCAACCGCGTGGACCTCGTCGATATAGGTGAGCGCGTTGTATTTCTCGGCCAAGTCGCAGATCGCGTGGATCGGGGCGACGTCGCCATCCATCGAATAGACGCTTTCGAAGGCGATCAGCTTGGGCGTCTCGGGATCCTCGGCGGCGAGCAGTTCTTCAAGATGCCGAATATCGTTGTGGCGGAACACGCGCTTCTCGCAGCCCGAATTGCGGATGCCGGCGATCATGCTCGCATGGTTCAGCGCATCGGAAAAGATGACGCAGCCCGGCAGCAGCTTGGCGAGTGTCGACAGGGTCGCGTCGTTAGAGACGTAGCCGCTGGTGAACAGCAGCGCGCCTTCCTTGCCGTGCAGTTCGGCGAGTTCGCGTTCGAGCTCGACATGCAGATGCGTGTTGCCGCCAATATTACGCGTGCCGCCGGAACCCGCGCCGACATCGTGCAGCGCCTCTTCCATCGCACCGATGACGACATCGTGCTGCCCCATGCACAAATAGTCGTTCGAGCACCATACGGTGATGGGCTTCGGTCCGTTATGCCCGTGGAAGCAGCGCGCATTGGGATAGGCGCCCTTGTTGCGCAGAATGTCGATAAAAACGCGGTAGCGGCCTTCTTCGTGGAGCCGGTCGATCGCGGTTTCGAAAATCTGGTCGTAGTTCACTGCGTGCTTCTCGTCTTCGCGAACCGGATGGGAAGCAAAAAGCTGCCGCAACCTGTCGCCGTTAGATCACGGACCGTAAACCCCCCGACGGTCCGTTCGTTTAACGTGAGCCTATGTAGCAAGCGCGGCGCGGATGAAAACCGCGATCTTTGCGAGTGGTTTGCAGCTTGTCAGAAGCTTTCGGGAGCGGCGAACCCGCGCTGGACCAGCGCATCTTCGAGGCCGGCTGCCGCCTCGAGGGGGCCGGTGACGACGAAGCGGTTCGCGTCCGGCGCCGTCATGGGCTGCCCGTCGACGAGGTGAGCGATCCGCCGCGCGATACCCTGCGACCCGTCGACGAGCGCCACGTCCGGGCCGAATTCGGAGGTGAGTTCTGCGGCCAGCAACGGAAAGTGCGTGCAGGCGAGCACCAGCGTGACGATCGCCGCGCCGTCCGCCTGCGCCCTCAAGTCCGCCGCAGCCTGCGCAATCGCTTTCGTATCGATCGCCTGTCCGCGCAATTTCGCCTCGGCGCAGGCCACCAGATCGGGCGCGGCGATCCGCAGCAGACGCTTGTCGGCGGCGAAGTCGCGTTCGAGCGCATCGACGTAACGCTGCCGGATGGTGGCCGCCGTGCCGATCAGCCCGATCGCGCCGGTGCGGGTCATCGCCGCGGCGGGCTTGATCGCGGGCACCGTGCCCACGATCGGCACTTCGAGCACGTCGCGCACCATGCCGAGCGCGATGGTCGAGGCGGTGTTGCAGGCGATGCAGACGAGGCGCGGGGCGAACCGCTCGCTCATCCGCCCTAATAACCCCGCCACCCGAGCGGCGACCTCGGCCTCTGACTTTTCGCCATAAGGCAGGCCGGCAAGGTCGGCGGTATAGATCACCGGCGCTTGGGGCAGAATGTCGCGTAGGGCGTCGTAGACCGTAAGGCCGCCGACGCCGCTGTCGAAGATCAGGATGGGAGAAGATGCGTCGGCCATCGCGCAGCGCCGATGGCCGAGCAAGCCGCGGTGGTCAACTCAGCGGCGATCAACTTTCGGGCGTTACTAGGAACTTGGTCACGTGTTGCACCTCGATCCCCAGTTCGGCCAGCCGGGCTTCGCTCCAGGCAAAATATTCGCGGAAGGAGATGCGGCGATCGCCGTCGCCGTCGGCCTCGGCATAAAACCGAGCGATTTGTTCGGGATCGGTGCCGTCTCCGAGAATGGCTGTCCCCTCCAACTCAGGCGAAGCATCATCGTCGATGAAGGCCATTGTGACGAAGGGTGATTCGGGTTCTTCGAGAAATCCGCTACCGTCTGCGTCGAGATGGTCGAACAGGCGTTCGGGGTTGTTCTCAATGGCGATCTCCCGCGGCTCGTCGGGTTGACTGGCGGTAGTCAGCAGAACGGCTAGAAGGGATGCGAAAATCATGGCGAGAGCTCCAAAAACAAGTGGTCGGGATCGCCATGATTTGCCAGGTGCCTGCGCCGATTGAAGCTCCGGCGGACCGGCTACGGCGCGCTCGTACCTCTCTGCCTCGGCCAGCAGCCGTGCCGCTTCGAGCGACGATCCGACATCGAGTTTCACCCGCGCCATCATGAGCCGCTTTTCGACTGCGTGATGCGTGATGCCGAGATCGAGCGCGATTTCCTTTGCGGTCTTGTGGTCGAGCCACAGGCGCAGGACTTGCCTTTCGCGCTCGGTCAGTTTTGCGATAGCGGGGTTTGCGTCCATGCGTTCGATCTTAAGCGGGCCTGGACTTTTGCCCAAGTATGGTCGGACCGTAAAAGGTGCTGGGGCTCGAGGGAGCTAACGAGATTCGATCAAAAAGCTCCGGCACGTTCGCCCTTCGACAAGCCTAGGTCGAACGGTTAAAGGAGCAGCGTGGAACCCATTCTCGCAGCCTTGCTCGGCTATCTTTCCGGATCGATCCCCTTCGGCCTGCTGCTCACCCGCGCGGCGGGAATGGGGGATGTGCGCGCCATCGGCAGCGGGAATATCGGGGCGACCAATGTCCTGCGCACCGGGAACAAGGGGCTGGCCGCGGGCACCCTGCTGCTCGACCTTCTCAAAGGCTTCGCCCCGGTCTTTGCCGCCGGTTTGATCTGGGCCGGTTCCGGGGGAAGCGAGGCGGGCCATATCGCCAAGACCTTTGCCGCGGGCGGGGCGGTGATCGGCCATTGCTACCCGGTCTGGCTGGGCTTCAAGGGCGGCAAGGGCGTGGCAACCAATGCGGGGGTTTCCTTCGGTCTCGCGCTCGCGATCGGGATTGCCTATGCCGCGATCTGGCTTTCGATTCTCGCGATCTTCCGCATTTCCTCGCTCGCCGGAATGGCCGCGGTGGTCGCCGCCGCCGCCGCCGCGCCGCTCTTCGGCTATCCACAATTCTTCCCCGTTCTGGCGGCGATTGCGCTTCTCATCCTTTATCTTCACCGCGCAAATATCGCGCGATTGCTGAAGGGCGAGGAGCCGCGCGTGGGCGGGACCAGAAAGACGTGAATCTGCGTGAAGGCGGGGATCCCCCGCACACTTCGAGCGAGGCCGATGGAGGTCCGCGCCTTCGCGATGCCTCGCCTTGGCGCGCAGCTTTCGCAAAAGGAAGCCTTCGCACGCATCCGGCTGTTGCGATCGCCTAATGTCGGGCCGGTCACCTATCGCCAGCTGCTCGCCCGCTTCGGCGCCGCCACAGAGGCGCTGGATGCGCTGCCCGACCTCGCCAGCCGCGGCAAGGCACGTTATCGCCCCGCGCCCGCCGCGCGGATCGAACGCGAGATCGAGGGGGTGCGCGCGGCCGGGGCGCGGTATCTGTTCCACGACCAGCCCGATTACCCCGAACTGCTTGCCGAGATCAGCAGCGCACCGCCGATCATCACCTGCCGCGGCAATCTTGCGCTTGCCAGCAAGCCATGCGTCGCGATGGTCGGCGCGCGCAATGCCTCGGCCGCCTCGGTGAAGCTGGCGCGCGATTTCGCCTCCGAACTGGCGGCATCGGGCTTTACCGTGGTCTCGGGCCTCGCGCGCGGGATCGACGGAGCGGCGCATGAGGGCGCGTTTCCGGCGACCATCGGCGTGATCGCGAGCGGCATCGACATCGCCTATCCGCCGCAACACGAAGAGCTGCAAGAGCGGATCGCAACCGACGGGCTGCTGATCGCCGAACAGCCGCCGGGGACCGAGCCACGCGGGCGCCACTTCCCCAACCGCAATCGCATCATCGCCGGCCTCGCAAGCGGAACGCTCGTGGTCGAAGCCGCGCCCAAATCGGGTTCGCTCATCACCGCGCGGCTCGCGGCCGAGGCGGGGCGCGAGGTGATGGCCATCCCCGGCTCACCGCTCGACACTCGCTCGCTCGGCTGCAACCAGTTGATCCGCGACGGTGCGGTGCTGATATCGACGCCGGCAGATGTGATCGAGCTGCTGGAAACCTTCACCGGCGCCCCGCGATCGGCCTATCGGCTCGCCGAAGAACCCGCCGATTTCGACTATACCGAACTCAGAAAGCTCGAATGGGGCGAGGCGAAAGCCGATCGCAGCCGCGACATCGCCGCGCTGCTGACCAAGGCCCCGATCGGCATCGACGAACTGGTCCGCCAGTCGGGTCAGAGCGCCGCAGAAGTGCACATGGCGCTGCTCGAACTGGAACTGGCCGGCGAGCTCGAGCGACATGCAGGCGGGGCGGTCGGACTGGCCGGACCGACCGGTTGACCGCAGCCCGGATCAGCGCTGCGCAGATCAATGCGGAGCAATGGCGCCTCGCCAAACGCGCCGCAGGGCCGCTCTTTGGCTATCTCGTGCTTTCGACCGCAATCTACTCGATCGTCGACCTGTTTTTCGCGTATGCAGACCTACTCGATCTGGCTGTTCTGATCCTCGTTTGGGGGCTGGGTTATGCTCTGCTGCTCCTCCTCATGTGGGCGAGCCATCCCCAAGGAAATACCGGACCCGGCTGGATTGGCGGCTATCTGGGGGTCAGCATCCTCAGCGGTATCGCAATACTCTTCGGCCTGTTGCTCTTCGTTCTGCCCGGCCTTTCATGCTGCTGCGATGGCTACCTGCCCTTGCACGAAAGCAGGCTGTGGATGGCAGCGCAAGCGACACCCTTCGTTGGAGTTGGGACAAAAGACCGCAGCGTTCCAGAAATCGCTCGCTCTCGCAGCGATCTGGCCGATGGCGGGGCAGATCGTCCTGATGGCCGTTCCGGCATTGCAGACATTCGTTTCGGACGAATTCCTAGCCGCATACTGGGAAGTCATTCTGGTGCTGCTCAACTTCTTCATCGGCGTCGTCGTCGCGTGGCTTCAATTGCTGGGGGTCGCCGTCTACAGGCTCATCGAACGCGGCGAGGCAGAGCCAATCGATACCCATGCCTGAAGACCACTTGACGCCTCCACCAAACCGTCCCCACCCTCGCGCACGCATACACGTGTAAGGATATCCACTCCCTCCCATGCAGCTTGTCATCGTCGAATCGCCCGCCAAGGCGAAGACCATCGAGAAATATCTGGGCAAGGACTTCCGCGTCCTCGCCTCCTACGGCCATGTGCGCGATCTGCCGCCCAAGGATGGCAGCGTTCGGCCCGACGAAGAATTCGCGATGGACTGGGAGGTCTATGGCGACAAGCGCAACCGCGATCAGGTCAAGGCGATCAGCGATGCGGCGAAGGACGCCTCGCGCCTGGTGCTCGCAACCGACCCCGACCGTGAGGGCGAGGCGATCAGCTGGCACGTGATGGACGTCCTGAAAAAGCGGCGCGCCTTGCCGACCAAGGTCGACCGGGTGACCTTCAACTCGATCACCAAAAAAGCGGTGACCGACGCGATGGCGGCGCCGCGCGAGCTCGATCAGGATCTGATCGACGCCTATCTCGGGCGGCGCGCGCTCGACTACCTGTTCGGTTTCACCCTCTCGCCGGTCCTCTGGCGCAAGCTGCCGGGGGCAAAATCGGCTGGGCGCGTTCAGTCGGTGGCGCTGCGCCTGATCGTCGATCGCGAACGCGAGATCGAGGCGTTTCGGGCGGACGAATATTGGTCGGTCGTCGCCAGCCTCGAACACGATGCCACCCAGTTCGACGCGCGGCTGGTCCGCTACGAAGGCAAGAAGCTGGAGAAGCTCTCGCTCAGCGATGAAGGCACCGCGATGGCAGCGAAAGCGGCGGTCGAGGCCGGGCGCTTCACGGTCGAGGACGTCGAGAAAAAACCGCTTAAGCGCAATCCCGCGCCGCCCTTCACCACATCGACCATGCAGCAGGAGGCCGCGCGCAAGCTGGGCTTTTCCGCGAGCCAGACGATGAGCACCGCGCAGCGCCTCTACGAAGCGGGCGCGATCACCTATATGCGCACCGACGGGGTGCAGATGGACGCCTCCGCCATCGACGCCTGCCGCGAGGCGATCGGCGAGCGCTACGAGGCGAGCTATTGCCCGGAGAAACCGCGCTATTACGCGACCAAGGCCAAGAACGCGCAGGAAGCGCACGAAGCGATCCGGCCGACCGATTTTTCGAAGGATCGCTTCGCCAGTGGCGACGAGGCAAAGCTCTACGCGCTCATCTGGAAGCGCGCGATGGCGAGCCAGATGGCGACCGCGCGCCTGGAACGCACCACTGTCACCCTGCGCGATGCAACTGGCAATCACGAGCTGCGCGCGACGGGCCAGGTCGTGGTCTTTCCCGGCTATTTCGCGGTCTATCAGGAAGGGTTCGACGACAAGGAAGAGGATGAGGACGGCCTCTTGCCGGCCCTGAAAGCGGGCGATGCGCCGGCGAAGAAGGGTGTCGAGGCGACGCAGCATTTTACTCAGCCGCCGCCGCGCTTTTCCGAGGCGAGCCTCGTCAAGCGGCTGGAAGAGCTCGGCATCGGGCGCCCCTCGACCTATGCCTCCACCATTCAGACCCTGCGCGATCGCGCCTATGTCCGGGTGGAAAGCAAACGCTTTTTCGCCGAGGAATCGGGCCGGTTGCTGACAGCCTTTCTCGAACGCTTCTTCCCGACTTATGTCGCCTACGATTTCACCGCCGGAATGGAGGACGAGCTCGACACGGTTTCGGACGGGCGCGAGGATTACAAAGCGCTGCTCGCGCGGTTCTGGGCCGACTTCAAGCCCAAGGCCGACGAGGTCATGGAGAAGATGCCGAGCGAAGTCACCGAGGTGCTGGACCAGTATCTCGAGGACTATCTCTTCCCCCCGCGCGAGGATGGCAAGGATCCGCGCTTTTGCCCGCTGTGCGAGGCCGAGGGGCGTTCGGGCGGCCGGCTCGCCCTTCGCGGGGGGCGCAACGGGGCCTTCATCGCCTGCGCCAATTATCCCGACTGCACGTTCACCCGCGCTTTCGGCCCCCCGCGCGAAGGTGACGAGGCCGCGGCGGCGGAAGGCGTGATGGGCACGCATCCGGTGACCGGCGCCGAGATCCACCGCAAATCGGGCCGCTTCGGCCCCTATGTCGAGATGGAAGTGGACGGCACCAAGAAGCGCGCTTCGATCCCGAAAGACCTCGACGATTTCGACCTCGAATGGGCGGCGCGGCTGCTCGATCTGCCGCGCATCGTCGGCGCGCATCCGGAAACCGGCAAGGAGATCGAGGCGGCGATCGGGCGCTATGGCCCCTATCTGCGCCATGACGGCAGATATGCGAACCTCAAGACGACGCAGGACGTGTTCGACACGGGCATGAACGCGGCGGTGACGCTGCTCGCGGAAGCCGCGGCGAAAAAGGGGCGGGGCCGGGCCAAGGCCGAGCCGATCAAAACCCTGGGCGAACATCCCACCAGCGGCGGCGAGATCAAGGTCATGCCGGGCCGCTACGGTCCCTATGTCACCGACGGCACCACCAATGCGACGATCCCCAAGGACGTGAAACCCGAGGATATCGAAGCGGCGAAGGCGATCGAGCTGATCGATTTGCGCGCGGCCAAGGGTCCGGCGAAGAAAAAGGCGCGCAAGAAAGCGCCCGCGAAGAAGAAGCCCGCGGCCAAGAAGAAGGCGCCGGCAAAAAAGAAAGCGACCACGAAAAAGGCGGCGAGCAAGGCAGACTAGGCACAGGCGCACGTCTGCTCGCGCGGTCGCCGAAATAGTGCGGCGCGACGCTCATAAATCGTTTAGCATTATCCCTTATCCCGCTCGTTGAGATGCGGGACGAAACGCCTTGATCGAGATCGAAGTCCAGAACGAGACGCACCAGACGCAGGAGCGCATCCGCTTCGCCGCGGTGCCGCGTATCGGCGAGGGCCTGCGCCTGCGCGAACCCGACGGCATGTGGGCCAGCTACGACGTGCTCGACGTGTGGTATCAGAAAGCCGAATATGGCGACATCTGGATGCCCTATGTCCATGTCTGCCTGACCCCCGAAGACGGCGCGGAGACCGCTGGCGCCGCAACCGGTGTGTCGGGCGAGGCCGCATTCGATCCGCCCGCTGCCGCCGCGGCGACCGCTTCGTTCGATGACGCCGCGCATGGCGCTACGCAGGGTCAAGCGAACGGGCTCGAGGACGAAGACGAGCCATTCGACGAAGACGAAGCCCATGATCTGAGCGGCGAGGATGCGTTCGCCGTCCTCGGCGGGGAGGCAAGACCATTCAAAATCTGATCAAACGCGCCGCCGGTTCGGGCAAGACGCCGTCCAAACCGGATGGCAAGACGCTGGCCGACAGGCTCGACGAAGCGGGCCGGGCCCGCGACGCGCGCCCTGCGCCCGAACCGCCCGAGGGCGAAGCTGTCGAAACACCCGAGGACGTTGCCGAACTGATCGATCCGGTCACCGGCAAGGTTGCGGCCCCTGATGCCCCCGATGCGGACGAAGCTGCGAAGCGCGAACCCGCCGATAAAGCCGCGGGACGCCGCAGCGACGAGGATCCGGGTGATGTGGATGCGATCGTCGAGGCAGCGAAGGCCAGTCGCGCGGCTACCCGCACGCCCGCCCAGGCCGAGAGTGCGCCGACCTGCCTGATCGTCGATGACAGCCGCGTCATCCGCAAGGTCTCGAGCAAGATCACGACCGCGCTCGGCTATGTCCCGATCGAAGCGCAGGACGGAAACGAGGCGCTTGCCCGCTGCAAGCGATCGATGCCCGATCTGGTCCTGACCGACTGGGACATGCCCGAAATGGACGGCCTGGAATTCGTCGCGCGGCTGCGCGCGGTTCCCACCAGCAAGCGGCCGACCATCGTTTTCTGCACCAGCAAGGGCGCGGCGCGCGACATCCACGAAGCGATCGCGGCGGGCGCGGACGATTATATCGTCAAGCCTTTCGACGAGGCGACGCTGAGGTCGAAGCTCGCCGCGTTGGCACGCGCGAAAGGCTGACTTGGGCGAAGGCCAACGAACGCAACCAGTCCTCGCGGCGCACCCTCGTTCATTTCCCGCAAACCTCAATTGTTAATGCAGTTAGCTGAATTTTCTGCAAGGGTCGCGCCCGCGATGAGCAACCCGTTCAACCGGCGAAGAGAGGACCGCCAGCAGGTGACGGTCTATGGCAGGTTCCGCTATATGGGCCGCGGCTACGACATACCCTTGCGCGACCTGTCGGAGAAAGGCTGCAGGTTCTACGATCGCTACGGGAGGCTCGAACCGGGCGTCCAACTGCAGATCAGGATTGCGGATATCGGTCCTTTCGCCTCGACCGTGCGCTGGCAGGCAGACCACGTGGTGGGCGTCGAATTCGACGATCCGATTTACGGGCCGGTGCTCGATCACATCTACGAGCTGTCGCGCTAAACACCCCAACCAGGCCATTCCCGCAAAAGCGGGAACCCAGCTGGCTAGCCCCTCGAAAAATGCTCTGGGTCCCGGATCAAGTCCGGGATGACAATTATGGCTGGTCTATGCGTGCCAATTTTGAAGAAACCGCATCACCGCACCCAGTCCAGCCCAGTCTCCTCGAACATCTCCTTGTCCTCGCTCCATTTGTCGGCGTGCTTGACGTGGAGGAACAGGTGCACCTTGACCCCGAGCAGTTCGGCCAGTTCCATGCGCGCCGCCTCGCCGATCGCCTTGATCCGCGCGCCGCCCTTGCCCAGCACGATGGCGCGCTGGCTTTCCCGCGCGACGAGGATCTGCTGGTGAATTTCCAGGCTGCCATCGGGCCGATGCTGGTAGAGTTCGGGCCGCACCGCGCTGTCGTAGGGTAGCTCGTCGTGAAGCTGCCGGTATAGCTGTTCGCGGGTAATCTCGGCGGCGAGCAGGCGTTCGGAAACGTCGGACACTTGGTCCTCGGGATACATCCAGACGCCTTCGGGCATCGTCTCGGCCAGCGCCTCCTTCATCTCCGCAACCCCGTCGCCGGTCAGCGCAGAAACGAAGAACACCTCCTCGAAGTCCATGCGCTGGCTCATCTCCTGCGCGAGTTCGAGCAACGGCTCCTTCTTCGTCTTGTCGACCTTGTTCAGCACCAGGATCTTGCGCTCGGGCCGCTTCTCCAGGGCCTCGAGCAGGGGTTCCAGCTCGGAGCGGCGCTGCTTGATCGGATCGACGATCAGCAGGATGGCGTCCGCGCTGTTCGCGCCTTCCCATGCCGCATTGACCATCGCGCGATCGAGCCGGCGGCGCGGCTCGAATATGCCGGGCGTGTCGACGAGGATCATCTGGACATTGGCGAACAGCGCGATACCGAGCATCCGCGCCCGCGTCGTCTGCGCCTTGGACGAGGTGATCGCGACCTTCTGTCCGACCAGCTGGTTCACAAGCGTGGACTTGCCGGCATTGGGCGCGCCGATCACGGCGACGACGCCGCACTTGGTGGGGGCTTCGATCATAGAAACAGTCCTCTCCTCCTCCCCTTGGAGGGGGAGGCTGGGTGGGGGTGTAGGGCGCTTGCCATCGCTGCCAAACACCCACCCCTAGCCCCTCCCTTGAGGGAGGGGGATGCGGTTTCGCGCGGGATCACCCGAATTTCTCCAGAAAGGCCTTCGCTGCGAGCTTTTCGGCTTCGCTCTTGCTGCTCGCCTGCGCTTCGGCCGCGCCGACATTGTGGATTTTGACCGCGACGGTAAAGCGCGAGGCATGGTCGGGGCCTTCGCGGCGTGTGACCTCGTATTGGGGCATCGCCCTGCGATTGCCCGCCGCCCATTCCTGAAGCGCGCTTTTGGGATGCTTGGCCCGGCCCGCTTCGCCCAGCAGCTCACCGTCCCACAGCCGGTAGACCACGCGGCGCGTCGCCTCGAAGCCGTTGTCGAGGAAGTTCGCACCGATCACCGCTTCCATCACATCGCCCAGGATATTGTCGCTGTCGGCTCCGCCATCCTCGCGCGCCTGTTTGCCCAGGCGGATATGCGGCGGCATGCCGATCTGGCGGGCTATGTGCGCGCAGATACGACCGCTGACGAGCGCGTTCAGCCGCTGCGACAATTGCCCTTCGCCCTTCGCGCTGGCACGGTAGAGCCATTCGGCGACGGCCAGGCCGAGCACGCGATCGCCGAGGAATTCCAGCCGCTGATAGTCGCGCGACGCGCCACTTTCGCTATGGGCTCCCGAATGGAAGCTGCCATGGGTCAGCGCCTCGAGCCAGATGCTCTCGTCCTTCACCGTGAAGCCTGCTTCCTCCAGGAAAGCGCGGCTCTCGGGTGCCAGTTCGCTCGGGGCCGGGGCGGGATCGGCGCGGGTCACAGGAGGCGTCCGATCCGGTCCCAGCGCGCGGCGGTCAACCAGGTCCAGGGCTTGAGCCATTCGGCGCTGCCGTCGCTCGACCACATGATGATCGCCGCGCGGCCGACCAGCAGATCCTGCGACACGATCCCCACCGCATCGCCTGCACGCGCCTCGAACCGGCTATCGCGCGAATTGTCGCGGTTGTCGCCGAGCACGAACATGTGTCCCTCGGGAACGAAGACGGTTGCGAAGCCGTCCGCAGGGGTCGGGCCGAAATCGAGTACGTCGTAGGAGCGCCCGTCCGGCAGCGTCTCGCGAAAGCGATCGTAGCGGCAGGCGGGTGCGCCGTCCGGCCCCGCAATTTGGGTTCCGCCCCAGGCGCAGTCGGTATTGGACGAGAGCGGCAGGACGAAATCGCTTATCTGCTCGCGCGCCAGTAGTTCGCCGTTCAGCACCACGCGGCCATTGCGCAGCGCGATCTCGTCGCCAGGCAGCGCGATCAGGCGTTTGATATAGTCCCTGCCGTCCACCGGATGTTTGAACAGGACGATGTCGCCGCGCTGCGGTTCGCGCGCGAGCACCCGTCCCTCTGGCAAGTTGAGGGGCAGGGGCAGCGAATGGACGGAGAGGCCGTAGGGCCATTTCGCCGCGAGTAGATAATCCCCGTTGACGAGCCGCGGCAGCATGCTTTCCGACGGGATCGAAAAGGGCGAGAACACCGCAATCCGGAAGACCAGCACCACCACCAGCAGCTTGACCAGGAACCAGGTGAAGCTGCCGCGCTTCGCATCGGGCGTTTCCTTGTTCGTCCGTTCGCGCGATTTGCTTCCCTGGTCGGGGGATACGCGCGAGGCAGCGCCGGATTGGGCCTTAACATCCATCGCCGGTGTCCTTAGGCGCGAAGGGCCGCTCCCGATAGAGGTTTTGCCCGATGACCCGACCGACACGTAACGACGCCGCGATCGATCAGCTCTGGGATCGGCTGCGCGAATTGCCGCGCCCGACCCTTGCAGACCTATTCGAGAACGGCGCAGCACGGGTGTACAAATTCGCGCGCCGGCTCGAATTCGGGATCGAGGGCGCCGACCCGGTGGGCATCCGGCTGGACTGGTCGAAGACGCATCTGGACGACGATGTGCTCGAGGCGTTCGAGGAGATGGCGCAGGCGGCGGGCTTTGCCGATATGCGCGAGGCGCTGTTCACAGGCGGTATCGTCAATCCGACAGAGGACCGCGCCGCCACACACACGGCCTTGCGCGGAAGCGGCGCCCCCGCCTCGGTAGAGGAAGCCGAAGCGCTGCTGGCGCGCATGGGAATGCTGGTCGGTGCCATTCATGAGGGCGCGCTAGGCGAGGTCAATCACCTCATCCATATCGGTATTGGCGGCTCGGCGCTGGGGCCTGATCTCGCGGTGGATGCGCTGACGCGCGACCTGAAGTTGGTGGATGTGCATGTCGTGTCGAACATCGACGGTCTCGCGCTCGAACAGGCGTTTGCGGCTTGCGATCCGGCGACGACGCTGATCGCGGTGGCCTCCAAGACCTTCACTACGACCGAGACCATGACCAACGCCGCGAGCGCTTTGAAGTGGCTCACCGACAACAAGGTGAGCGACCCGAGCGGGCGGGTGATCGCCCTCACCGCGAACCCAGAGCGCGCAGTCGAATGGGGCGTGGACGAGACCCGCATCCTGCCGTTTCCCGAGAGCGTCGGCGGACGCTATTCGCTGTGGTCGAGCATCGGCTTTCCGGTCGCGCTCGCGGTCGGCATGGAGGACTTCACCGCAATGCTCGCGGGCGCGCGGGCGATGGACACGCATTTCCGTGAGAGCGAGGGCAGGGCGAACGGCCCGCTCCTCGCCGCCTTCGCCGACCTCTATTACACGCGGGTGCGCGGCTGCCAGACCCGCGCGGTCTTCGCCTATGACGAACGCCTCGCGCTGCTGCCCGACTACCTGCAACAGCTGGAAATGGAATCGAACGGCAAGTCGGTGACGGCCGACGGCGACCCGGTCGATGCGCCCACGGCGGCGATTACGTGGGGCGGGGTGGGCACCGACGCGCAGCACGCCGTCTTCCAGCTGCTCCACCAGGGCACGCACACGGTCCCGGTCGACTTCATTGCCAGCATCGCGCCCGGCGACGAGCTGGACCCCGCGCATCACAAGGCGCTGCTCCTGAACTGCCTCGCCCAAGGCGCCGCGCTGATGGCCGGCGGCAATATGAGCGCCGACGGAAAAGACCCCGCGCGCGGCTTTGTCGGCAACCGCCCCTCGGCAACGATCCTGGTCGACGACCTTGACGCGGCGACCTTGGGCGCCCTGATCGCCTTCCACGAACACCGCGTGTTTGCTGGCGCGGTGCTGATGGCAATTAATCCGTTTGATCAGTTCGGGGTCGAGCTGGGCAAGAAAATGGCGAAGGACATGGACGCCGGCGAGGGGGATTTCGATGCGAGCACGCGGGCGTTGATGGAGGCGGCGGGGTTGGGGTGATGAAGGATGATCGTGCCTGCCCTTCGACAAGCTTAGGGCGAACGGTTTGTTTACAAGGTACCAAGAACCAAACCCGTTCGTCCTGAGCCTGTCGAAGGACGCGCGCGGATTTATCTGCCCTGCCTGTTTCGAGCTAAGCGGCTCACCTCGTTCCAGTCGCCTTGGATGAGAGCTTCTTTCTTGGCCCGGCTCCAGCCTTTGATGCGGCGCTCGCTTGCCAGCGCTTCTTCGCGGGTGGGGAAGTCTGCGTTGCATACCAGCGTCACAGGGAGTCTTTCGGCAGTGTAGCCGGGGATGGCTCCCTCTTTGTGGGCGGCAATGCGGGTTCCGAGATCGCCCGTGTGGCCGGTGTATTAACTGCCATCGTTGCAGCTAAGGATGTAGGTGTAGAAGGCCATTCGTTTAGGTGTAAGCGTGGTGCCTGTCCTTCGACAAGCTCAGGACGAACGGAGTTGGGTGATTGGAACAATAAGCGAATTGCTTTGACATTTTGCATTGCAGCATCCACATGGCGCTGCAACACGAAACGCATCCAGCCAGCGTGAAGCGGCGGCTCTGCTAGATAACCCGCCCCGGCAGCGTTTCACCCAATCCCTACAGCTTCCCATTTCACGCGGGCGGTTTTCACCCCCGCGCCGCGCGCTGATTCCGTCCGGAATCCGTCCGCGCGCCGCTGACTATACGAGTTTCATTTGACACAATTCGACCAACTCGGGCTCTCGCAGCCCGTTCTCCAGGCCCTCGACCTCAAGGGCTATTCGACTCCCACGCCGATCCAGGAACAGGCGATCCCGCCGGTTCTGGAAGGGCGCGACCTGCTTGGCATTGCGCAGACCGGGACCGGCAAGACCGCGGCGTTCATGCTGCCCGCGATCGACCGGCTGCGCGCCTCGGACAACAACATTCCCTTCAAGAGCTGCCGCATGCTTGTCCTCGCGCCGACCCGCGAACTCGCGATGCAGATTGCGGCCAGCGCCAAGGATTACGGCGCGCTTGCCGGCCTCAAGGTGCAGGCGATCGTCGGCGGCACATCGGTCAACAAGGATCGCAACAAGCTGCACCGCGGCACTGATATCCTGATCGCGACGCCCGGGCGCCTGCTCGACCTCATCGACCAGAAGGCGTTCAACCTTTCTGCGGTCGAAGTGCTGGTGCTCGACGAGGCCGACCAGATGCTCGATCTCGGCTTCATTCATGCGCTCAGGCGGATCAACCAGCTGGTGCCCAAGGAGCGCCAGACGCTGTTCTTCAGCGCGACCATGCCCAAGGCTATCAAGGAGCTCGTCTCCAATTATTGCCGCAATCCGGTGCAGGTTTCTGTGACGCCTGAAAGCACGACCGCCGAGCGGATCGACCAGTATCTCTTCATGGTCCAGAAGGACGAGAAGCAGGCGTTGCTCGACCTGATCCTTGCGGGTCGCCACGATATTCCCGGCGATCTTGAGCGTGTGCTGATCTTCACCCGCACCAAGCACGGCGCGGACCGCGTGGTGAAGAAGCTGCGCCAGAGGGGCATCGATTCCAACGCCATTCACGGCAACAAGTCGCAGCCGCAGCGCCAGCGCGCACTGGACGAGTTTCGCCGGGGCAAGACGCAAATCCTAATCGCGACCGACGTGGCCGCGCGCGGGATCGACATCCCGGGGGTCAGCCACGTCATCAATTACGAACTGCCCAACGTGCCAGAGCAATATGTGCACCGCATCGGACGCACCGCGCGTGCCGGCAAGGACGGCGTCGCGATCGCGTTTTGCGGTGAGGACGAGCGCGCCTACCTCAAGGACATCCGAAAGGTGACGGGCGCGGAGCTCGATCGCCTCGATCTGCCGGAAAATTTCCGTGCGGTGGTGGAGGGCGTCGGCCCGACCAAGCCCGAGGTGCGCGGGGCGACGCGGGTTTCCAAGAAGAAAGTGCGGCCGAAGCCTGCAGGGCGACCGACCGGCGACGGCTCTGGGAAGCCGAAGAAGCCCGGCGGCAAGCATCATGCGCGTAAGGGTAAGCCCGGGGGTCGCCCCGGCGGCAATCGCACGCGGCGCGACAAAGGTGGTGCTGGTGGGGGCGGTGGCGGCGGTCGCCCGCGCGCTGCGAACGCGTGATCATAACCCTCCCGCTCATGCTGAGGAGGGTGAAGCCTGTCCTGAGCTTGTCGAGGGGACGCAGTCTGAACCCGCCTCGACTTACACCGCTTGATGGAGGTCCTTCGAGACACTCGGATTACGTCCTAGCTCCTCAGGATGAGCAAAAATTTTCATTGCGAGCACCCGGCCCTAAGCGAAAATTAAGCACACCGTCTCTAACTGGCCTTGCCCGTCGATACCGGCGGCCAATCAGGGGTTTTCGCGCGTAATGATCCGCACCGATACAACGCTCATCGTCGGCGCGGGGGCGAACCGCGAAATCGAAATGCCCGACGGGCCAGAATTGCTCGCCAAGATCGCGTCCGGCTTCGAGTTCGAACGGCTCACATCCGAGATCAAGTCGCGCGACCTGATCGCGCTGGCCGCTTTGTTCGAGCGGGTCGGGCCCGAACTCTCGATGAGCTACGACGAACTCGTCGCCGGCGCCACCGCCATCCGCGAGGCGACGCTGGTCTCGACCAACATCGATGCGATCCTCGAACAATACGGGCACGACCCCGCGGTGCAGGCCGCGGGCAAGCTGGCGATCGTCTATTACACGCTCCAGGCCGAGGCGAAATCGACCCTCGCGGTCGAACCGCGCGCAGCGAACGAGTTGCCTTTGCGCGGGACGGAAAACTGGCTGTTCCAACTGGGCCAGCTGATCGTCAAAGGCGTGCCGCGCGCGCAGGCGGAGGAATGTTTCGAAAAGCTCTCGATCGTCTGCTTCAACTATGACCGCGCGATCGAACATTACCTC
Source organism: Erythrobacter sp. (assembly GCF_036351135.1). GTDB lineage: Bacteria > Pseudomonadota > Alphaproteobacteria > Sphingomonadales > Sphingomonadaceae > Erythrobacter. The sequence continues at coordinate 28,495 of NZ_JAZBON010000017.1, forward strand.
CCCTGGGTGGTGCAGCGCGCTTTCGGCATGAGCATCGAGGAAGCGCGCGAGCTGGTCGCCGGGCGGCTAAGGATCGTTCATCCCTACGGCGTTGCAGGCAGGCTGCCTTGGCAGGGCGATGAGGAAAACGGCGCCGAATGGGGCGCGGAGGACGCCGAAAACATCGTCCAGCTGTCCAAGCGCATCTTCACCGCAAGCCAGCGGGCAAAATCGCGCCAGTTCCAGTCCTATTTGCGCGCCGAGATGAGCCGCGGCAGGCGCCTTGCCTTTATCGGCTTCGGCTTCGACCCGATGAATGTCGCGATGCTGTTCGACGAGCTCGAGCACGACGATCCCGACATGCTTGTCAGCCTAGTCGGCATCGGCGAGACCCAGCAGAAGGCGATCCTGCGGCTGATCCACCGGCTGACCGGGATTACCGACGATGGCCTCATCACGCTTGAAGAGATGAAAGCCTTCGAGCTCTTGCGCGATTACGGGCGCTTCCTCGAAAGCTGAGCTGCGCGAACGCGGTTGCCGCGTCTCGCGAAGCCCTGCATAGGCGCTGTGGCCAACCGGCGCGATGCGGAGGACACATGGGCGAGCACTACGATTACGACCTTTTCACCATTGGCTTGGGGTCGGGCGGCACCCGCGCGAGCCGGGTCGCGGCGGCGCATGGCGCGCGCGTCGCGGCGGCGGAGGAATATCGGGTTGGCGGAACCTGCGTGATCCGCGGTTGCGTGCCCAAAAAGATGCTCGTCTATGGCGCGCAATTCGCGGAAGATCTGGAAGACGCGACCCATTTCGGCTGGACCGTCGAGGGCAAGAGTTTCGACTGGGTCAAGCTGCGCGATCATGTGATGCGCGATGTAGGCCGCATCGAAGGGATCTACACCGAGACGCTCGAAAAGCACGACGTCACCCTGTTCCACGAGCGCGCCGAGATCACTGGCGACCATCAGATCACGCTGGCAAGCGGCAAGGTGGTAACGGCGAAATACATCCTGCTCGCCACCGGCGCGCGGCCGCACGTGCCGGACTTCAAGGGTCACGAGCACGTCATCACCTCCAACGAGGCGTTTCATCTCGACAAGGTGCCAGAATGCATCCTGATCCTCGGCGGGGGCTATATCGCCAACGAATTCGCCGGCATCTTCAACGAATTCGGAGCGCAGGTCGTCATCGCGCAGCGCTCCGACACGATCCTGCGCCACTACGATTTCGCGATGCGCGACCGGTTGATGCAGCTGTCGCTTAGCAAGGGGATCGAGTTCCTCTTCAACACCCAGATCGAAGAGGTGGTGAAACAGGAAGACGGCATGTTCGAGGTCCGCTTTAAGGACAAGGAGCCTCGCCATTTCGACTGCGTGATGGCGGCGACGGGGCGCGTGCCCAATATCGAGGGGCTTGGCCTCGATACGGTTGGCGTCAAAACCGGCGAGCGCGGCCAGATCAAGGTCGACGAATTCTCGAAAACCAATGTGGATTACATCTATGCGGTGGGGGACGTCACTGATCGGGTGCAGCTGACCCCCGTCGCCATCCGCGAAGGACAGGCTTTCGCCGACAGCGTGTTCGGCGACAAGGAGCCTTATGCGGTCGACCACACCTGCATTCCGAGTGCGGTTTTCAGCCATCCGCCGATCGCCGCAGTCGGCCTGAACGAGCGCGAGGCGAAGGACAAATACGGACAGGTCGCGGTCTACACCTCGGATTTTCGTCCGATGAAGAACGTCGTCGCGGACCGCAACGAGCGTAGCCTCATCAAGATGATCTGCGACGGGGCGAGCGGGAAGATTCTCGGCATCGCCATGATCGGCCCCGATGCCCCGGAAATCATGCAGGCGGCTGCGGTCGCGGTGAAGGCGGGCATGAACAAGGCCGATTTCGATGCGACGACGGCGATCCACCCGACCGTCGCCGAAGAGCTGGTGCTGCTGCGCTAGACGGTGCTGTACTGCCGTTCAGTCGGCGAAGCGCTCCGGAGCGAGCAGTGCGGGGGTCAGTCCCCTTTCCGCCGCCTCGCGCGGCCATTCTTGGCCGAGCACAAGCGTCGCCCCGAGACGCGCCAGGGCGGGCGCCGTCTGAAACCCGTAGCCGCCTTGTCCGGCAAACCAGAAGAAGCCCGGCGCATCCTTGGCGATGCCGACAACCGGCAATTCGTCGCGTGCGAAGCTGCGCAGTCCTGCCCAGGAGTGGGCGATCCGCGCGATCCGTAGCGTGGTCGCTTCTTCGATCCGGTGCGCGACGGTCGCGATGTCGAGCTCTTCGGGCGCGGCGTCGCAGGGGTCGCACGGTGTCTGGTCCATCGGCGAGGCGAGCAATTGGCCTGCGCCTTCGGGAAGCATGTAGAACCCTTCACCGACTGTCTTGACGAAGGGCCAGCTTCGGGTGGCGTGTTCTTCTGGCGCGGCAAAGGCGATAACGGTGCGGCGCCGCGGCTCGATCCCCACCGGGGCCGTGCCCGCCATGCGCGCGACATCGTCCGCCCAAGCGCCTGCGGCGTTGATCAGCACCTTCGCGGCGAAGCGCCTGTCGCCCGCATGCACGTGCCACTGCCCGTCGGCCCGCTCGATCCGGTCGATACGCGTGTCGCCGATTAATTGCCCGCCGCCGCGACGCAGCACTCGCAGCGCGTTCTGCAGCATAGCGTCGGTATCGAGCTTGAGCGCAGCCCGGTCGACCAGCGCCTCGTAGACATGGTCCGGTCCCGACTTCAGCACCGGAACCATGGCGCGTGCCGCCTCGCCGTCGATGCGGGCGAAATCGCGTTCGAAGTCGCGATGCACCTGTTCGAGTTCGTCGAGCACGCCCTTCTGGTCCGCCCGCGCGATGTGAAGGGCAGGATGGATACGTGCGACCTCGGCCTCGCCTGCTTCGGGCGCCTTAGTGAAGTCCGCCATGCTCATCGCCGTCAGCGTGCGTACCACGCGCTCGCCAAGGCCGAAATGGGCATAGGCAACGCTGCGGCCCGAGGCGTGATAGCCCGGCGCGCTCTCGCCTTCGATCACCGTCACCGCGCCATGCGCCGAGAGCTGCGCGCCGAGCGAGAGTCCGGCGATCCCGCCGCCGATAATGCAGACATCCGCCTGTTTCATTCGCCCCCGCTCCGCACCATTTACTTCCTATCAAAGGCTCACGTTGACGCTTCGCCGCCGCTGATGCAACGACCGCGCAGCAAATCATACAAGGGGTGCCGATGTCAGCCAATATCGCCGAAATGGAACGCCGCCGCGAAGCCGCTCGCATGGGCGGGGGGCAGAAGCGGATCGACGCGCAGCACGCCAAAGGCAAGCTGACCGCGCGCGAGCGGCTGGACGTATTGCTCGATGAAGACAGTTTCGAAGAGCTCGACACCTATGTCGAACACGATTGCGTCGATTTCGGCATGGAGGACCAAAAGATTCCGGGCGACGGCGTCGTCACCGGCTCGGGCACAATCAACGGCCGTCTGGTCTATGTCTTTTCGCAGGACTTCACCGTCTTCGGCGGCTCGCTCTCGAAACGCCATGCGGAGAAGATCTGCAAGGTGATGGACACCGCAATGAAGGTCGGCGCGCCGCTGATCGGTCTCAACGACTCAGGTGGCGCGCGCATTCAGGAGGGCGTCGCCTCGCTCGGCGGTTATGCCGAGGTGTTCCAGCGCAACGTGCTCGCGTCCGGCGTCATCCCGCAGATCAGCCTCATCATGGGACCGTGCGCGGGCGGGGCGGTGTATTCGCCCGCCATGACCGACTTCATCTTCATGGTGAAGGACAGCTCCTACATGTTCGTCACTGGCCCGGACGTGGTGAAGACCGTCACCAACGAGGTCGTGACGCAAGAGGAGCTGGGCGGCGCGATCACGCATACGACCAAGACCAGCGTCGCCGATGTCGCCTATGAAAACGACATCGAGGCGCTGCTCGCGACGCGGCGTTTCTTCAACTACCTCCCGCTTTCAAACCGCGAGGAAGTCCCCGAACTTCCGACCAGCGACCCTTGGGACCGCGAGGAGCACAGCCTCGACACGCTGATCCCCGATAACGCCAACCAGCCCTACGACATGCACGAGGTGATTGCGAAGACGCTGGACGAGGGCGATTTTTTCGAGATCCAGCCCGCCCACGCCTCCAACATCATCTGCGGCTTCGGCCGGGTCGAGGGCCGCACGGTGGGCGTCGTGGCGAACCAGCCGATGGTGCTGGCGGGCGTGCTCGACATCGCTTCGTCGAAGAAGGCGGCGCGCTTCGTCCGGTTCTGCGATGCATTCGAGATCCCGATCGTCACCTTCGTCGACGTTCCCGGCTTCCTCCCCGGCACGGCGCAGGAACTCGGCGGCATTATCAAGCACGGCGCGAAACTGCTCTTCGCCTATGCCGAGGCGACCGTGCCCAAGATCACGATCATCACGAGGAAAGCCTATGGTGGCGCATACGACGTGATGGCGAGTAAGCACCTGCGCGGCGATTTGAACTACGCCTGGCCGACGGCGGAGATCGCGGTGATGGGCGCGAAGGGCGCGGTGGAGATCATTTTCCGCAAGGACCGCGACGATCCGGAAAAGATCGCCGAGAAGACGAAGGAATACGAGGACAGGTTCGCCAACCCCTTCGTCGCGGCCTCGCGCGGCTATATCGACGAGGTGATCCACCCGCACGCGACCCGGCGGAGGGTGGCGCTGGGGTTAAGGAAGCTGCGGACGAAGCAGTTGGATAACCCGTGGAAGAAGCATGATAATATCCCGCTCTGATGGGCACTGAAACTGCCATTCCGGCTTTGCTAGTGATTGCGCTTTCGATCGCTGCGCTAGGCATGCTTTCCATATGGCTTCGCGTTCGGGAAGTTGTTGGAACGGCGAGAAGTACAGGAGCTCGAGAGCCGAATTTCTGGTTTTGGGTTTGGCAGATCATTAAGCTGCTGATTGTCGTCGGTGCGTTTGGCATGACATGGTTCATTACGGAGATTCTTTGGCGATGAAACTAGGCCGCCTAAACCACATCGGCATCGCAACGCCCTCCATCGCGGACTCCATCGCGCATTACCGCGATACGCTTGGCGCCACCCATATCCACGATGCCTTCGACCTGCCGGAACAGGGGGTGACAGTCTGCTTCGTCGACACACCCACCGAAAGCGGCATGAACGGCACGCAGCTTGAGCTCATCGAACCGCTCGGGCCGGACAGCGCGATCAACAGCTTTCTCGCCAAGAACCCGCTGGGCGGGCAGCATCATGTCTGCTTCGAAGTGCCCGATATCGAGGAAGCGCGCGCCGAATTCGAGGGCTTGGGCAAGCGCATCCTCGGCCCTACGCGCATCGGGGCGCATGGCACGCCGATCTTCTTCCTGCACCCCAAGGACATGCAGGGCATCCTGACCGAGATCATGGAAACGCCCACGGAAGGCCAGCATTGGTCTAATTAGAGCGTTCTCCATCAACCCGTTCGTGACGAGCCCTTCGACAAGTCCGAGCCGAGCGGATAAGGCTAAATCATGACCGACAAACCCACCCCCGAAGACTGGAAAGCGCTCGCCGACAAGGAATCGAAGAGCCGCGATCTCACCTGGGAGACGCCCGAAGGTTTCGACATTAAGCCGCTTTACACCAAGGAAGATCACGAGGATTTCGATCCGGGCCTCCCCGGCTTTCCGCCCTTCACGCGAGGGGTAAAGGCGTCGATGTATGCCGGGCGCCCTTGGACGATCCGGCAATATGCGGGCTTCTCGACCGCCGAGGAATCGAACGCCTTCTACCGCCGCAACCTCGCTGCGGGTCAAAAGGGGCTAAGCGTCGCCTTCGACCTCGCCACCCACCGCGGCTATGACAGCGACCACCCGCGCGTCACCGGCGATGTTGGCAAAGCGGGCGTTGCGATCGACACGGTTGCGGACATGGAAGTGCTTTTCGACCAGATCCCGCTCGACACGATGAGCGTCTCCATGACCATGAACGGCGCGGTTATCCCGGTCATGGCGTTCTACATCGTCGCGGCCGAGCGGCAGGGCGTTTCGCAGGAGAAGCTATCCGGGACCATCCAGAACGACATCCTGAAAGAGTTCATGGTCCGCAACACGTACATCTATCCGCCCGAACCCAGCATGCGGATCGTCTCCGACATCATCGCCTATACCTCGGCCAACATGCCGAAATTCAACAGCATTTCGATCAGCGGCTATCACATGCACGAAGCCGGGGCGACGGCGGTGCAAGAGCTCGCCTTCACCATCGCTGACGGGAAGGAATATGTCGTCCGCGCGATGGAGACGGGCCTGGATATCGATGCGTTCGCAGGGCGGCTGTCGTTCTTCTTCGGCATCGGCATGAACTTCTTCATGGAGATCGCCAAGCTGCGTGCCGCGCGCACGCTTTGGTACCGCGTTATGGACGGCCTCGGCGCGCAGTCCGATCGCTCCAAGATGCTTCGCACGCACTGCCAGACGTCGGGCGTGAGCTTGCAGGAGCAGGACCCCTACAACAACGTCATCCGCACCACGATCGAGGCTATGGCCGCGACGCTGGGTGGGACACAGAGCCTGCACACAAACGCCCTGGATGAGGCTATAGCGTTACCGACGGACTTCTCGGCCCGCATCGCGCGCAACACGCAGCTGGTTTTGCAGGAGGAAAGCGGCATCACCAATGTCGTCGATCCGCTGGGCGGTTCGCATTACATCGAGGCGCTGACCGCGACGCTGGTCGAGGAAGCGGAGAAGCTGATTGCCGAGGTCGACGAGGCGGGCGGCATGACTGCCTATGTCGCAACCGGCGCGCCCAAGGCCGCGATCGAGCGTGCGGCGGCGGAGAAGCAGACGAGCGTCGATCGCGGAGAAACCGTGATAGTCGGGGTCAACAAGTACCGGCGCGACAAGGAAGACGAGATCGACACGCTCGACATCGACAATGCCAAGGTCCGCAAGGGCCAGATCGCCCGGATCGAACGGGTGCGGGCGGAGCGGGACGAGACCGCGTGCCGGGCCGCCCTCGATGCGCTGACCGAGGGCTGTCGCAGCGACGGCAATACCCTTGCCCTTGCCGTCGAAGCCGCGCGCCACGACGCGACCCTGGGTGAAGTTTCGGCGGCTATGGAGGAAGTGTTCGGTCGCCACGATGCAACGCCCGAGCCGGTCAGCGGGGTCTACAAGAGCGCCTACGAATTCGATCGCCGCTGGGCGCAGGTGACCGACGGCGTCGACGCGGTCGAGCGGCGTCTGGGCCGCAAACCGCGCATCATGGTCGCCAAGATGGGCCAGGACGGCCACGACCGCGGCGCCAACGTGATTGCCAGCGCCTTTTCCGACATGGGCTTCGAGGTCGTCTCCGGCCCGCTATTCCAGACGCCGGAGGAAACCCGCGATATGGCGGTGGAACACGATGTTGACGTGATCGGCGCAAGCTCATTGGCGGCGGGTCACAAGACGCTGATCCCCGAACTCATCCGTCGGCTGAAGGAGGTGGGCCGCGCCGACATCAAGGTTACCGCCGGCGGCGTCATCCCGCCGCAAGATTACGATTTTCTGCGCGAAGCGGGCGTACAGGGCATCTATGGCCCCGGCTCGAACGTGGTCGAATGCGCAGCGGACATCCTTAAGCTGCTCGGCCACAATATGCCGCCACCAGAAAGCGTGTTGGACGAGGCGGCCGAATAAGGCCCAACGCAACAAATCCGCTCGTGCTGAGCTAGTCGAAGCACTGTTCTTTTTTCAGGAACGGCGGTCTAAAGGAAAGTACGGCCCTTCGACAGGCTCAGGGCGAGCAGGAATTTAAATTTTGACCAAAACACGTAATGACTGGACTCGCGAGGAAATCGCGCAGCTGTTCAACCTTCCTTTCACCGAATTGCTCTTCCAGGCCGCGAGCGTCCACCGCGAAAACCATCCGCCCGATCAGGTGCAGCTCTGCACGCTGCTCTCCATCAAGACCGGCGGGTGTCCGGAGGATTGCGGCTATTGCTCGCAGTCGGTTCACGCCGACAGCGGCGTCGAGGCGAGCAAGCTGATGGACGTGCAGGAAGTGCTGCAGCGCGCGGCTCAGGCGAAGGATGCGGGCAGTCAGCGTTTCTGCATGGGCGCCGCTTGGCGCAATCCCAAGGATCGCGACATGCCCAAGATCGCGGCGATCGTGAAAGGCGTCTCGGACATGGGGCTGGAGACCTGCATGACGCTCGGAATGCTCGAGCCGCATCAGGCCGCGCAGCTCGCCGAAGCGGGCCTCGATTATTACAACCACAATATCGACAGCAGCCCCGAATATTACGAGCGGGTGATCTCGACGCGCAACTTCCAATGCCGGCTCGATACGCTGGACCACGTGCGCAGCGCCGGGATCAATGTATGCAGCGGCGGCATCGTCGGCATGGGTGAAACGCGCGAGGACCGCGTCGGCTTCATCCACACGCTTGCGACCTTGCCCGAGCACCCCGAAAGCGTGCCCGTAAATGCGCTGGTCCCGGTCAAGGGCACGGTGCTGGGCGACATGCTGGCCGATACGCCGATGGCCAAGATCGACGACATCGAATTCGTCCGCACGGTCGCTGCCGCGCGGATCACCATGCCGATGAGCATGGTGCGCCTCTCCGCCGGGCGCGAAAGCATGTCCGAGGCGACGCAGGCTCTGAGTTTCCTCGCCGGCGCGAATTCGATCTTTACCGGAGACAAGCTGCTCACCGCGCCCAATGCAGGCGACGACAGCGACAGCGCGCTATTCGCAAAGCTAGGCATGACGGCGCTGGAGGGCGAGGAGCCCCAGAGACGCGCAAAGCAGGCGGAGCGGATGACGGAAGCGCTGGACTGATTGCCGTTGGCGCTCGGCTTCTCGGTCGACGCGCTGCTGCCCAAAGCGCGCGGGGGAGGGCAGCTGAGGATGGGGCTCGTCCGGCTTTCCGAGGGAGAGTGGCTTCAGCCCGATCCCGATCTGCCCGCGCGCGCAGCGGCGTTCGATGAATGGCCCGAGGGCGTTCAGCTCGCCCCCGCAGTCGACGCGCCCGCTCGCGAATTGGCGACGCTGCTCGGGCTGGAGGGCGGCTTGCGCGAGGCGGCTCGTGCTCGTCACGAAGATATGTGTCTGCTGACGAAGAGCGACGGAGATGAGCAATATCGCCTGGTCGGCGCAGCGGTCGCGTGGCCGTCCGATTGGCTCCCCGAGCACAAGATCGGCCTGTCGCTCGGCGCGGTGCATGCCCCGATCGATGGCTATGCCGAGCAGCTTGCACAAGGCGTCGATCATTTCATGGAGAGGCTTCCCGCCGGACCGATCTATGGCCGCAGCAACTGGTTCATCGCCGCGACACCCGAACGCCGCTGGCTGCGCGATCCGGCTGCGGCGAACCCCTTCGCCCATGTGACTGCGGAAAATGCTGGCGACACGCTGTATGTTCGCTGCGAACGCCAGACCCTGCGCCGCCTGCCGCAAACCGGCGCGATCCTGTTCACCATTGGCGTCTACGTCGAACCGCTCGGCGCGCTCGACGCCGCGAATGTGCGGCGCCTCGCCCAAGCAGTCGAGACGCTGGCCGAAGGCGAGGGCGACAGGCGCGGCGCGCCCGCCTATGGGCAAGTTCTTATCGGTTTTGCGGATCGGAGGATTTGAATTTGGCAAGTGTTATGAGCGCAGTTCTTCCCGCCCTCCTGCTGCTGCATCCGGGGCATGCCCCTGCGCGAAGTCCGCCCGTGCCCGATTGCCCCGATCCGGTGACGCAGCAGGCGATGAATTACTGCGCCGCGCAGGACTACCGCGCGGCCGACCGCGCCCTCAACGCGCAATGGGAGAGAACCGCGAGCGAAATGAAGCGCCGCGACGCGCAGACCGACGCCGCCGATCCCGCCACGCCATCGCACTTCGCCATCCTGCTCACAGCCCAACGCGCCTGGATCGCCCTTCGCGACGCGCATTGCCAAAGCGAAGCCGCGGCCTTTCGTGGTGGCAGCATCGAGCCTCTGATCCACGCGACCTGCATGACGACGCTGACCGAGCAGCGCACCGAGCTATTGCGAAGCCTGCTCGCGCCCTAGCAAAACAAAGCGTTGCCGCCGGGCGCGGTTGCGCGGGAATAATGCAGGCGGCATAGGCGCTCCATTCCATTTGCGCTTCCGGAGGTCCGCTTGTTTTCCAAAATCCTCATAGCCAATCGCGGTGAGATCGCCTGCCGCGTCATTCAGACTGCGCGGCGGATGGGGATCGCGACGGTTGCGGTCTATTCGGATGCGGATGCGCAGGCGCCCTTCGTGAAGATGGCGGACGAGGCGGTGCATATCGGGCCCTCGCCGGCGGCGGAGAGCTATCTCCTGCCGGAAAAGATCATCGATGCGTGCAAGCAGACCGGCGCGGAGGCGGTGCATCCGGGCTACGGCTTCCTGTCCGAGCGCGCGAGTTTCGTCGAGGCGCTGGAGAAGGAGGGGATCACCTTTATCGGCCCGCCCGCAGGCGCGATCGCGGCGATGGGCGACAAGATCGAGTCCAAGAAACTCGCCAAGGAGGCGGGCGTCAATGTCGTCCCCGGCTTCGTCGGCGAAATTCGCGATACCGAACACGCCGTCGAAATCGCCGGCGACATTGGCTATCCCGTGATGATGAAGGCCAGCGCCGGGGGTGGCGGCAAGGGCATGCGGCTCGCCTGGTCCGAGGAAGACGTGCGTGAAGGGTTCGAAGCGACGCGCCGCGAGGGCAAGGCGAGCTTCGGCGACGACCGGGTCTTCATCGAGAAATTCATCGAGAACCCGCGCCACATCGAGATCCAGATCCTCGGCGACATACACGGCACGATCCTCTATCTGAATGAGCGCGAGTGCTCGATCCAGCGGCGGCATCAGAAGGTGGTAGAAGAAGCGCCATCGCCCTTCGTCACCCCGGAAATGCGCAAGGCAATGGGCGAGCAATGCGTCGCGCTGGCCCGCGCTGTGGACTATCATTCGGCCGGCACGGTCGAGCTGATCGTTAGTGGGGCGGACCCCACGGGCGAGAGCTTCTACTTCCTTGAGATGAACACGCGGCTGCAGGTCGAACACCCGGTGACCGAGGCGATTACCGGTATCAACCTTGTCGAACAGATGATCCGGGTGGCCGTTGGCGAAAAGCTGGCGTTGACGCAGGACGATATCGGGATCGACGGCTGGTCGATTGAAAACCGCGTCTATGCCGAGGATCCCTATCGCGGTTTCCTCCCCTCGACCGGGCGGCTGGTGCATTATTCGCCGCCGGTGCCGGGCTGGACGGCGGACGAGGAGGTCGCAGGCCAGAAGCGGCGCGGCGTGGCGCGCGAGCTTCCCGGCGGGGGCGAAGGCGGTGTGCGCGTCGATGACGGGGTCTACGAAGGCGGCGAGGTCTCGATCTATTACGACCCGATGATCGCCAAACTCGTGACCTGGGCGCCGACACGCGACGCGGCTGCCGACCTGCAGATCGAGGCGCTCGACGCCTTCCGGATCGAAGGGCTCGGCCACAATATCGATTTTCTGAGCGCGATCATGCAGCATCCGCGCTTTCGCTCCGGCGAGCTCACCACCGGCTTCATCGCCGAAGAATATCCCGAAGGTTTCGAAGGCGCGCCGGTTTCCGAAGAATTCCAGCGCCGCCTCGCCGCGCTATTCGCCGGCAACGAATTTACCTGGCAAAACCGCGCGCACCGCATTTCGGGTCAGCTCGGCGGCGACGATGGGGACATAGGCGTTAACCGCACGACCTGCGACTGGCTGGTCAAGATCGAGCCTGCGAGCGCCGGCGCCGAGGCCAGCCGGCACGAGGTCAAGCTGAGCGACGAGGGCGCCGAGGTCGACGGTGTCATGGTTGGCGGCGGCACCGACTGGATGCCCGGCATGGTCGAGGCGCGCGGCTGGGACGAGGACGAAAGACCGTTCGGCCTCATCGTCCACCGCGACGGTGCGCATTGGAAGGTGACGACGCGCGGTCGCACCACGCGCGCGCTGGTGCTGCCGCTGCGGCTTGCGCAGCATGAAAGCCTGATGCTCGAAAAGGAGCCGCCCGACCTCTCCAAAATGCTCATCTGCCCGATGCCCGGCATGCTCGTGAAGCTGCATGTCGAAGAGGGCGAAGAGGTCCAACCCGGGCAGCCGCTGGCGACGGTCGAGGCGATGAAGATGGAGAACATCCTGCGCGCCGAAAAGGAGGGCACGATCACCTCGATCAGGGCCGAGGAGGGCGAAAGCCTCGCGGTCGATGCGGTGATTCTCGAACTCGAATGATCGGCGGCGCGCTTGTCAGCGTGGCACATTGGTGCGAGAGCGGAATATAAAGTAAGTCCGGCGTGAAATTTGCTGAGATTTACCGTTTCCAGTTGCTGCAATTATAATCCCCACCAAACGGCGATGTTGGAGAAGCCGACGACTTTCCTTAAATATAGAAGGTTCGAGCCGGAGAGGATTTGTAGTTCAGGCTGGTGGGATCAAGACATGGCTAGAAGAGGAACCGGATACTTCGACCGCAAAGGTAAGTTTTTCAAAACCAGTCGCGAGGCGACCGAAAGCGATCTGGCGGCATTGTTCGGCAAGATCGGCGACGGCGAAAGCCTCGCTCCGGGCATCGCGCATTTGCTGCTCGAAAAGCGCGAAGAGATAGAGCGCCTGTTCGAAGAGCACGATGCCATGGTCGCCGAGGAGGAAGAAGCGCAAGGCTCGGCCCGGCTGACCGATATCGAGCCCAAGGTGTCGCAGCTCCCGCGCTCGGTTTCCTGATCACGAGTACAGGTCGGCAATCAAGCGCCCGGCCAGTTCGCCTGAATTTGCGGTGCTGGTGTCGATTTCAGCGTTGTATTCGATGCCGCGATGAAGATGGCCCGCTTGCTCGCGGGCCAGTCCGATGAGGCGATCGCCGCGGTCCTTTTCGCGTTTCTCGATCACTTCGATTGGCGCAGCGACCTTGACGATGCGCAACTCGCAGCCCGCCAGCCCTTTGCGGTAATCGGCGATCTCGCTTGCAGGGCAGACCTCATCGACGACGCAATCCAGCCCGCCGCGCCCCGCTCCTATCACGAAATGCCGCATCTGGGCCATCAGTTTTTCGCCGAGTGGGCCGTTGACGATGCGCGGCAGAGTGCCGGCCTCGCTCTGCACTTGCCGGACCGGAAACCAGTCGGAGTGAGCTTCATGTCCGTCGGGCAGGAAAGAGATGAACTTGTCCATTTCGACATGCAGCAACGCGCGTCCGGCTCCCGCGGCTTCGGCCTGGATCGCGCGCGCCAGAGTGGTCTTCCCGGCGCTACTGACGCCGTTGAGGACGATGATGCGCGCGGGCAAGGTCAGTGTGCCTGAAGCTGTGCGTCGAGGAAGGCGGCCAGATCGGCGAGGTCGACATCGCGCGCCATGAAAGCTGCGCCGATATCCTTCAGCAGCAGGAAGGGCAGCGTGCCGGCGGCTTCCATCTTCTTGTCGTGGCGCATGTGATCGACCAGCGCCGCGCCGTTGCAATCGAGGCCGAGCGCCGCGATTTCGCTCGGCAGGCCCGCCCGGTCGATGGCCCGCGTCACGCGCTCGGCGGCCGCGTCATTGAGCCACTCACGACGAGCCGAATAGCGCGCCGCCAGCACCATGCCGAGCGCCACTGCCTCGCCGTGGAGTAGCCGGTCCGAGAACCCCGTCGCGGCTTCGAGCGCATGGCCGAATGTGTGACCGAGATTGAGCAACGCGCGCACTCCCGACGTCTCGCGCTCGTCCTCGGCGACGATCCACGCCTTGGCGGCGACGCTGGTGGAAATGGCGCGGCCGAGAGGTGCATCTTCGCGCGCCAGGACCGCATCTCCATACTCCTCGAGCCACGCGAAGAACGGCGCATCGCCCAAAAGGCCGTATTTCAGGACCTCGGCATAGCCCGCGCGCATTTCGCGCGGCGGTAGGGTGTCGAGCGTCCCGGTGTCGATAAGCACCAGCGAAGGCTGGTGAAAGGCGCCGATCAGGTTCTTGCCCGCCGCGACATTGATCGCGGTCTTCCCGCCGACCGAACTGTCGACCTGCGCCAGCAAGGTGGTGGGCAATTGGACGAAGCCGCAACCGCGCTTGAGGATCGCGCAGGCGAAGCCGACGAGGTCGCCGACCACTCCTCCGCCCAGCGCAAAGACATGGTCCGAGCGGGTCACCCCCTGGGCCAGCAACCAGTCGGTCAGCGCTTCGAGCCCGGCCCAGCTTTTCGAACCCTCGCCCGGCGCCACATCGTACCAGCGCACGGAATGGCCCGCCGCCGCGAGGGCTCGCTCAAGCGCTTCGCCATGATGCGCGCGGGCATTGGCGTCGGCCACGATGGGGACGGGACGCTCGCCATAGGGCGCGAGAAAGGGCGCGGCCTGGCCTGTAATATCGCCGAGCAGGCCGGGAGCGATGCGCACCTCGTAGGAGCGCCCGCCGAGCGCCACCGGAACGATCGTCGGGGCTACCGCCTCAGCCATGCGTCCACGCCTTCGATGATTGCCCGCGCCGTATCGGCATGAGGGCTGTTCTCGCTGCATACGCGTACCTGCGCCTGTGCATAATGGTCGCGGCGCTTATCGTAGAGATCGGAGAGGATCGCGTGAGGATCTCCGCCGCGTAGCAGCGGGCGCGTGTTACGGCGCGAGGTGCGCTCGACCAGCGTCTCTATATCGGCATCGATCCACACCGCGATCGCCTTGTCCAGCACGAGCTCGCGCGTCTGCGGATCGACGAAAGCGCCGCCGCCGGTCGCGATCACGCCCGCATCGTCTTCGATCAGCCGCGCGATCACCCGCCGCTCGCCGTCGCGGAAATAGTCTTCGCCGAACTCCTCGAAAATCTCGGGAATGCTGCGCTGCGCGGCCTGTTCGATTTCGTCGTCGGCATCTACGAAACCGCGTCCTAACATGGCGGCGACCCGCCGCCCGACGGTCGACTTGCCGACCCCCATCAGTCCGACCAGCACGATCGGCTGGGCGATGCGCGCCGCCAGCGCTACAAATTCGTCGTCACCGTTCGTAGATTTGGGGTCCATGCCACCACCGAAAAGCTGTTCACGCTGGCCTAGACATGGGGTAGAGCGCGCGCAACATGTCTGACGACACGCAAAAACGCGTCATCCTCTCGCGGGACCCTTCGCGAAAGACAAAAGGCGAGGCGCGAAAGGACGCGCTGCGCCGCTGGCCGCTCTATGCGGCGGGCGCCATCGCGCTGGTCACGCTCGTCGCCTGGATCGACGGCGGGGAGGAGCCCATCCGCCCGATCGCCGAAAAGGTGACGCTGAGCGATGCGACATCGGTGCCGGTACCGGTCGAGAGGCACGGATGAGAATGCGCGCAAAATCCCGAGCCGGATTGCGGTCCGGCAGCGCTGGATTTGCTCTCGCCGCAGCACTGATGGGCGCAGTGGCAGGCGGTCTGGCGCTGGCACAAGACGCGCCCGTATCGCTGCTGCCCCCCGGATTCGACGATCCGCAGCCGACGCCGACGCCCACTCCTACCGCACGGCCCAATCAGCCGTCACCGGCCGCGCCTGGAGCCACACCCCGGCCCTCGCCGACAGGTCCGACCACCGCGCCGCCGCTGCCGCAGGCACCCGGCGGCGCGCCCGCGCCCGCGGCGCCGCCCGTCTCACCATCTGAGCTGAAAGGCCTGCCGACCCTGCGCGAACTCGAGGCGCTATCGACTGACGAACTGGACGATCTTCTGGGGTTGAAGCCCGAATACGACATCCCCCCCGCCGCCCGCCGTTCGCTGGAACAGGTCGGTATTCTCGCGCCGGAGGAGGGCGGCTTCGCGACCCGGTCGCTCGCGGCCCAACCACCGAGTCTGGTACGGGCAGTGGTGGCGGGTATTCGCGGGCCGATGGTCTCGCGCTGGGGTCATATCCTGCTGCGCCGCACGTTGGCGAGCCGGTTTGCCGCGCCCGAAGGCATGGACCCGGTGGAGTTTGCCGCCCTGCGCATCGCGGCGCTCAATACGCTGGGTGAGTTCACCGTCGCGCGCGCGCTGGCGCAGGATATTGATACCGGCAACTGGAACGGCGCGCTCACCGACGCGGCGCTCGATGCCTATATCGCGGCGAGCGATGTCGCGGGCGCCTGTCCGGCGATCCGCCTGCAGGGCGGCGGGCGCGAGGATCCGCAGCGCGTCATGTGGCAGGCGATCTGCAACGCCTATGCCGGCGAGGGCGCGCTCGCCGCCTCGCAGCTCAACATCGCGCAAAGCCGCGCGATCGCTCCCGAGATCGACCTGCTCCTGGCGCAGCGATATGCCGGCGCCGCCGGGCGTGGGCGGGGCGGCACACGGGTCGATTGGGACGGTGCCGAAGAACTTACGCCTTGGCGCATGTCGCTCGCCCAGGCAGTGGGCGAGGATATACCGGAAGAGCTGCTCGATACGGCGCTGACAGGCGCGGATGGAGCCTATTACGCACTGGCCGGCGCCGCCAATGCGGCGCTGCCGATGAGCATGCGGGCGCGATACGCGCAGACCGCCGCGGCGCGCGGCGTATTTTCGGCGAGCGCGTTGGTCGATCTCTACAGTCGCCTATACGCGCTCGAAGGCGCGAGCGGCGTCGAAGCGCAGGCGGCGGCGCGGCTGCGCGAAGCCTATGTCGCGCCCGACCCTGCCACGCGGATCGCCGCCATGCGCGGCCTGTGGGGCGAGGGGGAGAGCGGTTTTGCGGGCCGGGTGCTGACGGCCTATGCCGCGGCGCGGATCGCGCCAGCCGAAGCGCAGACAAAGGCGGCGGACGATCTCATTGCCTCGATGCTGACCGCCGGGCTCGATCGCGACGCGGCGGGCTGGCGCGGCGTGGTCGAGACGGGGTCGCTTGGCTGGGCGATGCTGGCGCTGGCCGACCCGGGCGCGCGTGCCGCCTCGCGCGGCGGGATCGATAGCTTCCGCGATGCCGATGAAAGCGCCGGCCAGCGTCGCAGCGCGTTCCTGGTCGCAGGGTTGGCCGGGCTCGGGCGGCTACCGGGTGGAAGTCTCGCCTCCTGGAGCGAGGAGGCGGGCGGCGACCTGACGCGGCAAACCCGCTGGAGCCGCACCATCGCGCGCGCCGCCGAGGTCGAGAATGCGGCGCTCGTAGCGCTGCTTGCGGGGCTCGGCATGCAGGGCGACAGCTGGGCGCAGATGACCCCGCTGCATCTTTACCACATCACCGCGGCGCTCACCCGTGTCGGGCTCGAGGCCGAGGCGCGCATGATCGCCGCCGAAGCGGTAGCCCGCGCCTAGGGCGGGGCGGCGCGTCGAGCAGGCGCAGCGCAGATGTCGGCCGCCACCCGCGCCTTTCTCGACATGCTCGCCGCCGAACGCGGCGCGGCAGCAAATACGCTCGCCGCCTATCGCAGCGATCTGGCCCAGGCGGAGGAGGCGGTCGGCGATCTCTCGGCAGCTCCGCGCGCGGCGATCGCGAAACTGGCCGGCGAATGGAGCGCGCTCGCCCCGTCCACCGCCGCACGCAAGGCTTCGGCCCTGCGCCAATTCTTCGGTTTCGCGTTGGAGGAAGGTTGGCGCGAGGACGATCCTTCCGGTGCGCTCCCCGCGCCGCGCGCACGCCGCCCGCTGCCCAAGGTGCTTAGCCACGCCCAGATAGACGCGCTCTTTACCACGGCCGAGCGCGAAGCCGAGAGTGGCAAACCCGCCGCCATCCGCCAGCTGGCTCTCCTCGAATTGCTCTACGGCTCGGGTCTGCGCGCGACCGAGCTGGTCGACCTGCCACTGGCTGCCGTTCCGCGCGATGCGCCGCTGCTGACCCTGGTGGGGAAGGGCGGACAGGCGCGCACTGTGCCGGTGGGCGAACGCGCGAAAGAGGCGCTTACGCGCTGGATCGCGGTGCGCCCTGACACGCCCCCTTCGCGCTTCCTCTTCCCCTCGCGCGGGGGCAAGCACCTCTCGCGGGTCCGTCTATTTCAGCTCGTCAAGGCGCTGGCGACGCGCGCCGGGATCGATCCCGCGCGGGTCAGCCCGCATGTCCTGCGCCATGCCTTTGCCACCCACCTTCTCGAAGGTGGGGCCGATCTGCGCATGCTCCAGACGCTGCTCGGCCATGCCGATATCGCGACCACCCAGATCTACACCCATGTCGATGCAGCGCGCCTCGTCGCGCTCGTCAATGCGCGGCACCCACTTGCGGGCCACAGCGCGAAGGACTAGCGCGGCGGCCATGTTATCCTACCTCGAATTCGAGAAACAGGTCGCCAGCCTAGACGAGCGTATCGCCGAAATGCGTAAGCTCGATGTCGATCACGGGGTCGACGTGGCGGCCGAGATCGAGCGGCTGGAAACCAAGTCCAGAGAGCTGCTCGCCTCGACTTACGCCTCGCTGACGCCTTGGCAAAAGACGCAGGTCGCGCGGCATCCCGGCCGCCCTCATTTCCGCGACTATGTCGAACATTGCTTTGCGGATTTCGTGCCGCTCGGCGGCGATCGGTTCTTCGGCGAAGACGAGGCGATCCTCGGCGGCTTTGCGACACTCGATGGAGGCGAAAGCGGGGAAACGCGCCGTGTCATGCTGATCGGGCACGAAAAGGGTCACGATACGAGCAGCCGCATCCGCCACAATTTCGGCATGGGCAAGCCCGAGGGCTATCGCAAGGCGATCCGCCTGATGGAGCTTGCGGGGCGCTTCGGTCTGCCGGTTGTCACGCTCGTCGATACGTCGGGCGCGTTTCCGGGGATCGAGGCCGAGGAACGCGGTCAGGCCGAAGCTATCGCGCGCTCGACCGAGGCGTGCCTCGCGCTGCCCGTGCCGATGGTGTCGGTAATCGTGGGCGAGGGCGGATCGGGCGGCGCGGTGGCGCTGGCCAGCGCGGAACGGGTATTGATGCTCGAACATGCGGTCTATTCAGTGATCTCGCCGGAAGGGTGCGCTTCGATCCTGTGGCGCACGGCGGAAAAGGCCGCGGATGCGGCGCAGGCGATGAAGATCACCGCGCAGGATTTGAAGCGGCTCGGGGTGATCGACCGGATCGTCAAGGAACCCGTCGGCGGCGCGCATCGCGATCCTGCCGGCATGGCACGGCGCCTCTGCACGGTGCTCGGCGAGGAGCTAAGTGCGCTTGCCGGGCGCAGCACCGAGGAATTGCAGAGCTCGCGCGAAGAGCGCTTCATGCAGATGACGGGCTGATACGCTCTTCCGTCATCCGCCGTCCCACCTGTCCCGCCGCGCGGTGCTCTTGCGTGGAACCTGAACCTGTCACGCCCATTGATAGGATATATACGAGCCGTCCCACGCGGCACCGCACCGAAAGGCGAAGACGATGAAAAACAAGAAAATACTGGCTCGCACGGCGGGTATCGCTGCGCTTGCCACCGCGCTCGCGGGCTGCGTGGGAGGGGCCGATATTCCCTCCGCCTCGACCCCGATCACTCCAGCCGAGATGCAGCAGGGCGCGGAATACCATCCGCAATTGCTTCAGCAGTTCGGCGGGGCCATGACCGGGCCGCAGGCGCAATATGTGGAGCAGGTGGGCAAGAACATCGCGGTCAATTCCGGGCTCGGCAATGCCCGCGATAGCTTTACGGTAAGCCTCCTCAATTCGCCGATCAACAACGCCTTTGCCGTGCCGGGTGGCTATATCTATACCACGCGCCAGCTGGTGACGCTGATGAACAATGAGGCCGAACTGGCTGCCGTGCTCGGCCACGAGGTCGGCCATGTAGCCGCGCGCCATTCGCAGCGCCGTCAGCAACGCGCGCAGCGCAATTCGATTCTCGGCGTATTAGGCGCAATCGGGTCTTCCATCCTGCTCGGCGATACCGGGTTGGGCGACACGCTCACCCGAGGTTTCCTGCAAGGCTCGCAGCTGCTGACGCTGAGCTATTCGCGCTCGCAGGAGCTCGAGGCGGACGATCTCGGAATTCAGTATTTGACCCGGGCGGGCTACGAGCCGCGCGCGATGGGAACGGTGCTTGCGAGCCTCGCCGCGCAAAATGCGCTCGATGCGCGGCTTCAGGGCCGCGAAGATGCCACCGCGCCCGAATGGGCATCGACTCACCCCGATCCCGCGAGCCGGGTCCAGCGCGCAATCTCGAACGCGCAAGGCCTGCCCGGATCGGTGACCAACACGGCAACGTTCCTGCAGCGCATCGACGGGCTTCTTTATGGCGACGATCCCGAACAGGGCATCATCGAGGGTCGCAGCTTCATTCATCCCGACCTGCGTCTGACCTTCACCGCGCCACAGGGCTTTTTCATGATCAATTCGACCCGCGCGGTCAGCATCAACGGTCAGGGCGGGCAGGCCCAGCTTACCCTCGCGCCCTATAACGGCAATCTCGAAACCTATGTGCGTCAGCAGTTCGCGGCGCTTGGTGGAGAGAACAGCCAGCTCGCCCCGGCGGAGATGCAGCGCACCACCGTCAATGGGATCCCCGCGATGGTCGGCCAGGCACGCGTCAATAACGGCCAGCAACAGGTCGACGTGACGGTGTTCGCCTACGAATTTTCGAACGATCGCGCCTATCACTTTGCCGCGATCACGCCGGCGGGGCGTGCCAACACCTTTGGCCCGATGTTCCAGTCGATGCGCCGGATCAGCCAGGCCGAAGCCGACCAGGTGATCCCGCGCCGGCTCGATGTCGTTACGGTGCAGCGCGGCGATACGGTCTCCAGCCTGGCGCGGCGCATGGCCTATACCGACGCGCAGGAGCAAAGGTTCCGCGTGCTCAACGCACTGGGTTCGAACGACAGTCTGCAGCCCGGACAGCAAGTCAAGATCGTCGTCCGCGGCCGGTAGAACGATACTCCCGCAAACGGCAAGGGCCCGCGTCTTTCGGCGCGGACCTTTCTTGTTTCCGTCGAAGCCAGACAACAAAAAAGGCGGCGGGGATGACCCCGCCGCCTCCTTTTTTATGAAGCGTAGAAGGTTAGTCTTCGCCTTCCATGGCCGTGTTCACCTCGTTGAAGGTGTTGGTCAGGTTGCTGCCGAGCGTGGTCATCGCGGCGATCGCGGCAACGGCGATCAGAGCGGCGATCAGGCCGTATTCAATGGCGGTCGCGCCCTGTTCGTCGCGAGCGAGCTTGTTGATGAAAGTCATTATGTAGTCTCCTGGTTTTGGTCTTCGGTACCCGTGCCCTGCCAATGGTCAATCAACTGGACATTTGATGAATTAGCGCGAAGCGATTGAGAAAGTCCTAATCTGGACCCTTACCAAATTCTTATCACCCCATTGCCTCATCGGACTGTTCAGCCATGTCGTCCCAAATACTCGTGGTGGTCAAGGCAAGGCCCTGAAAAGCCACGAGGATAGCGACAACGACGAGGCTGAGGATCAGGCCATATTCCACGGCGGTGACACCCGATTCGTCTTTCCAGATACTCTTGAGGAATGGCGTCGAATGCATGAAGTCACCTGGGATACGTTCCTGACGAGATACAATTTCGCGTCGCCGGGTTAAGAAATCATTGATAGAAAAGGCTCGGATGGAAGAATTTCCGACATGACAGCGGGACCGATCTGGGTTGTGGCAGGGGCTTTGCGGGGCTCAGGAGACAATTGGCTTTTGCAGCGCAGACCTTTGGAAAAGGATCACGGCGGCCTATGGGAATTCCCGGGTGGCAAGGTCGAAGATACTGAATTCCCGGTAAAAGCGCTGATCCGGGAATTGCGCGAGGAATTGGGGATCGCGGTGCGCGAGACCGATTGCTGGCCATCTGCTTTTGCCGAAAGCGGCGTTCGGATAGAAGCGGCGCCGATTGTCATCCTACTTTACACTATCGCGTGCTGGGAGGGGACGCCGGCGGCGCTCGAAGGAGGGGAGGTACGCTGGTTCACCGCCGCCGAAGTGCGCTCGCTCGCTAAGCCGCCGCTCGACTGCGACCTAGCTGCCCAGCTGTTCGGCGGGACCGGGGAACGATGCAGGGAATGGTAACGGGCGAAAGAAGCGAACGGCCAAACAGGGGATTGCCAATCCACGCCCCCGGTCCTATGTGCCCCACTCCCCGCGCGCCAGTAGCTCAGCTGGATAGAGTACCTGACTACGAATCAGGCGGTCGGAGGTTCGAATCCTTCCTGGCGCGCCAAGAAAGCCCATCCGCGAAACGCGGGTGGGCTTTTTTTGTCGGGGCGGTCGGTTTGGTTTCGCGATCGGCGCGAGACCGATCGCCGGCCCTAATCGCCGGCCATATCCTCGAGCGCGTGCATATCGTCGTCACTGAAGCCGAAATGGTGGCCCGCCTCGTGCACCACGACATGGCGCACCAGTTCGGCAAAGCCGACGCCGGTCTCGTCCATCTCTTTCAGCAGCGGCTGGCGGAATAGGCTGATGATCGGCGGCATCGGCGCATGATCGAACAGCGACTGTTCGGGCAGCGGCGTGCCTTCATATAGCCCTGTCAACTCCCATGAGTCCGTCAGATCGACCGAGGTGAGCTGGCCGGGCCGGGCGAACTCCTCGATCCTCAGCACGCAATCGCGCAAGGGTTCGCGAAACTCCGCAGGCATACTTTCGAGCGCCCTGAGCGCACAGTCCTCAAAGGCGGCGGCATCGGGACCGTCATAGGTTCTGGCATGGGTTCCGGCCATGCCATTGAATATGGGCGGCACGGGCCTTCGCGGCAAGCGGCGCGGAACAATCGCCGGTTTGAGCCTTTGGTTTAGTGAAGACATTCCCCGCACATGCTTACACTAAGGGAGCCCGCCATGAGTTCATCCGACACAGACACCAAGGTTCTCGAACGTCTGAGGACCGACCACGATCGCCAGCGCGAATTGCTCGATCGGATCGCCAAAACCGAAGGCGCCAGTGAGGAGCGCCGCGAGCTGTTCACCCAATTGACGAAGGAATTGAAGAGCCACGCCGCCGCCGAAGAGCAGGCGGTTTATTCCGAAATGCTCGCCGAACCCGATGTCAGCGACGAGACCCGCCATTCGGTCGCCGAGCATCACGAAATCGACGAAATGCTCAACGACCTCGCCGCCACCGATATGGGTTCGAGCGCCTGGATGCAGAAGTTCAAGCAGCTGGACGAGCGCTATCGCCACCATATCAACGAGGAGGAGGAAGATCACTTCCCCGACTTCGCCGATCAGATCGACAAGTCGATGGACAAGGAGATGACCGCCACCTTCGACGAGCGCAAGGAAAAGGAAAAGGCCGCGGCCGAGGTGACGCCCGAGGAAAAGGAAGACGCCAAGGAATAGTGCGCACCGTACATTCGCTGCCGAAACGAGAGGGGCACCGCTGGCAACGCGCCTGCGGTGCCCTTTCCTTTGTGCCATCGGCCCCGCGAGCCTTGTTTCGCGCACCCCTTTGCGTAATGGAACGGGGTGGGGATCGCCACGCCTGAAACTGGGAAATGCCGTTTATGAGAGACCTTCACGGGGCCGACGACGACTTCGATCCGAACAACCCTTTGAAAAAGCCCGACGTGCCCGAAAAGGTGCAGGACGCGATCCGCACGCTGATCGAATGGGCGGGCGACGATCCCGCACGCGAGGGGCTGCTCGACACGCCCAAACGGGTGGGGCGGGCATGGCTCGAATATTGCGAGGGTTACAAGGAGGACCCCGCAATCCATCTCTCCCGCGTGTTCGAAGAGGTCGGCGGCTATGAAGAGATTGTGCTGCTAAAGGACATCCCCTTCCAGTCGGCCTGCGAACACCACATGGCCCCGATCACCGGCGTCGCCCACATCGCCTACCTGCCACACAAGCGCGTGGTAGGGATATCAAAACTCGCCCGCGTTCTACACGGCTTCGCCCGGCGCCTCCAGGTCCAGGAGCGTCTGACGGCAGAAGTAGCGGACTGCATCTGGAGCAATCTCGAACCGCAGGGCGTTGCCGTCGTCATCGAAGCGCAACACGGCTGCATGACCGGTCGCGGCGTCAAGACCCCCGGCGTCGGCATGACCACCAGCCGCATGATGGGCTGTTTCCTCGAAGACGAGCGCAGCCGCAAGGAAGTGCTGAGCTTGATGGGGTATTAAGCGAAGAAGATCGAGACAAGGCGCGGATTCGATCTACTTCGGAACAATCGGTGGGGGGGTATGCATTGTTAATACATGGACAGCACTTCCCAAGCCGACGTACGAAGTTCCCATCTCCCCAGCCGAAGAGAGCGATTGCAGACTTTTCTGAGGCTCAAATCGCAGCGTCAATTGCTATTGATCGGACTGGCTGTATTGGCCGCAATCTCCCTTGCTCTTGCCTATACGCTTATTCACGATCGCACTACGCCCGATACGATCAGGCTAGGCACCGGCGTTGCCAGCGTCGAATCCAAGCCGGTAAGCGCCTTCGATCGGTCTGCCTCTAGCCCGAAAAATCAATATGACGCCTCGTCCGACGAGACTTCCCTCGGTTCGGGCGAAGCGAGTTTTTACGGAGACGAGCTCGCCGGCAATCGCACTGCGAGCGGCGAAGTCTTCGATCCGCGACAATATACCGCCGCGCATCGCACCCTCCCGCTTGGCAGCCGGGTTCGGGTCACAAACACCCGTAACGGCGAAAGCGTCGTCGTGCGTATTAATGATCGTGGCCCGTATCACGGCGGCCGCGTGATCGATCTCTCGACCGCCGCTGCCCGTACGATCGGTTTGATCCAGTCGGGAACTGGGCGGGTGAGACTTGGACTGCTGGCGAGCTAATCTAATGGCGACCATGCGCGGTATCGCGCACTGCACGGCGGCGTTGGCACCGGCGACGTTTCAGAGCTGTCCCAGCATGTGCTCCGCGCTCGAGACTTTGTAGTCGCCTGGATCCTCGACGTTCAGCTGGGTGACCTTGCCGTCTTCGACCAGCATCGAGAACCGCTGACCGCGTGTGCCCATGCCGTAGCCGCTGCCGTCCATGGTCAGGCCGACCGCTTTGGCGAATTCGGCGTTGCCGTCGGCGAGCATCGTAATGTCGCTCGAACCGGCATTCTCGTTCCAGGCCTGCATGACGAAGGCGTCGTTAACCGCGGTGCCGACGATCTCGTCGATGCCCTTCGCTTTCAATTCTTCCGCCTTGTCGACGAAGCCGGGCAGATGCTTGGCCGAGCAGGTCGGGGTGAAGGCCCCCGGGACGGAGAACAGCGCAACCTTCTTGCCGGCGAAATAGTCGCGAGCTTGGACCTGCTGCGGCCCCTCGGGGCTCGCTTTGACCAGGGTTACGTCGGGGATCGTGTCGCCTACAGAAATGCTCATTCGCAATATCCTTTCGCTCGCGGGGGTATATGGCGCTCGATATACAGGCGGACCTGTCCGGAGCAACAATTACAGATATAAAGATAACTTTATATTTGCGCGGACAAGCGCCTCTCGCTAGGTCCGCGCGCAATCGATTTAACGGAGGAAATGATGGCCACGATCGCAGCTGACAAGGAATATATCGTCAAGGATATTGGGCTTGCTCAATATGGCCGCGACGAAATCGCGATCGCCGAAACCGAGATGCCCGGGCTGATGGCGCTACGCGAGGAATACGGTTCCTCGCAGCCGCTGAAGGGTGCGCGGATCACCGGCTCGCTGCATATGACGATCCAGACCGCGGTGCTGATCGAGACGCTGGTTGCTCTCGGGGCGGAAGTGCGCTGGGCCACCTGCAACATCTTCTCGACGCAGGATCACGCCGCCGCCGCGATCGCCGATCAGGGCATTCCCGCGTTCGCGATCAAGGGCGAGAGCCTGTCGGATTACTGGGACTATGTCGGGCGCATCTTCGATTGGTCGAGCGACAGCGATCGAGACCTCACCGCCAATCTGATCCTCGATGATGGCGGTGATGCGACGATGTTCGCGCTCTGGGGCGCGCGCATCGAGGCGGGCGAGGAAATGCCCGCACCCTCCAATGCCGAGGAAATTGAGTTCCAGCGCGCGCTGAAGGCCTTCGTCGCAAAGAAGCCGGGCTATCTCACCAAGAGCGTGAAGAACATCAAGGGCGTCTCAGAAGAGACCACCACCGGCGTCATGCGCCTCTACCAAATCGCCAAGCAGGGCAAGCTCCCGTTCCCGGCGATCAACGTGAATGACAGCGTGACCAAGTCGAAATTCGACAACCTTTATGGTTGCAAGGAATCGCTGGTCGACGCCATCCGCCGCGCGACCGACGTCATGCTGGCCGGCAAAGTCGCCTGCGTTGCCGGCTACGGCGACGTCGGCAAGGGTTCGGCCGCCAGCCTTCGCGATGGCGGTGCTCGCGTGATGGTCACCGAGATCGACCCGATCTGCGCGCTGCAGGCGGCGATGGACGGATACGAAGTCGTCTCGATGGAAGAAGCGACCAAGCGCGCCGACATTTTCGTCACTGCCACCGGCAATGAAGATGTCATCACCGGCGAGCACATGAAGTCGATGAAGAACATGGCGATCGTGTGCAATATTGGCCATTTCGACAGCGAGATCCAGATTTCCGCGCTCGACAATTACGAGTGGAAGGAGATCAAGGAAGGCACCGATATGGTGACGCTGCCCGATGGCAAGAGCCTGCTGATCCTCGCAAAGGGACGCCTTGTGAACCTGGGCTGCGCGACTGGCCATCCGAGCTTCGTCATGAGCGCGAGCTTCACCAACCAGGTGCTGGCGCAGATCGAGCTCTACACGAAGTCGGACGAATACGAGAACGACGTCTACGTCCTGCCCAAGCATCTCGACGAGAAGGTTGCCGCGCTGCATCTCGACAAGCTCGGCGTCGAATTGACGCAATTGTCGAAGAAGCAGGCCGACTACATCGGCGTGCCGCAGGAAGGGCCGTTCAAACCCGATCATTACCGCTATTGATTGCTCTTCGCCCGTTGCATGGCGGGCACCACAGGCATAGCTGGCAGTGATGGAACTGACGCCGCTGGCTCTCGTGATCCTCGCGCTGGTGCTCGCCGCCTGGACGGTCGCTGCAGCAATCGTCGTGCTGCGCGCCGGTGCGAGCACGCGGCGGGCGAAGGCGCTCGAAACCTCGCTTGCTCGGATGCAGCATCTGCTAGACGTCGCGCCGGCGATCCCGATGCTGATCCGCGTCGATGGCCGGATCGAGGCACCCGAACGGCTCGCGCGCTGGCTCGGGCTGACCGCAATGCCGCAATATGTCAGCGAACTGACCGGCGGCGCTGTGGACGGCGAAGGGGGGCGGGGGCTTTCGCAGGACCAGGTCGATGCGCTGTGGGCCAAGGTCAGGGCCACGCAAAAGAGCGCCGCGCCGTTTGCGATGACGCTGACCCCGCCGGGTGCGCGGCGCAGCCTGCAATTGCAGGGCGCGCTGGCCGATCCAAAGGTCTCCGCCGGCGGCGCGGCGATCGTCTGGGTGTTCGATTTCACCGCCAGCGCCGACGAATTGGCGCGATTGCGCGCCGACACCGCGCGCGCCCGGTCCGACTTCGCCGCACTGATCGGCCTTATCGAAGCCGCGCCCACCCCGATGTGGTTCCGCGGCCCCGACATGGCGCTGCAGCTGGTCAACCTCGCCTATGTCGAAGCGGTCGGTGCGCCCGACCTCGAAACGGTGATCGAGCAGCAGATCGAGCTGCTCGAAGCGCATGAAGGCCGTTCGCCGGGCGAGATCGCTCGTGAGGCTTATGAAACCGGCGAGGAACTCAGCCGGACCGACGCTGTCACGATCGAGGGCGAGCGCCGTGCGCTGCGGGTGACCGACCTGCCGCTCGGCCGCAACGGCGTCGCGGGCTATGCGATCGACATCGAAGAACAACAGCAGGTCGCGCGCGAATTTCGTGCGTTTCGCGAAGCGCAGCGCGCCATGCTCGACCAGCTTTCGGTCGGCGTTGCGCAATTCGGCGCGGACGAGACGCTGGTCTTCGCCAATCGTCCCTTCCGCCGGCGGTTCGGGCTTGGCGAGGAAGCGATCGGGGAGGGTATCGCGTTCGACCGCTTCCTTGCCGACGCGCGCGAACATGGGAGCACACCAGAGGTGCGCGACTTTCCCGAATGGCGCCGCGATCACCGCGAATGGTTTGATGCGGCGCAAACGGTCGAGGAAAACTGGCCGCTGCCCGGCGGCACGCATCTGCGCATCGTCGCGCAGCCGATGCCCGATGGCGGCCTCGTGATGATCGCCGAAGATCGGACCGAACAACTCGCGCTCTCGGCCACACGCGACACCCTGCTGCGCACCCGCACCGCCACACTCGACAGCCTGTTCGAGGCGCTGGCGATCTTCGCCCCCGACGGTTCGCTGCAATTGTGGAACCGCAGTTTCGCCGGCACCTGGGGCCTGAGCGCCGACTTTCTCGACACCCACCCCAGCGCCGAGAAGCTGCTCGAAGCGATCGGGGCGAATCTGCGCGATGCGAACGAAACCGCCGCGATCGGTGCGGTGGTGCGTGCCGCCACTCTCGACCGGCGCGAGAAGCAGGGACAGGTCGTGCTGGCCGACGGTCGCACGCTGCGCTTCGCCGGCGTGCCGCTGCCCGACGGTAACGGGCTGCTGACCGTGCTCGACATCACGGCGTCGCAGAAGGCCGAGGCGGCGCTGCGCGAGAGGGCGCAGGCGCTTGAGGAAGCCGACGGGGTTAAAGCGCGTTTCCTTGCCAACATGTCCTACGAGTTTCGCACCCCGCTCACTTCGGTACGAGGTTTTGCCGAATTGCTCGCCAGCGGGGCGGCGGGCGAGATGAACGAGCAGGCGCGCGGCTATATCGAGGCGATCCTCACCTCGGTCGAGCGGCTTACCGAGCAGGTGGAGAACGTCCTCGACCTTTCCCAGACCGAAGCGGGCCTGATGCCGATCGCCAAGGAGGAGCTCGACCTCCTGCCGTTTCTCACCCGACTGGTACGCGAGCGCGAAAAGGCGATCATCGAGGGCGGGCTGAGCCTCGATCTCAAGGGCGGCAGGAAGCGCAAGGTCGAAGCCGATCCGCGCCAGCTCGGCCGCGCGATTGGCAATCTTCTCGACAATGCGATCGCGGGGACCGAGGCGGGCGGCAAGATCGTTATCGAGTTGCCGCAACCGCAGCCAAGAAAGGGCGCAGGCGGGGACGACCAGTGGGCGGCCCAGATCGACATGATCGACAATGGCAGCGGCATGTCGGAAGACGAGCTCGCCCGCGCGCTCGGCGGGTTGGAGCACGAGGGGGAGGGCGAGCGCGAGCGACGTAACGGGCTCGGCCTGCCGCTCGCCCGCACGCTGATCGAAGCGCATGACGGGCGGCTCGACATTGTCAGCCGCAAGGGGCAGGGCACCGCGGTGACCATCTTGCTCCCCTGACGCCGATGCCCATGGACCAGCGCCGCGCGCTCCCAGACCTAGCCGCCATGGCACGTTTCGGCGCGCAAATAGCCGATCGCCTTCGTCCGGGCGATGTGGTCGCGCTCGAAGGCGGTCTGGGGGCGGGGAAGACCACTTTGGCCCGCGCGATCATTGCGCATCTCGGATATGACGGCGAAGTGCCTTCGCCGACCTTTACCATCGTCGAGACCTACGATGCCCCTCCGCTGCGTCTGCCGATCGTGCATGCCGATTTCTACCGGCTGGAGGATCCGTCGGAGGCCGCCGAACTGGGGCTCGAGGATTATCGCGAGGGCGCGGCGCTGATCGCTGAATGGCCAGCCCGTGCCGGGGGCTTCGTGCATGAGCCTCAATGTCTGACGATTGCGCTCGAACGCGACGGGAAAGCTGCGGATGGCGGGCGGATAGCGATTGTGAAGCCCGGTGCGGCTTGGCTAGAGCGCATGGCATGAGCGATCTTCCCGAGGGTCTGAGCGAATTCGTTGCATCTGCCGGCTGGGATGATGCGCGCATCGAACCGATCCCTGGCGATGCCTCTTTCCGCCGCTACTTCCGTCTGCGCCGCGCTTCGGGTGAGAGCGCGATGCTGATGCACGCTCCGCCGCCGCACGAGGATCCGCAGCCTTTTCTGCTGGTTGCGCAGTGGCTCGCCTCGCACGGTATGCGCGCGCCGCAAATCCATGCGCAAAACCCGCGCGAGGGCTGGGTGCTGACCGAGGATTTTGGCGAGCATCGGATGCGCGACTGGCTGGACGATTACCCTGGTGCGGAGCGTGCGGCCTACGAGGCGGCTGTCGACACGCTGGTGCGCCTGCACGAACGGCCCGCCGGCCCGTTTTCGCCCTACGATATGGCGACCTATGTCCGCGAAGCGATGCTCCTGCCTGAATGGTTTTGCCAGGCGCACGGGCTGGACATCGACGAGGTGGGATATGCGGAGGCCTGGGAGGAGGCGCTTGCTCCCCTGGTTGAGCGGCAGGACCAACCGGTAACGGTGCTGCGCGATTATCATGCGGAGAACATCATGCTGCTGGGCGATCCGCGCGACGGGGGGGCGCAAGGGCTGATCGATTTTCAGGACGCGTTGGTCGGGCACCGCGCCTACGATCTGGTTTCCCTGCTGCAGGATGCCCGCCGCGACGTGTCGCCCGATCTCGAAGCGGCGATGCTCGAGCGATATATGGCGGCCGCTGGAGCTGGCGAGCATTTCCAGGCCGATTACGCGCGGCTCGGCGCACAGCGCAATGCGAAGATCGTCGGCATCTTCACCCGCCTTGCCGAGCGCGATGGCAAGCCGCGCTATCTCGCCATGATCCCGCGCGTCTGGGCGGCGATGGAGCGCGATCTGGCGCATCCGGCACTGGGCCCGGTTGCTCGATGGTTCGATCGGAACATCCCTGGCGAGCTGCGCGCAAGGCATGGGGGGAGCGTATGACCGCTAAGGGCAAAGCCGGCCTCGCAAGCGACACCGCGATGGTAATGGCTGCCGGCCTTGGCAAGCGCATGCGACCGCTCACGGCGACCATGCCAAAGCCACTGGTGCGGGTCGCGGGCAAGCCGCTGATCGACCATGCGCTCGATCGGCTTGCCGAATGCGGTATCGCGCGCGCGGTGGTCAACGTGCACTATCTCGCCGACGCGCTCGAGGCGCATGTGCTGGAGCGCGAGGCGCCGGGAGTCACGATTTCCGATGAGCGCGAGGTGCTGCTCGAAACGGGGGGCGGGCTGATCAAGGCACAGGACCTGCTGCCCGACCCGTTCTTCTGCCTCAATGCCGACAATATCTGGCTCGAAGGGCCGCGCGATGCCTTCCGCGATCTGTCCGCACGCTGGGACCCGGAACGGATGGACGCGCTGCTCCTGTTGGTCAGCCATCGCAGCGCGGCAAACTTCTCCGGGCTCGGCGATTTTCATATGGACCCGCATGGGCGTATTTCGCGGCGGCAGCCGGGCCGGGTCGCGCCCTTCATCTACACGGGCATCCAACTCATAGGAAAGCGTCTGTTGCGCGATGCGCCCGAAGGCAAGTTTTCGACCAACATCTTGTGGAACCGGGCGCTCGACGAGGGGCGGCTCTACGGGGTCGCCTTCACCGGACGCTGGTTCGAAGTCGGCACCCCCGATGCGATCAGGCCGACCGAAGATGCGCTGGCGAGGGGTTGAGCTCGCTTTTGATAGGCGCAACACATGAGCGGGCGCGCCGATCCGCAAGTCTATTCGATTGCGGCCCATCGCGGTTTCGCCGACGCTTTGGTGGCTGGCATCGTGCCGCGATATGCCGATGCGGAATTCGGCCTTGCGCGGCTGACGCTGCTTGTCCCCAGCAGCCGCGCCGCCCGTACGCTGCGCGAAGCATTCATCCGCCATAGCGGGCAGGAACGCGAAGATGCTGAGGCGCCGCATGGCCTGCTGATGCCGCGCATGGTGGCGATCGGCGATCTCGATCTGGACGAAGCGTTAGGCGTGCTGTTCGATCCGCTCGGCGCCAGCGACATTCCCCCGGCGGTCGAACCGATGCGGCGCTGGCTCGAACTGGCGCGACTTGTTGCGGAGGAGCGGGCGGCGGAGGGGGATGATCCGCTGCCGGGCGCGGCGCGGCTTCGGCTGGCGCGGGAAATTGCACGGACCATCGATCGCCTGCTGGTAGAGGACAAGACACCCGACGACCTGACTGGCGAGGCGGTGCTCGATCTGCTCGGCAGTCTTTCGGGGCACTGGCAACGCTCGCTGCGGACCTTCGCGCGGGTTCAGGCGCGCTGGCGGTCGCTGCTCGAGCACCGCGGTGAAGTCGATGCGGCAACACGGCGCAACCTGTTGTTCGACCGCGCGGCGCGCAAATGGCGGTCCGATCCGCCCGCAACGCCGATCCTGGCCGCCGGCGTTACCAGCGCCTCGCCCGCGCTCGCCCGGATGCTGCGGGCTATTGCCGATTTGCCTGGCGGTGCGGTGGTGCTGCCTGATCTCGATCTGTCGCTATCGGGCGAGGCGTGGGAAGAGCTCGGCCGTGCCGGCGCTGCGCCCGAGCCGGGGGGAGAGGTGTTCGCGAAGGGCGATGCGCTCACCCATCCGCAATATCACCTCAAGCTGTTGCTCTCTCGTATGGGACTGAAGCGCGAAGAGGTGCGTTCCTGGCACCGCAAGGGTATCGCCGCCGCACCGCCCGCGCGCAGCCATGCGATCACCTCGCTCTTTCTGCCGCCGCAGGCAAGCAAGTCCTGGGTCGATCTGCCCGCGGAGAAGCGGCGGCTGAAGGGCGTGCGCTTGATGGTATCGGCGACGCCCGAGGAAGAGGCGCAAAGCGCCGCGCTGCTGGTCCGCGAAGCATTGGAGCAGCCGGAAAAGCGCGTCGCCGTCGTCACGGCCGATCGCTCGCTTGCGGCGCGCATCGCGCAGCATCTGCAACGCTGGAACATCGCGGCCGATGACAGTGCGGGCCGCGCGCTGTCGCTGACGCCCGCGGGACGGCTGGCGGGTCTGCTGGCGGAAATCATCGCCCATGGCCTCGCGCCGGCAACGCTGGTCGCGCTGCTGGGTCATCCGCTGGTCTCGCGCGGCGAGCCGGAGTTACGGCGCGCCTGGCTTCAAAACCTGCGCGCTTTCGATCGGGCGCTTCGCGCGCTCACGCCCGCACCCGGTCTCGAACCGCTGCGTCAGATCGCGCGCATGGTCGGAGTGAGCGAATGGTGGCAGCAGGTCGAGGCGATATTGGGGCCGCTTCTGGACAGCACTGGATCGGCGCGGCTCGCGGAGCTTGTCGATAGGCTCGCAGCGGCCGCCGAAGCGCTGGCCGGAGAGGATGCCTTCGCGCGCGAGGATGGCCGGGCGCTCGCCACTCTGATCGAGGACCTGCGTCTCCACGCCGGTGCTGTCGAGACCGAGGTGAGGGGCGCCGACTTCGCCGCGATCCTGCGCGATGCGATGGACGAGGTCGCGGTCCGCCCGCCCTATGGCGGCCACCCGCGTGTCGCAATCTTCGGCCTGCTCGAATCGCGCCTCGCGCGGGCCGATCTGGTCATTTGCTGCGGCCTTAACGAAGGCAGCTGGCCGCAAGCGCCCAGCGCCGACGCGCTGCTCGCGCCGCCCGTGCTACGCGCGCTGGGCGTGCCGGGGGCGGAGTTTCGCATTGGCCTTGCCGCGCACGACCTCGCCGGCGCGATGGGCGCCCCCGAAGTGGTGCTGAGCCGGGCGCTGCGCGACGCCGAAGGTCCGACGCTCGCCTCGCGTTTCGTGCTGCGGGTCGAGGCGCTGTTGGGCGAACTCGCAGGCGAATATCGCGAGGCTCGCATGCCCGCCATGCTCGCCGCGCTCGACCGCGCGCCGCCCCCGGCGCCCGACTATCCGCGGCCCATGCCGGCTCCATCGCCTAACCAGCGCCGAGACGTCCGGATCAGCGCCACCGCGCTCGACCGTCTGCTGGGCGACCCTTACCAATTCTACGCGAGCGAAATCTTGAAGCTGCGCCGTCTCGATCCGCTCGCCGCCGATCCCTTCAGCGATCCGGCCCTGCGCGGCACATTGGTGCACGATGTGCTGGAAAAGTGGCACGGCGCGCGGGAGAGCGATCCGACGGTCGCGCTCGTGCCATTTGCGCGAGAAGCTTTTGCCAAGGCGCAGGTGCACCCGCTGTTCAAGGGGCTGTGGCAACCTCGCATTCTGGCCGCTTTCGAGACTTTCGAAGCAAAGCTCGCCGAGCAGACGCGCGAAGGCCGCACGCCGACAGCCATCGAAAGCCGCGGTTCGATGCGGGTGGAGGCAATCGAAGTGAGCGGACGGGCCGACCGGATCGACCGGCTGGCGGATGGCAGTCTCGCCATCGTCGATTACAAGACCGGCACCCCGCCCAGCGCCGCGCAGGTCGAGGCGGGTTATGCGCTGCAGATGGGAGTCCTGGGCCTGATTGCACGCGACGGTGGGTTCGAGGACGGGAAGCTGCGCGGCGAGGTTGGAGCGTACGAATATTGGTCGCTCGCTCGCGGCAAGGCGGATGACGAGTTCGGCTATGTGATCGAACCGGTCAAGCGCACCGCGCGGCAAAAAGGTCTGACGCCCGAGGAGTTCCTCCCCCGGCACAAAGCCTGGCTGGAAGAGGCGATCGGCAAATATCTGACCGGCTCGGCGCCCTTTACCGCGAAGGAGAACCCCGATTATCCTGCCTATTCCGATTACGACCAGCTGATGCGGCTCGAGGAATGGATCGTGCGGCTGGGCGAGGGTGATCGTTCTTCAGGCGGAGCATCCGAATGAGCGGCGCGGTTTTCCCGCTCGAAGGCAATCAGCTCGCCGCGGCAAATCCCCGCGACAATGTCTGGATGACCGCGTCGGCCGGCACTGGCAAGACGCAGGTGCTTTCGGCGCGCGTCCTGCGCCTGCTGTTGACCCCCGGCGTCGCACCCTCGCAAATCCTTTGTCTCACCTTCACCAAGGCGGGCGCGGCGGAAATGGCGAACCGGATCAATGCCGTGCTTGCCCGCTGGGTGCGGCTCGATCCGGAACGGCTGGCGCGCGAGCTTGGAGCTCTCGGCGCCGATATCGACCCGGCGACGCAGGATCATGCACGGTCGCTGTTCGCCAGCGTGCTCGACTGCCCTGGCGGCGGGCTGAGGATCGATACGATCCACGCCTTCGCGCAATGGTTGCTCGCGAATTTTCCCGAAGAGGCCGAACTCGTTCCCGGCACCCGTCCGATGGAAGACCGCGAACGCGATCTTCTCGCGCGCGATGTGCTGGAGGACATGCTCGGCGAAGACGCGAGCGACTTTGCCGACAAGGTCGCCGCCTTCAGCAAGGCGAAGAGCCCCGAGGCTCTTCGCGCCTGGCTGCTGCGCTGTGCCGGCGCGGCGCATATGTGGGAGGGGCCGGGCAGCTGGCAGCCGCCGATGGATATGCGGGTGCGGGCGCTGCTCGACATGCCGGCGAGCGCGGATGCGGATTGGGCGATCGAGGGTTTGCACCGCGATACCTTCCCCGACGATCAGCTGCGCGCAATGCTGCCCTTGATGCGCGATTGGCCGACGCAGGCTGGGGTGAAGACGGCCGCCTTCATCGAACGCTGGCTGGGCCTGCCACATACCGAGCGCGTGGACGCCATGCCCGGATTCTACGACACCGTGCTCAAGAAGGACGGCGAGCCGCGCACCATGACCAAGCCCGCCCGCGCTGAGCCGCGGCTCACAAGCTGGCAGGCCGACATCGCCCAGGCGGCCGCGATGGTGGAGGAACGCCGCGCCCTGCTTTCCCTCGCTACGTTTCTGACCGATGCGCTCACCATGGGCCGCGCTTTCGCCCTGCGCTGGGAGGAGGCGAAACGCCGCGAGGGCTTTCTCGATTTCGATGACCTGATCGCACGCGCGGCGCTGCTGCTCAAGCGTTCGGATGCCGCGGACTGGATCCGCTACAAACTCGATCGCAGCTTCGACCATATTCTGATCGACGAGGCGCAGGACACCAATGCGGCGCAATGGGACATCGTGCTCGCGCTGATCGACGATTTCTTCAGCGGCGAGGGCGCGCGGGGCGATACGCTGCGCACGATCTTCACCGTCGGCGATTACAAACAGGCGATCTTCGGTTTCCAGGGCACCAGTCCCGAAAATTTCGAGCGGGCCCGCGAGACCGTGCGGCGCCGGATCGAGGAAGCGCGCACGCACGCGCACGAATTGCGCGAGGATCGTCGGTTGCCGCGCTGGAGCGCGCTCGATCTCGGCCGCTCATTTCGCACCGCCCTGCCCGTGCTCCACTTCGTCAACGAGGCGATAGCGGCTATCGGGCACGACGCTTTCGGGCTGACCAGCGCGCCGGGTGAGCATGTCGGCGAGGACCGCGCCGGATTGGTGGCGCTGTGGGAGCCGGTCACCGGCGAGAGCGATCTTGACGAGAACGAGGAAGAGCGCGACTGGCTGCCCGCGCACGACACCCAGCTTGCGGAACGGATCGCGCGTCAGGTTCGCCGCTGGGTCAGCGGCGAGGAACCGTTCGTCCTTGAAAAAGGCGAGCGACGGCACGCGCAGGCCGGCGACATCATGGTGCTGGTGAGGAAGCGCAAGGACCTTGCTGCGCAGATCGTCGCCAAGCTGCACGGCCAGGGCGTGCCCGTGGCCGGGGTCGATCGGCTGCGGCTGGGCGCGCCGCTGGCTGTCAAGGATCTGATGGCGGCGCTGCGCTTCGCCGCGCAGCCGCTGGATGACCTCTCGCTGGCCAACGTGCTCGCCTCGCCATTGGGCGGATGGACGCAGGACGATCTGCTAGCGCATGTCCCGCGGCCTCCCGGCAGGCGGTTATGGGAGCATCTGCGCGAGCGGGCGGAGAGCGACGACTTCGTCGCGAATGCAGTGTCGCGGCTGAAAGACCTTCTCGCCCGCGCCGATTTCGAGACCCCGCAGGCGCTTCTCGCCTGGCTGCTGACGGGGCCGTGGCAGGGACGTCGCGCGTTGACCCGGCGCTTGGGCCAAGAAGCCAACGATCCGATCGACGAACTGGTCAACGCCGCTTTCGCCTATGAACGCGCCCATCCCCCGAGCCTTGCGGGCTTTACCGAATGGTTCGATGCCGGAACCGGGGAACTGAAACGCGATGCCGACGCGGCGGGCGGGCAGGTCCGCGTGATGACCGTGCACGGGGCGAAAGGCTTGCAGGCGCCGATCGTGATCCTCGCCGATGCGACCGGGGAGCCGGGTCAGACGGGCGCGCTCGATCTCGACGACGATCCACTGGGCGAGGGCGGGAAGACCACGCGCGCCGTGCCACTGCCGTCATTGGCGAAGGCGCAGCGTGTGGGCCGGGTGGCGGCGGCGGAAGAACGTGCGGCGCGCGCAGCGATGGAGGAGCACTGGCGGCTGCTCTATGTGGCGATGACGCGCGCGGAGGAGGCGCTGTTCATCGGCGGTTCGCTGGGTCCGCGCAGCAAGGGCGAGCCGCACGAGGACAGCTGGTATGCGCGCCTCGCGCCCTTGTTCGACAGCCCGCCGCAGCAGGACGATATCTGGCATGAGCGCCGCGAATGGGGCGTGCGCGCCGATCCGATCGGCGAGGTGGAGAGCGCGTCGGAGGACGCGGAACCGGCGCTGTTGCCTGACTGGGCTTCGAGGCCGATCGGCCCCGAACCGCGCCCGCCGCGCCCGCTGGCGCCGAGCGGGGCGGGCG
Source organism: Erythrobacter sp. (assembly GCF_036351135.1). Lineage (GTDB taxonomy): Bacteria > Pseudomonadota > Alphaproteobacteria > Sphingomonadales > Sphingomonadaceae > Erythrobacter. The sequence goes on from NZ_JAZBON010000017.1 coordinate 65,672, forward strand.
AGGAAGCGAGTGCCGATCCCCCGAGCGCTGGCGGCGGCAATGCAAGTGCGGCGCAGCGCGGCGTGCTGCTCCATCGCCTGCTCGAACGCCTCCCAGACCTGCCACCCGAGGGGCGCGAGGACACGGCGCGCGCCTGGTTGACGCGGCAAGCGGGCGACATGGCCGAGGCCGAGCGCAAGGAGATGCTTGAAAGCGCGCTCGCCGTCGTTTCGGACCCGCGATTTGCCGACATATTCGATGGCTCCGCGCTTGCCGAAGTGCCGCTCGCAGCGACGCTCGGCGGCATGGTAATCGCGGGTGTCGCAGACCGATTGTTGGTGACGCAAGGCGAGGTGACGGTCGTGGACTTCAAGACTACCCGGCGCCCGCCCACGCAGGCCGACGAGGTTCCGCTGCCGGTGGTGAGACAGATGGCGGCCTATGTTGCCGCGGTTGGCGCGATTTATCCCGGTCGCCGTCTTCGCGCTTTCGTGCTTTACACACATGCCCCCGCAATGTTCGAAATCGCGCCAGACCGGATCGCACTTCACAAACAATCGTTGGGTGACGAGCAGGATAACTATGCCCCGCTCGATATTGAGTGAGATGCAAGTCCCCCTAGATAGGGGGCCACACGCAAATAGGAGTTTACTATGGCCACCATCAACGTCACCGATGCAAGTTTCGAAAGCGATGTCCTCAAGAGCGACAAGCCGGTGCTGGTCGATTTCTGGGCGGAATGGTGCGGCCCGTGCAAGATGATCGCTCCCGCGCTCGAGGAAATCAGTGAAGAGCTCGGCGAGCAGGTGACGATCGCAAAGATGGACATCATGGAATCGACGCAGGTGCCGGGCGAGATGGGCGTGCAGTCGATCCCGTTGATGGTGCTGTTCAAGGACGGCCAGCCGGTCGCGCGCAAGGTCGGCGCGGCACCCAAGAGCCAGCTCAAGGACTGGCTCGAGAGCGAAATCTGAGCGGTTTTCCCAGCTCTAGGGTAGGCGCAGACTGGGGCTTTAGCCGTTCAATCTTCGCGCGAATGTTTCCCAGATTGCCGGGCTGGACGCGCCGATAAGGCCAATGCGGCCCATTTCGTCCACGCGGTAATCGCTGCCGTCGTGCCGCGCGACCTTGCCGCCCGCCTCGTTGAGCCAGAGCGCGCCTGCCGCGTGGTCCCAGGGTAGCGTACGCTCGAAAGTCGAGACGTCGTTTTCGCCCAGCGCGAGGCGGGGATATTGTTCGGCGGCGCAGCGCGGAATGTCGACCAGCTCGTAATGCGGGCCGATCGCAGCATCCACTCGGGCGCGTTGCTGCTCGGTCATGAACCCGCGCGCGATGGCGGCAACGTTCGGGTCCTGCCCGGTTGAACGCGCGCTGATCCGCTCTCCATCGATAAAGGCGCCTTCGCCCTTTCTCGCGTGGCACAGCCGGTCGGCCTGTGGGTCGTAAAGCCAGCCGGCGATCGCGCGCCCCGCATCGGCGAGCGCGACGATGATCCCGAACGGCTCCTTGCCTTCCGCGAAATTGGCGGTTCCGTCGAGCGGGTCTATGATCCAGCAAGGATCGGACAAACGCTCCAGCACCCCCTCGTCAGCCGCCACCGCCTCCTCGCCTACCACCGCAACGTCGCCCACGAGCTTGGTCAAAGCCTCGGAGAGAAACGCCTCGACCTCGCGGTCGACCACCGTGACCGGATCGTCCTTGCCCTTCATCTCGATCTGATCGCCGGAAAGGGCGCGGAAGCGGGGCAGAACCGAGCGTTGCGCAGCAAAACGCAGCAGGTCGCGCAGTTCGGCATCCAGCGCAGTCAAGCTCACGAACGATAATCCGCGTTGATGCTGATGTAGCCCTGGGTGAGGTCGCAGGTCCACACCGTCGCGCGGCCATCGCCGACGCCGATTTCGACGGCGAGGTCGATCTCCTCGCCCTTCAGATGCTCGGCCACCGGAGCCTCGTCGTAATTCTCGACCGGAAGACCGTCGCGCGCCGTCCAGATGCCGCCGAAGGCGATGCCGAGCCGGTCGCGGTCGGCCGGTTCGCCTGCCTTGCCTACCGCCATGACCACGCGGCCCCAATTGGCGTCCTCTCCGGCGATTGCGGTCTTGACCAGCGGCGAATTGGCAATCACGAGCCCGATGGTTCGCGCGCTGTCGTCGCTTGCCGCCCCGCTCACCCGGATCGTGATGAATTTGGACGCGCCTTCGCCATCGCGTACGACCAGCTGTGCAAGCTCGCGGCAAATGTCGTCCAGAGCAGCGGCAAAGGCATCGGCGCCGGGGTCTTCGCGACTTTCGATGCGAATATTGCCAGCCTTGCCGGTCGCGAAGGCGAGCACGGTGTCGCTGGTCGAAGTGTCGCCATCGACCGTGATGCAATTGAAGCTGCGCGCGGTGGCGGCTTCGAGCAATTCCTGGAGCACCCCCGGCGCGATGTCGGCGTCGGTGAAGATGTATCCGAGCATGGTCGCCATGTCGGGCGCGATCATGCCGCTGCCCTTGACGATTCCGGCAAGCTCGACGCGTGTGTCGCCGACCATCGCGGAAGCCCGCGCGCCCTTGGCGAAAGTGTCAGTCGTGCCGATTGCGCGTGCCGCATCCTCCCAGCTGGCCTCTTCGGCGGTGAAGGCGGCCTTCAACCCCTCACGCGCCTTGTTTTGGGGTAACGGCACCCCGATCACTCCGGTCGAAGAAACGAAAACCTTCTGAAAGTCGCAGCCGAGATGCGCCGCCGCCTGCTGCCGGATCGCCTCGACCGCATCACGCCCGCGGTGGCCGGTAAAGGCGTTGGCGTTGCCGGCATTGACCACCAGCGCCCGCGCGCGGCCGGCTTTGACTTGTTCGCGGCCAAGTTCGACCTCGCTCGAGGCGCAGAGCGACTGCGTGAACACGCCTGCGACCGCTGTCCTCTCGGCAAGTTCGACATAGGTCAGATCGGCCCGGTCCCAGTCCTTGTAACGCGCCCGCGCGGTGTGCAACGTCACCCCGTCGATTGCAGGCATGTCGGGGAAGGGCCGGGCGAGGGGAGAGGGCTTCAGATCCATGCGCGCGGCCTTACGAACAGCGGGGGCCCCTTGTAAACGGCGATCCTTGCATGGCTTCCCGGCCGCCGGCGGTGGACGAATTGAGGTGATTGCATTATATTGCTCGCCAAATGCACCGTCATTTGATCGCCTTTCTTGCCCTTCTCGGCGGAATTGCCGCGCTTCAGGCGCCGGCCCAGGCGTCTTCGCTCGACTCCTTCGTGTTCGACGCGCGCGCTTTTGCGCGATCCAACGATACGCAAGCGAGCAAGCAATGCAGCTGTCAGTCGCAGGAGCAAAAGGCTTCGCGGCGCTGCGCCAAGCGCGAACGCCCTGCTGTGTCGCGGCGCTTGCTCGAGACGCTGGGCCTGCCCGCGCTGTTCGAAAGTGATCGCGCGCTCGAATAGCGCCGCGCCTTTCATCGCACCTGCCAATATAACGCGCCGGCCATGCCGGCGCGAACCCTCGATACAATCTGATAGCTCCGGACCACTCGCAGACAGTCAGCGCGAGTTTTCGGACAAACAATTCAAAGGCTTATCCGACTATGTTCGAAACCCTTTTCAAGTCCGTCTTCGGCTCGTCCAACGATCGCTACGTCAAGTCGATGAGCAAGATCGTCGAGCGCGTCAACGCGCTCGAACCGATGATCAAGGAGCTGTCCGACGAAGCGCTGCAGGCGCAGACCGACAAGTTCCGCGAGCTGCTCGACGAGGGCAAGACTTTGGACGACATCCTGCCCGAAGCCTTTGCGACCGTGCGCGAAGCCTCGATGCGCGTGCTCGGGATGCGTCATTTCGACGTCCAGCTGATCGGCGGCATCGTGCTTCACCGCGGCGAGATTGCGGAGATGCGCACGGGTGAGGGCAAGACGTTGGTCGCGACGCTCGCCACCTATCTCAACGCGATCGAGGGCAAGGGCGTCCACGTCGTCACCGTCAACGATTACCTCGCGACCCGCGACGCTGAATGGATGGGGCAGCTGTATCGCTGGCTCGGGCTGACGGTCGGCGTGATCGTTCCCAACATGATGGAGGCCGACAAGCGCGACGCCTACAACGCCGACATCACCTACGGCACGAACAACGAGTTCGGCTTCGACTATCTGCGCGACAACATGAAGCACGAACGCCGCTCAATGGTGCAGCGACCGTTCAACTATGCGATCGTCGATGAAGTGGATTCGATCCTGATCGACGAGGCGCGCACGCCGCTGATCATCTCCGGGCCGACCGAGGACAAGTCCGATCTTTACGCCAAGCTCGACGAGGTGGCGAAAGAGATCCCAGAGGAGTGGTACGACAAGGACGAGAAGAGCAAATCCATCCAGCTGAACGAGGACGGTCTCGATCAGGTCGAGGCGCTGCTGATCGAGAAGGGGCTGCTCGAAACCGACAATCTCTACGATGTCGAGAACACGCAGGTCGTTCACCACCTCGACCAGGCGCTGAAGGCGGTGCACATGTTCCGCCGCGACGACCACTACATCGTCAAGGACGACAAGGTCGTCATCATCGACGAGTTCACCGGGCGCATGATGGATGGCCGGCGCTGGTCGAACGGTCTGCACCAGGCGGTCGAGGCAAAGGAAGGCGTCAAGATCGAGCCGGAAAACCAGACCATGGCCTCGATCACTTTCCAGAACTATTTCCGGATGTATCCCAAGCTTTCCGGCATGACCGGGACGGCCGCCACCGAGGCCGCGGAATTCTGGGACATCTACAAGGTCAACGTCGTCGAAATCCCGACCAACCTGCCGGTCGCGCGGATCGACGAGGAAGACGAGTTCTACAAGAACACGATGGACAAGTTCCAGGCGATCGCAAAAGCGATCCGCGAGAAGAACGAAAGCGGTCAGCCGATCTTGGTGGGCACCGTCTCCATCGAGAAATCCGAGCTTCTCTCCCAGTTTCTCGATAAGGAAGGCGTCACGCACGAGGTCCTCAACGCCCGCCAGCACGAGCGCGAGGCGCATATCGTCGCGCAGGCGGGCCGGATCGGTGCGGTCACGATTGCCACGAACATGGCGGGGCGCGGAACCGACATCCAGCTCGGCGGCAATGTCGAATTCCGGATCGGCGACGAACTGGCCGACATGGAAGACGGCGCCGAAAAGGATGCCGCCATCGCGCGTATCAAGGAAGAGGTCGCCGCTGAGAAGCAGAAAGTGCTCGAAGCGGGCGGCTTGTTCGTACTCGGCACCGAGCGACATGAAAGCCGCCGGATCGACAACCAGCTTCGCGGCCGTTCTGGCCGTCAGGGCGATCCCGGCCTCTCGCGCTTCTATCTCTGTCTCGAAGACGATCTCTTGCGCATTTTCGGCCCCGACACCCTGTTCGCCAAGATGATGAACTCGAACCTCGAAGACGGCGAGGCGATCGGCTCGAAATGGTTGTCCAAGGCCATCGAGACCGCGCAGAAAAAGGTCGAGGCGCGCAATTACGACACGCGCAAACAGGTGGTTCAGTACGACGACGTGATGAACGACCAGCGCAAGGTCATTTACGAGCAGCGCGCCGAAATCATGGACTCCGAAACTGTCGACGATGTCGTGGACGACATGCGACACGATACGCTCAGCGCAGTCGTCTATGGCGCCTGTCCACGTGGCACCTACCCCGAACAATGGGATGTCGAGGGGCTCAAGACCAAGCTGGAAGAGATCTTCGGCGTCACTCCGCCGATCGACGACTGGCTCGAGGAAGACGAAGTCGAGCAGGAGATCATCGAAGAGCGGCTGCGCGAGCAGACCGACACGATCATGGAAGAAAAGATTGCCAAGAACGACGCGGCGATCTGGCGCATGGTCGAGAAGGACATTCTGCTGCGTCAGCTCGACTTTCACTGGAAGGAGCACCTCGCAACGCTCGACGCGCTGCGTCAGGTGATCTGGATGCGGGGCATTGCTCAGAAACAGCCGATCAACGAATACAAGCAGGAAGCGTTCGGCCTGTTCGAGACGATGCTCGAGACCCTGCGCGAGGAGGTGACCAAGCTGCTGTTCAAGTCCGAACTACGCATTGCGCAGCCGGAAATACAAGCGCTGCCCGATCTGCCCGATTTCCTCACCGGCCACATCGATCCGCTGACCGGGCTCGACAATTCAGGTGACGATGATGGATCGGAAAAGCGGCCCGAATTGTTCGGCTCGCTCGCCGGCAGCCCGTGGGCGGCCGCCGGGCCGGGCGGGGCGATCACCGAGAACCCCTATGCGCATATGAACGTGCCGCGCAATGCGCCGTGCCCATGCGGTTCCGGCAACAAGTACAAGCATTGCCACGGCGCGGTCGGCATTCCAGCGGTACCGGCACAGACGTAAGGACCGGGCGGACCAGAGCTTAGAGCGAGGGGCGGCAGGCGATGATCGGCGCGGTTCCGGTCGTGCTCGCGCTCGCCTTTCTGCTGACCGCGCTGCTGTACGCCAGCGTCGGTTTCGGCGGCGGCTCGACCTATTCGGCGCTGCTTGCCCTGTCGGGTCTCGACTACCGGCTGCTGCCGATGGTCAGTCTCGCATGCAACATCGTGGTGGTCGCCGGAGCGAGCGTGCGGTTCGCGCGCGCGAAGGTTACGCCGTGGCGTGGTGCGCTGGCGATGACGGCACTGGCGGCGCCTGCCGCGTTTCTTGGCGGGCTGGTCCCGGTTGAACGCGAGACTTTTTTGGCGCTGCTCGGGGCGAGCCTCGTGCTGACCGCGCTGACCATGCTAATCCCGGTCGCGCAGATTGATCGCGAGGGCAGGGGCTGGCTGATCGGTTGGGCGCGCGCGGTACCCTTTGCCGCGCTTCCGATCGGCTTTCTCTCGGGACTGGTCGGTATCGGCGGGGGCATCTTTCTCGCCCCATTGCTTCATCTCACACGCTGGCGCAGCGCTCGCGCCATTGCCGCGACGGCCAGCCTTTTCATCCTCGTCAATTCGCTGTTCGGTCTCGCCGGTCAGATCGCGAAAAGCGGTCTTTCAACCTTTGCAGGGGCGATGTCGGGTGCGCTGCCGCTGCTGCTCGCGGTCGTCATCGGCGGACAGGTCGGCAGCCTTTTGGCATTGCGAGTGCTGCCGCTGACATGGATCAGGTGGCTGACGGCGCTGTTAGTCGGCGCGGTCGGCATCCGACTGCTGCTCGGCGCCTAGCGGTTTGCCAGGCGCGTCGGCACCGTCAATTGCTGCGCAGCAACCGCGAAAGCAGGCCGGGTCGCGCCTCTTCCATCGGCTGGATCTTGCCATAGTGATAACGCCGCGCCCAGGGATCGCAGGACTGGCGCGGGCTTACCCACTTGTCGGAACCGGAACTGCGGAAGGAATAAGCGGACATGGCAAAGCTCCTTTTCGGATGACGAGCCAAGTCTGTGGCTTTGGGATGTGCGTTAACGATATAGGCTATTGCGCACAGTCTCTTTCTGGGATGGGAAGGCGCTAGAAGTTAATCGACTGACGCGGAGCATGCAAAGCGCCGCGCCCGTGTTGAGACGCGTCCCTGCGTAACTCGCGATGAGAAGAGAATGGCTCCCCGAGTTGGATTCGAACCAACGACCAAGTGATTAACAGTCACCTACTCTACCGCTGAGCTATCGGGGAGCAGCTTCCCTGGCGGTATCCTTCGGGAAGCGAGAGCGCGCGTATATGGGGGCGGGCGGAGCTTTGCAAGAGGGTATCCGAGGCCAGGTCGAACCGTTGCGTCAATCAACCGCGAATTGCTCCGCTACGATGCGTTCGGCGAGCGACTGGCCGGGGTCGAACAGCAATTCCAGCTCGGCTTCCTCGGCGATCTCGATCGTCACTTCGGCGATGTCGCGCAATTCCTTCTGGTCGGCGACCGCGGCGACGGGGCGCTTGGCCGGTTCGAGCACGCGCAGCTTGATGCGCATTGCGTCCGGTAGGATGGCGCCGCGCCAGCGCCTTGGGCGGAACGGGCTGATCGGGGTCAGCGCAAGCATGCCGCTGTCGAGCGGCAGAATCGGACCGTTGGCGGACAGATTGTAAGCGGTCGATCCGGCGGGGGTGGCGACCAGCACGCCGTCTCCCACAAGTTCTTCGATCCGAACCCTGCTGCCAACCGAAACTTCGATCTTGGCGGTCTGACGGGTTTCGCGCAGCAACGACAATTCGTTGATCGCGCACATCGAATGCGTCTCGCCGTCCTGCGTCGTCGCGGTGATGGCAAGAGGGGTGATGATCTTGCCGCGCGCCTTCTGAATGCGCTTGAACGGGTTGGCGCGCAGGTCATAGCGGTTCATCAGGAAGCCGACCGTGCCGCGGTTCATTCCATAGACCGGCACCAGACGCCCGGTGTCGAGCATCTTGTGCAGGGTTGCGAGCATAAACCCATCGCCGCCGAGCACCACTGCAGCATCGGCCTCTTCGAGAGACGCCCAGTCCCGCTGTGCCCAAAGATGGCTGAACGCCTCCTGCGCGCGGGGCGTATCGGAAGCGATCAACGCCACCTTTTCGTATCGCGTCGCGGGAGCGCCGGAGAGCTGCTCGTCCAGCACGTTCTCTTCGATAGCCGGTTCGCGCGTTCCCATCTTACCCGCTCTCTCCCCCACATATTCCCGCCTCGGGTCCCTTCGCCCGGCGGCGGCGCTACGCGGTCATCCTGATGTTCCATAATCGGTCGGATTGCAATCGGCTGGCGCTTTTGTCGCCTCGCGCGCATAATGGGCAACGCCATGGAACGAGGTCGCAACTCCTTCACCAAACCCGCTTCCTCCGCGTCGCTGCGCGGGCCGGTGCGGGGCGAATTTCCCGGTGTGAAGCGCGAGGCGCTCGACGCCGATTTGCTACGCGCGCTCGATCGGCGCGAGATCGAAGTGCTGTTCCAGCCACAGTTTGCCTGCCGCGGCGGCGCCATGGTCGGGGCGGAGGCGCTGGCGCGTTGGCAGCACCCGACGCTGGGCGAGATTGGCGCGCGCGACCTCTTCGCCATCGCCGAGCGCGCTGCGCTGGTCGCGCCGCTGTCGCGCCATGTCGTTGCCCGCGCGCTCGAGGAGGCGAGCCGCTGGCCGCAACAGCTCAGCCTGTCGCTGAACATCACGCCTGAGGAATTGGGCGATTTGCGCTTCGCCGCCGATTTCGCCGCCCTCATCGCAAAGAGCGACATCGCACCGGCCCGGCTGACTCTTGAAATCACCGAAGACCTACTTGTGCGCAATGTCGAACAGGCTTCGGCTGCGCTCGGCGCCCTGCGCGCCCTTGGCTTCCGCACAGCGCTCGATGATTTCGGCGCGGGCTTCTGCAACTTCCGTTACCTGCGCGAATTGCCGCTCGATGCGCTCAAGCTCGACAAGATTATGGTCGACGACGTGCCCAGCGATGCAAAGGCGCTGGCTGTGCTGCGCGCGATCATTGCGCTCGGCAAGGCGCTGGACCTTGCGATCTATGCTGAGGGTATCGAGAGCGACGTTCAGCGTGCGACGATCACTTCCGAAGGCTGCGATTTTTGGCAGGGTTTTCTGCGCGCGGCTCCGATGAGAAGCGGCGAGGTGCTGGCACTCGCGAAGACAGCGCGCGGGGCGGGCCACGGTTAGGTTCTGGGCCTGCTTGCCCGGTTCAAATCGAACCTAAGCCGCCTGCTTCTCCGCCTTCTGGTGCTTCTGCGCGATGCGACCGAGGCCCTTGGTCAGCTGAAACAGGCCGTTTAGCCGACTTTGCGGGTCACCCCAGGCGCGGTTTATGACGAGTTTCATGTCCGGGCGAAGCTTGGCGGTGCCGTCGCGGCCTTCGTTGAGCTTGTCGACATAGGCGATAAGGCCCGGGCCGTCGGGAAAATCGTCCTTGTGGAAGGTGACGAGCGTGCCGCGCGCACCGACGTCGATCTTGGCGATATGGGCGGAGATCGCCTGATCCTTGATCTCGATCAGCTTGACGAGGTTCTTGGTCGGCTGCGGCAGGTCGCCGAAGCGGTCGATCATTTCCGCGGCAAGGCTCTCGATCTCCGCCTTGTCCTGCGCTTGATTGAGACGGCGATACAGCGCCATACGCACGGCGAGGTCGGGGACGTAATCCTCCGGGATCATGATCGGCGCATCGACGGTGATCTGGGGGCTGAAAGCGTCCTCCTTCTTCTTCAATCCCATCGCGCCTGCCTTGGCTTCCAGGATCGCGTCCTCGAGCATCGACTGATAGAGTTCGAAGCCGACCTCGCGGATATGGCCCGATTGCTCGTCGCCCAGAAGGTTGCCCGCGCCGCGGATGTCGAGATCGTGGCTCGCGAGTTGGAAGCCCGCACCAAGCGAATCGAGATCGCTCAGTACCTTGAGCCGTTTTTCCGCGACCTCGGAAAGCTGCACGTCCTTCTCGTAAGTGAGATAGGCATAGGCGCGCAGTTTTGCGCGGCCGACCCGCCCGCGCAGTTGGTAGAGCTGAGCGAGGCCGAAAATATCGGCGCGGTGTATGATGATGGTGTTGGCGCTTGGCAGATCGAGCCCGCTCTCGACGATCGTCGTCGAAAGCAGAACCTCGTATTTGCCTTCGTAAAAGGCGCTCATCCGCTCCTCGATCTCGCCGGCACTCATCTGGCCGTGGGCGGTGATCGACTTCACCTCGGGCACATGTTCGCGCAGCCATTCCTCGAGCTGTTCCATGTCGGATATGCGCGGCACGACGATGAAGCTCTGGCCGCCGCGGTGATGTTCGCGCAGCAGCGCCTCACGCATCACCATGTCGTCCCACTCCATCACATAGGTCCGCACCGCGAGGCGATCGACCGGCGGGGTCTGGATGGTGGAAAGCTCGCGCAGACCCGTCATCGCCATTTGCAGCGTGCGCGGGATCGGCGTCGCGGTCAGCGTCAGCATGTGCACGTCGGCACGCAGCGTCTTGAGCTTCTCCTTGTGGGTGACCCCAAAACGCTGTTCCTCGTCGACGATGACTAAACCGAGATTGGCGAATTTGGTCGATTTGGACAGGATCGCATGGGTGCCGACGACGATATCGATATCGCCATTCGCCAGCCCCTCGCGCGTTTCCGCCATTTCCTTGGACGAGACGAGCCGCGAAAGGCGACCGATCTTGAGCGGAAAGCCATCGAAGCGCTGGACGAAATTCTGGTAGTGCTGACGCGCAAGCAGCGTCGTCGGGGCGACCATCGCGACCTGTTGCCCGTTCATCGCCGCGACGAAAGCTGCGCGCAGCGCGACCTCCGTCTTACCGAAGCCGACATCGCCGCAGACCAGCCGGTCCATCGGGCGCCCGCTTTCAAGATCGCGCAGGACGTCGGCAATGGCGGCGTCTTGATCGTCGGTTTCCTCCCAGGGGAAACGGTCGACGAACTGGTTGTAACTTGCTTCCTCGGCCTCGAATACCGGCGCCTTTTTCAGCGCGCGCTGCGCCGCGACCTCCATCAGCTCGCCCGCAATCGCGGTGATGCGTTCCTTGAGCTTGGAGCGGCGCTTCTGCCAGGCCTCGCCCCCCAACCTGTCGAGCGGGACGCTTTCCTCGGACGAACCGTAACGCGAGAGCACGTCGATGTTCTCGACCGGAATGAAGAGCTTGTCGCCGCCGCGATATTCGAGCGCGACGCAATCGTGCTTGCTTTTGCCCACCGGCACCGGGTCGAGCCCGAGATACTTGCCGATGCCATGTTCGACATGGACCACGAGGTCGCCTTTCGCGAGCGCTTGAAGCTCGGCGAGGAAGGCGTCCGAATCCTTGCGTTTCTTCTTGCGGCGCACCAGCCGATCGCCGAGCACGTCCTGCTCCGTAAGCAACGCCATCTCGTCGTTGGCGAAACCGGTGTCGAGCGGCAGGACCATGGTGGCGGTCTTGCCTTTGGCTGCGAGGCTCAGCGCTTCCTGCCAATTGTCGGCCTGAACGGTGGACGTACCAGCCTCTTCGAGGATCGAAGCAATGCGCGAACGGCTGCCGGGGGAATAAGCGGCGAACAGGCTCTTGCGTCCCTGCTTCGCGATCTCGGCGAAATGCGCGGCGGCGGCTTCGTAGACGTTGGCGCCGCGCGTCCTTTCGGGGGCGAAATCGCGCGCTGCCTTGAAGCCGAAATCCACCGCCGCATCGCCTTCCGGCGCTGTAAACACGCTCGCGCGGTGGGCGGGGGCATTGCCGAGCGCCGCCTTGAACTCGTCCTCGCCAAGATAGAGCGCGTCCGTTTCGAGCGGGCGATAGCTGCCGGTCTTGTCGCTTGCGACCTTGCCGCGCTGATCGTGATAGTCGCGTATGTCAGACAGTCGCTCATCCGCTGCCGCGAGCGCCGACTGGTCGATCACCACGACGTCGTCATTGGGCAAATGGTCGAACAAGGTCGCGAGCCGCTCCTCGAACAGCGGCAGCCAGTGCTCCATACCGGCGAGCCGCCGGCCGTCGCTGACCGCTTCGTAAAGCGGATCCTGCGTCGCCCCCGCGCCGAACCGCTCGCGGTAGCGGGTGCGGAAGCGCTTGATCGAATCGTCGTCGATCAATGCCTCGGAAGCGGGCAGCAGCAGATGCCTATCCAGCGTGCCCGTCGAACGCTGGGTGCTCGGATCGAACAGACGCAGGCTTTCGAGCTCGTCGCCGAAGAAATCGAGCCGCAATCCCTGATCGAGCGATGAGGGGAAAATATCGACGATCGACCCGCGCACTGCGAACTCGCCATGATCGATCACCGTGTCGGTGCGCGAATAGCCCTGACGGGTGAGGAGCGCAGCTAAACTGTCATGGCCGATCGACGTGGCCGGTTTGAACTCGCGTACGCTTTCTCGAATGCGGAACGGGGTGAGGACACGTTGCAGGACGGCATTTATGGTGGTGACGAGCAGCTGCGAGCCGCCCGTGGGACGCTGCAGGCGAAACAGGGCGGAAAGACGCGCGGCGCTGACCGACAAAGCGGGCGAGGCGCGATCATAGGGCAGGCAGTCCCAGGCGGGGAATTCGAGAACCTCGATCTCGGGTGCGAAGAAACGGGCGGCATCGGCAAGCGAGCGCATTGCTCCGTCGTCGGGCGCGATGAAAACCGCGCGTTTCTTCGCCGCGCGCGCTAGATCGCTCAGGACGAGCGGCTGCGCGCCGCGGGGAAGCGAGGCGAGGGTAAGCGGAGCGTCCGCGTTCAAGATGCGGGAAAGGTCGGGCATTTCTATAGAAGGTCTCGGCGTCGTTTTCTTTCCCGTGGTCGCCTAGAAGGGGCTTGGCGGCTCTGTACGGGTATTGCTTGGCGGTCTGTTGCGCAGCCCAGCAGGCCGCCTTCCAGCGACCGAAGGAGCAGTGCGTCGCGCGCCGCTAACCCGGAATATCGACGTAGTCGAGCCGCTGCATCCGCTCGATCAGTTCGCCCTGAAAGCGTTCGGGCACGGGCTGGGTCTTGAGCCCCCATGCCATGACGTTGACATCGTCCTCGGCCAGCAGATCCTCGAACCAGTCCATCTCCGCCTCGCCCCACTCATGCGCGTAGCGATCGAAGAAGCCGCCGATCATGTAGTCGGCTTCGCGCGTCCCGCGATGCCAGGCGCGAAATTTGGCTCTGGCGAGGCGGGTGGACATGGGGGGCGGAGTGTCGGTCATGGTCCGGGCATAATTGTTCGGACGCTCGTCATCAACTCGTCATCGCCTCGCGCCGCTCGCAATGAGGAAAGGGCGGTGATAGCGACGTTTCGCCATGCGCCCCGAAATTCTCAATCCCCTCTTCGCCGAGAGCGAGAGCCTCGATGGAGTCGGACCCAAGCTTGCAAAACCGCTCGAGAAGCTCGGCCTCGCGCGCATCCGCGACATCGCCTATCACTTGCCCGAACGCTTTGTCACGCGGCGGGCGATCGCCGATCTCGACGAGGCGGGCGAAGGCGAACAGATTATCGTCGCGCTCACCCCGACCGAGCATCGCGCCGCCCGCAATCCCGGGCGCGGACCGTTCCGCGTGCTGGCGCAGGATGCGGTGGGCAATATTTGCGCGCTGACCTATTTCGGGCGCGCCTCTTACGGCGCGAAAAAACAGCTGCCCGTGGGAGAGCGGCGCTGGGTTGCCGGCAAGCTCGAGCGCTATGGCGATATGCTCCAGATCGTTCATCCCGAACATGTCGAGGAGGACAGCAGTGCGCATCTCGGTCGGATGGTCGAACCTGTCTACGCCTTGTCCGAAGGGCTGACCCAACCAAAGCTCGCATCGCTTGCGAAGCAATCGCTCGCGCGCCTTCCCGAACTCGCCGAATGGATCGAGCCTGGGCAGCTGGAGCGGGAAGGTTGGCCGGGCTGGCGCGATGCATTGCATCTTGCGCATAAGGGCGAGAACGAGAGCGCGCGCGACCGGCTCGCTTATGATGAACTCCTAGCAAACAGCCTGGCGCTATTGCTGGTCCGGGCCGAGGGACGACGGCGCCGCGGTCAGGCGCTTTTCGGCGACGGGAGCCTGCGGGCGAAACTCGAGCTGCCCTTCGAGTTGACGGGCGCGCAGAAACGCTCGATCACTGAGATCGAGGGCGATCTCGCCCAGGAAGCGCCCATGTTGCGGCTGCTTCAGGGCGATGTCGGTGCGGGCAAGACGGTGGTGGCGCTCGCAGCTATGCTGATCGCGGTCGAAGCGGGCAAACAGGCAGCTCTCCTCGCGCCCACTGAACTTCTCGCCCGCCAGCATTTCGAAACCCTGCGCGCGATGGCCGCCCCCACCGGCGCCGAAATCGCGCTGTTGACGGGCCGGGCCAAAGGGCGCGAGCGCGAGGGTTTGCTGATGGGTCTGATGGATGGGTCGATCGACATCCTCGTCGGCACCCATGCGATCTTTCAGGACAGCGTCGCCTACCGCGATCTCGGCCTCATCGTGATCGACGAACAACATCGGTTCGGCGTGCAGCAGCGCCTCTCACTCGCCAGCAAGGGCAGGCGGGCACCGCATACGCTGGCGATGACCGCGACGCCGATCCCGCGCAGTCTGACGCTCGCGCAATATGGCGAGATGGATGTAAGTCGCCTCGACGAGCTTCCCCCGGGGCGGCAGGCCATCGAGACGCTGGTCTTTCCGCAGAGCCGGCTCGAGGAAATGGTCGCCGCGGTCGGACGCCATCTGGCAGGGGGGCAGCAGGCGTTCTGGGTGTGCCCGATGGTCCGCGAGGCGAGCGGCTCCTACGAAGCCGCCGATCTCGCCGCTGCCGAAGCGCGCTATGCCGCCCTGCGCGAAGCATTCGGCGAGGACGTGGTTCTCGTTCATGGACAGCAAGCGCCGGAGGTGAAGGACGCGAACATGGAACGCTTCGCCAGCGGTGGTGCGAAGCTGTTGGTGGCGACGACGGTGATCGAGGTCGGGGTCGACGTGCCGAACGCGACGCTGATGGTCATCGAACAGGCCGAGCGTTTCGGGCTCGCGCAATTGCACCAGCTGCGCGGGCGGGTCGGGCGCGGCTCCGGGAAGAGCCGATGCGTGTTGCTGCGCGGCGACGAACTGTCCGAGACCGGCAGGAAACGGCTCGCCTTCGTGAAGGATTCTCAAGATGGGTTCGAGCTCGCCGAAAAGGATCTCGAACTGCGCGGCGGAGGTGAATTGCTGGGTACGCGGCAGTCGGGGGAGGCGGCCTTTCGGCTTGCCGATCTCGATCAGGTTCAGCGCCTTCTCCCGGTCGCGCATAGCGACGCGCGACTCTTGATGGACCGGGACGGCGGATTGACGAGCGACCGGGGCGAGGCGGCGCGCACAATGCTATATCTGTTCGAACGCGATTGGGGGGTGCAATTGTTGCGGGGAGGATGACCGCCGCCTCGCGCCGGTCGCCCCGAGGCTTCAGGTGCGCAGCTGCTTCACAATCGTCTGGGCCGCCTCGTCGACCGTTTTCCAGACGGCTTCGAATGCCGCCTCGTCGCCATGATAGGGATCCGGGACCGCTTCGCCATCGCGCCCTTCGAACACGTCGCACAAGAGCGCGATCCGGCCGCGGCTCTCGCGCGGGGCACGCGCCTTTATTCCAGCCAGATTGGCTTTATCCATCGCGAAGATGTGGGTGAAGCGGTCGAAATCGCCTTCCGACAATTGGCGCCCGCGCAGGTCCCAAATGTCGACGCCATGGCGCGCTGCGGTGGCGATGGCGCGGCGATCGGGCGGCTGGCCGATATGGTAATCCGCGGTGCCCGCCGAATCGATGTCTATGGTCAGTCCCGCCTTCGCGGTGGCCGCGCGCAGGGCACCTTCGGCCATGGGTGAGCGGCAAATATTGCCGAGGCACACGAACAGAACAGAAATGTTTGCCTTGTCATTTCCCACGATGGCGTTTCATTATTCGGCGCGCCCGAACGAAACAAGGGCGAAGAACCGCCAATCCGGAGCGTAAGAATGCGTGCGATAGTCCTTGGTCTTGTCCTTTCCTGCTTGCCCCTGACTTCGCTGCATGCCGGACCGGTCAAGGATTACGAGGCGTTGCGCGAGGAGGTCTGGCGGGCGACCCTGGATGCGTCGCCGACGCTTGCAACCACCGTCGGCGATCGGAGCGGGGACGGGAAGCTGGGCGATCTCTCGCTCGCCGAATATGATCGCCAGATTGCCGAAACGCGCGCCTTTCTCGAGCGGCTGGAGGCGATCGACCCGGAGGGACTGACCGAGGAACTGCAGGTCGATTACGCGGTCCTGAGAAGCGCGTTCGAGGATCGGATTGCGGGAGCGGAGCACGATCACTCGCGCTTCATTTTGTTCACCAATCGCGGCGGATGGTTCACCGGCTTCGGGTCGCTGCCCTATCGCTCGCCCTTCTTCACGCTCGCCGATTACGAAAGCTATGTCGCCCGACTCGGTGCGTTCGGCGCGGTCAACGATGCAGGGATTGAGCGCAGCCGCGAGGCGATCGCGCGGGGGCTGACGCAGCCTTGCGAACCGATGGCGGGCTTCGAAGATCAGGTGCGCCAGCAGATTGTCGAGGACGTCACCGCAACGCCGTTCTGGCGGCCCTTTGCCGGCGAGCGGCCCGCCGCCATCCCCGATATCGACTGGCAGCGGCTGAAGGAAGAGGCGCGCGCCGCGCTCGAAAACGCTGTGATGCCCGCTTACATAGAATTCGCCAGCTTCTACACAGAGGAATATGCACCCGATTGCCGCAGCGGTACACCGGGCGTGCTCGCAACGCCGGGCGGGGCCGAATATTACGATCACCGGGTAAGAAGTTTCACCACGACCGAGATGAGCGCCGAAGAGGTGCATCAGCTTGGCCTGTCCGAAGTCGCGCGGATTCGGGCAGAGATGGAGGAGGTCGCCGCTGAAGCGGGCTTCGACACGCGCGAGGCCTATATCGAGCATCTGCGCACCGATCCGCGCTATTACATGACCGATCCGCAAGAATATCTGCGCTTCACACAAGCGCTGGCGAAAGAGATCGACGGCTGGATGCCCAAGCTTTTCGGCCGGCTCCCGCGCCAGCCCTACACCGTCGAACCGATCCCGGCGGCGCTCGCGCCCGGCAATACGACGGCCTATTACGAACCGGGCTCGCTGGAGACGGGAGCGGCGGGCATCTATCGCCTGAACCTGACCGAGCTCGATCAGCGACCTTTGTGGGAATTGCCCGCGCTCGGCGTACACGAGGCGGTGCCCGGTCATCATCACCAGATCGCACTTCAGCAGGAGCTCGACATCCATCCTCTGCGTGCCAGCGGCACCTATTTCACCGCCTTCGTCGAAGGCTGGGGGCTCTATTCAGAGCGTTTGGGCATCGAGATGGGGCTGTACGACACGCCCGCGAAGGAAATGGGACGGCTGTCCTACGAGATGTGGCGCGCGGCGCGCTTGGTCGTCGATACGGGCATCCACGCCAAAGGTTGGTCGAAACAGCGGGCGGTGGATTACATGCTCGACAACACCGCGCTTTCGCCGGGGAATATTGATGCCGAGGTCAATCGCTATATGACCTGGCCGGGTCAGGCGCTCGCCTACAAGATCGGCGAGTTGAAGATCCGCGAGTTGCGCACACGGGCGGAAGAGGCGCTGGGTAGCGAATTCGACCTCCGCGATTTTCACGATACGGTGCTGGAGAACGGCGCGATCCCGCTTTCGGTGTTGGAAGCGCATGTCGACCGCTGGATCGCGCAGGAACTGGCGGAATGATTCGCGAGCCGATCAGCTTGGCGTCACCTCGTAAGGCTCCGTCCGTGCGAGCTCTTCCTCGACGATGCGCCGCAAATTGACTTTTGCCTTCAGACGCGTGCCGAGCAGCGCAATGCCAGAAACCTTGCGCTGGACGAACAGTGTCTCGACCGGGGGGAAGGACCAAGTCTGCTTGTCCTGCGCGATGGCATAGCCTTCCTCGCGCAGCAGGTGAACGAAGCCGCGATCGGCGAAGTCGAAGGGGGCATCGGCGCGCATTTGCTCGACGACGATGTCAATCATCCGCGCGACCCGATCAGGGTGACGCTCGGCAACGATAGGCATCATGAAGCCGGCTGCGATCGTCGCAGTCAGGACTTCCTCGCGATTTCCTTCCAGGCCGGCGATCAGCATTTCACGGTAGCCATTGGCGACCGCCGGATCGACCGGGCGGCAGGCGCCGAAGTCGAGCAGCACGATCTCTCCGGTGGAGGGCCGGTAGCGGAAATTGGCGAAGTTGGGATCGGTCTGCATGACGCCGAAGTCGAATAATTCGCGTGTCACCAGCCGCAGGAGATTGCCGAAAGCGGTATCGCGGCGCTCGGGCGCTTCTTCCTCCAGCCGCTCGATCGGGACGCCTTCTTCGAAACTCATGGCGAGGATCGACCCGCGGGTCAGTTCCTCATGCAGGCGCGGGACCACGAAACCGGGCGTATCGGCGAGCTGCTCGCGATAAAGCTCCATCTGCGCGCCTTCACGCGAATAGTCGGCTTCCTCGTGCAGCTGTTTTTTCGCCGAGGCGAGCAGCTTGTCGATCTCGAGCTCGGGCGGGGCGAATCCGGCAACGCGCAGCAGAGTCATGACGTTATCGACATCGCTGTCGATGCTCTTGGCAACGCCGGGATATTGCACCTTGATCGCAAGCTCTTCGCCATCGCGGGTCATTGCCTTGTGCACCTGACCGATGCTGGCGGCGGCGATCGGGCGTGGGTTGAACCATTTGAATTGGTGGCGCCAGTCGGCGCCCCATTCCTCGCGCAGCACCTTGTCGAGCTGGCGGGTGGGCATGAAATTCGCCTGATCGCGAAGACGGGCTAGGATTTCGGCAAGCTCGGGCGGTAGGACATCTCCCGAATCGAGGCTGATCATCTGCCCCATCTTCATCGCCGCCCCGCGCAGATGGGAAAGCTTGTCGGTCATCCGCCGGACATTGCCAGGCGTGAGGATTAGGTCGCGCGCAGAGACCCGCTCGCCGCTCGAAAGGCGACGCGCGCCTTCCGCCGCCATTCCGCCGACCACTCCGCCCACCAGACCTCCGAAAGTGCCGAGCCGCGCCATACGTCCGGAGGGAACGGAGCGCTCGCGCGAGCGATCGCGGGCATTGTTTTCGGGCGGGTTCTCGAAGTTGTCGTCGGCCATAGGCGTCTAGGTAGGGAGCGGATCGGGAAAGCCCAACATGCGAGCTACGCGGTTGGTGCCGTTTCGGCCGTACAAACGACTACGGCCCGGACCTCCTTGAGGTATCCGGGCCGCAGCCGCTCGATCGATAAGATCGGGTAAGATTGTCAGGTTATGCGACCGCGGTCGATCCACCCCTGAGGTAGTTCACGTAGATTGCGTGGATCAGGCCGGGGACGAAGAACAGCAGCGTCAGCACGAGGTTGATCCAGAAGTCGGTGCTCAAACCCTTCTTCAGGGCGACACCGAGCGGGGGAATGAAAATCGTGGCGATAAGAGCAAGAAGTTCGAGCATGTTTGCGGGCTCCGTTTAGAGTTTGGATCTTCGGCGATTGTTGGCGATTGTTCGCCATCGTTCACTATATCAACGGAGTAGGGGCGGTAAGGTTCCGATAATCCGCTTTCAGACCAGGACCTTGCCTCATGCGTTTACAAATTTTCAACTGATCGAAATCCCCCCGTCTACCGGCAGGCATTGCCCAGTGATGTAATCCGAATGCGATGAGGCGAAAAACACCGCCAAGCCTTCGAGCCCGGCGTGATCGCCAAAGCGACGCAGCGGTATGCGCCGCGCAATCCATTCGCCGAAACGCGGATCGGCAGACGCGGTGAGATCGGTCTCGTAATAGCCGAACAAAAGAGCGTTTGCGTTGATCCTGTAGCGCGCCAGTTCGAAGGCGGCGCCGCGGGTGAGGCCGTTCACCGCTGCCTTTGAAGCGGCATAATCGCTGCTCTTGTTCACTCCCATGATCGACTGCGCGGAGGAGGTCGCGATGAGCTTGCCGCCCGGGTCGCCGGCTTCGGCCCGCTCGATCATATGGCGCGAGGCATATTTGTAGACCAGCGCAGGCCCGCGCGCATTCACCGCTATCACCGCGTCCCAGCCCTCGCGTGTCATGTCGGGAATGCGCGTTCCCTCGCCCGAACGCCCGGCATTGGCAAAGGCGGCATCGACCCGGCCGAACCGCGTCAGCGTCGCCTCCATCGCCACGGCGATCGCTTCCTCGCTCGCGACATCGCATTCGAGCGCGAGCACCTCGCCCTTGCCGCCGAGCGCTTCGAGTTCGCGCGTCGCTATGGCATTCTTTTGCGCATCGCGCGCCCAGATAGCGACATGCGCGCCCGCCTTCACGAGACCGCGGCCCATGGAAAGGCCGATGCCAGCGCTTCCGCCGGTGACGATGGCAACACGGCCTTCGAGGTCGAAAAGGTTCATCAAGAGGGGAAGTGGCGCAAAAGCGGTTCGCTCGCAACCGGGCTTTCGGGAACCGCAACGCTCCGCCTGCGGTTCTTTCCGCAATGGACGCATCCCCCACGCTTACTTCGCCCGCGCGCTGGCTCGGCTATGCCGGACTGCTGCCTCAGACCCTGTGCGTTGCGCTCGCGGCGATCGGGCATGAATATGCCTATACCGCGCTGGCCGGCGGTTTCGCCTACGCAGCCGCGATCTTCAGTTTTCTGGGTGGCGTTTGGTGGGGCCAGGCCCTTCAGAGCGGTCGTGGCGGAGCCGGTGCTTACATCCTTGCGGTCATGCCCAGTCTCATCTCCGTCGCGCTCTTCCTTCCTTGGAGCCTTGGATGGGAATGGCCGGGTCCGGCGCTCCTCTATATCGGCGCCTTCATCACGCTAAGCCCGCTGGTGGATCGCGTTCTCGGCTACGCCGCGCCGGATTTCCTGCGGCTGCGATGGCATCTTTCGCTGGGGCTGGGCGCGCTGACCGTCGCGCTGGGCCTGCTGGCGATGATGCTGATGACGCCCGTTGCGGCGCCTTAAGAGGGCCCTCACATATGATCTACATTCTCGAAAATATCGCCGCCATTCTGCTTGCGACCTTGGCGGCGCTGGCTATCGGCGCTGTGTGGCTGCGCGTGTCGGGTCGCAGCTTGCCGGGCGCGGGCACGCTTATCGTTAGCGCGCTCGCGCTGTTCTGGTGCGCGGCGATCCTGGCGGGCGCCCTCATCCTCGCACCGCCGCAGGCGAGCGCATGGACGATGGCGGTGGGAAGCGCGCTGGTGATCTGGGCCGGCTTCGTGCTGCCGGCGTTGGGAGTAACCTTGCTTATCAGCGGCGTGAGCGTGTCGCGGACGGTTTCGGCATGCGCTTACTGGCTGGTCGCGATGGTGGTGCAGGCGAGCGTGATGAAACTATGGGGATTGACCGCGCCGCCGGTTTGAGCCGGGGCGCACGAACGGTCGGCAACACCCTGAACCGACTTTTTATTCGAAAATGGTCGGGGAGAGAGGATTCGAACCTCCGGCCCCTGCCTCCCGAAGACAGTGCTCTACCAGGCTGAGCTACTCCCCGACCGTATCGCGTCCGCTGCCATGTAGAACAGCCCGGACGAATGCCCCTGCGGAGAGGGACAAGGCGCGTGCCTATAGGTTCCTGCCGGGTGGCTGGCAAGACGACAAATCGAAGGAAAGAATTGAGGTTCAGCCCGCCGCGGCGATCCGCATCGGTGCGCCCTCGTCATCCACCGCGTCGCGGCCGTAAATGTCGGGGCGGAACACGCGCCCATTCTCTTCGGGCCAGGCCGTAAGATAAGTAATGAAAAGCGCCACGGGTTCGGCTAGCGGAACCTCGTGCGCGGGATCCTCGCTGCTGGAGACGACGTCCGAGCCGAACAGCCAGCGACCGAGCCGGGCCGCATCCTCCAGCCGGACGCAGCCGGCGCTGAACAGTCGGCTGTCTCGATCGAACAGCTGGGTGTGCGGCGTATCGTGGAGATAGATCCCAAGGTGGTTGGGAAACATGAACTTCACATCGCCCATTGCGTTGTACGGGCCCGGCTTCTGGACGACGCGAACGTCGTCCTCGCCTTGCATCACCGCGCGCCAATCGACCCCGCGCGGGTCGAGCAGTCTCGCATCCTCGTTGTAATCGGAAAGAACCTGATAGCCGGCGCGCCGCAGATAGCCCGCGCCTTGCGCCGCGGCGCGGCGGGCGACGCCGGTCTGGATAAGGTCTGAGGGCAGGTTCCAGTAGGGATTGACCTCGGCCCGCCGGATATAGGCGGCAAGTGCGGGGGTAGGCATGGCGCGCTTTCCGACGATCGCCTTCATCGCATCGACTTCGCGCTCCCCATCGAACATCGAAAGGCGCTGCGCGGCGACGTCGACGAAGACGAAGCGGGCGGGCAGGTCTTGCGGGATCGCTCGGGCGCGCTCGATATTGCGATCGAGAAGGGCAAGGTAATGCGCCGCGCCGCGATTGAGCGAGTCGATCAGTTCACGGTCGGCTGTATTGCCTGCCTCAAGGCCGTGGAGATCGCGATACCGGGAAACCGCTTCACCGAGCGCTTCATCGAACCGGTCTCCAGCTCCAAGGCCCAACCGAGCGCGCAGCGCGGCAACATCGCCGCCACGCATTCCGCGAGTCAGCTCGCGCTCGTATTCGAGGTGGGTTTGCGGCAGGTCGGCATAATTGTCCGCGTAAGTCTCTTTTGCGGCGATCAGCCGATCGACCAGAAAATTGTGGTTTTCAGCTTCGCCGCCCGGATAGGGGCGAAGTTGCGGATCGACATAGTGCATCTCGCTCTCGTTCCCGGCGACCTCTTCGATCGCAATCGGCGGCGCAAGCGCGGCAGACGCAGGACTTGCCGGTGCCTCCGCCGCGACCGGGGACGACAAAAGGGGCAGCAACACGCATGTCGCTGCCCCGATCGATCGGGCGATAAATGCTGTCACGTTGTGATTATCCGCGTTCGCCGTAGCGCGCCGACAGATAGCGGCGATCGGTGTCTTCGCTTTCGCGATCGAACGTCACATCACTGATCATGCCGCGCGTGTCGGTGACGCGATAGGTCGAACCATCAAACAGGCTCGAATTGTAGCCATAGCAGCGATCGAGCATATCGTCTTCCTCATCGATGCAGAAGCGGTCGCCGGTGATTTCGTAGCGCGCCTGACGCATGGTCCCGTTCATTTCACGAATGTCGGCGGTGCCGTCGGTGCGGAACGTGATTTCCTCTTCCATACCGTCCGAAGACCGGAAAGTTGCGGTCTGCTCCTCTTGCAGCTCGTAGCTGCCGTCGGTGTCAGAGTAGGTTACATAATCGTCGTCGCTGTCGACATCGACGTCCATGTCCTGGGCGATGGCCGGGGCGGCGGGGAGGGCGATGGCAGCGGCTGCAATCAGTGCGGTTCTCATGGATGGTTCTCCAGTTTTCCTTGTTGAAAGTTACACCCATTCCAACGGAGGGACTGTGTCGGAGTTCCGAGATAAACCCCGGTAAACAGGGCGTTTCCCCCGGACACGCCACGACGAACCGCGCTGAGCGAACGACGGATCGTTGGGCTGGCGAGGGTGGCTCAAACGGTTTAGCAACGCTCCCGATGGCCCACCCCGAAGAGCAATATCTCGCCCTCATGCGCACCGTCTGGGAGACCGGCAGCGAGCGCGTGGATCGCACCGGGATCGGCACGCGCTCAGTCGCCGGTGCAATGCTGCGATACGATCTGGGCGACGGCGCCATGCCGCTGCTGACGACGAAGCGCGTCTACTGGAAGACGGCGACCCGCGAGATACTCTGGTTCCTGACCGGCGAGACCAATATTCGCCCGCTCGTGCTCCAAGGGGTGAAGATCTGGAACGAGTGGCCGCACGCCCGCTTTGTGCGCGAAACCGGCGAGGACATCGCGCTCGAGACTTTTGTGGCGCGGATCGCCGAGGACGAGGCATTTGCGCAGCGCTGGGGCGATCTCGGGCCGGTCTATGGCAAACAATGGGTCGATTGGCCGACTTACGAACGGCGCGCGGATGGGCTTTACGAGCGCGGGCCGGGGGTGAACCAGGTGCGCGAGGTGGTCGAGAGCCTGCGGAGCAATCCCGGCAGCCGCCGTCACATCATCGAGGGGTGGAACGTCGCACAGCTGGATAATATGGCGCTGCCGCCGTGTCACAAGACCTATCAGTTCCACGTCGCCGGGGACCGGTTGAACTGCGTCCTTTATCAGCGCTCATGCGACGTTGCGCTCGGCCTGCCGTTCAATCTGTGGTCGGCCGCTCTGCTCACGCGGATGATGGCTCAGCAAACGGGGTATGAACCGGGCGAACTCGTGTGGATGGGAGGCGATGTGCACCTCTATCTCAATCACGAACATCTCATCGCCGAGCAATTATCGCGCGTTCCCTCGGGCCATCCAACGCTGACGATCAATCGGAAGCCGGAAACAATTTTCGATTACGAGATCGGCGATTTCGAGGTGCATGATTACGCGCCGCAAAGCCCGATCCGCGCGCCCGTTGCGGTGTAAGGTCCGGCGCTTGACCGGCCCCATGCGCTGACATAGGCGAGCCAGCGCATCCAACGCTGGGAGAGCAAGCCTATGGTCGATCCGGCCGAACCGTCCCCAAAAAGCGCCGCCGGAGACAATCGTCCCGCGCTCGCCCTGCATGTGCCCGAGCCGAAATATCGGCCCGGCGATCCGGTGGATTTCGGCGACATCGATATTGGGGAGCCGGGCGCACAGCCGCGCCCAGACGAAAGCGCCGACCCCGCGTCGATGAAAGAGCTTGCCTACGGTCTGGTACGGGTGCTCGGCGATGATAACCGCGCGCACGGTCCGTGGGACCCGAAGCTCGATGCCGATACCTTGCGCAAGATGCTCGGCCATATGGCCATGGTGCGCGCTTTCGACGAGCGCATGTTTCGCGGGCAACGGCAGGGTAAGACCAGCTTTTACATGAAATGCACCGGGGAGGAGGCAACTTCGGTGGCCGCCTCCATGGCGCTGGCATCGGACGACATGGTGTTTCCGAGCTACCGTCAGCAGGGCATCTTGATCGCGCGCGGCTACCCGCTGATCGAGATGATCAACCAGATCTACTCGAACAAGGGCGACAAGCTGAAGGGCCGGCAGCTGCCGATCATGTATTCGAGTCGCGAGCATTCGTTCTTCTCGATCTCCGGCAATCTGGCGACGCAGACCCCTCAGGCGGTAGGCTGGGCAATGGCGAGCGCGATCAAGGGCGACAGCCGGATCGCGGCGACCTGGGTGGGCGAGGGGTCGACTGCGGAAGGCGACTTCCACTCCGCCTGCACCTTCGCGACCGTTTACAACGCGCCGGTCATCCTCAACGTCATCAACAATCAGTGGGCGATCTCGAGCTTCAGCGGGTTCGCCGGTGCCGAACGCACCACCTTCGCCGCGCGCGCGCTGGGTTACGGGCTCGCAGGGCTGAGAGTCGACGGCAACGATGCGCTGGCCTGCTATGCCGCACAGCAATGGGCCGCGAACCGGGCCCGGGCAAACCAAGGTCCAACCCTGATCGAATTCTTCACATACCGCGCCGAGGGCCATTCCACGTCGGACGACCCCAGCGGCTATCGCAGTGCGCAGGAACGCGAGGAATGGCCGCTTGGCGATCCAGTGATGCGCCTGAAACGTCACCTCATCGAGATTGGGGAATGGGATGAGGACCGGCAGGCAGAAATGGACCGCCGCTGTGCCGAAGAGGTCAAGGCCACCACTAAGCAAGCCGAAAAGAACGGAATTCTCGGCCACGGCCTGCACCACCCGTTCCGCACGATGTTCGAAGATGTGTACGAAGAGCTGCCCTGGCATCTCAAGGAACAGGCCGAACAGGCCATGCACGAGCGCAAGACCAAATTCGGCGAAGAAAGGCCGTGGGAATGAACGCCGAAGCCAAGACCGAACCGGCCGCGCAGGCGGAAAGCGGACGCCGCATCAACATGATCGAAGCGATCAACGAAGCGCTCGACATCATGCTGGGGCGCGACGACGACGTCATCGTGATGGGCGAGGATGTCGGCTATTTCGGCGGCGTGTTCCGCTGCACCGCAGGGCTTCAGGAAAAGCACGGCAAGACGCGCGTCTTCGATACGCCAATCAGCGAATGCGGGATTATCGGCGTCGCGGTCGGCATGGGCGCGTACGGCCTTCGCCCCGTGCCTGAAATCCAGTTCGCCGATTACATCTATCCCGGCCTCGACCAGTTGATCAGCGAAGCAGCGCGGCTGCGCTATCGCTCGGCAACGGAATATATCGCTCCGTTGACCGTTCGCTCGCCCTTCGGCGGAGGCATTTTCGGCGGACAGACACATTCGCAAAGCCCGGAAAGCATCTTCGCCCATGTCGCCGGTTTGAAAACGGTGATCCCCTCGACTCCACACGATGCCAAGGGCCTGCTGATCGCCGCGATCGAGGACAACGATCCGGTTATCTTCTTCGAACCCAAGCGCATCTATAACGGCCCGTTTTCCGGGTATTACGACAAGCCCGTCGAACCCTGGAAGAAACATGCCGATGCCGAGGTGCCGGAAGGCTATTACCGCATCCCGCTCGGCAAAGCGCGGGTGGTGACCGATGGTGATGCGCTCACCATCCTGACCTATGGCACGATGGTGCATGTGGCCAAGGCGGTGTGCGAGCAGAAGGGCGTAGCGGCGGAGATCCTCGATCTGCGCACGCTCGTTCCGCTCGACATTGAAGCGATTGAGGCGTCGGTGAAGAAGACCGGGCGCTGCCTGATCGTCCACGAAGCGACGCGCACCAGCGGCTTCGGCGCGGAACTGTCAGCGCTTGTGACCGAGCGCTGCTTCTACCATCTCGAAGCGCCGGTCGAGCGAGTGACCGGTTTCGACACTCCCTATCCGCACAGCCTCGAATGGGCCTACTTCCCCGGCCCTGTCCGCATCGGCGAAGCGCTCGACGAAATTCTGAAGGACTGACACGAATGGCCAAGTTCACGTTCAACATGCCCGATGTGGGTGAGGGCGTCGCCGAGGCGGAGCTGGTCGAATGGCACGTCAAGGTCGGCGATGCCGTCTCCGAAGATCAGCACCTCGTCGATGTCATGACCGACAAGGCGACGATCGACATTGAAAGTCCGGTCGATGGCAAAGTTACCGAGGTCGCGGGCGAGGTCGGCGATGTGATCGCGGTCGGCTCGATGTTGCTTGTGATCGAGGTCGAGGGTGAGGTGCCTGAGGATGCCGATGAGGGGGATGCCGAAGCGGGGGATGACGCCCACACGACGGACGAACCCGTCGATTCGCCGATGAGCAAGGCGACGGAAGAGCGGATCGAGGTCGAGAACTCTGATTCGTCGGATGCTGACGACGCGATGGCAGCGGACCCCGAGCCGGCTCCGGCCCAGCCGACCGAGCCCGCACCCTCCCCGTCCCCGGCTGCGAAAGTCTTGGCCTCTCCCGCCGTGCGCAAGCGCGCGAAAGATTTGGGCGTCGATCTCGCCGAAGTGAAGCCCGCCGAAGACGGACGTGTGCGCCACGGTGATCTCGATCAGTTTCTCGCCTACAATTCCGGCGGCGGTTTCTCGCCAGCGGGCCGGGCACGCGAAAACGAGGCGATCAAGGTCATCGGTCTGCGAAAGCGCATCGCGCAGAATATGAGCGCCGCCAAGCGCCACATTCCGCACTTCACCTATGTCGAGGAATGCGACGTCACCGCGATGGAAGCAATGCGTGCGGATCTGAATAGCGCGCGCGGGTCCAAACCAAAGCTCACGATGCTGCCCCTGCTGATCACCGCGATCTGCAAGCTGGTGCCCGATTTTCCGATGATCAATGCCCGCTACGACGATGAGGCGAATGTTGTGACCCGGCACGGCGCGGTGCATCTCGGCATGGCGACGCAGACCGATAACGGCCTGATGGTGCCTGTGATACGTGACGCGCAAGGGCGTAATCTGTGGCAGCTTGCGAGCGAGATCGGCCGTCTCGCCGAAGCCGCGCGCGACGGTTCGGCAAAGTCGGAAGAGCTGTCGGGTTCGACACTCACGGTTACCTCCCTGGGGCCCTTGGGCGGCGTGGCGACGACGCCGGTCATCAATCGTCCCGAGGTCGCCATCATCGGCCCGAACCGCATCATCGAGCGCCCGATGTTCGTCACCGACGGGCAGGGCGGAGAACGCATCGA
The DNA here is from genome assembly GCF_036351135.1 of Erythrobacter sp. GTDB lineage: Bacteria > Pseudomonadota > Alphaproteobacteria > Sphingomonadales > Sphingomonadaceae > Erythrobacter. Next base: position 93,990 of record NZ_JAZBON010000017.1, read on the forward strand.
AAAGCGTAAGCTCATGAATATTTCGATCAGCTGCGACCACCGTGTGGTCGATGGATATGATGCCGCGCTCTTCATCCAGGAGATGAAAAAGCTGATCGAAATGCCCGTCCTGCTGCTTTCGGACTGAAGTTATCAAGCGCCGCGCAAAAGGGCCGTTGACACCCTCTGCCAACGCTCCTATCTGCGCGGCTCCCAAGAGGCGCTGACCGCCAAATATGCGCGGGTGTAGCTCAGTTGGTTAGAGTATCGGCCTGTCACGCCGAGGGTCGCGGGTTCGAGTCCCGTCACTCGCGCCACTTGGGACCTTCCTTCAAAATGCACGTCGGATTGCACTCCCGGAAACGGCTGTGTCCATCATTGGGCGCGTTCGGCAAGCGCGGCGAGGTTCGCCTCGTGCTGTGCCTTGTCGATCTTGTAACGCGACAGACAGAACAGCGCCGCCATCCACAAGACCAGTAGCGACGGTGCGTAGGCGGCGCCCAGCCACCACAGTGTCTCTTCGGGCACCTGCGAGAGTTCTGCGCCTTGCGGAAAGGAGATAAGCGACAGGATCAGCCCGGCGCTCAACACGCCGAGCCCCTGCGTCGTCTTTCGGGTGAAGGTCATGGCGGCATAATAGACGCCTTCGCTGCGGCGTCCCGTCTTGACCTGATTCGATTCGACGAGATCCGCGATCATTGCATAGGACAGCATCTGAACCGCGATGATCAGCGCTAGATCGATCAGGTTTATGCCGAGCAGCAAGGGAAACAGGACCGGATCGCCATTTTCGGGCATCAGCCCGACGAGCCGCAACAGATAGGGCGCCGGCTGGATGGTGAAGGCGAGAAGCCCAAGGAGGATCGTCGCCCGCTTCTTGCCCAGCTTACGTCCGACAATGGGCGCGATGATGAGAGCTAGGCCGGCGGAGAAGAAGACTGTCGATGTCCAGATGAAGATCTGCTCTTCCGACAGGCCCCAGAAATAGTTGAGCATCAGAAAGGCGAGTGAGGTGTTGAGCCCGAGCGCGACCGAGAAGATCACGGTAGCGATGAAAAGCGCGATAAAGCTTCTCTCGCTCAGGGTCTCGAACATCTCGCGAAAAATACGAGCAAGGCGGAAGGGTTCGGTCCGCGCTGGCGGTGTGCTGAGTGTCGGGATGCGCCGGTGGGTCACCATCGCCGAAACTATGATTGCCAGGAACATGACGATGCTGGCGATGATGCCGTAAGTCTCGAACCCCTCGCGGTCGCGCATGCCCAGCGGCCCAGTCAGCAACACACCGAACATCACGACGCTCATCAGATTGCCGCCCGCCCAGCCGAAGAACAGTCGGAAGGACTGGAGGCTGGTGCGCTCTTCGTAATCGCGCGACAATTCGGGAAGGAGCGCCGAAGACGGCGTTTCATAGGCGGTGATGAAGGTGCGTATCAGGATCGCGAGAAGGGTGAGATAAAGGAAGAGCCCTGTCTGGCCGAGATCGGGCGGGTTCCAGAGCAGGAAATATGTCATGCCTACGGGAATGGCGGCCGCATACATGAAGGGGTGGCGGCGGCCGAGGCGCGAGCGGAAATTGTCCGACCAGTAACCCATCAGCGGGTCGGAGACCGCGTCGAATATCAGCGCAATCAGGATAGCAAGGCCCACCAGACCCGGTTCGAGCCCGATCACCGTACCGTAGAACAGGAGGAGAAAGTAGTTGAAGCCCCCTTCCTTGATGCCCAGCGCCGACGCGCCGAAACCGTGCGCCAGCTTCAGGCCGAGGGTGGGCGGGGGCGGATTTGGAGAAGCCTCATCGGACGCGCTGCGAGATACAGGGGGTGGTGGCTCTGTACCCTTTCCGGCCAGGCTTGCCATCGTGCCTCTCCCTCTCCTCGCGCCAAGGCAAGGCTAGGTGCCGCGTTAGGGACTGGCAATAAGCAATGCCGAAAGGATGATGGGAGACGCGCGGTTCCCGGACCTCAATCGCTTTTGGGCGGCGGCGACCAACGTCCGGTTTCCATCCAGATCAGGAAACGCTTGAGCGGCAGGAGCCAGACAAGGCCGAGGACGAGATAGACGATCGTCTGCGCCCACCACGGCCAACTGCGCAGTGAATCCGCCAGAGTGACGGCGATGAGCACGCCGTAAACGATCAGCCCCACAAAAAGGCCGATAATGCCGATCGGAATTCGCCAGGTCGGGGTTTCGCGCATCAGTTCAATCCGTAAATTCGTGTCGGGGTGACAACTGCGTCGAGCGCGATGTCATGGGGTTCTTTTGGAAGATGATCGTAGCATTGCACATCCCATGCCAGTCCGATCGCTAGTCTACCTGGGTGCTCTGCCAGCCAGCGGTCGTAATGCCCGCCGCCCTGACCCAGCCTGTGAAGCTCCGCAGTGAAGCCGAGAAGAGGTACGAAGAGAATGTCGGGCAGGATGTCGGGTGCGGCCGCGTGCGGTTGAGCTATACCAAAGGGCCCTGGCTCAAGGTCGGTTTCTCCATGCGGATCGGTGTGCCGGCGAAAGGTCATCGCAGCGCCTGCACCAGCGAAATGGGGGAGGGCAATGGTGTGTCCGGCCTCATGAAAGAACCTGGCATACCCGCCGGCGGGCGCTTCGCTTTCGGTCGCGCTATATAGGCCAATCACCGTCTCGTCGCCGATGCGCGCAAGGAGCGGCGCTGGAGGGCGATGAAACAGGAGTGCGCGAATGGCGTCAGGCTGCGCGGCCACATGCTCGCGCCGGGCGTCGCGCAGGGTTTTGCGAAGGTCGCGCTTGGTGGTGGCTTGGTCCATGAACTGCTTCGCTATGCTCGCGATGAGGGAGCCAGAGAACGGTCCTAATGGACCGTATGGCCGGTTGGCTGTCCCTGAGGCGAGGACGCTCGCCCCCATAGGTGAGCGAAGAAAAATGACGGGACCACCATGGGTCGGTGCCGCGAAATCCTCTGACGCCTAAACGTCAGGTGGGCGCCGTATATCCCGGTCCCACGGCCGAACCGGTAGACCAGGACAGGGACAGCTCCCTAGGATTGCTTATAGCCTCAGGGATGTTCTTTGGCTCGTGCCGGGCAGCCCCGCCGTAAAGGGATTTAGTGGGTGTGCGCACCTGCTTCAAGCCATGGCGGCTGAGGGGGCGTGGCGGCGGAGTTCAGCGACGTCCTTCTAGCGCTTTTGCCGCCGCCTCGGCGCGCAATGCGAGCTTTTCGAGCGTTTCGGCGAGCGCGTCGGAATGCGCTTCGCTTTCGCCGGGACCGCCGAACAGGTCGTGCTGGTGGCGGGCGGCCTCTTTTAGCTCGGCAATTTCGCTCTTGAGACGCGCGTTTTCCCTGCGGGCGTGTTCCTCGGCCTTGCGCAGAGTTTCAATTTCGGCATGAAGTTCGGCGCGGCCGTTCCCCGATTTTTCGCGTGCTTCGCGCAACCGGGTCTCGGCCCGGCGCTGCGCGTTGGCGGCGTCATTACACGCCTGTTCGGCTTCGCTGCGCGCCTCTCCCAGCGCGACATCCGCCTCCCTTGCCTGCGTCCGTGCTTCGTCCAGTTCGTCGGCGAGGAATAGGGCGGCCAGCACCAGATTGTCGGCTTCCTGCGCCGCGCGCATCGGACCGAGCTTTGCGTAATGCGCGTCGATAACCTCGCCCAGGCGACGCACCTTGTCCGCATCTTCGGGCGCGCAGGCGATCGCATATTTGCGCGGGCCAACGGCGATGCGCACGTCACTCACCGGAAAGCTCCTCGATCAGCGTATCGATTTCGCCAATCGTATCAGCGACTTCTTCGCGTAATCTTTCATGCGCATTGACGAGCGCGAGAACGCGGTCCGAACCGGTATCGGCTCGCGCTTCGTGCCCGGTTTCGGCCCGCTCCGCACTCAGATCGAGACGCGCCGCATCGATCCGCTCGACCGCGGCCTTCAGGCGGGACATCGCAGTCTCTATCCGGGACGCGCTCATCGCCGCTTCGAAATACCCGTTTTCCTGCCATTCGCAAAGGTTTGGCGCTGCCTGTTGATAAGTGTTCTGTCCAGTTGTGCTGCCAACGTGGCCAACCGATTCATCAAAGCCGCAGCGCAACCATTGCCGGACGGGCGCGCCAAGTTGTTGACCTCTACCGGCGGCTCGGCAATGGCAGGCGCTGCCGCGACTTCGGGTTCGACTCGACTTGATGGCGCAGCCAGCGTGCAGCGCCCGATCGCTGCGCGGCCCACCGGTCGCCCCGCATTCCAGCAGGAGCAGTTAGACACGACATGAGCATCGATCCCGACCGTCTCCAGCCGATGGCAAATGCCATTCGCGCCCTGTCGATGGACGCGGTGCAAGCGGCCAATTCTGGCCATCCGGGCATGCCGATGGGGATGGCCGACGTCGCGACCATTCTGTTCGACCGGCACCTGAAATTCGACCCCAGCCGCCCCGATTGGGACGACCGGGATCGATTCGTCCTGTCGGCGGGTCACGGCTCGATGCTGCTCTACGCACTGCTTCATCTGTCCGGCTATGCCCGGCCGACGATGGACGACATCCGCAATTTTCGCCAGCTCGGAAGCCCTTGTGCGGGGCACCCGGAAAACTTCCTGCTCGAAGGCGTCGAATGCACCACCGGTCCGTTGGGCCAGGGACTTGCCATGGCGGTCGGCATGGCGATCGCGGAACGGCATCTGAATGCAGAGTTCGGCCGCGATCTCGTCGATCATCGCACCTGGGTGATCGCCGGCGACGGATGCCTGATGGAGGGCGTGAACCACGAAGCGATCGGGCTCGCCGGGCATCTCAATCTGGGCCGGCTTATCGTGCTCTGGGATGACAACTCGATCACCATCGACGGCACCACCGATCTCTCCACCAGCGAGAACATCCGCGCGCGCTACGAGGCGACCGGATGGCATGTCGTGAACTGTGACGGGCACGATTTCGATGATATCCACCGCGCGCTGAAAGAGGCGAAGGAAGATGACCGTCCCTCGCTCGTCGCCTGCAATACGATCATCGGCAAGGGCGCTCCCAACAAGCAAGGCACCAGTGCCACCCATGGCTCTCCGCTCGGGGCGGAAGAAGTGGCCGCGGCGCGCCGAATGCTCGACTGGGACGCGAAGCCGTTCGAGATACCGAATGCGATCCTTACCGATTGGCGTTCGACAGGCGATCGCGGGCGCAGCGCACAAGCGGAATGGCAGGTGCGGCTCGACGGTTCGGAAGATCGCGACGCTTTCGAACAGCGAATGGAAGGCGTGGCCGAACACACTGCTGCCGCGCTGCAAGGGCATATCCGCGCGCTGGCCGCCGACCCATCCAAGGTGGCAACCCGCAAGGCGAGCGAGATGGCGCTCGGCCCCCTTACCGAAGCCTTGCCGCAGCTGATCGGCGGTTCGGCCGATCTCACCGGATCCAACAACACGAAGACCGCCTTCACCGAACCGATGACGGCAGACGATTATGCCGGCCGTTACATTTACTACGGGATCCGCGAGTTCGGCATGGCGGCGGCGATGAACGGCATGGCGCTGCATGGCGGGATCGCGCCATATGGCGGGACTTTCCTGATATTCTCGGACTATTGCCGCAACGCGATCCGGCTTTCCGCATTGCAAAAGGCAAATGTTGTTTACGTGATGACACATGATTCGATCGGACTTGGCGAGGACGGTCCGACCCATCAGCCTGTTGAGCAGCTGATGAGCTTGCGCCTTATGCCCAATCTCAATGTCTATCGGCCGTGCGATACGATCGAGACCGCCGAATGCTGGCAGTTGGCGCTCTCCACCTCGGATACGCCTGCGATCCTGGCGTTGTCGCGACAGGGGTTGCCGCAATTGCGCGGCGATGGCGATGCGGAATGGAGCGCCGACAAGAACCGCTGCGCACGCGGCGCCTACCGCCTGCGCGCCTCCGCGCTGGCCCGCCGCGTCGTACTTCTCGCTACCGGCAGCGAAGTGGCGCTTGCCGATGCTTGCGCCGAAGCTCTCGAGAAAGACGGGATAGGCGCCGATGTCGTCTCGATGCCCTGTCTCGAGCTGTTCGACGCCCAGGACGAGAGCTACAGATCGGATCTGCTCCCGCGAGATGCGTTGCTCGTCTCGATAGAGGCCGGCGCGACGCTCGGTTGGGAGCGATATACCGGTCGAGACGGACTCAATATCGGCATCGACAGCTACGGCGCATCGGCCCCGGCGGCGGACCTCTTCGCCCACTTTGGTTTCACCGCTGAGGCGATCGTCCCGCAGATCCGAGACGCGCTAAAAGACTAGAACACAAGACAGACTGAGGAGACAAATCCATGGCCACGAAGGTTGCCATCAACGGATTCGGGCGCATCGGACGCCTGGTCGCACGCGCATTGCTCGAGCGGTCCGACCATGATTTCGAACTGGTCGCGATCAACGATCTTGCCGACGCGAAGGCCAATGCGCTGCTGTTTGCGCACGATTCGATCCATGGCCGCTTCGCCGGCAATGTGAGCGCTGCGGACGATGCGATCGAGGTCGACGGCCGAACGATCAGGGTCACCGCCGAACGCGAACCGGGCAAGTTGCCGCATAGCGACATGGGCGTCGACATCGTGCTCGAATGCACCGGTTTCTTCCAGTCCGACGAGGCCGCCCGTCCGCATATCAGCGCAGGTGCGAAGCGGGTGCTGATCTCGGCTCCGGCCAAGGGTGTATCCAAGACCATCGTTTACGGCGTCAATCACGAGACGCTGACGGCTGCCGATGACGTCGTCTCGAATGCGAGCTGCACGACGAATTGCCTCGCGCCGATCGCCAAGGTTCTGAACGACACGGTGGGGATCGAGCGCGGCTTCATGACGACGATTCATTCCTACACCAACGATCAGCGCATGCTCGATCAGGTGCACAAGGACCTGCGCCGCGCGCGCGCCGGTGCGGCAAACATCATCCCAACCACAACCGGCGCCGCACGCGCGGTCGGTCTGGTTCTTCCAGAGTTGGACGGCAAGCTCGACGGGTCTAGCGTCCGGGTGCCGACGCCCAATGTCAGTCTCGTCGATCTCGTGTTTCAGCCCGGCCGCGACACGGATGCGGACGAACTCAATGCGGCGCTGAAGAAGGCCGCCGAAGGGCCGATGAAGGGGGTGCTCGACTATACCGATCAGCCGCTGGTCTCGAGCGACTTCAACCACCAGCCCGCAAGCTCCACGGTTGATAGCCTCGAGACGAGCGTCATGGATGGCAAGCTCGCACGCGTGGTCAGCTGGTACGACAACGAATGGGGCTTCTCCAATCGCATGATCGACACCGCCGGCGCGATGGCGAAGCTGCTTTGAAAGGCAGGCCCGGAGTTTCGTCGTGACCCAATTCCGCACCCTCGACGACCTGCCCGGCGACCTGACCGGAAAGGTTGCGCTGGTCAGGGTAGATCTCAACCTGCCGATGAAGGACGGGTCGGCCACGGATGTCACCCGGGTCGAGGCGGTCAAGCCGACTGTCCTCGAATTGTGCGAGAAAGGGGCGAAGGTTCTGCTCCTCGCCCATTACGGGCGACCCGGGGGCAAGCGGCATTCGACCATGTCGACCAGCTTTATCCAGGGCGACGTCGAAAAGGTTCTCGGCAAGGAAATCATGTTCATCCCCGAAGTCGCGGGTCCGGTGGTCGAACAGGCGCTCGGAATCTTGCGCGCGGGCGACATCGGTCTCCTAGAAAACACCCGCTTCTGGCCGGGCGAGACCGAAAACGATCCCAACTTCGCGAAAGCGATCGCGTCGCATGGCGACTTTTACATCAACGACGCCTTCTCGGCCGTACACCGCGCTCATGCTTCGACTGAGGGGATCGCCCATCATTTACCCGCCTATGCCGGCCGCGCCATGGCGGCCGAGCTGGAAGCGCTCGATGCGGCGCTTGGCAATCCCGAAACCCCGGTCGCCGCGATCGTGGGCGGGGCCAAGGTCTCGACCAAGCTCGATGTGCTCGAAAACCTTGTCAGCCGCGTCCAGCATCTCGTGATCGGCGGCGGCATGGCCAACACCTTTCTCGCCGCGCGCGGGGTCAATGTGGGCAAGTCGCTTTGCGAGCACGATCTGGCCGACACGGTCACCCGCATCCTCGACGAGGCCGATCACGCCGGCTGCACGGTGCACCTACCCTATGACGTGCTGGTCGCGGAGAAATTCGAAGCGAACCCGCCATCTTTGCGCACCAGCAATGTGCACGAGGTGCGGCCGGATGAGATGATCCTCGACATCGGCCCTCAGGCGACCGAGGCGCTGGCCGACGTGCTGAAGACTTGCCGCACGCTGATCTGGAACGGCCCGCTCGGTGCCTTCGAAACCCCGCCCTTCGACGCGGCGACGATAGCGCTCGCCCACCATGTCGCCGCGCTGACGCAGGAAGGTTCGCTGACTAGCGTCGCAGGCGGTGGAGATACCGTCGCAGCCCTTTCGCAGGCGGGAGTGACCGGCGACCTTACCTACGTTTCGGCTGCCGGCGGCGCGTTTCTCGAATGGATGGAGGGCAAGCGCCTGCCGGGCGTCGCCGCGCTGGAAAAAGCGGACGACTGATCATGGCCGATCTCGACGCCGAGTTCCTGGCCCGCGAAAATGCGTTGATGAAGGCCTGGATGCACGCCGATGTGTCGGCGCTCAAGACGCAGATTGCACGCGGTGGCTTGATTCTCGTTGGTTCGACACCTCCGGTCCTGCTCGATCGGCCCAGCCTCGTCGCAGCCGCGGAAGGCGGACTGCGTCTCACGGGCTTTCGTTTCGATCAGACGACTGCGCGGCAATATGACGCGAATGTGTGGTTTTCGGGCGATGTCCAACTCGAGCTCGATGTCGGCGGACGCGAATGGACGGGGCATTTTCTGATAACCGATCTTTGGCGCAAGGGGCGGCTGCGGCGGCGCTGGCAACTGGTCGAGCGCAGCCTCGCGCCGCTGCGCGGTGACGGCTCCTTTTCCGCGCGCCTTCGCGCGCTGCAATTATGGCGATAGGGCAAGCGGGAAGGACTATTCAATTGAGCGATACCGATATTGCTGAAGGCTATGGCTCGATGTCCTTACAACCGGACGGAGAGTTTTCGGGGTGGCGCTTCTGGGACGGCGACCCTTATGAGAACCGCTCAGGTCCGTTTTACATGCGCCGTGAAGAAGACGGTTCTTATTTAAGTGCCTTTCGCGCCGGTGATCGTCACATGAACGGTGGCGGCTTCCTTCACGGTGGCTGCCTTATGACCTTCGCCGATTTCGCGCTGTTCGCGATTGCAAATGACGAATTGGGGCAGGGCGAGCACGCCGTAACGGTGAATTTATCAGGCGATTTCCTCGGTGTCGTCGAGCGAGGCGCGCTAATCGAGGCGCGCGGTGAAGTCACGCGGGGCGGAGGCAAGACGATCTTCGTGCGTGGGCTCGTCACCGCCGACGGGGCACCAGCGCTGAGCTTCACCGGCATCATCCGCAAATTTTCGGCCCGCCAGCCCGACGCTTAGCTGTTTGTATCCGGGCGCACGTCGTACCGAGCACCGAATTTCAGGCGGTTGCGGGCCATCGACCATAGGCGTAGAGCGCAGCATATCCCCTATTGTAACAACGCCCTATTCGAGGAAGCTCAGTCCGTATGAACCAAGAACAGATGTCCGACAAAATCGCTCATGGCAATGGTTTCATCGCTGCGCTCGATCAGTCCGGCGGCTCCACGCCCAAGGCGCTGCGCGGCTATGGGGTCGACGATGCCAGCTGGTCGAACGAGGACGAAATGTTCGCCGCGATCCACGCGATGCGGAGCCGGGTCATCACCGCGCCATGTTTCGGCCAAGGCAAGGTTATTGGCGCTATCCTGTTCGAAAAGACGATGGACGGCGAAGTCGACGGACGCTCGACCGCGGACGCATTGAAGGACCGTGGGATCGTTCCCTTCATCAAGGTCGATCAGGGACTGGCCGAAGAGGCGGGCGGGGTGCAGCTGATGAAGGAGCTGGATAAGCTCGACGCCCTGCTTGCCAAAGCGAAGACGCGCGGCATGTTCGGCACCAAGATGCGATCGGTCATCAAGTCTGCGAACGAGGGCGGCATCAACCGGCTCGTCGCACAGCAATTCGAGGTCGGCAACCGGATCGCCGATGCCGGGCTGATGCCGATTCTTGAGCCCGAATACGACATTACCGCGGGCGACCGGGCGCAGGGCGAGGACATTCTGCTCGCCGAGATCCAGAAGGGGCTCGCCGCACTGCCAGAAGGCAGGCAAGTCATGCTCAAGCTTTCGATCCCCGAGCGGCCTGGCCATTACAACACGCTGGTCGAGCATCCGCATGTGCTGCGCGTCGTTGCCCTCTCGGGCGGCTATTCGACCGACGAGGCTTGCGAGAAGCTCAGCAAGAACCCCGGCATGATCGCCAGTTTCTCGCGCGGGCTGCTGCAGGATTTGCGCTACGACCAGTCGGACGAGGAATTCGACCGTGCGCTGGCCGCTGCGATCGATAAGATCGTCGATGCGAGCCTCGCCAAGTAGGCCGTTTTGACGACGCGGTCAGCGCGCGCGACGCTCCGGAATGAAGGCGATGTCGAGCGCGTATTCGTCGAGGCTCAGCGCGCCGCGAAAGCGGGGCCGCGTGCCCGGATCGCGCAGCAGGTAATAGCCCCCGGGCACCGCGACCGGCTGCCCCAGGCGAAGAACCACTTCGCGCGGAATTGCACGCTCGTGCAGGATGATCGAAATGCGCATATCCTCGGGCCGGTAGCAGAAGCGCGGATCGGCGCAGCGCTGGTCGCGCACGACGCCGAACGGGGTGAGCTCATGGGGTCCGAGCTGCGCACGCTCGAAGAAACGCAGGCCGGTGACCCGATCTGCTGCGAATTGTCGCGCTTCTTGCGCGGCGACCGGTGCTGCGGCGAGCACGGTGACCGTCAAAAGGGCGGCAAGGGATGAGGGGACGCGCATAATCGAAAGTCCTTTCAACCATCGCCATAGCACGGATACGCTCAGCCGTGCCTACGCCGCGCGCGCCCCTGTCCCGCCGCCGGACAATTAGCGCGCGGTTGGCCCGGCAAAGAACCTTACGCTAAGGCGCACGAATGAGCGATATCGACACCCAACTCTACCTTATTTCCCCGCCGGAGACCGGCGGCAGTTTCCCGTCGCGCCTCGAACGCGCGCTGAATGCAAGCACAGGGCTGGTCACCGCCTTTCAATTCCGGGTGAAGGACGTCGATCAGCACGAGGCGGCACGGCTCGCCGGACCTTTGCACGAGATCTGCGCGAGCCGGGACATTGCCTTTATCGTCAACGATTCGATCCCGCTTGCGAAACGGCTGCGCGCCGACGGGGTGCACCTCGGCCAGGGCGACGGCGATCCCGCCGAAGCACGCGAGGCGCTTGGGCGGGAGGCGCAGATCGGCGTGACCTGCCACGCCTCGAAACATCTCGCGATGGAAGCGGGCGAGGCGGGGGCGGACTATGTCGCCTTCGGTGCGTTCTTCGACAGCACAACGAAGAACAAGGGCGATGCCGAACGTCCGACGCCCGAGCTGATCGAATGGTGGGCGCATCTGTTCGAGCTTCCGGTGGTCGCGATCGGCGGCATCACGCCTGAAAATTGCGCGCCGTTGGCAGATGCGGGGGCGGACTTCCTCGCGGTGTCGGGCGCGGTTTGGAACGCACCCTATTGGGCCGGGGAAGGCGCCGACGAAGTCACCGCAATCAAGGCTTTCGCGGCAAAACTGCGATGAAATGGGCGGCGGGCCTCGCCGCACTTGCGGGGCTATGGCTCACTGTCGTCGCGGTATGGGTCTGGATCGGTCCGCCGCAGGATGCGGGTGGCCGTGCCGACGCTGCGATCGTACTCGGGGCCGCGGTGGATGGCGACGTTCCCTCGCCGGTCTTCGCCGCACGGATCGATCACGCGATAGATCTGTATCGCGAGGGGCGTGTCTCGCGCCTGATCTTCACCGGCGCCCGATCGTACGAAGACACCGCTTCCGAAGCCGCCGCTGCGCGCAGCAGGGCCTTAGCGGCAGATATTCCGGCTGATGCTATCGCCGTCGAAGAACGCTCGCATACCACGCGGCAGAATCTCATCGAAGCGCGGGCCTTACTGAACGCGGAGGATCGCCGGGTGCTGATCGTCTCCGATCCGCTGCACCTGCGCCGCGCGGTGATGATGGCGCACGATCTGGGCATCGACGTTGTCGCCAGCGCCACGCCCTATTCCCGCTATCGCAGCTGGCGCACGCGGCTGCCCTTCCTCGCGCGCGAGGTCTATTTCCTCCATCACTACTGGCTGTTCGAGCAATAAGAGTCCTGTGGGGGAGCCGAATGACGCCCCCGGCGTTCCTGTAGGAAATCGATCGTCAGGAGAGATGTCGCATGAACCGTTTAGTCCCAACCTTCGCAGCGGCCAGCGCGCTCATGCTCGCCGCGGCCTGCAGCACCGACGCCGAAGACAGCGTTGCAGAGGAAGCCGCGCAAACATCGGGCGCCGAGGAAACGGATTACGGCTACGAAACTTACAGCGAGGACAATCTCGCCGATACGATGGCATCCAACGACCCCGAGATGGATGGCGACGCCACCCCCGCGGCCTCGGGCGCGATGAGGACCTCATCCGCCCCGCCGACCGACGGTGCATCGCCCATGCCTGCGAGCGCCGGAGACGCTAATGCGCAAAGTGCGGCCCCCGACAGCGAAGATCGCGAGATCATGCGATTGCAGGTCGTGCTCGACCGCACCGGTTTCGGGCCAGGGGTGATCGACGGGGCGATGGGCATGTCGACCCGCAACGCGCTCGAAGGGTTTCAAGAGGCGAACAGCCTCGATGTGACCGGCGAACACGACGCGGCGACGAAGGAGGCGCTTGCGCGGTGGGACAACATTCCCGCGACCCGCATGGTCACCATCCCGCAGGGCTGGAGCGATACGAATTTTACCGACATTCCCGAAGACAACGCCGCCAAGGCGGAACTCGAGAAGATGGGTTACAGCTCGCTCGACGAGAAACTGGCCGAACGGTTTCACACGACGATCGACGTGCTGAAGGAGCTCAACCGCGGCGGGCGCCCTGCCGGGGATCGGTCAACCGATGGCGAGCAATCGGCGCAGGGTGATAATGCATCGGGTCAAGGCGCGAGCTTCTTCCGCGCCGGCCAGCAGGTCCGCGTACCTAATATCGGCGGCATTGGATCGCACCCGGCAGTATCGATGATCGTGACTGGCAGCGCACGCTCGCCTCGCTCGGCGTCGGTACGGATCAGCCCGAAGTCGATCGCATCGTGGTCAGCAAGTCGGAAGATACGCTCAGAGCCTATCAAGGCGACAAGCTGGTGGCGCTTTTCACGGTGACCTCGGGCAGCGCGCAATTTCCGCTGCCACTCGGGGAATGGGATATCGTGGGCGAGGCCTACAACCCGCCCTACAGTTACGATCCTGAGGTGCTGGGACAGGGCGATGGCGAAACCTACACGTTCCCTCCGGGACCCAATTCGCCCGTCGGAGTGGTGTGGATCGACCTTTCCAAGGAGCATTACGGCCTCCATGGCACGCCCGAACCCGAAACGATCGGGCGCGCGCAATCGTCGGGCTGTGTTCGGCTGACCAACTGGGACGCCGCACGCCTCGCACAGATGGTTTCCCAGAGCACACAGGTAATTTTCGAAGCCTGAGCGTAAGAGGTGCGGCCAAATGCAATTCGCAGACCGGTTACTGACAATCGTCATAACGATAACAATGACATCGGCGGCGTGGATCGTCTTCGGAGGGACCTGGTTCGAGCGCGCCGAGGATCGTCAAAGCGCAGACGAATCGTCGGCGCCCTCTGTGGAAGAACCCGGCGGCGTTGATGGAAACGGCGCGGTGTCAGACCTGGAAGACAACCTTCCTGCCAACGCCCCGCCACCCGAGGGCCGCCCAGGCGCGAATGACCCGCGGACGGTAGCCGGGGGCCCGATCATCCCTGTCGAAGGCATCGCGGCCGACGAGTTGACCGACACCTTCCTCGACGCACGCGGTGGCGGGCGGGTGCATGAGGGGATCGACATCATGGCGCCGACCGGCACCCGTGTAGTAGCCATGGCGCCCGGAACGGTCGCCAAGCTTTACAGGGAGGGGCCGGGCGGCAATTCGATCTATGTGCGCAGCCCTGACCGCTTGCAGGTTCATTACTACGCCCATCTCGACGCATACGCCCCTTCCTTGCGTGAAGGACAGCAGGTCCGGGCCGGACAACAGCTGGGGACGGTGGGCAGCAGCGGCAATGCCGATCCCGCCGCCCCGCATCTTCATCTCGAAATCATGCGCACGAGCGCCGACGCGTCGTGGTGGGAACCTTCGAATGCGGTCAATCCCTATCCCATCCTGCGAGAGGCGCGGACGGTGTCGGCGACGCGCTAAATTTTCGCGAAATCAGCGGCGTCTGTCGGAGAGGCGGGTGCAGAGAATGTCGCTTATTTCGCCCAACGCATCGAGCTTTCGCAACTGATTGTCGCCGATACGCTCGAACCGTTCGCCCTTCTTTGGGCCGCGGGTGAAGGTCAGGTCGCTGCCGCGCAGGATATAGGTGCCGGCGCCCGCCATGCTGGTGTAGCGCGAGGCGGTGCTGATGCGGAAGTTTTCCTCGGCGACGACGGTATAGGGATCACCGCCCGCATCTCCCGGCAAGGCGCATTGATAGTCGCCGTGAGGTAGAACGCGCAGCATACCGCCGCCCGGCAATGGCGCGCGCGACTGGCCGAGCACAGGGCCGCCTGCAGCGACGATCGCGGCGACAAGCGCGAGGAGGATGATATGAGGCGTCTTCATGTGGTCGGTTACTTTCAATCGGGCCGTCTTACCCCTCGCGCAACATACATACCAGCGCCTTAACCATGTTACGTTGCGGCACTGTTGCTCGCTGCCGCCCACGCGCCTTGCTCAGCCGGCAGGGAGCCGCTATTGGCGCGCCACATCAAAGCGCAGCCCGCCCATAGGCCCGGCGCGCCTCTCTCTTGTCCAAGGCATCCCTTCATGAAGATCAGCGGCGTCGACATTCGTCCCGGCAATATCATCGAATATGAAAACGGCATCTGGAAGGTTGCCAAGATTCAGCATACGCAGCCGGGCAAGGGCGGCGCCTACATGCAGGTCGAGATGAAAAACCTGCAGGATGGTCGCAAGACCAATGTCCGTTTTCGCAGCGCCGATACCGTCGAAAAGGTGCGCCTCGACACGCAGGACTACCAGTTCCTCTATGAGGACGGCGATATGCTCGTATTCATGGACCAGAGCACGTTCGAGCAGATCAATCTGCCCAGCGATCTCCTCGGCGACGCGCGCCCGTTTCTTCAGGACGGAATGCAGGTGAAGCTGGAGCTGTGGGAGGAAAAGCCGATCAGCGTCGAACTGCCGCAGCAGGTCGAGGCCGAAATCGTCGAGGCCGACGCGGTGGTGAAGGGGCAGACCGCTTCGTCCAGCTACAAGCCTGCCATGCTCGACAATGGCGTGCGCATCATGGTCCCCCCGCATATCGAAAGCGGCACGCGGATTGTGGTCGATGTCTACGAGCAAAGCTATGTCGGCAAGGCAAGTTGACCTCGCATGAGTATGTTTTCAGGCCTTATTCGCGTGATGGAACGCGCCGCGCGCAAAGCGGGCGGGCGGCTCAGGCGCGACTTCGGTGAGGTCGAACATTTGCAGGTCAGCCGCAAGGGGCCTGCCGACTTCGTTTCCAAGGCCGATATGCGCGCCGAGCGCACGATCTATGACGAACTGACACATGCGCGTCCCGGCTGGGGCTTCGTCATGGAAGAGGCAGGCATTATTGAGGGGGACGAGGGCAAACCCCGCTGGATCGTCGACCCGCTCGACGGGACCAGCAATTTCCTTCACGGCATCCCCCATTTCGCGATTAGCATCGCGGTGCAGGAGCCGCGGCTGGACGGCAGGGACTGGGGCGACGTCACCGCGGCCGTAGTCTACCATCCGATCAACGATGAGACCTACTGGGCCGAGAAAACCCGCGGCGCATGGCTGCAGGATGCGCGGCTGCGCGTCTCGGCGCGGCGCAACCTTTCCGATGCGCTGATTGCGACCGGCATCCCCTTCGCAGGACATGGCGACATGGGCGAGTGGAGCCGCATCTACGGCGCGATCGGACCGGAGGTCGCCGGCATCCGCCGGTTCGGCGCCGCATCGCTCGACATGGCCTACCTTGCGCAAGGGCGTTTCGACGGCTTCTGGGAAAGCGGCCTCAACGATTGGGACACCGCGGCCGGATGCCTGTTGGTGCGCGAGGCGGGCGGGTTCGTCTCCGACTATCGCGGTCGCTCGCAGCCGATCCATTCGGCTCAGGTTCTGGCGGCGAACGATGCGTTGCATTCAAGGCTGCACAAGCTGCTCGCCGGATCGCTGCGTTAAAGCTCTCCGTCATTCCCGCGAAGGCGAGAATCCTTAGAAATGCTGCGTTAGACCAATTTGGTCTCTGGCATTCGCGGAGGAAGACAAAGTTTGAAAAGCAATCTGGTCGATCGTCGATCGAAACCGATGGTTGTGATGGTGCCCCTGGCCCGACTCGAACGGGCACTCCCGAAGGAAAGCGATTTTGAGTCGCTCGCGTCTACCAATTCCACCACAGGGGCACATGCCTGAGGCGCCGAGGCTGTTAGCGAGCCGCGCGATCTTGCACAACCCGTCGCGCCCGCGCTAGCCGCGCGCTCGACATGGAAACGCCCTTCGAAACCGGTCCGGCGCGCTACCAGCCGCCACCAAGCTATCCCTATGCGCGTGATCCCAAGCTGCGCTTCGATCAGCGGCGGCTCGCACGCGTGGTTGGTTTCTTCGCCTTCTCGATGCCGATCGTGCTCGGGCTGGGCGGTTATTCGCTTGGCCGTTTCAGAGTCGCCCTTTCCGATTACTATTACGAGCCCATTGTGCTCGGCGACTTTTTCGTCGGTTGCCTAGTTGCGATCGGGGCGCTGCTAATGGCCTATCGTGGCTGGACGCCCAAAGTCGCGCAATTGGCAACGCTTGCGGGGCTGGCAGCGCTTGTGGTTGCCTTCGTGCCGATGGCGGGTTGGATAACCGGCTGCCGCGAGCTTGGCCCCGATGCGACCTGTGCCGATCCCACGACCAGCTTTCCCGAGATCGGCTACTGGGTTCATGCGAGCGCCGCGGGTCTCCTGTTTGCGATCCTCGCCTTCTTCTGCCTCTTCGTTTTCACCAAGGTGCCTGGCGGCAGGGACATGACGCCAGCTAAATGGCGGCGCAACGTCATCTACATCCTGTCCGGCCTCACCATCGCGGTGAGCGCGATCGCCATTGCGCTCGGCGACAATCTGGTCGGGCCGGCCTGGCGCGCGAACAACCTTACTTTCTGGGCCGAAGCGCTGATCCTTGCCGCCTTCGGTGTTTCATGGATGACGCAGGGCCGCGCGCTTGGACGGCTTTCTGATCCGCAGGATCACGCTGATGCGAAGGCGGCCCGCGAGGCGCGCGGACGCCAGCTTAACCTGTTCGGCTTCGGACCCTCCTAGTCCACTTCGCGCACCGCGCTGCTGCTACGATCAAAACGCTTGCCATTGCGGCGGCAAATTGAGACATCCGCGCCCTGCGACGAACCAAATGCTAGAGATCCCCTCCTATCACGCCATGGCTGCAATGGCCGTTACCGTCGCGATGTTCGTCGAATTCGTGCGCGGGCGGCTGTCGATCGAGATCGTGTCGCTGTTGACGATCGCCGTGATCGCGGTCGGGCTCTATTTCTTTCCGCTCGAAGGCACGCGGCCGATCGACGGGCTAGCTCTCGCCTTCGGCGGCTTCGGCCACTACGCCCTCATCACGATCTGCGCCTTGATGATCATGGGGCGGGGGTTGGTGGTGACCGGCGCGCTCGACCCTGCGGCGCGAGTGCTCGAGCGGGTTTTCAAATTCAATCTGCAGATCGGCCTGCTCGTCTCGCTCGTCATCGCGCTCGTCTTGTCGATGTTCATCAACAACACGCCCGTTCTGGTGCTGATGATTCCCATCTTCGCAGCTTTGGCGAGCCGGGGCGCGCTGCCGACGTCGAAGACGCTGATGCCGCTCAACGCCGCCTCGCTCCTGGGCGGGCTGTCGACGACAATCGGAACCTCGACCAACATCCTGGTGGTTTCCATCGCGGTTGATTTGGGCATGCGAGAGATCGGAGTGTTCGACTTCACCCCGATCGTGCTCATCGCCTGCCTTGTCGCGCTGCCCTATATGTGGCTGGTCATGCCGCGCCTGCTCAATGACAACACCGCCGAGACATCGGCGGGCGCGCGCATGTTCCACACGCGGCTGCGCGTCGGCAGCCAGTCCTTTCTCGCCGGCCAGGAGCTTGCCGCGGTGCAGGACAAGTTGCCCGCCGGCATCACCTTCCACAGCCCGCCGCTCGGACCGATGCAGCCGCAGCAGCGACTGCACATCTCCGGCAGTCACGAAGCGCTCGAGGATGCGACCAGAGCATTGAAGGGCGAACTTGCCCCCAGCTGGGTACTAGACCGTATCAAGCGCACCGCATCGTCCCGCTCGCTAGATGTGATGGTGGTCGAGATGACGGTGACCGGTGATTCGCGGCTCATTAACCGCACACTGCCCTCTTCCGGCATCGCCGATCTCTACGGCGTCGCGGTGCTTGGCATCCATCGACCCGAGCGCCTGTTGGGCGAAAAGCAGCAATATTCCGAAGGCGGCGACCTGCGCATCGTCGAGGGCGACGTGCTGCTAGTCATGGGGATCGAGCCCGACCTGCAGGAATTCGCCCGCGCCGACAGTCTGTTAATGCTGGAAGGCGCGCGCGAGCTGCCGCGCCGGTCGAAGGCGTTGCTTTCGGCCGCGATCATGGGTTTTTCGGTCTTTACCGCGGCGGTCGGAATTTTCCCGATCGCGATCTCGGCGCTGGCGGGCGCGATCCTGATGTTCGTGACCGGCTGTGTGAAGTTCGACAGGGTCGGGCGCGCGCTTTCGGGCCAGGTCATCGTGCTGGTTGCCGCGAGTATCACGATCGGACGTTTCATCGACGAGAGCGGGGCGGCGGCATGGCTTGGCGAGACATTGTCGCTCGGTCTCGCCTATCTTCCTCCGGCGCTGGTGCTGGCCGCGATCATGGCCTTCGTCACCGTGCTGACCAACTTCGCCTCCAACGCGACCGCGGCAACGGTCGGCACTCCGATCGCCTTCAGCATCGCTGCGCAACTGGACCTGCCGCCCGAGCCGCTTGTGCTGGCCGTGCTGTTCGGCTGCAATCTGTGTTATGCGACCCCGATCGCCTATCAGACCAACATGCTGATCATGGCGGAGGGGAAATACGAATTCGTTGACTATATCCGCACCGGCGTTCCGCTGGTGGTGATCATGGTGGCGACGCTGTCGATCCTGCTGGTGCTATCCTACGGACTTTGATGCGGGGTGGCATTGGTCCGCGGCCCGCCAAAGCTTCGCTCGATATCGTCTCGAGCTGCATGAAGTAACGGCCACCGGATGCAAAGCACGATGGCCTGCTTCCGGCGGCCGCATTCTCCTCCCCAGGAGAACCCTTGTGACGGCTAGAGCGCCCTATTGCGGGTCAGGCACGTAGGTGCCGAGCCGGTGGTGCAGGGCGTTGATCTTCGCGAGCTCGTCGCGATCCTCGGTTCCGCGGGCATGGCTTTCCAGCGCGCGGCGCAGCAGCTTCATATCGGCGGTGGACAGCAGGGCCCTGGCGCGGGACGGTTCGGTCTTCGGAGTGTCGGTGTCGCTCATATGGTCTCTCCCTGCTCCTTCGCGAAAGGAAGGCGGCTGTGATGAGGAAGCTATTGGCGGGGCTGGATGGTTCCCGCAAGGCCGGTTTTGAGCGAACCGGCGTTGCGGGAACCGCGACCCGAGGGCTCGGCGGGAGGGATAAGCTCGTCGGCACCCGGACATTTGCGACGCCTAGGCAGCGGCGACCTGGTTCCCACCATTGCGGTCACGCGGCGGCAAACTGGTTCATCGTGTTGTCCTTGCCGCCCGCCTTGAGAGCGGCTTCGCCGGCGAAGTACTCCTTGTGATCGTCCCCGATGTCGGAGCCGGCCATGTTCTGGTGCTTCACGCAGGCGATACCCTGGCGGATTTCCTCGCGCTGAATATTCTTGACGTAGCCGAGCATCGCCTGCTCGCCGAAATATTCGCGGGCGAGATTGTCGGTGCTGAGCGCCGCGGTGTGATATGTCGGCAATGTGATGAGGTGGTGGAAGATGCCGGCGCGCTTCGCCGCATCGGCCTGGAACGTGCGGATCTTCTCATCGGCCTCGGCGGCAAGATCGGTGCCGTCGTAATCGACGCTCATCAGCTTGTCGCGATCATAGGAAGAGACATCCTTGCCGGCTTCTTCCCACGTATCAAAGACTTGCTGACGGAAGTTGAGGGTCCAGTTGAAGCTCGGCGAATTGTTGTAGACGAGCTTCGCGTTGGGCACCGTTTCGCGGATCTTGTCGACCATCTGGGCGATCTGCTCGACATGCGGTTTTTCGGTCTCAATCCACAGCAGGTCCGCGCCGTTCTGGAGCGAGGTGATACAATCGAGGACGACCCGGTCGACGCCGGTGCCGGCACGGAACTGGTAGAGGTTCGAAGGCAGGCGCTTGGGCGCCATCAGCTTGCCGTCGCGGCTGATGAAGACCTGACCATTGTTGATATTGGCAGGATCGACTTCGTCCGCGTCGAGGAAGGCGTTGTACTGGTCGCCCAAATCGCCCGGCTCCTTCGAATAGGCAATCTGTTTGGTCAGGCCGGCGCCGAGCGAGTCGGTGCGCGCGACGATGATGCCGTCTTCGACGCCCAGTTCGAGGAAAGCGTGCCGGATGGCGCGGATCTTCTGCAGGAAATCCTCATGCGGAACGGTGACCTTACCGTCCTGGTGGCCGCACTGTTTTTCGTCCGAAACCTGGTTCTCGATCTGAAGCGCGCAGGCGCCCGCCTCGATCATCTTCTTGGCCAGGAGATAGGTCGCCTCGGCATTGCCGAAGCCTGCATCGATATCGGCGATGATCGGAACGACATGCGTATCGTAATTGTCGATTGCGGTCTGGATGCGCTTGGCTTCGACTTCGTCACCACCCTCCCGTGCGGCGTCTAGATCGCGGAACATCATGCCAAGTTCGCGTGCATCAGCCTGTTTGAGGAAGGTATATATCTCCTCGATCAGCGCGGGCACGCTCGTTTTCTCGTGCATCGATTGATCGGGCAGGGGGCCGAATTCGCTGCGGAGGGCGGCAACCATCCAGCCGGAGAGGTATAGGTAGCGGCGCTTGGTGCTGCCGAAGTGCTTCTTGATCGCGATCAGTTTCTGCTGCGCGATGAAGCCGTGCCAGCAACCGAGCGACTGCGTGTATTGCGCGGGATCGGCGTCGTAGGCGTCCATGTCCTCGCGCATGATCTTCGCGGTATATTTCGCGATGTCGAGGCCGGTGGGAAAGCGGTTCTGGATCGCCATGCGGGCGCTCGCTTCGGCATCGATCGCCTTCCAGGGCGCGCCGTTCTGATCGATCGCGTTTCGCATCTGACCGATGATGTCGTGGTAGGTCATTGGGTTCTCCTAAGAATGGGGATGGGGAGGGGATGACCCCGCGATGCCATGTGCCGGCACGGCGCGACAGGAAAAGTTACAAACTTTCTTGTCTGTATGGCCGTTCTCGCGGCTGCGCTTGTGTAATCATGTAAAGAAGTTTACAGAACCGGTGCATGAAGGATACCGCGCTTCTCGCCGGCCCGTCGCTGCGCCGCCTGCGCAAACGCGAAGGGCTAACCCAGGCAGCCATGGCTGCCTCTCTCGGTATCTCTCCGAGCTATCTCAACCTTATCGAACGCAACCAGCGCCCGCTTTCCGCCCGAGTGCTGGTCCAGGTGATCGAGCGTTACGATTACGACCCGCGCGAGCTGCGCGAGGACGAGGCGATCGGCGGGGTTGGTGGTCTAGCGCGGCGAATGGCGGACAAGCGTTTCGCCGATCTCGCAATCGACCGCGAAGAGATTGAGGAGTTCCTCGCCGCCGCGCCGCAGGCCGCGGCGGCCTTCGCGCGGCTTTACGACCAGTCAGATCCCGCCGCGCGCCGCGGCGAAGACCCGGTCGGCGAGGCGCGCGCGGCGGCCGAACGCTGGCAGAACCACTTCCCCGACCTCGACCATGACGCCGAGAACCTTGCCGACGAAGTGAGGCTATCGCGCGGAGATATCGGCGCCGGCCTGATCGAGAGGTTGCGCGAAAAGCATCGCCTTACCGTGCGCGTCCTGCCGGCCGAAGTCGTCCCCGGGCTGGTCCACAGGCTCGACCTTCATGCCCGCCAGTTGCAACTCTCCGAAATGCTCGGCGGCGCCGCTCGCCGTTTCCAGATCGCGCGCCAGATCGCCAGCCTCGAACAGCGCGAGGCGATCGCGACCATAGTCGAGGGCGCGAAGCTGGGCTCCTCCGAAGCGCGCG
This sequence comes from Erythrobacter sp., assembly GCF_036351135.1. GTDB lineage: Bacteria > Pseudomonadota > Alphaproteobacteria > Sphingomonadales > Sphingomonadaceae > Erythrobacter. The sequence continues at coordinate 116,316 of NZ_JAZBON010000017.1, forward strand.
AACACTTCCGCGAGCATGTGACCGATTATGCCGCTGCCGCTCTGCTGATGCCCTATCGCCGCTTCCTGCGTGCCTGCGAACAGACGGGCTACGACTTGCCCGTCCTCTCGCGCCGTTTCGCCGTAAGTTTCGACCAGCTCGCGCAGCGGCTCACCACCCTGCAGCGGGTCGGCGAGCGCGGCCTGCCATTCTTCAGCGCCCGTTTTGGACGCACTGGCCGCATGGTTCATTTCAGCGCCGGTGCGAGCGGCGCGGTCTATCCGCTCGACGGGGCGCGCTGGCCGGCCTGGGCGCCCTATGCCGCGTTCGAAAGCCGCGGCACGATGCTAACGCAAGCGGTGATCTTCGGCGAGGGTGAGGCGGCCCCAAGGCACTGGCTGACGATCGCACGCACGATCGAGGTTGATGGCGCCGCCTGTTCGGCGCGGCGGGCCATCGTGCTGGGATTGGAGGCGCGCTTCGCCGGCGAGCTTGCCCAGGCGCGCGGCATCTCGCTCGACCCGCAGGACGCGGTGCCGCTGGGCGTCGGCTGTCCGCGCTGCGGCCGGGCGGATTGTCTGACCCCGGCATCGGCACGGCTTGCGCCCACGGACTGACCCATACCGCGCGCGAGAAAAGTTGTCGGACGCGGGAACCCGCCCAAGCCATCTGCACTTATGGCTCGATCGGGCAAGGATGCCCCATTCTCGAAAGGGATCGAACCATGAGCGACGAACGCATTACGCAGCATACCGACGCGCAGGGGAATACGCACACCACCCACACCATTGAGAAGGGCAGTTCGGGTGGCGGTACGGCGAAATGGGCATTTCTGCTTATCCTCGTCGTCGCGCTGGGCGTTGGCGGCTACCTGTTGACGCAGACCAACAATGCCGAGATCGCGCGCGACAACGCCATCGCCGACGCGGCAAACGACGTGGGAGAGGCTGCCGGGCAGGTCGGCGGTGCGGCGGAGAATGCCGCCGACGCGGTCGCGCCTGAGTAAAGGCGCCGTTAAACATCGTTGATGGCCTTCGCCGCGGCCGCGCGGGTGCCTTGTAAAGTTTACCGACACTTAAACTGTGGCCGCTAGGGCGGTGCCTGCAACCTTTATTTTGCGAGCACCGCCCAGGCCATGATAAGGCTGTTCAAACATTACATACCCCACGCCGTGCTGCTGCTCGGCCTGCTCGATTTCGCCCTTCTGGTGGTGGCGAGCGAGATGGCCTGGCAATTGCGCGCCGCTCAGATCGGGATGGAGCCCGGTCCCGTGAGCGGGCGCTGGCTGTCGCTCGTAGGAATCGCCGGTGTCGTCTGGCTCGCCATGATCGCGGTCGGGGTCTACGGGCCTTACGCGCTGCGCAGCCTTCGTTTTGCCGGGGCGCGATTGCTGGTCGCGATCAGCCTCGGCATCATCGCACTGGCGACCATCGACTGGATATTGCCGGGCCAGACCTTCTGGCGCTCCACTCTGCTCTACGCGATGGGGCTGGCGATCTTCGTCCTGGTTGCCGACCGCCTGCTCCTCAACAGTTTCCTCGGCTCCAGCGCCTTTCGCCGGCGGGTCATGGTGCTTGGTGCGGGCGACCGGGCGCAGCGGCTGCGCAGGCTTGGCGATCGACCCGAATCGGGCTTTGCAATTGTCTCCTACATCGCAATGGGCGAACCCGAGCGCACAGTCGAGGAGGCGATCCCGCGCGAGGCGATCCACGATCTTGGCCGTTTCGTCGAAAATCTGGGTGTCAGCGAGGTCGTCCTCGCCCTTCAAGAAAGGCGCAACTCGCTGCCTTTACAGGACCTCTTGCGGATCAAGACAAAGGGCGTCCACGTCAACGATTTTTCCAGTTTCCTCGAGCGCGAGACGGGCCGCGTCGATCTCGATACGGTCAATCCGAGCTGGCTGATCTTTTCCGACGGCTTTTCGAGCTCGCGCATGTTCTCGGGCGTGGTTAAACGGCTGTTCGACATCGTCGCCAGTCTCACGCTGTTGATACTGACCGCGCCGATCATCGCGCTGTTCGCCGTCCTCGTGAAACTCGACAGCGCCGGTCCCGCCTTCTTCCGACAGCGCCGCGTCGGACTGTTCGGCCAGGATTTCGAACTGGTCAAATTGCGCTCGATGCGTGTCGACGCCGAGAAGGACGGTGCGAAATGGGCCGAAACCAATGATACGCGCATCACCCGCATCGGCCGACTCATCCGCAAGGTGCGGATCGACGAACTGCCGCAAACTTGGAGCGTGCTGAAGGGGGAAATGAGCTTCGTCGGTCCGCGTCCCGAAGTGCCGCAATTCGTCGATCAGCTGCAGGATCAAATCCCATTCTATCAGGAACGGCACATGGTGAAGCCGGGAATTACCGGCTGGGCACAAATCAATTTCCCCTACGGCGCCTCGACCCAGGACAGCCGCAAGAAGCTCGAATACGATCTCTATTACGCTAAGAACTACACGCCGTTTCTCGACCTTGTGATCCTGCTGCAGACCCTGCGGGTTATCCTGTGGCCTGAAGGGGCGCGGTGATGATGGAGCTGACAAATTTCGGCGGTTCGCTGGCGCTTTTTTGTTACGGAACGGGCGCGGTGCTGTGTGCGGGCGCGGCCTTGTGGATCGCGCGCTATGGCGACCGCATGCGGCCCGATCGCACCGCGGCGCTTGTCGCGCTGGCAGCGACGCTGGTCTGGTGCAGCGTCTCGATCGGGGCGGGTGCAGGTTCGGCCTTGGTTGGGATGGCGGCGACCGCGCGCAACCTCGCCCTGATCGCACTCGTCTTTCGCCTCTTCGCAGCCGACGGACGCGATGAAAGCCTGAAGCCCATAAGGCCCGTCATCATTACGGTTGCGCTGGTGCAACTGTTCCAACCGATCCTCCTTTTCATCGAAGCGCAAAGCGTCGCCTTCCCCGAACTCGTGCAGCTTACCCGCGAGGTTTCGCGTCTGCTCAATATGCTGGTCGCGATCGGTATGCTGATGCTGCTGCATAACCTTTATGCCGGCGCCGCGGCGGTCTCGCGCCGGATCATCATGTGGAGCGCGATCGGCTTGGCGGTGCTGTTCGCCTTCGAGCTCAACCTCTACACCATCGCCTATCTCGCGGCGGGTGAGCCCGCCGTGCTTCAGGTTCTCAACGGCTTTGTCGCCGGCGGGACGGCGGTGCTCTTCGCCATCGGCGCGAATTCGCGCAGCGCCGATCTTCATTTCCGCCCATCGCGCACGGTGACTTTCCAATCCCTCTCGCTTGTGGTCATCGGCAGCTACCTCGCACTGGTGGTCCTGATTACCCGCAGTCTCGAACTGCTCGGATCGGACATTGCGCGCGCGGGCCAGATCGTCGTCGTCGTCCTAGCCGCCGCCGCCGCTTTCCTTTGGTTACCTTCGCGGCGGATACGCAGCTGGCTGCGCGTGACAGCAACCAAGCACTTTTTCCAGCATCGCTACGAGTATCGAGAAGAATGGCTGCGCTTCACCCGGACGATCGGCGAGGCTTCCCCGGATAATGCGAGCTTTCACGAGCGGGCGGTCAAGGCGGTGGCCGACATCACCGACAGTCCGGCGGGTCTGCTACTGATGCCCGACGAAGAGGCGCAGCTGGTGCTGACCGCGCGCTGGAACTGGCCGACTCTGGAAGTGCCCGCCGTCGCAAGTGCCTATGCGCTTGCAGGACTGCTCGAGGAACACCACCATATCGTCGATCTCGACGAGGTGCGTGCGGGGATCGATCATCACGGCGAAACCGCGCATGTGCCGCAATGGCTGGGAGAGGCAGGCGATGCTTGGGCGCTGGTGCCGCTTGTTCATTTCGATCGGTTGGTGGGCGCCATCGTGCTCGCCCGTCCGCGGATTGAACGGCGGCTCGATTGGGAGGATTTCGATCTGCTGAAAGTCGTGGGCCAGCAGCTGGCGAGCTATCTCGCCGAACAGGCCGGACAGCAGGCGCTGATGGATGCGAACCGGTTCGACGAATTTAACCGGCGCATGGCGTTCGTCATGCACGACATCAAAAATCTCGCAAGTCAGCTCTCCTTGCTCTCCGCCAACGCGCAAAAGCATGCCGACAATCCCGATTTCCGGGCCGACATGTTGATTACCCTGCGAAAGTCGTCGGAGAAGCTGAACGCGCTGCTCGATCGCCTCGGACGCTACGGTGGGGCGCCGGCCCAGGATGTTGGCGAAGTCGATCTCACTGCACTGGCTGGCAGGGTGGAGGAGCGTTTCGCCGGGATCCATCCGGTGCGCGCGACGGGACGCGCACCGGTACGCGTGCTGGGCGATGCCGAAGCGCTCGAACAGGCGATCACCCATCTCGTCCAGAACGCGGTGGATGCAAGCGAGAAGGCGGTGCCGGTCATGCTGGATATCGGCAGCGACGGGCTCTACGGCCGCTTCGACATCATCGATGCGGGCACCGGCATGTCGCCCGAATTCGTGCGCGCCGGCCTCTTCAAACCTTTCGTCTCCTCCAAGACTAGCGGCTTCGGGATCGGCGCGTTCGAAGCGCGCGAGATGATCAGGGCGATGGGCGGACGCCTCGCGGTCGAAAGCCGCGAGGGGGTCGGCACGCGCTTTACGATCAATCTGCCGATACCCGATGCTGCTCGGCTTGCCGCAGATCGCCACGAGTCCAGCAGTAAAGAGGTCGCATGATGGCTGACAAGAAACCGACATTGCTTGTCGTCGAGGACGACGAGGGCCTCCAGGCGCAGCTCAAATGGGCGTATGAAGATTTCGAGGTGGTGATCGCTGGCGACCGCGACAGCGCGATCGCCACGCTACGCAGCGAAGCCCCCGCGGTGGTAACGCTTGATCTCGGCCTGCCGCCCGATCCCGATGGGACGCGTGAAGGCTTCGCCGTGCTCGATGCGATCATGGAACTGAAGCCCGACACGAAGGTGATCGTTGCGAGCGGGCACGGCGCCCGCGAAAGCGCGCTGCAAGCGATCGAGCGCGGCGCCTACGACTTCTATCAGAAGCCGGTCGATATCGACGCGCTGGGGCTGATCGTGCGCCGCGCTTTCAATCTTCACCAGATTGAAAGCGAGAACCGCCGCCTGCTGGCGCATGCGAGCGAGGACAAGACCGTGCTGGGCCGGCTGATCACCGGCGCGCCGGAGATGGTCAAGGTCGCGCGCACCATCGAGCGCGTGGCATCGACCAATGTTAGCGTCATGCTGCTGGGCGCGAGCGGGACCGGCAAGGAGTTGCTGGCGCGCGGTCTGCACGAAACGAGCAACCGGGTGGATCGGCCTTTCGTCGCGATCAATTGCGCGGCGATCCCTGAAAACCTTCTCGAAAGCGAGTTGTTCGGCCATGAGAAGGGCGCTTTTACCGGCGCCGTCAAGACGACCGAGGGTAAGATCGAGAGCGCCAATGGCGGCACGCTCTTCCTCGACGAGGTCGGCGACATCCCGCTCCCGCTCCAGGTCAAGCTTTTGCGCTTCCTTCAGGAACGCACGATCGAGCGCATCGGCGGGCGCAAGACGATCGCGGTCGACACCCGCATCGCCTGCGCCACGCATCAGAACCTCGAAGCGATGATCGCGAACGGCACCTTCCGCGAGGATCTGTTCTATCGCCTCGCCGAAATCGTCGTGCGCATTCCGGGCCTTGCCGAGAGGCACGGCGATGCGGTGTTGCTGGCTAAGGCTTTCCTCAAGCGGTTTGCAGCCGAGATGAACCCGGCCGTGACAGGTTTTGCCCCCGACGCGCTCGCCGCGATCGACGCGCATGACTGGCCGGGAAATGTGCGCGAGCTCGAAAACCGGGTGAAGCGCGCGGTCATCATGGCGGACGGCAAGCTGGTGGCCGCGACCGATCTTGATTTTGGCGACGAGGACGAGGAAAGCGGTGACGTGCTCAATTTGAAAACCGCGCGCGAACAATCGGATCGCCGGGTCATTCGCCACGCGCTTGCTCGCAGCGAGGGAAATATCTCCGGCACCGCGAGGCTGCTAGGGATCAGCCGTCCGACGCTCTACGACCTGCTTAAGCAATACGACCTGCATGCATGACGGGCGCTTCCAACGTGCTGGCATAATCGCCGCTGCGTTGGCGCTGGCGGGCTGCGGCGCAGGGGAAACACCCGAGAGGCCCATCACGCCGGAGGGCGGCGCAGCTTTCGCCGAACGACTTGAAACCGCGCGCATTGCGATGCGCGAGGGCGATCTTGTCCAAGCAGGCCGACTTTACGACGAGGCGTTCGCGCTCGAACCGAGCAATCCGGCCCTATGGGTCGACATCGCCCGGCTGCGCTATCGCGGGGGCGAGCACTTCGGCGCGATAGAGACGGCCGAACGCGCGCTGGCGCTTGATGGAACTTTCGCGCCTGCGCTGCTCTTGCGCGGCCAGATGGTGCGCGATGCGCATGGACCGGCCGACGCGCTCGCTTGGTTCGAAGCTGCGCTCGAAATCGACCCCGGTAATCCCGACATACACGCCGAATATGCCGCGACCCTGGGTGAACTCGGTCGCTACACGGACATGCTGCACGCGGTGCGCACGTTGGCGCGCGTCGCGCCCGATCACCCGCAGGTTCATTACCTCCAGGCGGTGCTGGCGGCTCGGGCGCAGGATCCGGTGCTGGCGCGCACCCTCCTTTCCCAGAGCGGGCTTGCCGAAGCGGGGGTTCCGGCGGCGATGCTGCTCGATGCGCTTATCCACATGCAGCAGGGCACGCATGACACCGCTGCCGATATTCTCGAAACGCTCGCAGCGCGCCAGCCGGCCAATAATCGCATTGCGGAATTGCTGGCGAAAGCCTGGTGGATGGGAGGACGCGACCGCGCCGTGGTCGAGCGGTTCGAAGAAGTGGCGCGCGACGACGCGGCTTCGCCTTATCTCGCCATGCTGGTGGGGAGAAGTCTGGAGCGACTGGGCGAACGAGACCGCGCCATCCCCTTCATCGAGCGGGCGCGAAGGCGAGCGGGCGTCGGACCCATCTCTCTACCGTCGTCCGAAGACATGCCCGCAATGACCCGCGACCTGCGCTATCGTCTGGCACTAGGCGATGGCGCGGCGGGCGCAGCGATCCTCGGCGAATTTCCCCAATCGGCAGACGCCCATATGCTGGCCGGCGATGCGGCCTTCATTGAGGGAGATACTCTCCGCGCCATCGATCTTTATCAGACCGCTGCACAGGTGCGCCGTCCCTGGGCATTGACGCGCAAGCTTGTCGCAGCATACCGCGCAGCCGGTGCCGACCGCGCAGCTGACGCGCTTCTCCTGCGACATGCAGCCGCCGAGCCGCAGAATGGAGATGCGCTGATAATGTTGGCCCGGCGGAGCTTGTTGGCCGAAGACTGGCTGCGCGCCGACCTGTTACTGAGCCGAGCCGCGCAACTTGGCATAGGCACCGATCCGGCAATACTCGATCTACGTGCGCAGGCCGCGCGCGGGCTGGGCTATGACGAGGCGGCGCGGCAATTCGATCAGGCGCGCATGCATCTCGCGCCGCGGCTGCTCGCGCCGCTCTAGGTTTCCCCGACCCGGCCTCGACAGCCCGTGCAAAGGCAGGCAGGGGCGGTGGCCCGTCATGCGCCGTCACCTTTCCTTGTTCGCCGATCCGATGATCGCGGTGCTCATCCTGGCGACCGCGCTGGCAATCCTGCTTCCGGCGAGCGGCGATGCGCGGCCAGCGGCGCAGGGTGTTTCGAATGCCGCGATCTTCGTGCTGTTCCTGGTCAACGGTATGCGTATCGCGCGCGGCGAAATCGCGCGGGGCCTCGCCAATTGGCGCTTCTTCCTGCCGCTATTCGCATGGGTCTTCGGAGCGATGCCGCTGATCGGTCTCGGCCTCTCCGGCCTTGCTGCCGGGTTCGTCCCGCCGCTGGTGGCGCTGGGCTTCGTCTTCCTCGGCACGCTGCCGTCGACGGTACAGTCCGCGACCTCCTATACCAGCCTTGCCGGCGGCAATGTCGCGCTCTCCGTCGTCGGAGCCGCGCTTATCAACATGGCGGGCGTGTTCGTCACCGCGCCGTTATTCGCAAGTCTCGCCGGCAGCGCGTCGGTCGATATCGGCAGCGATGCCATCATCCGCATCGGGCTCATTTTGGTGCTGCCTTTCGTCATCGGACAGGCGGTGCAGGGCTGGACCCTACGCTGGCTTCGAGAGCGCAAGGGCGAGGTCGCCTGGCTCGACCGGCTGGTTATCGGCATCGCGGTTTATGTCGCATTCTCGGGTGCGGTGGAACAGGGGCTTGGCGCGATGTTCTCGGCTGCGGGCTGGGCAGCACTGATCGGGTTGGTACTTATCTATCTGGTCGCGGCGACGGGCGGAGCCTGGATTACAGGCGGCGTCCTCGGACTGGTACGGCAGGATCGCATCTCCTTCCTGTTCGCCGGCGCACAAAAGAGCGTTGCCATCGGCGCGCCGCTCGCCGCGATCCTGTTCGCACCCGAGGTTGCCGGCTTCGTCATCGCGCCGCTGCTGCTCTATCACCTCATTCAGCTGATGATCGCCGCCCCGCTGGCGGCGCTGCTTGCGGACCGACAGCGCGCGGGTCAGGACTTGGGCTGATAGGTCTGATCCTCACCGGGGAAAGTGCGCTCGCGCACCTCGCTCGCATAGGTTGCGACCGTCTTCTCGATCGTCGACGCGATATCCTCGTATTTCTTGACGAAGCGCGGCACCCGCTCGAACATGCCGAGCATGTCTTCGGTCACCAGCACCTGCCCGTCGCAGCGATTGGACGCGCCGATGCCGATCGTCGGGCAGGACACAGCCCCGGTCGCCTCGATCGCGATAGGCTCGACCACGCCCTCAATGACTATTGCAAAAGCGCCGGCTTCATCGAGGGCCTTCGCATCGGAGACGATCTTGTCCGCCTCCGCATCGGAACGCCCGCGCGCCGCGTAGCCGCCCAGAACATTGACCGCCTGCGGGGTCAAACCGACATGTCCCATCACAGGGATGCCGCGGCGGGAAAGGAACGCGACCGTTTCGGCCATCGCTTCTCCGCCTTCGAGTTTGACCCCGGCCGCGCCGGTTTGCTTGAGCAGGAAAGCGGCATTTTCGAATGCGAGTTCCTTCGAGGCTTCGTAGGAGCCGAAAGGCATGTCGATCACCACCACCGAATGATAGCTCCCGCGCACCACCGCAGCGCCGTGATTGGCCATCATTTCGAGGGTCACGGGAATGGTCGAGGGCAGGCCGTAGATCACCTGACCCAGCGAATCGCCGACCAGGAGCAGGTCGCAATGCGCATCGAGCAATTGCGCTTGGCGCGCCGTATAGGCGGTCAGCATCACCAGCGGCTCTTTCGTCTCCCCGTCCACCTTGCGCGCGCGAATGTGCGGCACGGTGAGGCGCTTCATCGGTGAAGGTGTGGGATTGGCTCTGCTGGTGCTCGTATCGAGCTCGAATGTGGTCGACATGGCCGCCACATCTAGCTCCCCGCCCGCAGCTTGGCAAAGCTGCCTCTTGGCGCGGGCGGCGAGATATTGCAGATAGGCGGGCCAAGGGAAAAAGCGCGTCCGCACCGGGCGCGGCACAGGGATAACTTCATCACATGGCAGCATCCACCGGTACGACCCCGCGCGAGGGCTGGTCCTCGCGCAGCGCCTTCATTCTCGCGGCGATCGGCGCGGCTGTTGGGCTCGGCAATGTCTGGCGCTTTCCAACGCTTGCGGGCGAGAATGGCGGAGGGGCCTTCGTGCTGGTCTATGTCGCCTTCGTCTTCCTGCTGGGTCTGCCGCTGGTCATTTCCGAGATTTTCCTCGGCCGCACCGGACAGGACGACGCGGTCGGCTCGATCCGCAAGGTGGCGCAGCGCTCGGGCGTGTCGGAAGCCTGGTCGGGCTTCGGCATCATGGGGGTAGTCGCCGCGTTCCTGATTGTCTCCTTCTACTCGGTCGTGGCGGGCTGGGTGCTCTATTATGTCGGCGTCATGGGCGCGGACTTTGTGGGCGCGCTGGCGGCGGGCGATCCGCTGCGCGGCGCTTTGCCGGGTGAGAGCCAGGAGGCGATCCAGGGGCGCATGGGCGACCTTTTCGCCGATCCGATGCTGCTCCTTGCCATGCATTTCGCCTTCATGGGGGTCACCTTGTATATCGTCGCGCGCGGGATCGGCTCGGGGATCGAAGCGGCGGCGACGGTGCTCATGCCGATGTTCTTCGTGCTGCTCATCGGGATCACGATCTACGGCGCCTTTGCCGGCGACATGGGCGAAGCGCTCGCGTTTCTGTTCACCCCCGACTTTTCCAAACTCACCTCGCAATCGCTCAACACCGCGCTCGGCCAGGCGCTCTTTTCGTTGTCGCTGGGGGTCGCGGGCCTCATCACCTATGGTTCCTATATCAAGGGTTCGGATGGGCTCGGGTCGACCTCACTCACCATCGCTTTCGCCGATACGGGCGTCGCTCTGATCGCGGGGATGATGATCTTCCCGATCGTCTTCGCGGTCGGCCTCGATCCGGCGGCGGGGCCGACGCTCGTTTTTCAGACGCTGCCGTTCGCCTTTCAGACCATGCCGGCGGGTTCGCTGATCGGCCTTTTGTTCTTCGTCCTGATCCTCGTCGCGGCGGTGACGAGTTCGATTTCGCTTCTCGAAGTGCCGACCGCTTGGGGCATCGGCGAAATGGGCTGGAGCCGCACGACCTCCGCGCTGATTTTCGGCGGGTCGGCGTTCCTGGTCGGGATCGCATGCCTCTTGGGCTACAACGTTTGGGCCGATGTGCGCCCGCTGGGTTTCTGGGACCTGTTCGCCGACACCGATATTCTCGATACGATCGACGGGTTTACCGGCAAGGTGATGCTGCCGCTGGGCGCTTTCTTCACGGCGATCTTCGTCGGCTGGCGAGCCGATCGGCGGCTGGTTCAGGAGATGACCGGACTGTCGGGCTCATGGCTCGCCCTATGGCGCTTCCTCATCGCTTGGCTGTGCCCCCTCGCGGTCGGGTTGATCCTCGTCACCGGACTGTTCCCCGCGATCCTCGGCAGTTGATATGAGAAGGGCCGCCCCGACGGGGACGGCCCTTTTCGTAATTCGGTTTGGGAATTAAAGCGGCACGTTGTCGACGTGCTCTTTCTCAGCTTCGTCGATGACGGTCATGCCGAGCGCCATCTTGGCCGTCGTCAAAAGACCGAGATCGCCGCTCCAGATTTCCGCATCGCCCAGATCCATGCGCAGGAACAGGATGTCGGGATCGTCCTTGCCGCCATCATACCAGGCTTCGACGAAATTGTTCCAGAACTGGTCGAAGCGCGCGCGGCTGGTCTCGCGGGTCAGCGCGCCGTTGAAGCGCGCATACATGTTGTGCCCCTTGCCCTGGAAGGTGGCGGTGGCGTTGCCGAGCGCGGCGAAATCGCTGTGCGTATGGGTGAAGAACCAGATCGAGCTGTTGGCGTCCTTGTCGAGCTGCGGGCTCATCGGCACGGCGGTGCCTGGACGGCCGTCGAGTTGCAGGAACAGGAAGGGCGAGGAGTCGAGAGCCTTCCAGAATTCGGTCTTGAGTTCGTCGGCTTTGCCTGGGCTGGTGCGCATTGAATATCTCCTTTGCCAATACAATGAGTGGCATGGGCGGGCGTTCCGGCGACAGCTGAAGGAGGCGGGAGAAAGGGCGCGAGAAACCCGTTGCACCATCGCTGGAAAGATGGAACATAATAGGAACAAGCGGGACTTTTGCGAGTCTCGTTAACGCATTCCTATGACCACACCTTCTTCCCCTCACGGCGCGAAAGCGCTGCGCGAACCCGATCCAGTCGGGCGCCGCGAACACGCACCCGTTCCGCAACTTTCGGCGCAGGAGATCGCCGCCTTGTCCAAGGCGCGCGAGGCGCGATGGCGTCCGGGCCTCGCCGACGGGCCGCTCCACAGCGAAATCTTCGCCGATACGCGCGATGGCAGCGGGGTGGGACTGGCTTTGGCACTGGCGCGCGATGCACTTGAGGTGACGGCCGCACAGCGCGCTCTCGATCCGCTGGCCGAGGGAGAGGACCGGCGGCAGGTCCTATGGGTGCAGGACAGGCGCGCAGTGCAGCTGACCGGCCGTCCCTACGTTCATGGCCTACCACCGGATCTGCGCGAGCGGATCGTCCATGTCGAGGCGGCAAGCCCCCAAGATATGCTGTTCGCGCTCGAGGAAGGGCTCAAATGCCGCGATCTCGCCTGCGTCATCGGCGAGATCACGGGCAATCCGCGCGCGCTCGATTTTACCGCGTCCCGCCGGCTCAGCCTGACTGCGGAACGCCATGGCGTTGCCCTGTGGCTGGTGCGGCTCGAGGCGGACGCGGACCTCTCTTCGGCGCGCATGCGCTGGCGTGCGCGCCCCGCGCCCTCCATCGCGCGCCGCTGGAACGCGCAGGCGCCGGGCGATGCAAGCTGGCAGGCCGAGCTGTTCCGCGCGCGCACTCACGCGCCGGGAGAGTGGACGCTGTATGACAAGGGCGGAAAACTCGCCGTAACCCCGCCGGCAATCGCTTCCGGACAGGATTTGCATCGATCGTCTCCGCGTGCCTTGGGCCGGACGCGCGCATGTGGACAGATGGTTGGAACCGCACTGGCTCTCGCTGCTTTCGAAACGCCGCCATTGCGACCAGCCACCCCGGCGGGTGTCAACGGCTGAGAGCGATGGAGCAGCTTTCCCGCCGCATCCTTGCGATCTGGTGCGCGCGCCTGTCTATCGACCGCTGGAAGATGTCGCTCGGCAGCGACCAGGCGGCGCCGAAGGGCGAAGACGCGCTGCCCACCGTCCTCATTACCGAGACCGCGCATGGTCCACGGATCGAGGCGGCCAACGATGCCGGGCTCGATGTCGGGGCGCGCACGGGCATGATGTTGGCCGATGCGCGCGTCCTGTGCCCGCAGATCCGGACCGCACCCGCCGATCCAGCCGGCGATCTCGCCTTTCTTGAGCGCCTGGCCGTATGGGCGCGGCGATGGGGTCCGTGGAGCGCGCTCGACCCGCCTGACGGATTGCTCGTGGACATCACCGCGGTCTCTCACCTGTTCGGCGGCGAAGCGCGGCTTCTCGCCGATGTCGAAGCTGCCTTTGCCGCGCGCGAACTCGTCGTCAGGACTGCGATCGCGCCGACCGCCGGGGCGGCCTGGGCGCTCGCGCATTACGGAACGCGCAGCAGGGCTATCCTCGAACCCACGCCTCGGGGCCGGGACATGATGCGTGTCCTCGCAGATCTCCCGGTCGCGGCGCTGCGGCTCGACGAGGATGTGCTGACCGTGCTCAAGCGCCTGGGTTTAAAGCGGCTCAGCGACCTTACCGATATCGCTTCGGGTAGCGTCGACCGGCGAGAGGCGGCGGCCCGCGATTCGCTTCAGCGCCGGTTTCGCAACCGCAAATCGCCTGCCGCCAACCCGCTCATCCGTCTCGACCAGTTGCTCGGCCGCGTGCCCGAACCGCTGCTGCCGGTGGTCCCGATCGAAATGCCGCTGGTGCAGCGCCGCCTGCTCGAACCCTTGCGCCACCGCGCTCTGCTCGACCGGGTTCTGGCCGATCTTGCCGCCGACATGACCCGCGCGCTCGAGGCGCGGGGAGAGGGCGCGCGGCGGCTCGAACTGGGAATGTGGCGGGTCGACGGCGAGGTCATCACTCGCCAGCTCGAGCTTGCCGCCGCCACGCGCGAGGCGGACCATATCACGCGGCTGTTCGCTGACAGGCTGGACGATGTCGATGCAGGTTTCGGGATCGAGACCGTGCGGCTGCGCGCGAGTTGGGCAGAACCGCTCGCCGCCCAGCAGGGCGACGTCGAGGCGGCCGCGGAACGGCACGGCACCTCGCTTGTCGCCTGTATCGACCGGCTGAGTGTGCGGCTTGGCGAAGGGGCGGTGCGGCGTCCTGTGCCGTATGCAAGTCATCTGCCCGAACGCGCTCAAAGCTGGATGCCGCCGCTCGCCAATCGCGGCGGCAGCGCGCTCGCCGTCGAACCCTGCGAAAGGCCGTTCAAACTGCTCGATCGGGCGGAGCGGATTGCTGTGCTCTATGCCAGTCCCGACGGCTTTCCCCAGCGGTTTCGCTGGCGCGGCGGGGTGCACGACGTGGTGCGCGTCGAGGGGCCGGAGCGGATCGCGCCCGAATGGTGGCGCGAGCGCTCGAACGTGCGCCTGCGCGACTATTACCGGATCGAGGATGAGCGCGGGGGCCGCTACTGGATCTATCGCCACGGCATATCCGGCGATGGCCGGGGCGGGGTGCCCGAGTGGTTCCTACAGGGATTGTGCGCCTGACAGGCTCCACGATCCGAGTTGAGCCGGGTTCGTCCATCATTGGGCTGGGTCTCGGCCGCAATTGATGCGGCACACAGCGGATTCCTGCAGGCACCAAAAGGGTTCTGGCAATCGCCGAAGGGGTTCGACCAAACGCCGAACCCCCTCTTCGATCCTATCAATCTTCCGGCGCCACCAGCAGCCGGTTATTGAGCGGCTGGATCGAACGCGCCGTCATGCCAAGCTGCGCTTCCATCGCCGCGATCTGTTCGGCGCTGGCTTCGACCGTATCTTCGACCACGTGCCAGTTCACGTTCTCGCTGCATGGCGGCGTCGTCAGCGAACCCATGTAGCGCCAGACCTCCAGTTCGTCCGGAACCATCGAGCCCATGTCGATCGAGATGCTCGACCCATCGCCCGAAGGAATAGCGTCGATGATGGTCTGGAGCCCTTCGTTGGCATCGCCTTCCTCGAACATCACGCCGAGGACGCCGAGCGTACCATCGCGGGTCGCGTGGACGAAATGCGCGGTAAGCGGATAACGCTCGCCATTGATTGCGTGTTCGGACGGGGTGTGAAAGTGAACCTGGATTAGGTTGAACAGCCGGTCGCCCGAAATCATGCCCTGGCCCATCGGCGCATCGACCTGTACCTTGTACTGGCCGAGGCGCAGGGTGCCGTCGGTCATTCCATAGTCGGCCGCGAGCTTCACCTCACCCAATGCATTCGCTTCGCCAAGGTCGATGGGGGATTGCATCGCACCCGCATCGCAGCTGCCATAGTCCTGACCGACCTGGGACCAGTTTTCAGGCCGTTCGCCATCGGTGTATCGCCAATCCTGTGCGCCGACGGACACCGCGGCGAGGGCAAAGACACTGGCTGCAAGAGATGTAATGTACTTCATATTAGCTCCCTTCGCGGGGGAGCTGATTTTTGCCCCCCTGAATTTGACAAGCGGCACCTAGCCGCAGGCTGCGTCCGACATCGCGAGCGGAATGCTCGCCAGAGGGGCCCGGTCCGCAAGGAAATAATGTTTCATGCGTAACTAGGTTCCCCACGCATGCGTTTTTTACGATTGGAATCCTGCAAATGCGAACATATATAGAACGACGAATTTGCCATGGCTCAAACGCTTCGCTCCCAAACTCTTCGAGATAAACTCGAAATTCTAGCCGATGCGGCGAAATACGATGCGTCGTGCGCGTCGTCGGGAACCGCCAAGAAGAATTCGCTCGGCGGAAAAGGCGTCGGCTCGACCGAAGGGATGGGCATCTGTCACGCCTATGCGCCCGATGGCCGGTGCATTTCGCTATTGAAGGTGCTGCTGACCAATCACTGCATTTTCGACTGCCATTATTGCGTCAACCGCAAGAGCTCGAATGTGCGCCGCGCGCGTTTCACGCCGCAGGAAGTCGCCGACCTCACGTTAAGTTTCTACAAGCGCAATTATATCGAGGGGCTGTTCCTGTCCTCGGGCATTGTCAAAAGCTCGAACCACACGATGGAGCAGATGGTCGAGGCGGCGCGGATCCTGCGCGAAGAGCACGATTTTCGCGGCTACATTCATTTGAAGACCATTCCCGAAGCCGATCCCGAACTGATTCACCAGGCTGGACTTTATGCCGACCGGGTCTCGATCAATGTCGAATTGCCCACGCGCGAAGGATTGACCCGGCTCGCGCCCGACAAGAACGAGACGCAGATCGAAGGCGCGCTCGCAAAGACGAAGTCGCGCATCATCGAAGCGGAAGACGAAAGAAAGCGCTTCCGCCATGCGCCGCGCTTCGCGCCGGCCGGTCAATCCACGCAGATGATTGTCGGCGCGGACAAAGCGAGCGACAGCGACATCGTTTCGCGGGCCAGCTCGCTCTATGACAATTTCGGCCTGCGCCGCGTCTATTATAGCGCCTTTTCGCCTATCCCCGATGCGTCTGCAGTGCTCCCCCTGAAGCGCCCGCCGCTGATGCGCGAACATCGGCTTTATCAGTCCGATTGGCTGATGCGGTTCTATGGTTTCGCGCCCGGCGAAGTTGCGCAGGCGACCGAAAAAGACGGCAATTTGCCGCTCGATATCGATCCCAAGCTCGCCTGGGCTTTGAAGTTTCGCGAGTATTTTCCGGTTGATGTCAACCGCGCAAGCAAGGAGCAATTGTTGCGGGTGCCGGGGCTGGGCACGACGGCGGTTGCGCGCATCCTCAAGGCGCGGCGGCATCGGACCCTGCGTCTGGATGATATAGCCCTGTTGACCCAGTCGATCGCCAAGGTGCGTCCGTTTCTAACTACCTTCGACTGGCGCCCAACTCACCTGACCGACCGTGCCGATCTGCGCGCGCTGCTCGCACCGCGTCAGGAGCAGCTGGAACTGTTCTGATGGTGAAACTTCGATGACCGCGGTTCAGAATGTTTCTTTCGGACAGCATTACACCGTCCGCCTGCCCGCACCGGACGATTTCGCGTTCTGGCGCGAGCGGGCGCGTCAATTGGTGCGATGCGACGTTCCGCCCGACCGGGTAAGCTGGGTCGAGCCGGGTGGCACGGGGGACCTGTTCGCGCAGGAAGCGCCGGCCGGGGGCGACAAGCGTCTGCCGTTGCCCGATGAAAGCGCGCCGCATCCGCGCGCCAGCAAGCGTTTCCTGACAGTGGCGGCAAACGCCGCCCTGCACAGCGATCCGCAGCGCTTTGCCCTGCTTTACCGCACGTTGTGGCGGCTGCAATCGAGCCCCAAATTGATGGAAGACGGCGCCGATCTTGACGTGCGCCGGATCGAGGAACTTGCCAAGGAGGTGCGCCGCGACAGCCACAAGATGCATGCCTTCGTCCGTTTTCGCGAAGTCGAGGACGCGCAAGGGTCGGAGCATTTCGTCGCCTGGTTCGAGCCTGATCATCACATCGTGCGCGCCAATGCCGGCTTCTTCATGCGCCGCTTTGCCAACATGAACTGGTCGATCCTTACCCCATGCGGTTGTATTCATTGGGATGGCGAGACGATGCGTGAAAGCGGTCCCGCAAAACGCAGCGACGCGCCACAGGGCGATCCGGTCGAGGATCTATGGAAGTCCTATTACGCATCCATTTTCAATCCTGCGCGTTTGAAGGTTGGGGCGATGCTCTCCGAGATGCCCAAGAAATACTGGAAAAATATGCCCGAGGCCGAGCTCATCCCCGATCTCATCGCCGGGGCGCAGGCAAGGGAAGCGAATATGGTCGATGCGGGCGCGCTGGAATTCGAAGACAAGCCGGAAACGCTGGACGCGATCGGCACTGCGATCGAAAGGTGCCGCAAATGCCCGATTGGCGAGCTCGAAAACCGCGCCGTCATGGGCGAGGGGCCGCGCCGTGCGCCTCTGATGATCGTCGGCGAACAGCCCGGCGATCAGGAGGACCAGGGCGGTCGCCCGTTCATCGGACCGGCTGGCCAGCTGCTCGACGAATATCTCGAACGCACCGGGATCGACCGCTCGGAAACCTATGTCACCAACGCGGTCAAGCATTTCAAATATGTCCAGCGCGGCAAGCGCCGCATCCACCAATCGCCCGGCGCAAAAGAGATCGACACCTGCCGCTGGTGGCTCGAGGCCGAGCGCGACATCGTCAAGCCGCGCGTTATCCTGGCGCTGGGCGCAAGCGCGGCGCGCAGCCTGATCGGCAAGACGGTCAGCATCTCCAAGGTGCGCGGCGAACCGATTGCGCTTGAGGGCGGGGCGGAACTGTGGGTGACGGCGCACCCCTCCTATCTTCTGCGGCTCGATGGCGATGCGCGCGACAAACAGGCGGCGATGTTCGCGGCCGACCTGGCGGCGGTGCGGGAGCGGTTGGAAGAGATGGAAGATGTGTCGTGACAATGGCACTATTTTCTCGTCACCCCTGCCTGCGCAGGGATGACGGCGGACTGATGCCTGCACGTCATGCCCGACGCACCGCTCACGCCCGATAAACGCACACTCGAAGTCGATCCCGACCTGATCGACGCACCGCCGCGCGCGCCTTTTGTCGAGCTGGGTCTCGTCAGTTGTTTCAGTTTCCTGCGCGGCGCTTCGGATGCGGTCGATCTTGCCCTGACGGCGCGCTCACTCGGCTACGATGCGATTGGGATAGCCGATGCGAACTCCTTTGCAGGCGTGGTTCGGATCCACACCGAGGCGACGACGCTCAAGCTCAAACCCGTGATCGGCTGCCGGATCGAGACGGTCGAGGGTCTCGCCTTCCTCGCCTATCCGAAAGACCGCGCCGCCTATGGCCGCCTCTCGCGTCTCATCAGCGCGGGGCGCATGCAGACGCTTTCGGGCGAATGGCAGGAGAAGGGTGTGTGCGAGATCGACCTCGCCATGCTGGCGGCGCATTCAAAAGACGTGCAGCTAATCCTTTTGCCACCGGAAGATTTGGCGGCAGAGTTCACGATCCGAGTTCCTAGTAACGTCGTGCCGTTTCCGGTTTCGCGCAGAGAGCGCAGAGGAAGCAGAGACACAGAGATCGAGTGCGTGTCGGAGGCACCTTTATCGCCCTCAAGCCGACCGCCTGACGAACTGTTGCATGAGGAAGGCGGCTCCGCCGCAAGCGCAACTTCTCCGCGTCTCTCTATTCCTCCGCGCTCTCTGCGCAAAACAATCGAGCGAACCGCTGGCTTCCCAGAAATCCTCCCTCACCTCACCCGCCAGTTCCCCACGCTTAATCACCTCGCCGCAAGCTACCTCTATCGCGGCGACGATATCGCCCGGATCGACCGGCTCGATGCGCTCGCGCAAGAACACGGCCTCACCCTGCTCGCGACCAACGACGTCCACTACCACGCGCCCGAACGCCGCCCGCTCCAGGACGTAATGACCGCGATCGCGCACAAGACCACCGTCGCCGAAGCGGGGCACATGCTGCATGCCAATGCTGAAAGGCATCTCAAATCGCCGCAGGAAATGGTGCACCTGTTCGCTCGCTGGCCGCACGCGATCGAGGCCGCGCGGGCAGTCTCCGACAATTGCGATTTCAGCCTCGAGGAACTCGCCTACGAATATCCCGAAGAGATCTATCCCGACGGGATGGATGCGCAGGATTATCTCGAAAGCGAGACCTGGAAGGGCGCGGACTGGCGCTATCCGGCGGGCGTCCCTGATTACGTGCGCGAGACCCTGAAAAAGGAACTGGCGCTGATCGGCAAGATGAAGCTGGCGCGCTATTTCCTCACGATCAAGGATATCGTCGATTTCGCCCGGAACGAGGTCGACCCCCCGATCCTGTGCCAGGGCAGGGGCAGCGCGGCCAATTCAGCAGTGTGTTATTGCCTTGGCATTACGTCCGTCGATCCGGCCAAACATGCGCTGTTGTTCGACCGCTTCATCTCCGAGGACCGCAAGGAACCGCCCGATATCGACGTCGATTTCGAGCATGAGCGGCGCGAGGAGGTGATCCAGTATCTCTACCGTAAATATGGCCGCCACCGCGCCGGGTTGACCGCGACCGTCATCCATTACCGCCCGCGAATGGCGATCCGCGAAGTGGGCAAAGCGATGGGCCTGTCCGAAGACGTCACCGCCAGCCTTGCCAAGACCGTATGGGGCGGATGGGGCCGCGAGATCAGCGAGAAACACGCCGCGGAAACCGGCATGGACGTGACCGATCCGCATTTGAAACGGGTTCTGAAACTGACCGAACAGATGATCGGCATGCCGCGCCACCTCTCGCAGCACGTGGGCGGCTTTATCCTGACGCAAGGCGCGCTGAGCGAAACGGTGCCGATCGGCAACGGCGCCATGCCCGAACGCAGTTTCATCGAGTGGGATAAGGACGATATCGAGGCGCTCGGCATCCTCAAGGTCGATGTGCTGGCGCTGGGCATGCTGACCTGCATCAAGAAGTGCCTCGATCTGCTACGCGATCATCACGATCGCTCGCTAACTCTGGCAAGCGTCCCGCGCGAGGATCCGGAGACCTATGCGATGCTGCGTAAGGGGGATTCGCTCGGCGTCTTCCAGGTCGAAAGCCGCGCGCAAATGAACATGCTGCCGCGCCTGCGCCCGCGCGAATTCTACGACCTGGTGATTCAGGTGGCGATTGTGCGCCCCGGCCCAATCCAGGGCGATATGGTGCATCCCTATCTGAAGCGTCGGCGCGGGGCCGAACCGGTCGTCATTCCCAAACCCGCACCCGATCGGGGGCCGCCGGACGAACTGTCCAACATCCTCGAACGCACGCTCGGCGTGCCGATCTTTCAGGAGCAGGCGATGAAGATCGCGCTCGATGCGGCCAAGTTCAGCTCGAAGGAAGCAAACAGGTTGCGCAAAGCCATGGCGACCTTCCGCAGCCGTGGCATGGTAGACGAATTGCAGGACATGATGGTCGGTCGGATGGTGGAGCGCGGCTACGATCCAGATTTCGCGCATCGCTGTTTCAACCAGATCCGTGGCTTTGGTGAATATGGATTCCCGGAAAGCCACGCGGCGAGTTTTGCGCATCTGGTCTATGTCTCGAGCTGGCTGAAATGCCATTTTCCCGCCGCTTTCGGCTGCGCGCTGCTCAATTCGCAGCCGATGGGATTCTACGCGCCCGCGCAGATCGTGCGCGATGCTGTGGAGCATGGAGTGAAGGTGCTGCCGGCGGATGTGAACTGTTCGCAGTGGGATTGCACTTTGGAAGAGGATTTAAGTCATTCCGGCGCAAGCGGGAACCCAGTCGTCGGCGACGATAACTCCGTCCTGGGTCCCCGCTTTCGCGGGGATGACGAGGTTGAAGGGAGGACGGACAAGCACGTCGCCCTGCGCCTCGGCCTGCGCCAGATCGATGGCCTGCCAGAGCATGTGGCTGCGCAGCTAGTCGATGAGCGAGAAGCACACGGCCTCTACACCGATGTGCGCTCGTTGCGCGACAGGGCGAAGGTCCGGCCATCTCATGTCGAACTCCTCGCTTCCGCCGATGCCTTTGGCTCGATGGGGCTCACCCGCCGCCAGGCTCTCTGGGATGCGCGTAGCCTGGTTGCGGCGCCGGACCTGCCGCTGTTTCGTGCCGCAGCCGCGCGCGATGAGGGCGCTGAACGCAGCGCGGTGCAGCTTCCGCGAATGCCGCTATCCGAGGAGGTGGTGGCCGATTACCAGATCACGCGCCTCAGTCTGAAAGCGCATCCGATGGCGTTCCTGCGCGCCGACCTCGCCGAGCGCGGTTTCGTCAGGGCCAGCGATTTGCGCAGCCGCAAGTTTCGCTCGATGGTGCAGGTCGCGGGCGTCGTCCTGATCCGGCAGCGTCCGGGCAGCGCTAAGGGCGTGTGCTTCATCACGCTCGAGGACGAGACGGGCGTCATCAACCTTGTCGTCTGGCCCGATCTCAAGGAGAAGCAGCGCCGCGTGGTCATGGGGGCACGGCTGATGGAGGTGCGCGGACGCGTCGAATATGACGACGAGGTGATCCACGTCATCGCGCACCACATGACCGATGCGAGCGACAGCCTCTACGCGCTCTCCGACGACATGCTGAACGCACCTGTCGCGCGCGCGGACCACGTCAATTCGCCGCTGCCGGGACATCTGAGCGCGACCGCGCGCCCTAACCCGCGCGACGATCTGGTCGATGACCGCGCGATAGGGGATGCCGGAGCAATCCGTCCGCGCGACCTTATCGACGAGCTTCCCGATGCGAGCGGCGCGCCCAAGCGTGGACGGCGCAAGCTGCCCAACACGCAGGTTCATCCGCGAAATGTCAGGATACTTCCCAATTCCCGCGACTTTCACTGAGGATGGCGCCGCGCTCCAATCTCTTCAGCATAAATCGCAAGGTAGGCAAATTCAGGACCGAGAAGCGGTTGATCCTGCTCGCAATTCTCGGCTGCGTTCTCTGGGCCGGCTATAGCTGGCTACTCGCGCATCCCGAACACAACCCTTCTGCCCCGCTCGATCTGCGCCATCCTGTGGGAATGGCGACCGCGACCAAGCTGGCGGCCCTAAAGGACGATGTGAGCGAATGCCGCGCGGTTCTGGAGCGCAGCGACGTGGGCTTTGCGGCGCTCGAACCCATAGGCGAAGGCGTGTGTGCGCGACCTGACCGGACGCAGCTCACGCAATTCCCCTTCGCGCCGAACTCGCCGCCGGCAACCTGTGCCGTCGCGACGGCGATGGAATTGTGGCGCACCACGACCGTGGAACCGGCGGCGCAGGAACTTTTCGGAAGCGGTATTGCGCGCATCGAACATCTGGGCGTCTATTTCTGCCGCCGCCTTTACGGGCGCAGCGAAGGCGCGTGGAGCGAGCACGCGACCGGCAACGCGATCGATATTTCTGCCTTCGTGCTCGAAGATGGGCGCAGGATCACCCTACTAGGCGACTGGGACGGGGATGCGGAGGAGCAGGCTTTCCTGCGCCGTGTGCGTGATGGCGCCTGCGGGGTGTTCGCGACCGTCCTCTCCCCCGACTACAACGCAGCGCATGCCGATCACTTCCATTTCGACCAGGATGGCCGTTGGTCGGGTGTTTGCCGCTAGGCCGCCTCCAGCGCGTAACCCGCCGAGCGCACGGTGCGGATCGGATCCTTCGCGCCCTCCAGCCCGATCGCCTTGCGCAACCTGCGGATATGCACGTCGACGGTGCGCAGCTCGATATCGCTGCCAGTGCCCCACACCCCGTCGAGCAGCTGTCCGCGGCTGAAGACCCGGCCCGGGCTTTCCATGAAGAACTTCAGCAAGCGGTATTCAGTCGGACCCAGTTGCAGGCTTCGCCCGCGACGCTGGACCTTGTGAGCGACCGGATCGAGCTTGATATCGCCAACCTCGATCGTCTCGCCGGCCAGCGCCGGGCGGATGCGGCGCATCACCGCGGCGACGCGGGCAAGCAATTCGCGCGGGGAGAACGGCTTGATGAGGTAGTCGTCGGCGCCGGTTTCAAGACCGCGAACGCGGTCGTCCTCCGTCTCGCGCGCGGTCAGCATGATGATCGGCACATGCGCAGTTTCCTTGTCGCGGCGCAGGCGGCGG
Source organism: Erythrobacter sp. (assembly GCF_036351135.1). Classification (GTDB taxonomy): domain Bacteria; phylum Pseudomonadota; class Alphaproteobacteria; order Sphingomonadales; family Sphingomonadaceae; genus Erythrobacter. The sequence continues at coordinate 139,389 of NZ_JAZBON010000017.1, forward strand.
CAAACCTCGATCCCGCTGGTGCCCTCGATCATCCAGTCAAGAATGATGAGATCGGGCACGTCCTCGCTCGCCAGCACCAGCGCCTCGTCCCCGTCGCCGGTGCAGCGCACGTCATAGCCCTCGTTCTGAAAGCGGTATTCGAGCAGTTCGGACAGCGCCGGATCGTCTTCGACGAGCAACAGTTTGGCGGCGGACATGGCGAACGTCTCCCCTCATATTCGGGTGGCACGGTGGCCGCCCGCAAGCCGTGATGTTTCATTTCCACTACATTTTGATGAAATGCGAAGGCAGAGTTTTTCCCGCGCCCCAAACCAGGTCGAATGTTTTTACCGCTCCTCTTCGGGAGGATAAGTCCCTGTCGCGGCGAAATGAACCATCTCGGCGACATTGGTTGCATGATCGCCGATCCGTTCGAGATTACGCGCGACGAACAGGAGCTGCGCGGCGCTCGAAATGGTCGCAGGATTCTCGACCATGTGGCTGACTAGGTTGCGGAAAATGCTGTTGTAAAAGGCATCGACCTTGGCGTCGGTGGCAATCACTTCGCGCGCCAGTGCCGGGTCGCGAGCGGCATAGGCGGTCAGCACGTCATGAACCATCTCGCCCGCCACCTCGCCCATGGCTGGGAGCAAAGTCAGCGGCTCGAACCGGTCGCGCCCCTCGATCATGCCGACGCGCTTCGCGATGTTCTTCGAATAGTCGCCGATGCGCTCGACCACGCCGGCGATCTTCAGCGCCGCGATCACTTCGCGCAGATCGTCGGCCATCGGCGCGCGCAGCGCGATTATCCGGACCGCGAGCTTGTCGACCTCGGTTTCGATGAGGTCGATCTTCTTATCGCGCACCACCACCCGGTCACCCAGTTCCTCGTCGCCTCGAATCATTGCATCGAGCGCTTCCTGGATCGCGACTTCGGCAAGCCCGCCCATCTCCGCGATTAGCCCGCGAAGGCGCGTGATATCCTCGTCGAAGGCCTTGACCGTATGGTCGGCCATCAGCCGTAACGCCCTGTGATGTAATCCTGCGTGCGCTGTTCGATCGGATTGGTGAAGATGTCCGAAGTCGGCCCGTATTCGACCATCTTGCCGAGGTGGAAGAAGGCGGTGCGCTGTGACACGCGGGCGGCTTGTTGCATAGAATGGGTCACGATGACGATAGCATACCGCCCGGAAAGCTCGTCGATCAACTCTTCGATCTTCGCGGTCGCGATCGGATCGAGCGCGCTGGCCGGTTCGTCCATCAGAATGACCTCTGGATCGACCGCGATGGCGCGCGCGATGCACAGGCGCTGTTGCTGCCCACCCGAAAGCGCGGTGCCCGAATCCTCGAGCCGATCCTTCACCTCTTCCCAAAGCCCCGCGCGCGTCAGCGATTTTTCAACGATCTGGTCGAGATCGGCCTTCTTCTCGCCAAGCCCGTGGATCTTGGGCCCATAGGCGATGTTATCGTAGATCGACTTTGGGAAAGGATTGGGCTTCTGAAACACCATCCCGACCCGCGCGCGCAGCTGTACGACGTCCATCGCATTGCCGTGAATGTCTTCGCCCTCGAGCTCGATCCGGCCGGTGACCTTCGCGATCGGAATCGTGTCGTTCATGCGGTTGAAGCACCGCAGAAAGGTCGATTTGCCGCAGCCGGAAGGGCCGATAAAGGCGGTCACATAATCGGGCGAGACGTCAATCGAAACCTCGTCGATCGCCTTTTTCGCGCCGTAATAGACCGACACGTCGCGCGCGCGCATTTTGGCGGTGCGGTCGTGGCTGATGCTTTCGTGAATGACGGTCACCAAGTTTTCTCGAATCTGTTGCGAAGATAGATGGCAAGGCTGTTCATCAGAAGGAGGAACAGCAGCAGAATGACGATCGCCGCGCTGGTGCGTTCGACGAAACCGCGGTCGATCTCGTCCGACCACAGAAAGATTTGCACCGGCAGGACGGTGGCGGGCGAGGTGAAGCCGTCGGGCGGGGTGGCAACGAAGGCGCGCATGCCTATCAGCAGCAGCGGCGCCGTTTCGCCCAGGGCGCGGGCCATGCCGATGATGGTGCCTGTCAGCATGCCGGGCAGAGCGAGCGGAAGGACGTGGTGGAACACGACTTGGACCGGGGAGGCGCCAACCGCCAGCGCGCCATCACGGATCGAGGGCGGCACCGCCTTGATCGCGTTGCGCCCGGAAATGACGATCACCGGCATGGTCATGAGCGCCAGCGTCAGCCCCCCGATCAGTGGGGCCGAGCGAAGGTTCGGAAAGATCGTGAGGAAGACGGCGAGACCGAGCAGGCCGAAAATGATCGAGGGCACGGCGGCGAGATTGTTGATCGAGACCTCGATGAGGTCGGTCCAGCGGTTCTTGGGCGCATATTCTTCGAGATAAAGCGCCGAGAGAACGCCTATCGGGAAGGCCAGCAGGAGGGTGACGATCATGGTGAGGATCGAACCCTTGAGCGCCCCCCAGATTCCTACCTGTTGCGGACTGGTCGCGTCCGAGCGCGATAGGAAGCCCCAGTCCCAGTTCTGCGACAGCTTATCTTGAGCGGCGAGCTCCTGCGCCAGCGCCTGCATCTGCGGCGAGCCTTCGCCGTCGAGCCCCGAAGCCAGGTCGGAAGTCGCGGCAAGCTCGAAGGTTTCGGTGCGCTCGATCAAAGAGGGATCTTCGCGCAGGGCGGCGGCGACATCGCGCCAGGCATCGTCGCTGATGTGCCGCGCACCTTCCGGCCCGAGCGCCTCCTCTGCGTAGAACTCGACGATATCGGGAAGCCCCTGCAGCTCGAGCACCTGCACCGCGCTGGGGGCGGTCAACGAAACCTCGTCGCCGGTCAGGCCGCTTTCGGCGAAGTCGATCGGCACCGATAGCTCGGCGCGCTGAAAACCGCCGAGGCCATTCGTCAGCATGTTGCCCAAAAGGAGGATCAGCACCGCGAGCGAGAACACGATTGCAGCCTGGCCGAGGCGCTTGAAGTTGCGCTCCTTGCGGTAACGACGCGCGAGGCGCTTCTCGAAAGCGGGCGTGCGCGTGGGGCCGGCATGCGTCGCGGGCGCTTCGGACGGGGTGGTCGCGGAAATGGCGGCAGTGTCACTCATAGGCTTCGCGGAACCGTTTGACGACGCGCAGGGCGACAAAATTGAGGGCGAGGGTGACGAGGAAAAGGACGAAGCCCAGCGCAAAGGCGCTGAGCGTCGCCGGGTGATCGAAGCTGCCCTCTCCCGTCAGCATCTTGACGATCTGTACCGTTACGGTGGTCATCCTCTCAAGCGGATTGGCGCTGAGATTGGCGGCGGTGCTCGCGGCCATGACGACGATCATGGTCTCCCCGATGGCGCGGCTGACGGCAAGCATGACGCCCGCCACGATGCCGGGGAGCGCGGCGGGGAACAGCACACGCGTGATCGTTTCCGACTTGGTCGCGCCCATCGCGTAGGAGCCGTCGCGCATGGATCCCGGAACGGCGGCGATCGAATCGTCCGCCATCGATGAGACGAAGGGAATGATCATCACCCCCATGACGACGCCCGCCGCCAGCGCGCTCTCGGTCGAGGCATTGGTAATCCCAACGGCGACGGCCGCATCGCGGATGACTGGCGCCACGGTCAGCGCGGCGAAATAGCCATAGACGACGGTCGGCACGCCGGCGAGGATTTCGAGCGCCGGCTTCACCCAGGCGCGCAGGCGCGGATCGGCATATTGCGTCAGGTAGATAGCGCTCATCAGGCCGAGCGGGATGGCAACGATCATGGCGATGATCGCGCCGATGAAGATCGTGCCCCAGAACAGCGGGATCGCGCCGTAGCGCGAACCATCCGGATTGTCCGGATTGCTCATCGGGTCGGGTCCCCAGAATGTCCCGAACAAGAAATCGATCGGCGAGACCATCGAGAAGAAGCGGAACGTCTCGAAGACGAGGCTGGCGAAGATGCCGAAGGTCGTGAGGATTGCGACCAGCGAGGCGGCGAGCAGCACGATCATCACCGTCCGTTCGACCCGGGTGCGTGCCTGGAAGTCGGGCCGGATCCGCAGGAAAGCGTAGACCCCGCCGCCGAACGCGATCAGCAGGGTCAGGACGATGCCGATGATATTGTAGCGGCCCAGCGCCTCGCGAAAGGGCTCAACCAGTACTTCGGCTTCCTCGTTGAAGACTCCCGGCGCGTTACCCAGAGCCACCGCGCGCGCTTCGGCGAGCCAGGCATCGCGCTCGAACCCGAAGCTGGGCAGGACCTGAGCGCCTGGGGAGGCAAGGACGCTCTGAAGGACGAGCTGCGGCGCGATGAAGGACCAGAGTACGACGAAAAAAAGCACCGGCACGACGATCCAGACCGAGACATACCACGCATGATAGACTGGCCGTGCGACCGGGCGGGTCTGCTCGCTGGCCTTTTGGAAGCTCCAAGCCTTGGCTCGGCCCGCCAGCCATCCCGCCAGGCCGAGGGCGAGGGCAATGAGGATGAAGATGATCGGCGACATGGTGGAAACGTATCGGTCCCGGCGAAAGGATATGGGTCAGGAAAAGGACGTTCGGCGGCCGTGCCCCGCGCCGCCTTGCACCCGGCGGATGGCCACCGCGGTTCGATCCGCCTCGCGCATGCGCACGAAATAAGACACGGTTAAGACAATTCCCGCGATTGGGTCCGCGATGTCTCTTCGGGCGATGCGGTGCGCGCGTCGTCGCCTTCGCCTTCTGTCGCTCCGTCCGCAGCGTCTTCATCCGTCGCTGCGGGCGGGTCCGACGCGATGCTGGGCGCAAGCGGCAGACGCACGATCACGCGCGTCCCCTTACCGACATCGCTGTCGATATTGAGCCGCCCGCGATGCCGCTCGACGATATGTTTGACGATCGCGAGGCCCAGGCCCGTCCCCCCCGAGGCACGGCTGCGTCCAGGATCGGTGCGGAAGAAACGGCGGGTGAGATGCGGCAGTTGTTCGGGTGCGATCCCTTCGCCCTCGTCGATCACGCTGATGCGGGCCATGCCGTCCTGCGCGATGTCGAGCACCAGCTTCACCTCGCTTCCCGGTGCCCCGTATTTGAGCGCATTGTCGACGAGATTGCGAACCACCTGTTCGAGCTGCCCCTGATCCCCGCGCACTCTAGGGCTCTCGGCCAGCTCGATGTCGAGCCGCGACACTCTTTCTCCCCCCGCCGCATCGCGCGCCGCGCGCTCGGCGAGGGGGGCAAGCGCGATGATCGTCTCGGGCAGATCGTGCTTTTCGGCTTCGACGCGCGACAGGCTCATGAGGTCGCTGATAAGGCTTTGCAGCCGTTTGCCCTCGCGCTCGATCGTGCCAAGAAACCTCTGCGCGGTCGGCGCATCGAGCGCATCGCCGCTTTCGCGCAGCGTTTCGACATAGCCGAGGATCGCGGCGAGCGGCGTGCGCAATTCGTGGCTGGCATTGGCGACGAAATCGGTGTGAGCCCGGCTGATATCGGCCTCGGCGGTCTGATTGATCAGCTCGATCACCGCGCGTGTCGGATCGACCGACTGGCGATTGATCTGCCAGATATCCTGCCGCCGCACGAGGCCGCGCACTATCGCCTGACCATTGCGATCCTCGTTGATTAGCGCGATCGCTTCGGGCTGGCGAAAGGCGACGCGTGCATCCTGGCCGATCACATGCTCGCCCAGCATCCGGCGCGCTGCGCGATTGGCGACCGCGATCTTGTTGCGTTCGGTGACCAGCAGCGGGGTGTGCGAGTTCTCGATCAACTTGCGCATCGAATCGCGCCCGATCGGCAGTTCGACGACGCGGGGCGGTTCCTCCGGCGGTCTACCGGTCGCGACCAGCAGCGATCCCACCCATACGACCCCCACTGCGGCCGCGATCACCGGATCGATGCCGAGAAGCAGCATGGCCGCGAAGGTTGCCGCCGCGAGCGCGAAGCCTGCGAGCGGGAATGTCTGCCGATTGCCCATAGCCGCCAAGCGGTCTAACGCGCGCGGCCGCAAGGTCAAAGCCTGATTGTGTGGGGTGGGGCGGCGCCGGCGCGGTTTCCGTCCGCTGCGCCTTCAAGTGGTGACCCCTACGGGAATCGAACCCGTGTTTCAGCCGTGAAAGGGCCGCGTCCTAACCGCTAGACGAAGGGGCCACGCTTGCTTGCGAGAGCGCGCATCTAGGAGGGCGGCGGGGCAGGGTCAAGCCCCTGCACGGGCCGTTCCGGCAAAAAAGCGAAAAGGCTTCGGCGCTCGCCGCTTAATCGGCGTAGGCCGCATCCTCGAGGTGCAGTTCGGCGGCGGGGCGCGGACCCCAATCGTCGATTTTGACGCGCCCCGCCAGGTGAAAGCGGCGACCGGCGCGGCGATGAAGCAGGGTCTGGGCCATTTCGGTCTCGGCGGCGCGGAAGGCGATCGCCTTGAACGAGCGTCCATCCGCGCCGCTGGCGATGAGCCGCAGATGATTCTTCCCCACGATGTCCGCCTTGACGATCTGCACCGGGCCCACCGCGACGCGCGGGGCGGGCCAGCCGACGCCGTAAGGCCCGCCGGCTTCAAGCGCTTCGACCAGTTCGGGCGTGAGACCACCGGGAGCGAGCGAAAGATCGAGCTGCATTTCCTGCCCGGCGCGCGCGCGTTCGACGTCGCGCGCGAGCCGCGTGTCGAGAAACTCGGCGAAGCGCGCGATGTCGCCCTGTGCGATGGTCAGTCCCGCCGCCATGGCATGGCCGCCGCCCGCGACGAGCAAACCCTCTTCGCGCGCGACGATGATTGCGGCGCCCAGGTCGACGCCGCTGATCGAGCGACCCGAACCCTTGCCGATGCCCGCCGCCTCGTCGAGCGCGACGACGATCGCGGGGCGCCCGGTCTTCTCCTTGATCCGGCCGGCGACGATACCTATCACGCCGGGATGCCACCCGCCGGCAGCAAGGACATGCACCGCCATATTGTGCTGCCCGGCAAGCTGCGCTTCGGCGGCTTCCTGAACCTCGGCCTCGATCGCACGGCGCTCTTCGTTGAGGGCAGAGAGCTGCTCGGCAATGGCGCGCGCTTCCTCAGCGTCGCGGGTGGTGAGAAGGCGCACCCCGAGGGTGGACTCACCGATCCTCCCGCCGGCATTGATGCGGGGCCCAAGCGCAAAGCCCAAATCCGAGGCGACCGCGGCGCGCTTCAACCGGCTCGCATCCATCAGCGCCGCCATGCCGATCCGCTCGCGCCGGGCGAGCACTTTCAGCCCCTGTGTCACGAAGGCGCGATTGAGACCGTGCAGGCTCGCCACGTCGGCCACGGTGCCGAGCGCGACGAGATCGAGCAGCGCCATGAGATCAGGCTCGGGCCGCTCGTCGAAATAGCCGCGCGCACGCAGGGTGCGCACCAGCGCGATGGCGAGAAGGAAGGCGACACCGACCGCGGCGAGATGGCCGTGGCTCGCGGCAAGATCGCTTTCGTCGAGGCGATTGGGATTTACGAGCGCGGCGGTGGGCGGAAGTTCGCTTGCGCATTTGTGGTGATCGACCACGATCACGTCGACCCCGACATCACGCGCCATGGTGAGAGCCTCGTGCGCCATCGCGCCGCAATCGACCGTGACGATCAGGCTAGACCCGGCCTCGGCGAGTTTGACCAGTGCCTCGCCGCTCGGCCCGTAGCCCTCGAGCAGGCGATCGGGTATGTAATAGTCCGCCTCGCAGCTCAGCGCCCGCAGGACCTCGATCATCAGCGCCGCACTGGTCGCCCCATCGACGTCGTAATCGCCATAGATCGTCACCTTCTCGCCGCCGAGCACGGCGCTGGCGAGGCGCTGCGCCGCGCGGTCCATGTCGCGGAATTCGGACGGGTCGGGCAGGAAATCGCGCATCGTCGGTCGCGCATTGCGGGCCAGATCTTCCGGTGCGACGCCGCGCGCGCTCAGCAGCTGTGTCATAATGTCGCCGCCCGCACCGCTCGCATTATCACCCCAGTCGTTGTGGCCCGCGCGCCAGCACCATGCCCGTCCGCCGAGCGAATGTGCGACGCCGAGTACGTGGCTGACGGTTCGGGTGGCCATAGGCGTGCAGCCTATACGATTGCCGGGCGACGCGCGAGATCGCCGGCATTGACAATCGACAGGCGCGATGGCGAGGCAGGAGGAATGGAAGAAGCCCCCCACCTGCTCGTCGTCTGGCACAGTCGCACCGGGGCGAGCGAGGCCATGGCCCGCGCTGCCGCCGGACACGCCTCGGCCCGCCTGATGCGCGCCGAGGATGTCGGCGCGGACGATCTGCTGGGCGCGGCGGGCTATCTCTTCGTCGCCCCCGAAAACCTCGCGGCGTTGAGCGGGGAGATGAAGGAGATGTTCGATCGCAACTACTACGCCGTGCTCGGCCGAATCGAAGGGCGGCCTTACGGAACGATCATCGCCGCCGGATCCGACGGTGAGGGCGCTCAGCGCCAGCTCGATCGCATCGCCAAGGGCTGGCGATTGAAGCGCGTTATCGATCATAAGATCGTCAATTTCGACGCGCAGACGCCCGAGGCGATCTGGGCGGCCAAATGCGTGCCGGACGAGACCTTGCGCGAATGCGCCGAGTTAGGGGAAGGCCTGGCCGAAGGCATTGATTTGGGCGTGTTCTGATCTATCATGCGCGGCGACGTTTTGCCGCTTGGCGGAACGCGGATGGGATCGGCGGGAGCGAGCGGCGGGACGGCGCGGCTCTGCCTCGCTCACAATGCTCTGCGCATCTCAAGGAGGGCTGCGCCGATGTTCGAGGGGGTACGGACAATCAGCCAGGTAAGCGTCTCGGGAAAAGGCGGGCTGTTCCTGCTGTTTGCGCAAGGATCGCGGCCGGACAGCGCGGCTATCCGCGGATTCGTCGGGGGCGATCCGGCACTCGCGATCAGCTTCGATCCGGCCGAAGCGCATCTGCCCGATCCCGTGAACGATAGTGGCGCGCTCGCGCAAAAGGAGCGGCAGGCGCGGGGTGACACGGCCCATGCGCCGGTCTGGCTCGAATTGCTGCGCGATGGGCTGAGTTTCGATCTGGCCGGTCTCGCGCCCGGGCCCGCTCCGCGCTTGCCGACGATCGAACACCGGTTCGACCTTGCCGACGCGCCGATCGAGGGGCGTTACGACGTCCTGCATCTTGCGCCCGGCCATCACCTGGCCGGCGGCGAGAACACGCTGCCGGTTGCGCGCAGTCTGGTTGCTCTTGCGCGCGATCTCGTGCGCCACTTCGAAACGCTCGAGGTGGTCGTCTGGCCGCCTGCGTCGAGCGCGATCGGGCGTCGCTTCTTCGAATCGACCACCACCGCGTGGCTCGAAGGCGGCCCGTTCCCCGCGCTCGGCCTCACTGCCTTTCGCGAAACGATGGACGGCGCGCTGCAAAGCGAAGGGCTGGGCTTCTGGATCGGACAGGAATTGCGGATCGAACCGCCGCTCTCGCGCGACCAAGTCGCCGCGACGCGCATGGCGGTTCGGCTCGTCAACCAACTGCTGCTCGTCAACGGTATCAAGACCAGCGAACGGGTTGTCGCCCCGGACGGCAACCCCCTGCTGATGAAGACCTCGCGCAACGGCAAATTCGTGAGGGTCTGGCGCGAGTAGCGTTTTCTATCGGGTCGCATCCTCAGCTGCTTTGCGAGCCCGACGGGTATCCGGTCACAGCCTTTTGCCAAGGCACCGGGCAAGTAGGAAAGCGATTTTCGCTGAACTCGAATGCGGGTCGAACCCGCGACCTAAGCGCCTACTCCGCCGCCTCTTTCATCTGCGACCACGGCGTGTAGTCCGAGTCGGCAGCAAGGCGCGCCTTCGCCTCGTGATATTCGCGCTCGAACCGGGCGACCATGTCCTCCACGCTGCCGACCGACTTGACCGTGCCGATCCCCTGTCCCGAGCCCCAGATGTCCTTCCACGCCTTCGCTTTCGTGTTGCCGCCGCTGCCGAAGTTCATCTTGGACGGGTCGCTGGTCGGCAGGTCGTCCGGGTCGAGCCCGGCATTCTCGATCGAGGAGCGCAGGTAGTTGCCGTGGACGCCGGTGAAGAGGTTCGAATAGACGATCCCTTCCGCGCTGCCATCGACGATGCCCTGCTTGTAGCCCTCGTTGGCATTCGCTTCGGTGGTGGCGATAAAGGCGCTGCCGGTGTAGCCGAAGTCCGCGCCCACGGCCTGTGCCGCGAGGATCGAGGAGCCGTGTGCGATCGAGCCCGAGAGCGCGACCAAACCGTCGAACCATTCGCGGATCTCGCGCATCAGAGCGAAAGGCGATTGCGTGCCCGCATGTCCGCCCGCACCGGCGGCAACCGGGATGAGACCGTCGGCGCCTTTCTCGATCGCCTTGTTCGCAAAGCGGTTATTGATGACGTCGTGCATGCTGATCCCGCCCCAGCCGCGAATCGCATCGAAGATCTCGGTTCGCGCGCCCAAGGAGGTGATGATCAGTGGCACCTGCCACTTCTCGCAGGTCTTCATATCCTCCATCACGCGGTCGTTCGATTTGTGCACGATCTGGTTGACGGCATAGGGCGCGGCCGGACGATCGGGGTTCTCGCGGTTGTGCTTCGCCAGTTCCTCGGTGATCTGGTGGAGCCATTCGTCGAGCAGGGTCTGCGGCCGCGCGTTCAGCGCCGGAAAGCTGCCGATAATCCCCGCCTTGCATTGCGCGATGACCAGTTCCGGGCCCGACACGATGAACAGCGGCGAACCGATCAGCGGCAGGCGCAGGCGATCGAACGGGGCGGGCAGGGGCATGGGCGTCTCTCCTGATGTCTGGGCCAAGCTACGGCTTCAAGGCGGGGTAAGTTGCATGTCTCAATCAGGCAAGCGCGCTTTCGATAGCATAGAAGCGCGCTGCATTTGCGGCATAGAGGTCGGCTTTCTCGTCCGCGCTGGCGCCGGCGGTGATCCGTTTGAAGGCGTTCCACAGCACCGGATAGCTCGCCCCCCAGCGATCGACCGGGTAGTTGCTCTCGAACATGCAGCGCCTGGTGCCGAAGGCGTCGATGCAGGTCTCGATATAGGGGCGCCACATCCCGGCGAGCGCTTCGGAGGCGTAGCCGGCGGCCGGCCCCTCGGGCGGCATTGCGCAATTGTGCATTGCGAGGCCGCCCAGTTTCACCACCACGTTCTCGCAAGTCGCCAGCTCGCCGATGCTCTCGCGCCAGATGTCGAAGCGTTCCTCCAGCCTGCCATCATAGCTCGCATTGCTTAGGGGCGTGCCGCAATGGTCGAGGCAGATCGGTTGGTCCGGGAAGGCGCGTGCCAGGTCGATCACGTCGGGGATCTGCGGCTCGAGGATCCACGCATCGAAGCTCATGCCCCGCTTGCCGAGCTCGGCGAAGCCCTCGCGGAACGTCGGGTCGAGATAGCGCTCCGGCGGATGGTCGAAGGGAGCGCCCAGCACCTCGGGATCGGCGTCCCAGGCGGCGGCATGTCGGATGCCCCGGAACCGCCCCGGCGCCGCTTCGGCCAACGCATCGAGCACCTCGCCCGCCGCCGCGCCCGCCATCAGGTCCGCATGGCCCACGATCGCCGCACACAGCCGCGCCTCGCCATAGAGGCCGCTCGCGCTCTGCGCCGCGACGCCGTTCACGTATTCGACCTCGCCCACCACCTTTGTCGCCTCGCCATAGGCGGCGTTGTAGAAGGCCCCGCATTCCATGAAGACCGTCGCTCGCACGTTGTGTCCGCTGCCAGCGACCTCGTTATGGAACTGGTCGAACGTGTAATGCGCGACCGGCACCAGCGTCTCGAGGAAGCGATGCCGCGGCTCGGGGAACATCGGCAGCAGCGCGCGCAGGTCCCACAGGTGATGGTGCGGATCGATGATGGCCAATTCCGGCTCAAGGATCGTCTCGGGTTCGAGGATGTCTTCGGTCATTGCTGGCTCTCCCTTGGCCGCAAGGTGTGCCCCGAAACCCAACAGGATGGAACAGGTGGAACACGGTCCAGGAGCAAATTGTGCGATCGTGTCACTATCGGGCGCAAAAGCGTTACTGTCGCCGCCCGAGTGTCACTTTGGCGGGGCAAAGCGTCGCAGTGGAAGCGCAGAAGCGTCAATCTGGAAGCTGTAAGAGTGTCTCCCAGCGACGCGCCACTTTTCGCTTTTGAAAGAGAGGTTAGGAGAGAAGCGTGGCCAAGAGGCATGCTTTTTGGATAGGAGAATGGGAGGGAGTAGGAAACCGACGTCCGGTTGGGACCTCAAAGTCGGACATACGAAGCGACGCTAGTTGTCGCCAGGAGCAGCCGTTGGCGTAATATGATCTGGTATTGGATCGGTCGAGATGAAGACGTCAAGAGAAGCGATGCTCTTCCACCAGTCTTGCAGCGCAGCGTGTTTGCATAGCGCGTCCTTCCCAACATCGGCGCGGACGAAATAGTCGAGCATAGGCGCAAGGTGACAGTCCGCTAGCGTAAGAGCTTTACCATCAAGAATTGTGCCTTCCTCCACGACGCCATCGAGGAAAGCTAAGACGCGATGAGATTTCTTAAGACCAGCGGAAACCTCATCCGGATCTGAAGTCTCGCCAAATAGATCGCGAAAAAAGCCATGGGAGGAAACCTGCCTCACCATTGGCCAGTAGCCGTATGCGTCTATCACAGCGATTACTTGATCCATCCTGGCGACGGCAGCCGCGCTCTTGGGCTGTAAAGGTAAACCCTCAAATGCCCGATCGATGTAACGTGTGATCGCGTTGGTCTCGAACAACGCGAAAGTACCATGGGTCAGCGTCGGCACTCGACCGAATGGATTTATGTCCAGATACTCATCCGGCACCTCGCCAAACGGATCGACCTCGATTGTCTCGTGCCGAACTCCTTTGAGAAGCAAAACCAGTCGAGCGATCCGATGGTAGACGCTATATTTGTATCCATGCAGCTGAACGAGATTCACTGACATCATCGAACCGTTTCTTGATTGCCAAATTGATCGGCGACGAGCGTCCGCTCTACAACAATTTCGGTAGACCGTCAGCTTGCCACCCCAAACCTCACGCTCGATCCTTTCCAGCCACCTCAGAATTTGCCGCGCTTAGCACTGCACGCTCCCTGGCGCGGGAGTGTCCTCGTGGATCCCATGGCTCCAAATCGTGCGGCGCCTGCAAATCCTTCAAACTACATGCCGTCGATCGTTAAGTCGCCTTAACCATCGCTTCACGAAAGCCAGCTAACCGGCTCGCATGGAATATTCTTTTGCAAAAGCGCTGGGGGGTGGCGCGAGATCGACGAGGGTGACATGCTCCGCCTTCCCACCGACCAACTGCGTGAGCTCCGCGACGCATTCCGCGTGCACAAGCCGATCGAGAAATCCGACGACGCGATCGAGGAAAGGCTCGCGGAAGAACTTCGCAGCGCTGGACGGCTGATCGAAGTGGTCGAGCACGAACTGGAAAAGCGCGGTGCGAATAAACGCGAACTCGAAGCTGCAGAAAGCATGATCGAAGAGGTCGCGAAAGTCATAGAAGCAAAGGATGATTGCGACGCGATAGACCGCGTTTCCGACGACATGAAGCGCCGTCTGCTCAGGCGCTCAATGGATGGTCGAGGCACCAAATGCGACAACCGCTCGGGTGTCCCTAACGGGAGTCGCATCCGGCGCCGCAATCCCTAGGACGATCGGCCGGATCAGCCGAACGGATTGCCTTCTTCTTCGATCCACTTGCGCTCCGCCTCGGTCATCTCCCGGTTCAGCACGTCGTTGCGATAGGGGAAGCGGCCGAATTTCTCGATGATCGCGCGGTGTTTCTCGGCGAAGCCGACGACGCCCGTCGCGGTTTCGGCCAGCGCTTCGAACTTTTCGACGCCGAGCCTTTGCAGATCGCGGTCTTCGGCGTGCATCAGCGGCATGTAGAGGAACTGGCGTTCATCCATGCCCATCGCTTCGTCCCACGCCTTCGCGAGCGCCTGCTCGACGAACCCTTGCGCCTTTCCATCCTGGGCATAGGCCTGCGCGGTATCGCGGTGGATGTTGCGCGAGAACTGGTCGAGCACGATGACGAGCGCGAGGAGGCCGCGCGGGATCTTGGCCCAGTGATCGAGCTTTCCCGCCGCGGCCTGCGCCAGCGTTTCGCCGAAGCGCTGCTCGCACGCGGTATCGACGCGCTCCGACCCGCCGAACCAGTGTTCAGGCTTGAGTTCGAGGAACCAGAATTGCAGGACTTCCATTGCCTCGTCGGGCACGCTTTGCGCGAATTCGGTCTCGCTCACTCTTCCGGCTCAGGCGCCACCGCCGAATTGGCCGCGCTCAGCACGGCGCGCACGCTGGCGGTGGCGACGTCCTCGTCGATGCCGCAGCCCCAGATGGTGCGACCATCGGGGGTTTCGCATTCCAGATAGGTCGCGGCGTTGGCGTCGGTTCCGGCACCCAGCGATTGCTGCGAGTAGTCGACGACTTCGAGGTCCAGATCGAACACGTCGCGCAAGGTGGCCATGACGCTCGAGATGAGGCCGTTGCCGCGTCCCGATACGCTCTGCTCCTGACCCTCGACCGCGATTTTGCCGGTGAAGATGCGGGTGCCGTCGCCGGCGCGGGTTTCGTCGTAGTCGACCAGCTGGAAATGCTTGTCGGGCGTCTGGACGTGATAGGCGGCCTTGAAGGCATCCCAGATGTCGTCGGCACCCAGTTCACGCGAGGTTTGGTCGGCCAGGCGTTGCACATGCTTGGAAAAATCGCGCTGCATCGCCTTGGGCAGCTTGATGCCCTGCTTCTGCTGCAGCACCCAGGCAAAGCCGCCTTTGCCGCTTTGCGAGTTGACGCGGATGACGGCCTCATAGTCCCGGCCAAGATCCGCCGGATCGATGGGCAGATAGGGCACGCGCCACAGCTCGTCGTTCTGGCGTTCATGCGCTTCGAAGCCCTTCTTGATCGCGTCCTGATGGCTGCCGGAAAAGGCAGTGAAGACCAGTTCGCCGCCATAGGGATGGCGCTGGTGCACAGGCAGGTCGTTGCAATATTCGACCGTTTCGATGACGCGGTCGATGTCGGAGAAATCGAGCCCCGGATCGACGCCTTGCGTATACATGTTGAGCGCGACGGTCACGAGGCAGCAATTGCCGGTGCGCTCGCCATTGCCGAACAGGCAGCCCTCGATCCGGTCCGCGCCCGCCATCAGGCCAAGCTCCGCCGCCGCAACGCCCGTGCCGCGGTCGTTATGCGTGTGGAGGCTGATGACAGCGCTCTCGCGGTTCGGCAGGTTGCGGGTGAAATATTCGATCTGGTCGGCGTAGATGTTGGGCGTCGCTGCTTCGACCGTCGCGGGGAGGTTGAGGATGATCGGACGGTCGGGCGTGGGCGCGAGCACCTGCATCACCGCCTCGCAGACTTGAATCGAGAAATCGATTTCGGCGGTGGAGAAGGTTTCGGGGCTGTACTGGAAGTGCCAGTCGGTATCCGGACGCTTGGCCGCCTCGTCGCGCATCACCTTGGCGCCGGCAACCGCGATGTCGCGCACCTCGTCCTTCGACATGCGGAAGACGATGTCCCGCCAAGCGGGGCTTACGGCGTTATAGAGGTGGACGATCGCCGCACGCGCGCCTTCGAGGCTTTCGAAGCTCGTGCGGATCAGGTCTTCGCGGCTTTGCGTCAGCACCTGCACGATCACGTCGTCGGGAATCGTGCCGGACTGGACGAGATGCTTGATGAAGGTGAACTCGGTCGCGCCAGCGCTCGGAAAGCCGACTTCGATTTCCTTCACCCCGATCTCGACCAGCAGATCGAAAAAGCGCGCTTTCTTCACGCCGTCCATCGGATCGATGATCGACTGGTTGCCGTCGCGAAGGTCGGTCGAAAGCCAGCGCGGCGCTTTATCTATGACGCGGCCCGGCCAACGCCGATCGGGCAGGTCGATTTGCGGAAATGGGCGGTATTTGTCGGACGGATTGGTCAGCATGGCTGGCGGTCTTTCGCAGAAACGACTGGAGGCGGGTGCCTGAAGGTGCTGCCTGATGGGGCTACCTGATGAGGCGGGGGGGTTCTTCGTCCCTTGGGCGCTTCGCCGCGCGCCATGTGGCCGCGCGTCAGGTCACGCCCAAGGGCGCGTAAGTCGCAGAAGCAGGGCCGTGTCCGATGCCATGAGCGAGGGTGTGGCGCAGAATGGTTAACACTTCAACCCTTCGCACGCCCGGGCCTCGCCTGCGCCCTACCCACAGCGCGCGTCGCGGATGATACCCAAATTGTCGATCATGATGTTGAGCCGTGACGACGTCGGATCGGGGCGGATATAGGCCGAGCCGGGCGATACGAAGCGGATCTCGCGCGCGTCCGCAGCCGCGGTCATGATCGCGGCGCGGGTGGGATCGTCGGCGGGCTTGCCGATGAACGGGCCCATATCGTTGGCGGCGCAGGTGGCGCTTTGCGGATCGGTCGCCGTGCCGGGCGCGTAGACGCCTTCGGCTGCGCCCGCCAGCGGCTCGGCGATGGTCGGCGCCGCCGTACCCTGCGGCGCGGGCGAAGCGGGGGCGGTGCCATTGATGCGCGCGGCGAAATCGTCGGCGCTGTCACCCTCGGGCGTCTCGCTGGCTCCGCATGCGGCGAGGAGGAGGCATGCGCCCGCGGCGATAAGGCGGATGGTCGTCATGATATGTCCCGTCGGCAAACTGTCCGCGAGCGCTCAAGCGCCCTTTGCGTTACGGCCTTATGACATGCAGGCAGGATGGCGTCAGTAGCAATCGATGACAGCGCCCTTGCGGCGGCCGGCGCGCGGGGTTTAACGCCGTCTGATCCGCTCGAGCGTCAGCTGGTCCACATGCGTTACGCCCATCAGCCGCATGCCGCGCTCGATCTCGTCCTTGAGAATGGCGAGCGCACGTTCGACGCCGGCCTGTCCCGCGGCGGCCAGCGCATAGAGATAGAGCCGCCCACCAGACGCCGCCGTGGCGCCGCTGGCGAGCGCCTTCAGCACATGCGTCCCGCGACGTATGCCGCCATCGCAGATGATCTCGATTTCGCCGCCCACCGCATCGACGATCTCTGGCAACTGGTCGAAGGGGGCGCGGCTGCCGTCCAGCTGCCGGCCGCCATGGTTCGACAGCATGATCGCATCGGCTCCGATCTCGACCGCGCGCCGCGCATCGCCCGCGCTCATCACGCCTTTGAGCACGAAGGTCCCGCCCCATTGCTCGCGGATCGCGGCGGCGGTCGACCAGTCCATCGACGTATCGAGCATGGTGTTGAAATAGTCCGCAATGCTCACCGCCTCGCTCGACCCTTCGGACACATGCGTTTCGAGATTGGGCAGGCGGAATTTCTCGCGCAGGAGATAGTCGAGCGTCCAGCGCGGGCGCGTCGCATAGCTCCACAGGCTTGCCGGAGTGAAGCGGGGCGGGGTGGTGAAGCCGCTGCGCAAACACCGCTCGCGCTTGCCCGAAACGATCGTGTCGACCGTCAGCGCCAGCGCATCGAACCCGGCCCGTTGGCAACGCTCGATCATGTGATCGTTGAGGCCGGTGTCCTTGTGCACATAAAGCTGAAACAGCTTGGGCCCGTCGGTCAGTGCGGCGATCTCCTCGATCGAGCGGGTCGCGAGACTGGATATGCCGAACCAGAGGCCGAATTTCGCCGCCGCCTTCGCCACCGCCGTCTCACCCTGCCAGTGAAAGGCGCGCTGGACCGCGGTCGGCGAGAGCATCAGGGGCAGGGCGCTCTTGCGACCGAGGACGGTGCAGCTCGTATCGATCTCGGCCACCCCGGCGAGCACGTCGGGGACGAGATCGACCTCCTCGAAACTTTCCGTATTGCGTGCCCGCGTGCGCTCGTCGTCCGCGGCCCCGTCGATATAATCGAAGACGGGGAAGGGCAGACGAGCCTTGGCCAGCCGCCGGAAATCCTCGATGTTGTGGCAATCGCAAAGGCGCATCTTGCGCTGCGCTGTGGCTTATCGCGTGCCGCCTGTCGAGGCGTGCCGGGACCACGCAACACGCGGCGCAGGACCTCTATTCCTGCATCTCGAAGGCGGCGCTGATCTCGAGGTCGACATCGTTGCCTATCAGACCCTGCCCGTAATCTACGCCCCATTGCGTCCGATCGATCGTGGTGGTGGCGTGAAAGCCGACCGTCATCGCCTCGCTCATCGGGTTCGCGCCGGCGCCGGCAAGCTCGACGTCGAGGGTAACCGGACCGCTGCGCCCGTTCATTTCGAGCGTGCCCATGACTTGGGCGGTGGTGTCGGACGTGCGTCGCACCTGGCTCGAGGTGAAGGTCGCCATTCCCGGCTCCGGACCAAAGAAATCCGGGCTGCCTCCATCTTCGGCAGGGCGCAGCAGATGATCCTTCAAATCATCGCTTGCAACCGTGACCTGCGCGATCGGGATCATGATCTCCAGCTCGGTCGCGGAGATATCGGACGGGTCGAGGTTCATCGTGCCTTCGATGTCGCCGAACAATCCGAAATAGTCATTGAACCCGAAATGGCTCACTTCCCACACGACGAGCGTATGAGCAGGGTCGAGCGAATAGGTCCCGGCGCTTACAAGCGACGGGTCCATCTGGCCGGGCAGGTCGCCGGATTGTGCGAAGAGAACGGGCGCCGTAAACAGGGCGGCGGCACCGATACCGGAAGCTGCAAGGGCGAGGATCTTCATGTCGGAGTATTCCTTCCTAAGGCGGGTTCAACCACAAAAGACTTCGGTGATCTCTTCCGCCTCGTTTGTGCGGATATTGAGGCGGTCGGCATTGTTGTCATCGCCCTCGATTTCGTCGCCCGGCTCGATGAAGCGTACGATCGCCTGGGGTTCGACCGCGTCGAGCAGCGTGGTTCGCGTGCCGAGGTCGAGCGTCTCACCGACGAAGGGTTCGGCGAGCTGTGCCCGGCAACCGGCGTCGATTGTGCCGACCGGCGGGGCAACCTCGTCGACGTCGGGCAGATCGCGCGAGATTTCGGCGACCTCGACCGGCTCGGTCGGGTTGGGCGGCGCGTCGGCGTCGGTCGCCTCGCCGCAGGCGGCGAGCAGCATCAGGGCGGGGAGGGCGGCGCAGGTTCGGATCGAGTTCATGCCCCTATAAGCACCAAAGGGCGCCGGTGGTTCCGACTAGCAGGGAAAGCGCGGCGCGGTGAACCGGGCGGCCAGCGTTTCCGCCGTGTAGATTTCCGCGATCCGGTCGTCGGCGCACGGGACATAGGCGGGGTCCTGCGCGAGGCAACCGGGGCCGCAAACCAGCCGCGCCGCCCCACTATCGTGGTCGATATGCCAGAACCGGCCGCCGGGCGTCGCGACATAACCATCGATGCCGCTTGCCACGTCGCTCTGAATATCGATCAGCGAGGGGACTTCGCCGTCATATTGCGGCGAATGCGAACCGTGGGTGTGGAAGCTCGCGACCGGAACCATGCCCGGCTCGTCGAAGAAGGAAATATCGCACGTCGCCACGTCGCCCTCGCTCTGGCGCGTCACGCCGAGCGTGCCTTCGGAAGTCTCGTAGATGATGCCGCACAGCTCCTGATTGCCGGCAAAGCTCGCCGGCTGCAGCGCGTCGAGCTGCTGCCGGGCGAATGCTTGGACGGTGGATTGCGGCAGGCTGGGTTGGAGCGCGTCGGTGCCTTTCACATTGGACCAGGCGCGCGCGACGATGATCGCGAAGACGATCGCGAACAGGATGTAGACGACGCGCGGAACGGGGCTTTTCAGCATGCGCTGTCAGGTGGGTTCGACCAGCGGTTTTGTCGAGCGTGCCGAGGGGTGCGAGTCCCAGCCCTTCGACGCCGCCTTCGGCGTCGCTCAGGATAAACTGCCGCGCGCGGCAGGCTGTGACCTTGTCGAAACATGGCGCGAGCTTGAGGGAGGTCCCAGCCTTCGCTGGGACTCGCGACACCTTTCAGTTCTTCTCCTTGTCGACCAGCTTGTTGGTGCTGATCCAGGGCATCATCGCGCGCAGTTCGGCCCCGGTCTTTTCGATCGGATGCGCCTCGGCGCGTTTGCGCGCGGCCTTTAGTTCGGGCTGGCCCGCGCGGTTGTCGAGCACGAAGTTCTTGACGAAGCGCCCCGACTGGATGTCGTCCAGCACGCGCTTCATCTCGGCCTTGGTTTCTTCGGGGATGATCCGCGGGCCGGTGGTGATGTCGCCGTATTCGGCGGTGTTGCTGATCGAATAGCGCATGTTCGCGATCCCGCCTTCATAGAGCAGATCGACGATCAGCTTGGTTTCGTGCAGGCATTCGAAATAGGCCATTTCTGGCGCGTATCCGGCCTCGGTCAGGGTTTCGAAGCCGGCCTGGATCAAATGGGTGATACCGCCGCACAGGACGGCCTGTTCGCCGAACAGGTCGGTCTCGCATTCCTCGCGGAAATTGGTCTCGATAATGCCGCTGCGCCCGCCGCCGACCGCACTCGCATAGGACAGCGCCAGTTGCTTTGCGAAGCCGTTGCCACCGCTCTCGCTGCTTTCCTGGTCGACCGCGATCAGGCACGGCACCCCGCCGCCGCGCTCATATTCGGAGCGCACCGTATGGCCCGGCCCCTTGGGCGCAATCATGATGACGTCGAGTTCAGCCGGCGCCTCGATCAGACCGAAATGGATATTGAGGCCGTGCGCGAAGGCGAGGGCGCTCCCCGGTTTCATCCGGCCCGAAATCTCGTTCGCCCAGATCGCCGCCTGATGTTCGTCGGGGGCGAGGATCATGACGAGATCGGCCCACTCCGCCGCGTCGGACACCGACTTGACCTCGAAGCCCGCGGCGCGCGCCTTCTGCGCGCTGGAAGAGCCGTCGCGAAGGGCGATGGCGATCTCGCCCACCCCGCTGTCGCGCAGGTTCAGCGCGTGGGCATGGCCCTGGCTGCCATAGCCCACGATCGCGACCTTGCGGTCCTTGATTAGCTGCTGATCGGCATCGGCGTCGTAATAAACTTTCATTCGTATTCCTCTTCGTCATCCCGGACCTGATCCGGGATCTCGTGCCTCCACGTCGCACGTATCCGATGGAGACCCCGGATCAAGTCCAGGGTGACGATGAATTTCTAAGCCCCTCCGGCCCCGCGCATCATGCCGACCACGCCCGAGCGCCCGACGCTGACCAGGCCGAGCTCGCGCATCAGGGCAATGAAGCTGTCGATCTTGTCCGGCGGGCCGGTCAGTTCGAAGACGAAGCTCTCAGTCGTGGTGTCGATAACCTTGGCGCGGAACAGTTCGGCGATGCGCAGCGCCTCGACCCGCGGTTCGCCCCGGCCGGCGACCTTGATGAGCGCAAGCTCGCGCTCGACATGCGGGCCGGCGGCGGTGAGGTCGATGACCTTGTGCACCGGCACCAACCGTTCAAGCTGCGCTTCGATCTGGTCGATCACCTGCGGAGGGCCGTTGGTGACCACGGTGATCCGGCTGACCGCATGATCGTCGGAAATGTCGGCCACCGTAAGCGAGTCGATATTGTAGCCGCGCGCAGTGAAGAGGCCGGTAATCTTGGCGAGGATGCCTGGCTCGTTATCGACCGTGACGGCGAGGACGTGGCGTTCGGTTTGGGCGGACTGGATTTTCATAGCGCCTTGCCTTCCCACCATTCGCCCCGAGCCTGTCGAAGGGCATGCTCGAGCGAAGCCGAGAGTTTGACCGCGTTCTCGGCTTCGCTCGAACTGGTCCCTCGACTTCGCTCGGGACGAACGGGGAGGAGGGTGGGGGAACGCATCACACCAGCGCCTTCGCCTCGTCGTCCATCGTGCCTTCGACCTGGTCGCCGTAGAGCAGCATGTCGGTATGCGCCGCGCCGCTCGGGATCATGGGGAAGCAATTGGCGTCCTTGGCGACGCAGCAATCGACGATGACCGGGCCGTCATGTGCGATCATCGCGGCGATGCCGTCGTCGAGTGCGCTTTCCTCGGTGATGCGGATCCCTTTCCAGCCATAAGCCTGCGCCAAAGCGACGAAATCAGGGAGGCTGTCGGAATAGCTGTTCGAGTAGCGGCTCTCATAGGTCAGCTCCTGCCACTGGCGGACCATGCCCATATATTCGTTGTTGAGGATGAAGATCTTGACCGGCAGGCGATATTGCGAGGCGGTGCCGAGCTCCTGAATGTTCATCTGGATCGACGCCTCGCCGGCAATGTCGATCACCAGGCGCTCGGGATGCCCGAGCTGCGCGCCGATCGCGGCAGGCAGGCCGTAGCCCATCGTGCCGAGCCCCCCGCTGGTCAGCCATTTGTTGGGCTCATCGAAGCCGTAATATTGCGCCGCCCACATCTGGTGCTGACCGACTTCGGTGGTGATGATCGGCGAGCGATCGCGGGTGAGCGCGAACAGCCGCTCGACCGCCTTTTGCGGCATGATCGCGTTCGGTTCCTTGCGCGATTTTTCGGGATAGGCGAGGCATTCGCGCGCGCGCCAGCCGGCGATCCGCGCCTTCCACTCGCCCATGTCCTTGCCGCGGCGATCCCCCCACGCCTCGATCAGCTGTTCGAGCACGGTCGCGCAATCGCCGACGATGCCGAGCTCGACCGGCACCGTCTTGTTGATCGAGCTCCGGTCGATGTCGATGTGGATTTTCGTGCTCTCCGGCGAAAACGCATCGAGCCGTCCGGTCACCCGATCGTCGAACCGCGCGCCGATACAGACCATCACGTCGCTGCGGTTCATCGCCATATTGGCTTCGTAGGTGCCGTGCATGCCCAGCATACCGAGCCAGTCGGGATGGCTCGCCGGGAACGCGCCCAGTCCCATCAACGTCGAGGTGACCGGGGCACCCGTCAGATCCTGCAACCGGCGCAGCGCCTCGCTCGCGCGCGGGCCCGAATTGATAACACCGCCGCCAGTGTAGAGCACCGGACGCTCGGCATTCTCGATCAACTCGATAGCCTCGGCGATCTGGTCGGCGGGGGCGACCGTCTGCGGGGCGTAGCGATGCGAGCCGGGCAGGGCGCTCGCGCGCGACAGCGAAGGCACCGCGATCTGGACGTCCTTGGGAATGTCGATGACGACCGGGCCGGGCCGCCCGGTGGTGGCGATGCGGAAGGCTTCCTCGATCGTGGCGACGAGGTCGGCGGGGTCCTTCACAAGGTAATTGTGCTTGGTGCAGTGGCGCGTGATGCCCACCGTGTCGGCTTCTTGAAACGCATCGGTGCCGATCAGGGTCGATGGGACCTGTCCGGTGATGACGACGAGCGGGATCGAATCCATCCACGCATCGGCGATGCCGGTTACCGCATTGGTCGCACCCGGGCCGCTCGTGACCAGCACGACGCCCGGCTTGCCGGTTGCGCGGGCATAGCCTTCGGCCGCGTGGGCCGCGCCCGCTTCGTGGCGCACGAGGATGTGGCGGATGCGCTCGCTACCGAACAATTCGTCGTAGATCGGCAGCACCGCGCCGCCCGGATAGCCGAAAACGAACTTGACGCCCTGATCGATCAGGGCTTCCATCAGCAGGGCGGCCCCCGTTTGCTGCGCCATAATCACGTCCTATGCCTGAAAAGAAAGTTTCGGAGAAAAAGCGTGGTGGATATGAAAACGGCCCGATGCGCATGTCGCCTCGGGCCGGTCAGGTGTGTCGAAGGACGCTCCCGATCAGCCCGTATCGCCGATAATTACGACATCGATGTCTACGATCGGGGTCATGGAAAACGTCTCGTCCTTCGTCGTCTGAGTTTGTCTTAATGGTGCGGCGGGTGAATGACAACGCCCCGCCTGCGCGGCGTAGCTCGGCCTTAGCAGCGCAATATGTCCCGTCAACCGCTATTAACGTAACAATCGATCAAAAACGCCTTCGACATCAATCGAATTGGTCTCAATGCGTCGCCATCCGGGCGGGCTCTGATTGCGCAGCCAAGTGAATTGCCGCTTGGCATATCGGCGTGTCGCCTGTGCGCCCTCGGCGATCGCTTCGTCCTTCGTCATATCGCCCGCGATCAGCGCGGCGATCTCGCGCACCCCGATGGCGCGCATCACCGGCAGATCGGGGGAGAGGCTGCGAGCGAGTAGCGCCTCGACCTCCTCAACCGCGCCGCCCGCCACCATCTGCGCGAACCGTTTGTCACACCGCTCATAGATCCACTGCCGCTCCGGCATCAGCACGGCGGCATGGACGTCGACCTCTTCGCCGATCCCGCCGCTCTTAGCCTGCTGCCAGTCGGCCAGCGTCACCCCGGTCGAACGCTTGACCTCCAATGCGCGGGCGATGCGCTGGCTATCGCCCGGATCGAGCGTGGCGGCGCGCAGCGGATCCTCGATCGCCAGCGCGGCATGGGCAATGCCCCTATCCATCGCGCGCACCACTTCGCGCACTTCGGGATCGATTTCGGGAATCGGGGCGATCCCCTCGATCAGGACCTTGAGATAGAGCCCCGTCCCCCCGACCAGGATCGGCACCGCACCATCCTCATGCGCGGCGTCGATCTCGGCCCGCGCGGCTTTGGCCCAGTCGGCGGCGGAACAGGCATCGGCCCCGTCCCAGGCGCCGTAGAGGCGGTGGGGCACCCGGTCCTGCTCCTCCTCGCTCGGCGCGGCGGAAAGGATCGGAATGTCGGAATAGACCTGCATCGAATCGGCATTGACGATGACGGGCCTGCGCCCCGCCTTTTCCAGCGCCTCGGCGAGCGCAAGGGCCGCTGCGCTCTTGCCGCTCGCGGTCGGCCCTGCGATGAGCGCGACCGGCGGCGCCCCGGTGTTGGAGGCGGACGCTTTCTCGGGAGATTTGTCGGTGCTCATCGCGCGTCTGATAGCAGACCATTTTTCGGAGGGAACGGGCGATCTCGACACGCGCCTCGATGCCGCCAGCGCCGCACTGGAGGCGGACGGGATGCCGCTCGCCTCGGCGATGATGCTCGATGTCGGACTGCCCGTGCTCGAGATGCGCTTCGCCGAGGGGCAG
Organism: Erythrobacter sp.; assembly: GCF_036351135.1. Classification (GTDB taxonomy): domain Bacteria; phylum Pseudomonadota; class Alphaproteobacteria; order Sphingomonadales; family Sphingomonadaceae; genus Erythrobacter. The sequence goes on from NZ_JAZBON010000017.1 coordinate 164,065, forward strand.
GCGCTGAAGGTGCTCGCGGCGATCGACCGCTTCTTCGCCCCCGCCGATGCGCTGGTGGGCGAGGGCGAGATCGCGGTCCCGCATCTTTTCGTATCAGACATGGATTCGACCATGATCGGGCAGGAATGCATCGACGAACTGGCCGACTTCGCCGATCTCAAGCCGCAGATCGCCGTGATTACCGAGCGCGCCATGCGCGGCGAGATCGACTTCGAAGCGGCTTTGCGCGAACGCGTGGGCCTGTTGGCGGGACTCGAGGAGAGTGCGATCGACCGCTGCCTTGCCGAGCGCATATCGCCCAGCCCGGGCGCGCGGATATTGGTGGCGACGCTCGCCGCGCATGGCTGTCGCAGCGTGCTGGTGACGGGCGGCTTTCACCATTTCGCCGACCGGGTGGGCGAGCAACTCGGCTTCGACCGCGTGGTGGGCAACAGGCTGGGGGTCGAGGAAGGTCGGCTGACCGGCGGGCTCGTGGGCGCAATCAGCGACGGGCGGACCAAGCGCGCGGTGCTAGAGAAGGAGCGCGTGCGGCTCGGCTCCGGTGCGCGGGTGCTGGCGGCGGGCGACGGGGCGAACGACATTCCCATGCTGCAGGCGGCGGACTACGCCATCGCCTATCGCGCCAAGCCGCAAGCGCGAGAAGCGGCGAACGGACGGGTGGAGCGCGGCGACCTGACCGGCGTTCTGGCCCTGCTAGGCATTCCCCGGCGCGACTGGGTCGGCGCGTGAGGTCGGACCCTGGCGCCGCCAAGCCATAACTGGGGGGTTTCAAATTCGCCCCGGTGCTGCTATTTACATTAATGTAAGTAATGCGTGCCAGAGGCAAATCATGACCGACATCCCCGCCTTTTCCGACCGCTTCGCCCGCGACGGCACCGTCCTGCGCCATCCCGATCGCCCTGCGCCCCGCTATTCGCTGCCGCGCGCTGTGAAGAATTTCCGGCTGTTGATGAAGGACAAGGAAGACACCTCGCTGGTCTTCAAGATCTACGAATCGCTGCCGTCGAAGAACTTCATGCCTCGGGTCGAAGCGCTGACTTTGTCCGAGCACGGTGACTACCTGCGCCGGACCGAGCCGAACCTGCCCGACATTCTCGACGATCACGCCGCGCTGCGCCGGACGCCCGAGGGCAGCCTTGCGCATGCCTATTGCGATTTCATGGAAAGCGAAGGGTTAACCGCGGCGGGCCTGGTGGCGGAGGCGGAGAAGCTCGGGCGGCCCAAATATCCCGATCTCGTCCAGTGGTTCGGCGATCGCTCGCGCGACACGCATGACCTGTTCCACGTCCTAACCGGCTACGGCCGCGATGCGCTGGGCGAGCAGTGCGTGCTGCTTTTCACCCATGGCCAGTCGCCGACGCAGGGCCATCTGCTGATCGGCTATGCGGGCGCGGCGAATATCAGGAAAATGGTCTGGGGCTCGAAGGCTCCGGTGATCGGCGCTGTCCGCCAGGCCAAGCGCATCGGCCGGGGCGCGCCCAAGCTGATCGAACAGCCGATCCGCGAGCTGCTGAAACAGCCGCTCGACCGCGTGCGCAGCGCGCTCAACATTCCGGAGCCCACGCTTTATCGCGAATGCCACCGCATTTGGCGGGAGGAGGGGCTCGATCCCTACGACCTGCTGGCGAGCGAGAAGCCCGGCGGCGAACCGGCGGCCGCCTAGGTAGTCTTTGCAGGGGCCCTCGCAGGGGATTGGATACCACGATCATCGCATTGCCTGCCCGCCATTCCGGCGCGGGAGGAGATTAGCGGGACATGGGTCATTTCATCGAACCGGACCGGGCGCTCGAGGGCGCCGAAGATTTGCACGAGGCGCTCGGCATTCCGATCCGTTCGGGCTACCGCGCGATCCGCGAGGCCCAGCGCTTTCACGGGCAGTTTCGCATCTTCGACCGCTTGATCGAACGCCTGGCCGTGGATGATCTCGTCTGCGAGGACCAATGCTCGATCGACTATTATTTCGACCTCGTTCGCAGCTTGCGCGATCTCAACGGCGAATACGACCGGGTGATCGAAGTCGGCACCTTCATGGGTGGCGCATCGGTCATGCTTGCAGGATGCAGCGGGAGCTTCGATTTCGACCTCGACCTCGTCGATATCAGCGCCGAGCACTTGCAATTCACGCATGAGCGGATCCGGCGCAGCTTTCCCGAAGCGGCGGGACGCGTGCGGCTGTTCCACGGCGATCTTCCCGCTTATGTCCGCGAGGTGATGTTGCCGCGTGGGTCCGGGCGCGCGCTGGTGCATCACGATGGATCGCATATGTTCGATCAGGTGGTCCACGATCTCACCGCGCTCAGCTTCGTGCGCGATCAGCTGCATTCGATCATCGTCCAGGACACGCATTTGCGCGGGCCGCATGACCGAATGATATTCGTCGACATGGCGCTGGCGGCGGTTTTCGGCACGGGCATGACTTTCGCCCCGATCGGCAAGGTCTACGAGGCGCAGGACAGCCGCACCTCGCCCGATCGCTTTGCCGGCCATTATTTCCGTCCCGGAATGCCCGAAGGCATGGTTCTGTCGATGGCGGCGAACGCGTTTCAGTATCCGCATCCGTCCGCCGCGTTCGACAAGCTGTTTCCGCGAGAGACGGCGGCGGCCTAGAGCCAGCTCGCGATCTGGCTCAGCGGCTTCTTTTTCAGCGCGTGGGCGGGCACCGTCGCATCCGCGCTTGGGTGGCCCACCACAACGATCATCAGCGGCTTCTCCCATTCTGGCCGCTCGCATGCTTCGCGCAGGAACCCCATGGGCGAGGGCGTATGCGTCAGCGTCGCGAGCCCCGCCTCGTGCAGGGTCGCGATCAGCATCCCGCAGGCGATGCCGACGCTTTCATTGACATAGTAGTTCTGCGTCTTCCCGTCCTCCTCGATGCCGCCCTTACGCTGCGCGAAGACGACGATGAGATAGGGCGCGGTTTCGAGGAATGGCTTGTCCGCATCGGTTCCCAGATCCTTGAGCGCCCCGAGCCATTCCTCGCTCGCCTTGGGATCGGCGCCGTCTTGCCCATAGAACCGTCGCTCCTCTGCCTCCGCCGCTTTCCTGATCGCGCATTTCTTCGCAGGCGAGGAGACCACCGCGAAATGCCACGGCTGATGATTGGCGCCGTTTGGAGCGGTGCCTGCGGCTTCGATGGCCGCTTCGATGACTTCGCTTGGAACCGCTTCATTGGAAAAATACTGGCAGGTCCTCCTTTCCTTGAGCCGATCGCGCATTGCGCGCGCTCGTGTGATGCTCTCTTCGTGTGGCAGGTTTTCGAGTGAATAGGGGACGGTGTCGTGATCTTGCATGCGCGCCATCTATCCGCGCTCGGACACGCTAAGGGAAGTGGACATATAACTGACAACGATGTAAGTAAGGGCTGTCACAGCGAGGAATCGATGAGCTTGCAATCTCTCCCCATCGTCGCCGCGGATCGAGAAATCTCGGGATTTCAGCCGCGCAAGGTGCTGCAGCACTTCTCCAAATTGGTCGAGGACAAGGAGGACACCGAACAGGTCTTCCACATCATCGAGGCGACCAAGGGCCGGAAGAGCTTTCGTCAGGGCGAAAAATTCATCCGGTCGAGCGAAGGCCAGCGGTTCCTTCAGGAAGGCGTCGACATCCCCGCCATGCTCGATGATCACGATCGCTGGGCGGATCTTCCCGATAATTCGGTCGGCAAGCACTACATGGCCTTCATGAAGCGCGAGGGGCTGAGCGCCTCGGGGCTGGTCGCGGAAAGCCACAATTGGGCCCCGCCCGAAGCGCTGCCGCAGGACCTCCTGCAGTGGTATTACGATCGCTTGCGCGACACGCACGATCTGTTTCACGTCCTGACCGGCTATGGCCGCGATGCGCTGGGCGAGGCGAGCCTGCTGGGTTTCTCCTACGCGCAGAACCACAATCACGGCGTCCTCTTCATCGCCTATGCCGGCGCGCGGCAGATCAAGAAGGTCACGCGCACCAAGGCGCCGCTTTTCTCCGCGATCCGCGAGGGACAGCGGCTCGGCAAAGCTGCGCAGAAGCTCGCGCATCAGGATATCGAGGCGCTGATGAGCGAAGATATCGACGCGGCGCGCAAACGACTGAATATCGGCAAGCCCAGCGTCTACCGCGCCTGCCTGCGCATCCTCGAGAGGGAGGGGACCGAGCGCGAGGACCTGACGCTGAGCGGTGGCGCGGCGGCGGCTTAAAGCGCCATCATAGCGCAGTCGCCGGCGTCCACCGCGAGGTGCCACAGAGCGCCCGCCCCGAAGGCGCGGGCCCACCAGCGCGGGATCAGGAGCAGTGCGCCATAGGCGAGGGCGGCTTCCCAGCCGTGAAGCAGGTGGAAGCCGATCGAGCAGCGGTTCGGATCGAAAATCGGATCGGCGAGGAGGTGGTCGAGATCGATGGCGTTGGCGGCGATCATGACGAAGCCCGCCTGCCACCACCGCGCGCGCCAGAGGATGGCGGCGATGCCGAAGGGGGCAAGCCAGTGCCCGCCATAATGGAGGATCGGTTGGAGAGTTTCCAATAGCCCCAACCGTCATCCCCGCGAACGCGGGGACCCACGGCGAAGGTTTCTCTGGCCCGTCGCTGGGTTCCCGCGTTTGCGGGAATGACCAAGGGGGCCGATCAACTCTCCATCCAATCGCGGAAGAAGCTCTCGTGCGCCTCGCGCAGATCGGCGAGCGCGGCGCCCAGCAGGCTATCGCCGCCCACGGTGCCGATGCGATGGAAACCGACCATCTCGGCCTCCGGCACTTCCGGCCCCTCGGCCACGATGCGATTGAAGGCCTCGTGATTTTCGGCGCTGACGGTGAGCACGTAGCGCGCCTGATCCTCGCCGAACCACCATTGCGCGGAGGTGTAGGCCTCGTGCGCGTGAACTTCCGCACCGATCCCGCCAGATAGCGCCATTTCGGCAAGTGCGACTGCGAGCCCGCCATCGGAGATGTCGTGAACGGCGGAAAGCAGCCCTTCGTCGATCAACCGGCGGATGATCTGGCCTGCACCGCGTTCGGCTTCGAGATTGACGGGCGGCGCGCGGCCCTCGTCGCGGCCATGCACGTCGATCAGCCAGCGCGATTTGCCGAGATGCGAGCGCGTCGGGTCGGGGCGGGCCCAGAATTCGGGGGCGATCATGTAGATCGCGTCGCCTTCCGCCTTGAAGGCGCTGGTGATCATTTTCGCAGCGTCTTCGATGATGCCAACGCCACCGATCGCGGGCGTGGGTAGGATCGCGCTTCCGCCGCCAGTCGCCTTGCTCTCATTATACAGCGAAACATTGCCGCTCACGATCGGGAAATCGAGTGCGCGGCAGGCATCGCCCATGCCCTCCAATGCGTGGACGAACTGGCTCATGATCTCCGGGCGTTGCGGGTTGGCGAAGTTGAGGCAGTTGGTGACCGCCAGCGGGCGCGCGCCCACCGCGCAGAGGTTGCGATATGCCTCCGCAATCGCCTGCTTCCCGCCCTCATAGGGGTCGGCATAGACATAGCGCGGCGTGCAATCGGTGCTGATCGCGAGCGCCTTATGCGTGCCATGCACGCGCACCACTGCCGCATCGCCGCCGGTCTGGAGCGTGTCGGCCATGACCTGGCTGTCATATTGCCCGGCGATCCATGCGCGGGAGGAAAGGTTGGGCGAGGCGAGCAGCTTGAGGAGGTCCGCGCCGGGATCGGCGCATTCGGGCGCGTTTTCGACCGCCTTGATGCCAGCCCACTCGGCGTATTCTTCCCTCGAGAGGTAGGGCCGATCATATTCAGGCGCATCGGCGGCGAGAGGCCCTAGCGGAATGTCGCACACGACCTCGCCCTGCCATTCGAGCACCATATGCTGCGTATCGGTGACTTCGCCGATGACCGCGAAATCGAGCTCCCATTTCTCGAAGATTGCCGCGGCCATTGCCTCCTTGCCGGGTTTCAGCACCATGAGCATGCGCTCCTGGCTTTCGCTCAGCATCATTTCGTAGGGCGTCATGCCCTCTTCGCGGCAGGGCACCTTGTCCATGTCGAGCCGGATACCGGCCTTCCCGTTGGTCGCCATTTCGACGCTGGAGGAGGTGAGGCCGGCAGCGCCCATGTCCTGGATCGCGACGATCGCATCGGTCGCCATCAGTTCGAGGCATGCTTCGATCAGCAATTTCTCGGTGAATGGGTCGCCCACCTGCACCGTCGGACGCTTCGCCTCGGCGTCTTCCTCGAAATCGGCGCTCGCCATGGTCGCACCGTGAATGCCGTCGCGCCCGGTCTTCGAGCCGACATAGACGATCGGATTGCCGACGCCGGTGGCGGCGCTGTAGAAAATCTTGTCCGCGTCCGCGATGCCCATGGTCATCGCATTGACTAGGATGTTGCCGTCATAGGCCGGGTGGAAATTGGTCTCGCCGCCCACAGTCGGAACGCCGACGCAATTGCCGTATCCCCCGATCCCCGCGACCACGCCCTGGACCAGATGCTTCATCTTCGGATGATCGGGCCGACCGAAACGCAGCGCGTTCATGTTCGCCACGGGCCGCGCGCCCATGGTGAAGACATCGCGCAGGATGCCGCCAACCCCGGTTGCCGCGCCCTGATAAGGCTCGATGTAGGAGGGGTGGTTGTGGCTCTCCATCTTGAAGATCGCCGCCAGTTTCTGTCCTTCTGGCCCATCCCCGATATCGATCACGCCCGCATTCTCGCCCGGACCGCAGATCACCCACGGCGCCTCGGTCGGCAATTTCTTTAAGTGCAGGCGGGAAGATTTATAAGAGCAATGCTCCGACCACATGACCGAGAAGATGCCGAGCTCGACAAGGTTCGGCTCGCGCCCGAGCGCGGCCAGGACGCGGTCATATTCTTGGCGGCTCAGGCCGTGCTGTTCGACGATTTCGGGCGTGATGGAGGGGGCAGATGCGCTCATGCGCGCAGCGCATAGGCTAGAGCCCGTCCGAGGCCAAGCCGCCGCGACCGACGAAATAGCGATTTTGCGCCGTCCATGCCGCGAGCAGCGTCAGAAGCGCAAACGCGGCCAGCGCCTGTAGGTAGAGGCCAAGCCCCGCCTCCTGCGGGTGCGGGCCGAACCAGTTGACCGCCTGCAGAGAGAGCAGCGCGACCAGCAGGATCACCGGCTGCGCGATCGGTCCGCGCGAACGGCTCATGTAGAAGAAGAAGCCAGCGAGGATCAGCCCGATCTCCAGCGGCATCGCAAATTCGGGATGGTTCCACAGGCCGAGCCCCATCTTCACCTCGCCTCCTGCGATCGTCAGATCGGGACGATGGGTCACCCAATCGAGCAGCCAGTGCGATGCGACCACGAAGGCGGAAATGATCCCGGCAAGTGCGTCGCGGTGCCAAACGATGACGACCAGCGCGAAAGCGAAGGCCCAGGCCGCTGTCCCGGCGAGCGAGTGGGTGTAAGGCATGTGATAGAGGTCGAGCGGCACCATCGCGGTCGCGCCGGGTTCGACGCGCAGCCGCTCTATCCCCAGCATAGCCAGCGCGAAAAAGCCCCAGTCGACCAGCTGCGCGGCGACGAAATAGGTGCCGAGCCTGGGCCCCTTGGAATAGGCCGCGGCCGCGACGAAAGCCGGTGCGAAATGACCGATGAACATGTGAAGGCGCCCCCGTATTCTTTGGCCGCGACCTCAAGCGCAAAGCGGCGCCAGTTGCAAGGGTGATTGCGAGGCTGCTTGGGCCGGGCGCGCGGCCTTGACCGCGCCGGTGCGCCGCGCCAATGCTCGCGCGCATGGATGAAACACACGGTTCCGACGCGAGCCAGCGCCCGATCGAGGAGATGTCCTTCGAAGAGGCATTGAAGGCGCTCGAAGAGGTCGTCGCGAAGCTCGAGCGCGGCGACGTGCCGCTCGACCAGTCGATCGACCTTTACGAGCGCGGCGAGAAGCTGCGCGCCGCCTGTCAGAAACGGCTCGACAACGCGCAGGCACGGATCGAGAAGATCGTCGCCGGTGCGGACGGACGCCCGGCTGGAACGGCGCCCTTCGACGAGCCTGCCGGCGGGCCGAGCTGAGATGAATGTGGTCGGGATCGACGGCGACGTCCTGGGCGATGCTCTCGCGCGGGTGCAGCGCGATGTGGATTCGGTGTTCGACGCCTTTCTGCCCGTGCCAGGCGACACCCGCGCGCGCCTGATCGAGGCGATGCGCTATGCCGCGATTGGCGGCGGCAAGCGGGTGCGCCCGTTGCTGCTGGTGAGCACGGCGGAGATGTTCGGGGTGGACCGCGACGCCGCCCTGCGCGCCGGCACCGCGGTGGAGGCAATCCACTGCTATTCGCTGATCCACGACGATCTTCCCTGCATGGACGACGACGATCTCCGCCATGGAAAGGCGACCTTGCACAAGACCTACGACGAGGCGACCGCCGTGCTTGCTGGCGACGCGCTGCATGCGCTCGCCTTCGAGATCCTTGCCGATCCCGAAACGAGCCCCGATCCCTTCACCCGCAGCGAGCTGATCCAGACGCTGGGTCAGGCGAGCGGCATGAACGGCATGGCCGGGGGCCAGATGATGGACATGGTGGCCGACGAGGAGGGGGTCGAATACGACCTCTCGGCGGTCACCCGGTTGCAGCAATTGAAGACCGGCGCGCTGCTCGCCGCCAGCGTGGAGATGGGCGCGATCCTCGGCCACATCCCGCCTGAGGGCCGCTCGCATCTGCGCGCCTATGCCCGCGACATCGGCCTCGCCTTCCAGATCGCGGACGACCTGCTCGACGTGTCGGGCGACGAGGGCAAGGCTGGCAAGGCGCTGCGCAAGGACGCGGGGCAGGGCAAGCAGACCTTTGTCACACTGATGGGCGCGGACAAGGCCCGCGAACAGGCCCGCGCGCTGATCGACCAGGCAATCGCGCATCTGGGAAGCCACGGACGCGAGGCGGACACGCTGCGCGCACTGGCGCGATTTATCGTGGAGCGGGACCGGTGAACCCGCGCATCGGCATCTATCCGGGCACGTTCGATCCCATCACGCTCGGCCATGCAGACATTATCCGGCGCGGGTCCAAGCTGGTCGATAGGCTGATCCTGGGCGTCACCACCAACCCTTCCAAGAATCCGATGTTCACCAACGAGGAACGCTTCGACATGGTGACGCGCGAGGTCGCTAATATGGGTCTCTCCAATGTCGAGGTGGTCGGGTTCAACGCATTACTGGTCAAATTCGCGCAGGCGCAGGGGGCTAATGTGCTGATCCGGGGCCTGCGCGCGGTCGCCGACTTCGAGTACGAATATCAGATGGCAGGCATGAACCAGCAGCTCGACGACGATATCGAGACGGTGTTCCTGATGGCAGACGTCTCGCTGCAGCCGATCGCCTCCAAGCTGGTTAAGGAGATCGCGCTTTATGGCGGCGATATCGCCCCCTTCGTCAGCCCCGAGGTGCGCGAGGAAGTGAATGCGCGCGTCGAGACGATCGGGCGCAAGGGCGATTTGTGACGCCCACGCTGGGGACTCGGGAACTCTCATTCATTGCAGTGTCAGCCGACGGGCGTTACCAGCCCCCGCTAACGGACTTGGACGGATTGATGACACCTTCGACGAAACTTTCGCTCGCCGCGCTGGGCGCTCTGGCGCTTTGCGCCGCGCCCGCAATCGCGCAGGACACGATCACCGACGAGGAGGCCGAGGCCGCGCGCGCCGACACGCGCTCCTATCCCCCGGTCAGCTTCGACCAAAGCGTCGAGCCCGACGATATCTGGGTGCTCGACCTCTCCAATGGCGAGCGCGTGAAGATCCGGCTGATGGACGAATGGGCGCCGACCCATGTCGAACGGATCAAGACGCTGACCCGGCAGGGCTTTTACGACGGCGTGATCTTCCACCGCGTGATCGACGGCTTCATGGCGCAGGGCGGCGATCCGACCGGGACGGGGCAGGGCGGCAGCGAGCTTCCCGACCTTGCCGAAGAGTTCAACCCGATGCCGCATGTGCGCGGCACCGTGTCGATGGCACGCGCCAATGACGAGGACAGCGCGAACAGCCAGTTCTTCATCGTCTTCTACCCGCGCTTCAGCCTGGACAAGCGCTACACCAATTTCGGTCGGGTGATCGAGAATATGGATGCGGTCGATGCGATCAATCGCGGTGAGCCGCCGCAGAACCCGACGCGTATCTTGCAGGCCTCGCTCGCCAGCGACAACCGCGCGCCGCCCGTCGCTGCGCCACCGCAGGTGCAGCCCGAAGTGACCGCCGACGCGCTCAACGCGCCGCTCGAACAGCAGTAGATCGGCTCACACCTGTCATTCCTGCGAACGCGGGAACCCAGGATAGCGTGCGCACGGGTCCGCCCTGGGTCCCCGCGTTAGCGGGGATGACCTTATGGCGCTAAAGGTCTAAGCGCCGCAGATGCGCGCCCTTCGACAAGCTCAGGATGATCGGATCGACTTTTCATGAAAGTCGACCTGTTCGATTTCGACCTTCCGCAAGACCGTATCGCGCTGCGACCCGTGCGTCCGCGCGATGCGGCGCGTATGCTGGTGGTGCGCGGGGGCGATGGGGCGTTCGAGGATCGCGGGGTCGCCGATCTGCCCGATCTACTCGAACCCGGCGATACCCTCGTCTTCAATGACACCCGCGTCCTGCCGGCGCAGCTTGAAGGCCGGCGCGTGGGCGGCGAAGCACGGATCGGCGCGACTCTGCACAAGCGGATCGACTTGCGCCGCTGGCAGGCTTTCGTCCGCAACGCCAAGCGGGTGCGCCAAGACGATCAGCTGATCTTCGGCGGCGGCGTCACCGCGATCGCCGAAGCGCGGCATGGCGACGGCTCGATCACCCTGTTCTTCGAAGGCGACGAGCCGGTCGAGGTGCTGCTCGACCGCGCCGGCACCATGCCGCTGCCGCCCTATATCGCGCGCGCACGCGGCGTCGACGAACAGGATCTCGCCGACTACCAGACCATGTTCGCCAGGGAGGACGGGGCCGTTGCCGCGCCCACCGCCAGCCTGCACTTCACCGATCGCCTCGTCGCGGCGCTCGACGATGCGGGGATCGGGCGCGAGATGCTGACGCTGCATGTTGGCGCGGGGACGTTCTTGCCGGTCAAGGCCGAGGACACGGCGGACCACGCGATGCACTCCGAATTCGGCCGGATCGAAGCGGGCACCGCCGAACGCCTGAACGCGGCGCGCGCGGCCGGCGGACGGATCGTCGCGGTCGGCACGACATCGCTGCGCCTCCTCGAAAGCGCCGCGGGAGAGGACGGGCAGATCCACCCCTTCGCCGGCGACACCGACATCTTCATCACCCCCGGCTATCGCTTTCGCGCGGTCGATGGGCTGATGACCAATTTCCACCTTCCCAAGTCGACGCTGATGATGCTGGTCAGCGCGCTGATGGGCCGCGAGCGGATGATGGCGGCCTATGCGCATGCGATCGAGAACGACTATCGCTTCTATTCCTATGGTGACTCCTCGCTGCTGCTGCCCTAGCGCGCGAAGACCATGCCCGAGCCCGTCCTCTCCATCCGCGGCCTGACCAAGGTCTATCCCGGCGGGGTGCGCGCGCTCGACGCGGTCGATCTCGACATCGAGCGCGGCGAGATCTTCGCGCTGCTCGGGCCCAACGGGGCGGGCAAGACGACGCTGATCGGCGCGGTCTGCGGGCTGGTGAAACCGAGCGGGGGCACCATCCATGCCTTCGGCCACGATCTTGCGCGCGACTGGCGGGCCGCACGGGCGCGGATCGGGCTGGTGCCGCAGGAACTCAGCACCGACATGTTCGAAACCGTGCGCCGCGCTGTTTCCTATTCGCGCGGGCTCTTCGGCCATCCCCCGGACAAGGCGCGGATCGAGCAGGTCCTGCGCTCGCTCAGCCTGTGGGACAAGCGGGACAGCCAGATCCGCGAATTGTCGGGCGGAATGAAGCGCCGCGTGCTGATCGCCAAGGCGCTGGCGCACGAGCCCGACCTCCTGTTCCTCGACGAACCGACCGCGGGGGTCGATGTGGAGCTGCGCAAGGGCATGTGGGAACAGGTCGAGGCCCTGCGCGAGCGCGGCACCACGATCATCCTGACGACGCACTACATCGAGGAGGCCGAGCTGATGGCGGACCGGGTCGGCATCATTCGCGACGGGCGCATCCTGATGGTCGACGACAAGGCGGCAATGATGCAGCGCATGGGCACGACCGAAGCCGTCCTCACCCTGGCCCAGCCGCTGGCCGCATTGCCCGACGCGGTTGCCGACCTGCCCGTCGCGCTGAACGAGGATGGCAGCCAACTGACCTATCGCGGCGGCGACGGCACAGGCAGCGGCAGCGCCGAGGTCGCCCGGCTGACCAAGCTACTGAACGCCGCCGGCATCGATTACGACGCGATCGAAATGCGCGACAGTTCGCTCGAAGACATCTTCGTCGATCTCGTCAGTTCGGGCGAAGTGGAGGAGGCCAGCTGATGGCGTTCAACGCTCGGGGCACCTGGTCGATCTACAAGCGCGAACTGATGCGCGCGATGCGCACCGCGTTCCAGTCGATCCTCGCGCCGGTGCTCACCACATCGCTCTATTTCGTCGTCTTCGGCACTGTCATCGGCGGGCGCATGGAGCCGGTCGACGGCGTCCCCTACGGCGCCTTCATCATTCCCGGCCTGCTGATGCTTACCCTGCTCGGCGAAACGACCAGCAATTCCTCCTTCGGCATCTACATGCCGCGCTTCACCGGCACGATTTACGAGCTGCTCTCGGCGCCCGTGGGAGTGGCCGAGACGCTGATCGGCTTCGTCGGGGCGGCGGCGACCAAGGGGCTGATCCTGGCCGCGATCATCCTGGCGACCGCGACCCTGTTCGTCGATTACGAGATTCGCCATCCGTTGGCCGCGGTGGGCTATATCATGCTGGTCGCGGCGAGTTTCTCGCTGTTCGGGTTCATCTTGGGCATCTGGGCCGACAGTTTCGAGAAGCTGGGCATCATCCCGGTCCTGTTTTTGACTCCGCTGACTTTCCTCGGCGGCACCTTTTATTCGATCGACGACCTGCCCGGCATCTGGTCGACCATCGCCTATGCCAACCCCATCGCGTTTCTCGTCAGCGGGCTGCGCTGGACGTTCTACGGCACGTCGGACGTCTCGATCTGGCTCTCGCTAGGCCTGACGCTGGGCTTTCTCGCGCTGTGCGTCGGGGTCATCGCCTTCATCTTCAGGACGGGATGGCGTCTGCGCGAGTAGCCCCTCCGCGACGCTTCAAACCCCGCTCATCGCCGCTGCTTCGCCGTTCGTCGATACCGCGGATCTTAGGTTACGAATGTTCATCTGCGCGCAAGAGTACCGGCGCGAAACGCGTCGTTGTTCGATTCCGAACAAGACAGGAGCTCAATCATGCATTTCCCCGTTCGCACTATCATGACACTGGTCGGTATGGGCGCACTCGCCCTTCCAGGTGCTGTTTTCGCCCAGAACGATGCGATCGAGGCCGAACCCTTTGTCGGAGCTTCGATCGGAATCCACGACCTCGGCTCGGACCTCGATGACGACGATGGGGGGGTCTACGGCGCCGTCGCCGGCGTCGATGTGCCGCTCGGTCCCACCCTGTTCGTCGGCGGCGAGGCGAACTTCCATTTCGGCGACGGCATCATCGACGAGGAATATGGCGTTGCTGCCCGCCTCGGTGCGCGCGTAGGGCGCAACAGCAAGCTTTATCTGCGCGCCGGCTACCAGGAGATCGAGCTCGACGCCTCCGCCTTCGCGCCAATCACGGTGCCCGACACGTTCGACTTGTCCGATGGTGATTTTCTGCTCGGTGCAGGCGTCGACTTCGGCGTTGGCGACGGCCCCATCCGGCTGCGCGCAGCGATCGACACGGTGAGCTTCGACACGACCCGCGCGACGACCGGCATCATTCTCGCTTTCTAACCGCTGCGAGACGACGAGAGGGGCGCCGGTTGCATGTCGCACCCGGCGCCCTTTTCTGTTTCACGCGGACACTACGCGAGGTGACAGGCGCGTCCACGCGGGTTAAGCGGCGCGGGCCTCATGTCCTCCCGCTTCTCCTTCACCCTTGCTGCGACCGACGGCGCCGCGCGCACTGGCACGATCCGCATGCAGCGCGGCGAAATACGGACGCCGGCTTTCATGCCGGTCGGCACCGCGGCGACGGTCAAGGCGATGAAGCCGCAGGATGTGCGCGCGACCGGCGCCGACATCATCCTCGGCAACACCTATCACCTGATGCTTCGCCCCGGAGCGGAGCGGGTCGCGCGGCTTGGCGGATTGCATTCCTTCATGCGCTGGGATCGCCCGATCCTGACCGATAGCGGCGGCTACCAGGTGATGAGCCTTTCCGATCTGCGCAAGCTGACCGAGGAAGGCGTCGAGTTTCGCAGCCATATCGACGGTTCGAAACACATGCTGACCCCTGAACGCTCGATGGAAATCCAGCGCCTGCTTGGCTCCGACATCGTCATGGCCTTCGACGAATGCCCGCGCGCCGATCGCCCGCGCGACGAGATCGCCGCCTCGATGGAGCTGTCGATGCGTTGGGCCAAGCGCAGCCGCGAGGGCTTCGACAGCGGCGAGGAGCACGCTTCCCGCGCCGCTCTGTTCGGCATTCAGCAGGGCGCCCTCGACGAAGACCTGCGCCGGATCAGCGCGGACAAACTCATCGATATCGGCTTCGACGGTTATGCAGTGGGCGGTCTTGCCGTGGGGGAGGGGCAGGAGGCAATGTTCGGCGTCCTCGACTATGCACCCGCCATGCTGCCCGAGGATCGCCCGCGCTATCTCATGGGGGTCGGCAAGCCCGACGATCTGGTCGGCGCGGTCGAGCGCGGCATCGATATGTTCGACTGTGTGCTCCCGACCCGTTCGGGTCGCAATGGACAAGCCTTCACCTGGAACGGGCCGATCAATCTGCGCAATGCGAAGTTTGCCGAAGACGCCGAACCGCTCGATGCGACCTCCGATTGCGCGGCCTCGCACCACTATTCGAAGGCCTATCTCCACCACTTGCACAAATCGGGCGAGATCCTCGGCGCCATGCTCGTGACCGAGCACAATCTCGCTTTCTACCAGGCCTTGATGCAAGCCATGCGCGATGCCATTGCGAATGGGCGTTTTGCCGAGTTCGCCGCGGACTTTCGGCGCCATTATTTTGGAAGTTGAACGATGCCGAAAATGCCCGAGGACTGCGCAGATATGCGCGAGGTGCGTGTAGGCGTCGATGCGACCGATCGCGAGCTTGTCGCGCTGCTCGAGCGGCGTTTCGGCTATATGCGCGCCGCCGCCCGTATCAAGGACACGCGCGAGGCGGTGCGCGACGAGGCACGCAAGGCCTATGTGATCGCTGCCGCGGTCGAGGATGCGCGAGCGCGCGGACTGCCGGGAGAGGTCATCGGCGACATTTGGGAGCGTCTTGTCGAGGGCTCCATCGCTTATGAATTCGAGGAGTGGGACCGGATTAGGAAATAGTCGGCGATCGCACGAACACCCACGCCAACCCCTCCGTAAAGGGAGGGGCAACGAGACTTACGAGCTTGCTCGTTAGTCGCAGTGGGGTGGGTCTCCGAAGCTGAAGAAACAAAAAGGGCGGCCCCGTCGGGAGCCGCCCTTTCGTATCTTCGATACTCTCGCGATTTAACGCGAATAGAACTCGACCACGAGGTTCGGTTCCATCGTGACCGGATAGGGCACTTCGTCGAGCTTCGGCACGCGGGTGAAGCTCACCTTGTCGTTGCCGTCGGGCGCGACGTAATCGGGAATTTCACGCTCGGGCAGGCTCTGCGCTTCGATGACGAGCGCCATTTCCTGCGCCTTTTTGCCCAGGCTGATGACATCGCCCACGTCGCAGCGGCGCGAGGGGATGTTGCACTTCACGCCGTTCACATAGATGTGGCCGTGGTTGACGATCTGGCGCGCGGCGAAGATCGTCGGCGCAAACTTGGCGCGGTAGACGATCATGTCCAGACGGCGCTCGAGCAGACCAATCAGGTTCTGACCGGTGTCACCCTTCATCCGCGTCGCATCCTTGTAGGTCGAGCGGAACTGCTTCTCGGTGACGTCGCCGTAATAGCCCTTGAGCTTCTGCTTTGCCCGCAGCTGCAGGCCGAAGTCGCTCATCTTGCTCTTGCGACGCTGACCGTGCTGGCCGGGGCCGTAGGAACGCTTGTTGACGGGGCTGTTGGGGCGACCCCAGATGTTTTCGCCCATGCGGCGATCGAGTTTGTATTTGGCGCTGTGACGCTTGCTCATTGCTTGTCCAATCTGCTGTGTTTTCAA
>NZ_JAZBON010000018.1:0-6123 GCF_036351135.1 Erythrobacter sp.
CTGCTTCACTTAAGCCTTCCGCATCCCCTGGCGGCGCGAGCCTTATCCGCGTGCAAATCTCCTGCGACACCCCCACCCGGATGAAATACTCCCCCCACCCAGTCGCCGAAACGGCGCACGCGCGATTGTCCGCATACGTGCCGGCGCCGATCACCGGAGCGTCCCCGATCCGGCCCCAGCGCTTGCCGGTCATGCCGCCGGTCGAAGTCCCCGCCGCGAGGTTGCCGTCCATGTCCAGCGCCACCGCGCCGACCGTGCCGAACTTCGTATCGACATCAAGCGCGGACATCTCCTCCGCCTTCATCCGTTCAAGCGATTGCCGCCGCGCTTCGGTCGCGAACCATTCGGAGCCGACGGTTTCGATGTCCTGCGTCGCGGCAAACTGTTCCGCGCCCTCACCCATCAGGAAGACGTGTTCGCTTTCGGTGCGCACCGAATCGGCCAGCAGGATGGGGTTCTTGATACTCGTCACCCCCGTCACCGCCCCTGCGCTGCGATCGCGCCCATCCATAATCGAGGCGTCGAGTTCGTTCACCCCGTCCCAGGTGAAGACCGCGCCGCGCCCGGCATTGAACAGCGGATCATCCTCCATCGGCACGATCGCGGCCCTGACCGCCGCGATCGCGCTGCCCCCATCGGCCAGGATTGCGGCGCCCGCATCGAGCGCGTTCTGCAGCGCCGCTTCGTAAGCCGCGCGCCGCTCGGGCGACATGACATCGGGATCGAGCGTGCCGGCCCCGCCATGGATCGCAATCGACCAGCGCGGTTCACCTTCTTCGGCGGGCTGCGCGGTAAGCGAGGACGGCAGGCAAAGGGCGAGAGCGGTGACGAAGAGCTTTTTCATGGGCGCGACGCTAGCTCCAAAATCCGCGCGCTGCCAGCCTCAGTTCGACCCGAGAAAATCCTTCAGCAGCGCCAGCGTATCCTTCGCCTCGCGCGTCGGGGTGATCGCCATGAAGACATGCGGCGCGGCTTCGTATTCGTAGAGCTTTGCATCCACGCCCGCTTCGACGAGGCGCGCGACGAAGGTGCGGCTATCGACGATGAAGAGGTCGTGCCGCCCGGTCCAGATGCGGGTCGGTGGGAGTTTGGCAAGATCCTCCAACGAAGTGCGCAACAGGCTGAGATCGGCGCCAACCACATCCCGCTCCCCGGCGAATATCTCTCCGCATGCGCGCAAGGTGCCGATCTTGAGCATGATGTCGTGCGGCTCAACCGCGGCGATGGCCGGGTCTTCAAGCGCCAAATCCAGCCACGGCGCGAACAGCGCGAGGCGACCGGGCTGCGGACCGCCTGCCCGCGACAGCCTGAGCGCGAGGCTGAGCGCCATATGCCCACCCGCGCTGTCGCCGTTGAGGACGATGCGGGCAGGATCATGCTCGGCAGCGATTTTTGCAAAGGTGGCGTCGGCCAGCGCGTCCTGCGCGCTCGCATCATGCTCGGGCACCACAGGATAAAGCGGCAGCGTGACGCTGATCCCGCAGCGCTCCACCATCGCCGCGGCAAGCGGCCAGTGCTCCTTGAACATCGGCAGGACGAAGCCACCGCCGTGAAAATAGAGCATATGCCAGCGTCCCGGTCCGCCCTTGGGATGCAGCGTGATGACCCTGTGCCCTTCCGCCTCCCAGCGATCCACCCGAAATTGACGCGCCAGCTTTTCCGGCAACGGCGCGTCCACCGGTTCTTCGCGCCCGGCCATGTGCGCGCGAAATTCGTCGGCGGTGTGGGGAAAGACCGGGGTGCGTCGCGCCATTACCCACGTTACCGCGCGCATCAGCCAGCTCGCCCGCGCGCTGCGCAGTTCGGATGCATTCCTGTAGTTATGGTCCATTACCGCCCCTTTTTCGCTCGATGGTGGACGAGCGGGAGCAAAGGTCAAGGTTTCACCCAGTAACCCTGGGGACCGTGCCTATCGTCGGAAAGGCTCGCAAATTCGCCGCGGCATTGCCATAAGGAGGACACGCGCAGGGTTGGACGTCCGGTCTCCCTCCCGCGCGCCTAACCATGCCGGAGCCCGGCGGCCCGGCGCAGACGTGGAAAACTGCGACACATGAATGCCCTTCGTCCCTGGCGCACCATCGAACGGCGCGAATGCCGTCAGATCATGGTCGGCGACGTGCCCGTCGGCGGCGATGCGCCGATCACCGTCCAGACCATGACGAACACGCCAACCGAGGATGCAGGCGCGACGATCGATCAGATCCGCCGCTGCGAGGAAGTAGGCTGCGACATCATCCGTGTCTCCTGCCCGACCGAGGAAGCAACCGCCGCATTTCCGCTCATCACCCGTGCGGCCAATATCCCTGTCGTTGCCGACATCCACTTTCACTACAAGCGCGCGCTCGAAGCTGCCGATGGCGGCGCGGCGTGCCTGCGCATCAATCCGGGCAATATCGGCAATTCGAAAAAGGTCGCCGAAGTGGTCCGCGCGGCGAAGGCCAATGGCTGCGCGATCCGCATCGGGGTCAATGCCGGGAGCCTGGAGAAAGACCTCCTCGAGAAATACGGTGAGCCCTGCCCCGAAGCGCTGATCGAGTCCGCGCTCGACCACATCAAGCTGTTGCAGGACCACGACTTCCACGAATTCAAGGTCGCGGTGAAGGCGTCAGACGTGTTCCTCGCCGTCGCCGCCTATCACGGGCTGGCCGAAACGGTGGACTGCCCGCTGCATCTCGGCATCACCGAAGCGGGCGGCCTCATTGGCGGGACGGTCAAGTCGAGCATCGGCATGGGTTCGCTGCTTTGGGCCGGGATCGGCGACACGATCCGCGTCTCGCTTTCGGCCGAGCCGGAGGAAGAGGTCAAGGTCGGCTACGAAATGCTCAAGGCACTGGGCCTGCGCACCCGCGGCGTGCGCGTCGTGTCGTGTCCGAGCTGCTCGCGCCAGGGCTTCGACGTGATCCGCACGGTCGAAACGCTCGAAAAGCGTCTCGAACACATCAAGACTCCGATGAGTCTCAGCGTGCTCGGCTGCGTCGTCAATGGCCCCGGAGAAGCGCGCGAAACCGATATCGGCCTTACCGGCGGCGGTTCGGGCAAGCATATGGTCTACCTCTCCGGCATGAAAGCACACACGATCGAGGACGAAGACATGCTCGACCACATCGTGCGTCTGGTCGAAGAGAAGGCTGCCCGGATCGAAGCGGGCGAAGAGGCGGCATTCGACCCGCACGCAGTGCCTGCCGAAGCGGCAGAATAACCAGCGTACGACCGATGCCGACCACCTCGCCCGCATCCCTGGGTGAGCGATCGCATGGGTGAGACGATCCTGCTCGCCGTCGCACTCGCGATGGATGCCTTTGCCGTGGCGCTTGCGCAGGGCGCGCGGCAGCGTCCCGCGATCGGGCCGAGCCTCGTCATCGCAACAGCCTTCGCCTTGGCGCAGGGGGTCATGCCGCTGATCGGGTGGGGCCTCGGCGCGATTGCCATGCCGTTGGTCGCCACATTCGACCACTGGATCGCCTTTGCGCTGCTGGCGGGGATCGGCTTGCAGATGATCCGTGATTCTGGCGATGAGACGGCGCCTCCGGCCTTCAACTTCACAGCCCTGTCTATGGCGGCACTCGCCACCAGTATCGACGCGCTGGCTGCCGGCGCAACCTTGCCCACGCTGGAGATCGCGCCCCTCCCTGCAGCTGCGATCATAGCTGCGACGACCTTCGCGCTTTCGCTTGCCGGGATCGCGATCGGGCGGGTCGCCGGAGACCGGCTGGGGCGTCCGGCGGAGATCGTCGGTGGCTGCGTCCTGATCGCGCTCGGTTGCAAGATCGTGTTCGACCACACATTTGGGGGCTAAGCATGCTCCACGTCGTTCACCATGCCGATTACATGGCCCCGCGTCCTGAGCGTGGGACCTTCAAATTCGACAAGTACCAGCTTGTCGTGGTGGTGCTGCGCGAAAGCGGCGCTGCAATCACCGAACATGCGCCCGACCCGATGCCGCGCGAATGGCTTGAGGCGGTGCACGACCCGGCCTATGTCGCTCAAGTTTTCGACGTCCAGGTCCCGCGCGAGAAGGAACGTCGCATCGGCTTCCCGGTGACCGCGCGGATCCGTGACCGCGTCCGCCATACCAATGGCGGAACATGGCTCGCCGCGCAGCTCGCCTTCGAACATGGCTATGCCGCCAACAGCGCCGCCGGGAGCCACCATGCGCTCAGCCATACAGGCGCAGGCTATTGCGTGTTCAACGACCTCGCCGTCGCATCGAACCGCCTGATCGCGCAAGGAGATGCGCGCCGGATCCTGATTGTCGATTGCGACGTACACCAGGGCGATGGCACTGCCAGCCTCACAGCCGCGCGCGACGACGTGTTCACCTTGTCGCTGCATGCCGAGAAGAACTTTCCGGTAAGGAAGGCGCGCTCCAATCGAGACGTTGCCCTGCCAGATGGCCTTGATGATGACGGGTTCATGGAAGCGCTCGACCGGCATCTTCCCGACGTGATTGACCAGTTCGAGCCCGACTTTGTCTTCTATCAGGCCGGGGTCGACCCGCATGTGGATGACAAGCTGGGTCGGCTTGCCCTGACCGACGAGGGCCTGGAAAGCCGCGATCGCTTCGTGGTGAGCCAGGCGCGGCAGCGCGGGCTTCCCATCGCTTCGGCTCTGGGCGGTGGGTATGGCGACGATCAGCGCGAAGTCGCGGCGCGCCACGCTCGCTCGATGCTGGCGATGGCGGATGCTAATGCGGAGGTTTGCGCCATTGCAACGCGCCGCGATGACGCGCTAGAATATTCACCGGAACGCTAGGATTGCCGTGATAGTAGTATTGTCATGAACCGCCGCGATCTTTTGAAGACTACGCTTGTCGCCGGGGCAACGCTGGCTCTGCCGACAAGGATCGCCGCACAGCCGCGCGCCGGTTCGCCGCGCGACCGCTCGCTGTTCGAGATCGCCAAGCGAGAGCTCGACAAGGCGGGCGATGCGATCTGGCGCCGCGATATCGTCGGCATTGCCGACTATGGCGTGCACTCCGCTCAGCGCCGGTTTCACTTCGTCAATCTCGACCGCGAAGAAGTGCAGTCCTACCATGTCAGCCACGGCACCGGCTCCGATCCCGAGCATGATGGGTGGCTCAATCATTACTCCAATGTCGAAGGCTCCAACGCGACCAGCCGCGGGGCCTATGTGACGTGGGAATGGTATGTCGGGCGTTACGGCACATCGGTCCGGCTCGGCGGGCTGAACGAGACCAACAGCAATGCGCTCGAACGCTATATCGTCATGCACCGCGCCGATTATGCCGAGCCGTCGCATATCGATCGCTGGGGGCGGCTCGGGCGTTCGAACGGGTGTTTTGCTCTGGGCGAGAAGCAGTTTCGCGTGGCGCTGCTCAACCTGTCGGGCGGGCGCCTGCTGTTCGCCGACAGCCTCGGCCTGCAAGACGATGGCCGAATGCTGACCCGCGCGGAGCAGATGCAGATGTTGCAGCCCGAACAGCCAAACGCGGCGCAGCGGTATATGCCTGGGGTGTATTAGAGGTGCCGTATAGGCCGTCCTACGGGCTCGGCGGTCCACCCCAATTGTCGGCGATATTACCGGCTAGCTTGGCGAGCGCGGTTACCGGCCTGGCGGGGCTGTTTGCGATAATGTTTTTCTTTGCGTTTCCGACTTCCGATAGCCTTGAGGAAATCGCCAGCTTTCTGATGTTCGCCGGCTTTTTCTCCGTATTCGCTTTGCTCGGAGCGAGCTTTGTTACGGGTGCCATGCTGCTGATCATCGGATTGCCGGTTGCATGGGTGCTCGGAGCGCGCATCCGTGAACGTTGGAGCCTTTTCCTCGCTGTGGTCGTAGCAATCTTAGCCAGCTTCCTGGCCGGCAGTTTTGCGCCCAGCTACAGCAGCGATCAGCCTTATCGCTGGTTCGATGGATGGCCCGCACTAATCTTTGGCTTGCCCGCCGCCTTTTTCTACCGCCACTACGTCATCGCTAATCTGATGGATGAGGATGACGCTTTCTGATCACGCCTCCCCGCGCGGATCGTTCTCGATCACGATCACCTCATCGTCGATTGCGTTAGACCTGTCGTCCACCCGCGGCTGATCCAGGCTCGCCAACACCGGCGCGTCGCGGCCGTAGATATCGTCGAAGGTGCGCATCTTACCATCGATGTCCGTCGCC
>NZ_JAZBON010000019.1:0-14881 GCF_036351135.1 Erythrobacter sp.
CCCCGGAATCCGCTTCTGTTGCCCGGTGGGTCCAACCGCGCATTGGCTTTGTAAGATCAGGCCGTTAGGCCGTCAGGTTACGCAGCGATTGCGAGTGCTTCGTTATCGTTGGCACTTGTGTGTTTTGAACAGTTTTACGGGGTCTTCAGCCCGAGCAAAAACAACGCTTTTCAGCCCACGTCGATCCTGGTTCGGCCCCGTCAGGAATGGCGGAATACCGCCGTTTCTGGTGGAGCCGCCGGGTACTGCCCCCGGGTCCGTTGCGCCTATTGCACGCTGCAATTTATCGCCATAGTCGAATTGCTTCGACACCGCCCATATAGCGATCAATTGCTGAAAGGGAAGTGAATGCGGGCCTATAGAGCCGCGCAGGCTCAGCTGGCCGCGGGCGCCGGCCCTCCCGCGGAACCACCTGCTGCCCCGCCCTTATTACCGCCATCGCTGCGCAATTCGGCGAGGATCTTCTTCAGCACGTCGAGTTGCGGATCGGTCGTCACCGCGTCGGTTGTGGCCGACTCCTCGGTTTCGCTGGCCAGTTCCTGGACCTCGTCGATCACGCGGTTGACCGTGCGCAGCAGCATGAACAGCGCAAACGCGATAATGAGGAAATTGACCAGTTGGGTTAGGAACTCACCATAGCCGATCATGGCCACGCCCGCCTCTTTCAACTCGGCATAGTTGGTGAGCGCCCCATCATAGCCTTCCGGCACCGAGCCCAGCCGCCAGAAATAGTTGGAAAAGTCGACATCGCCGAACACCCAGCCGATCAGCGGCATGATGATGCTCTCGGTCAGCGAGGTCACGATCTTGCCGAAAGCGGCGCCGATCACCACCCCGATCGCAAGATCGAGAACATTGCCGCGGGCGATGAACTTGCGGAATTCGGCGACGAAATTCATGTATTTCCTCCATTGTCTCGTGGCTTGCGAGGACGCTATGCACGCATGCCGCCGGCTTGAAAGCCCCGTATGGTGTGCTATATCCGCAATACAGATGCGCGCCGAGCCCGAAAGCCGGGCGAGGCGTGCCGGTTTGGAGGAACCTAAACACATGAATTTGCGCAATATCGGGCGCGCCGTCGTGGTCGCCGCCATTTCGCTGACGCTGGCCGCCTGCGGCATCAACACCGTCCCCGCCGCCGAGGAAGAGGCCAAGGCCAAGTGGGCCGATGTCGAGGCGCAGTTCCAGCGCCGCTCGAACCTCATCCCCAACCTCGTCGAAATCGCGCAAGGCGCCGCCGAAAGCGAGCGCTCGATCCTGACCGAAGTCACCGATGCCCGCGCCCGCGCAACCGGCATCAATATCACCGCCGACGACTTGACCGACGAAGCGGCGATGGAGGAATTCGCCGCCGCGCAGAGCCAGCTCGGACAGGGTCTGGGCCGCCTGCTCGCCAGTTTCGAGGCCTATCCGCAGATCCAGTCGAACCAGAACTTCCTGGCGTTGCAAAGCCAGCTCGAAGGCACGGAAAATCGCATCGCCGTCGCCATTCGCGACTACAACGAGGCGGTGCGCGCCTATAACACGACGATCCGCACCTTCCCCGATACGATCGGCGCGAACATCATCCACGGCGCAGAGCCGATGGCGCCCTACAGCGCAGTCACCGAAGGGGCCGAGGTCGCGCCCGAGATCGACCTGACCTCAAGCTAACCCGCATGCTTCGCGCCCTGTTCCTGATGCTGGCCGGCGTTTTCGCGGCGCTGGCCATGCCGCTTGCGGCACAGCCGGAAATTCCGGCGCTGACGGGGCGCGTGGTCGATAATGCCGATATCATCCCCCCCGCTGTCGAAGCGCAGCTGACCGCGCGGCTCGAAGCGCTCGAGACTCAGTCGCAGCGCCAGCTTGTGGTGGCGACCGTGCCCGATCTTCAGGGCTACGACATTGCGGATTACGGCTATCAGCTCGGGCGCGAATGGGGCATCGGGGATGCGGAGCGCAATGACGGCGCGCTCCTGCTGGTCGCGCCCAATGAGCGGCAGGTGCGGATCGAGGTCGGCTACGGGCTCGAAGGCTATCTCACCGACGCGCTCTCCTCGCTCATCATCCAAAACGAGATCCTCCCGCGCTTTCGCGATGGCGACATGGCGGGCGGGATCGTCGCGGGCACCGAGGCGATCGTCACCCAGCTTCAGCTTCCTCCCGACCAGGCCGCCGAAGTCG
Organism: Erythrobacter sp.; assembly: GCF_036351135.1. GTDB lineage: Bacteria > Pseudomonadota > Alphaproteobacteria > Sphingomonadales > Sphingomonadaceae > Erythrobacter. The sequence goes on from NZ_JAZBON010000019.1 coordinate 2,164, forward strand.
CGCGCGAGGCGACCGAAGCCCGCCAGAGCGACGGCGGTTTTCCCTTCGGCGCGCTGATCTGGCTCGGCTTCATCTTCTTCTTTTTCCTGCTCCCGCTGCTGCGCGGTTCGCGGCGACGGCGGCGCTACCGCTCCAAGGGCAAAGGCCCCTGGGGCAAACGTGGCGGCGATCGGGGGAGCGATCTTGGCGACGTCGCCTCGAACATTATCCTGTGGGAGATCGGCAGCGCGATCGCGCGCGGCGCCATGTCCGGCGGGGGCGGCGGAGGAGGCGGTGGCTTCGGCGGTGGTTTCGGTGGCGGCTTCGGTGGCGGCGGCGGCTCCTTTGGCGGCGGCGGCGCGTCGGGCGGCTGGTAGGACATGGTCTATCTCACCGAGGAACAGCATCGCATCGTCTCGGACGCGGTCGGCGAAGCCGAACAGGCGACGTCGGGTGAGATCGTCACCGTGCTCGCCGATCGTTCCGACGGCTACACCGATGTCGCCCTGTGGTGGTCGCTCGCCGCGAGTTTTACGGCGATGAGCCTGTTCGCCGCCCTGCCCCGGCCTTTCCTCGATCTGTGGGACCGCCTTATCGGCGGGTGGAGCCACGAATGGACCACCGGCGAAATCGCCAGCATGACCATCGCGCTCGGGCTTCTGACCTTCGTGCTCGCGCTCGCAGTCCAGCAGTTCCAGCCCTTGAAATTCGCACTGATCCCCGCCCCGGTGAAGACCGCGCGCGCACACGAGGCGGCGATCCGCCACTTCAAGGTCGGCGCCGAACGCCGCACCCATGGTCGCACTGGAGTGCTCATCTACCTCGCGATGCGCGAACATCGCGCCGAGATCGTCGCCGACGACAGCATCGCGGAGAAGGTCGAGGCCGAGGTCTGGGGCGAAGCGATGGGCGACATGCTCGCCCATATCAAACGCGGCGAGATCGCCGAGGGCATGGCCGCGGGCGTGCGTGATGTCGGCTTCGTCCTGGCGCAGCATTTCCCGCGCGGCAGCGAGGATGAAAACCAGCTTCCCGACCGGCTGATCGAGGTTTGAGGTTGCGGTCGATCTCTTGTCCTGTTCGGAGCACAGCTTGAACAAAGACCCCGACGCCGACCTGCCCGAGGAGATCCGCTGGCAAGGCAAGTTCATCGCCGCCAAAACGCGTGGCCGCTGGGAATATGTCGGGCGCACGCGCGGCATTCGCGCCGCCGCGATCATCGCGATCGACGAGGATGCCGATGGCACCCGCTATGTCATCCTCGTCAGCCAGTACCGCGTGCCGCTCGGCCGGGTCTGCCTCGAAATTCCCGCGGGACTGGTGGGCGACGACGAGGGCAGCGAGAACGAAAGCGCGGTCGCGGCCGCCACGCGCGAGCTCGAGGAGGAGACGGGCTATACCGCCGACCGGCTCGAGACATTGGGCGATTTCTATTCTTCGCCCGGCCTCGTGTCGGAAAGTTTCACGCTGCTGAAAGCCACCGGCCTCACCCGCACGGGCGAAGGCGGTGGCACCGACAGCGAGGACATCACCGTGCACCGCGTGCCGCTTGCCGAGCTCGCCAGTTTCGTCGCAAGCTGGCGCGAGACTGGCCACGGCGTCGATGTGCGGATAGCGATGCTCCTCACACCGGGCTTCTTGGGAGAAGAGACGACATGACGAAACGCTGCGAAGGCAAACTAGCGCTGGTGACGGGTGCGGCGCAGGGACTGGGACGCGCGCACGCGATCCGCCTCGCGCAGGAAGGCGCGCGGGTGCTCGCGACCGACATCAATGGCGAAGGCGCAGCCGAAACGGCCGAGATCGTCAATTCCGAACAAGGCGAAGGCACCGCCTTCGCAATCGCGCACGACGTGACCGATCCCGCGGCCTGGGACGCCGCCATCGAGGCTGCGCACGAACAACTGGGCGGACTCAACGTGCTGGTCAACAATGCCGGGATCGGCGTCGGCGGCAATATCGAGACCTGCACTTTCGAAGACTGGCAACGCTGTTTCGACATCAACATCAATTCGATCTTCCACGGCTGCCAAAAGGCGCTGCCGCTGATGCGCGAGCATGCGCCCGGATCGATCATCAACATCTCCAGCATCGCCGGCCTGATCGCGAGCGACACCATGCCGGCCTACAATTCTTCGAAGGCGGCGGTGTGGATGCTGTCCAAGTCGATCGCGCTGCATTGTGCGAAGAACAATATGCAGATCCGCTGCAATTCAGTGCACCCGACCTTCGTCGACACGCCGATCCTCGACGGGACGGCGAAGAACCACAATCTGGAAAAAGACGTGCTGATGGAAAAGCTTGCGCGGCAGATCCCGCTGAAATTCGTCGGCGAACCCAACGATATCGCGAACGCTGTGGTTTATCTCGCGAGCGATGAGAGCCGCTTCATGACGGGCGCGGAGATCAAGCTCGATGGCGGGATCAGCGCGATGTAGTTTCTCGCAAAGTAAAAGGGGCCTCGAAGGCCCCTTCCCGGTATGTTCAGATCGGTGCGCAGCTGCCCGAAAAACCGGGGAACCGCTTTATCATCTAGCTGCGCATTCAATCGGCGATCAGGGCGATCGCGAGGTAGATCAGGATCGGAAAGCCGATACCCAGAAGGGTGCAGACGACAAATCCGAGCCGCCAGATCAGCGCATCGACACCCGACCAGTTCGCAAGGCCCGCGCAGACGCCGAAGAGCTTGCCGTCGCGCTTGTCCAGACGGAACCCCTTTTGCGGCGGGCCTCCGCTACCGCGGGTGATCCTGTTCATGCCAGCACTCCGACGAGGAGGTCGCCTGCGCCGGGGCTGGCCGGGACGATGGCGGTGGCCATCAGCGCGATCGTGATGATCAGCGCGCCGGCGGCGGCGAAGGCGCGGATCGCGGTGCTGGAGGGATCGAAGAACGAGTGCATTTTCAAATATCCTTTGCGGGAATGGTGATCAGGCGATCGCGGGGCTGCCGGGAATGATCGCGTAGGCGAAGACGCTAGCCGACAGGACCACCGAGAAAGCGGCGGCGAAGAGGCGGTTGGCGAGGTCGGAGTTGAACATGGGTCTGGTGTTCCTTCGGGGTTGAGCGTGCCTGTTCGACTAGGCGAGCGAGGGGGTTGCAGGGACGATGGCGTAGGCGAGCATCGTGGCCGAAACGACCAGCGAGAAGGCGGCGGCGGCGAAGCGGTTCGAGAGGGTGGTAGCGGTCATTTGTAAGTCTCCTTTGGTGTGATCCGGGACCGTCCCGGTTACGCCAACAGCTTTGCAGGAGGTGTGCCAAACTCGAAAATTGTCGGAAAACCGGGGTTTCAGCGGTGGGCCCAATTGAACGTCTTGTTCATCAATCCGAAAGGTTGGCGCAAAATGCCATAAGTTGGGATCGGGCATGATGCTCGCCATTTTCGTGGCAATCCCGCGCATCCCTGCTACCTGCATGGGCCCCGCCATGGCCCTTGCGAAGATCACACTTGCGAGTTTTCGCAATCACCTGGCGAGCGAGCTCGGCGAAACGGCGCATTTCAACCTGCTCGTGGGGGAAAACGGCGCGGGGAAGACCAATGTCCTGGAGGCGCTGTCGCTGCTGAGCCCGGGCCGGGGCCTGCGCCGCGCCCCGCTTGCGCAGCTGGCTCACCGCGCGGATCCCGCCGCGCCGCCGGGCGCTTTCGCGATCGGGGCGAACCTGGTCGAACAGGGCCAGGTCTCCGCGCGGCTCGGCACCTATACCCTCCCCGACGCGCCCACCCGCCGCCTGGTACGCATCAATGGCGCGGAGGCCAGCGCTGCCGATTTGAGCGAATGGCATGCGGTCTCGTGGTTGACCCCGGCGATGGACGGGCTGTTCACCGACAGCGCGGGCGCGCGGCGGCGCTTCGTCGATCGCATGGCGCTGGCGATCGATCCCGCCCATGCGCGCTCGGTGACGCGGCTCGAAGGTGCCTTGCGTGAACGTAATCGCCTGCTAGAGCTAGGCGCGGAAGCGCGATGGCTCGATGCCGTCGAGGCGCAGGCGGGCGAGCACGGCGCCAGCGTGGCTGCGACCCGCGCGCAGCTGGTGGCGATGCTGTCCGACGAGCTGTCCGCCCTTCCCGCCCAGCCCTTTGCCCGCCCCGCATTGACCTATCGCCCGGGCGGGCCTCTCGATGCCGACGAGCTGCGCGGCGCCCTCGCCCGCGCGCGCCCGCGCGACCGGGCGGCGGGCCGCGCGCTCACCGGGCCACATCGCGACGAACTGGAGGTCGTGATGGCGGGCACCGGCCAGCCCGCCGCCTCGTGCTCGACCGGCGAGCAGAAGGCGATGCTGATCGCGATCACACTCGCCCATGCCGGACTGGCGGCTCGCGGGCGGCCAAGCGTGCTGCTCCTCGACGAGGTCGCCGCGCATCTCGATCCGGTGCGGCGCGAGGCTCTGTTCGAGCGGCTGCGGGCGGGCGCCGCGCAGGTGTGGATGACCGGCACCGAGCGCGCGCCTTTCGCCGCCATCGAGAAGGAGGCGGCGATCTGGCGTGTCAGCGGGGGGAGTGTGGAGCCTTTATGAGTCCTGCGCGAAGGCAAGGACCTGTTAGAGCCCGCGCAGTCACGGGCCTCCAGGAGTCTCCCGCCGTCGCGGGAGCTCGCACTTTAGCTGTCAGCGGCCTCGGCAGGTTCCGGCTGCGCCGGCCGACGCTCGCGTTCCGGCAATTCCGCCGCGACGGCATCGACCGTCGATTGCACCAGCGCCTCGACCCCTTCCGCGGTCGGGTGGATGCGATCGTCGAGGAATAGCTCAGGCCGCTGGTAGATATCCTCGAGCCAGAACGGGATCAGCGCGGTGTCGTAATCCTCGGCAAGCTCCGAATAGAGCGCATCGAACTCTTGCTGGTATTCCGGCCCGTAATTGGGCGGCGCGCGCATCCCCATGATCAGCACCGGAATGTCGCGGCCGCGCAAGGTGCGCAGCATTTCCTCGAAATTGGCGCGGGTTTCCTCAGGCGAAATGCCGCGCAGAAGATCGTTGCCGCCCAGTTCGAGGATGAACAGGTCGGGCTCTTCTTCGAGCGATTCGAGCACATACAGCAGCCGGTCGCGCCCCGCCGCGCTGGTATCGCCCGAAACGCCGGCATCGACCACCCGCGCATCGATCCCGCGGAAGCGCAGCGCGGCTTCGAGCTTTTCGGGATAGCCCTCGTCCTCGGCCAGATTGTAGCCGGCGAACAGGCTGTCGCCGAAGGCCACGATCAGCAACTCATCGCTCATGACGGGGATTGCCGCTTCATCGAGCGTATCGTCGGCGGCGGGTTCCTCGATCTCGGCCTCCGCTCCGCAGGCCGCCAGCAACAGCGCCAGCCCCGCCAGCCACCCCGCCGCAAGGCGCGAGACGCCGCTGCGTCCACTCAATTCCCGTATTCGTATCTGCAAGACGCCCATGACGATCTGCGAACCTTCTTCTAAACACTTGTTTGCAAGTTCGCTCTATCCCATCTCTTCCCCGTGACAAACCCCGCCGACGCTCCCGCCCGATCCGTTCCCGATGCGAAGCCCGCGCTGGCGATCCATGTCCGCGACCTGTCGCTGACGCTGGGTTCGGCCAGCGCACCGGTGGAGATTCTTAAGGGCATCGATCTCGACATCGCGCATGGCGAAGTGGTCGCGCTGCTCGGGCCGTCGGGTTCGGGCAAAAGCTCGCTGATGGCGGTGCTTTCCGGGCTCGAACGCGCGAGCGGCGGGTCGCTGACCGTCGCGGGGCAGGACTTTGCGCGGCTCGACGAGGACGGGCTGGCCGCCGCGCGGCGCGGACGGATCGGGATCGTGCTGCAGGCCTTTCACCTGCTGCCGACCATGACCGCGGCGGAGAATGTCGCGACGCCGATGGAACTTGCCGGCGCCCGCGATGCGAGCGAGCGCGCCGTCGCCGAGCTCGCGGCGGTGGGCCTCGGCCACCGCACCGATCACTATCCAACGCAGCTTTCGGGCGGCGAGCAACAGCGCGTCGCCATCGCCCGCGCCATCGCGCCCGGCCCCGCGCTGATCTTCGCCGACGAGCCGACCGGCAATCTCGACGTCGCCACCGGAGAGGAGATCGTCGACCTGCTGTTCGCCCGCCGCGCCGAGACCGGGGCGACGCTGCTCATCATCACCCATGATCCGAAACTCGCCGCGCGCTGCGAACGGGTGCTGACCATGGCGGATGGCGTGATCGTTTCGGACGGGTCCGGCGCGCGCGGCGTCAGGGAAGCAGCGGAGTGATCGAGGACGGCGCAAGGCGCGGTCTGGGCTGGGGCGAAGCCTGGCGGATCGCGCGGCGCGATCTCAACGGGCGGTTCAAGGGGCTGCGCCTCCTGCTCGTCTGTATCTTTCTCGGCACCGCGGCGCTCGCCGCGATCGGCACGCTGACCGCCTCGATCGAGCGCGAATTGCAAAGCTCGGGCAGGGTGCTGCTGGGCGGCGATCTCGAGGTCGAGGTCTGGCAGCGCGACCTTTCCGAGGACGAACTGGACGCGCTTTCGGAATATGGCCGCGTCTCGGGCGGTTACCGAATGCAGGCGATGGCGACCACGCCGGATGCCGCCGCCCCGGTCGAACTGAAGGCGGTCGATGAAAACTGGCCGCTTTTCGGCACCTTCACCCTCGCCGACGGCACCGCGCCCGGCGCGCCGACCGCGAACGACGCCTATTTGGCGCAAGGGGCGCTCGACCGGCTCGACATCCAGGTGGGCGATGAATTCCGCGTCGGCACCACGACCCTCAACGCCGCCGGCGTGATCGAGACCGAACCCGATCGCCTGTCCGAAGGCTTCCAGCTCGGCCCCACCGTGCTGGTGGCGCAGGAGGTGCCGGGCGCCGCCGGATTGATCCAGCCCGGCTCGCTCTATCAGAGCAAATACCGCGTCGCCTTCGCCGAAGATACGCGCGATCCCGAGGGCGTCGAGGAGGCGCTGACCGAGGCTTTCCCGACCGCCGGCTTCGATTTCCGCACTCGCGACCGCGCCTCGCCCGGCGCCGACCGGTTCGTCGGGCGGATGAGCGATTTCCTGACGCTGGTCGGGCTCGCCGCGCTGGTGATTGCGGGGATCGGGATTGCCGGCGGGGTCTCCTCCTACCTCGATCAGCGCCGCGCCAGCATTGCGACGCTTAAAGTGCTGGGCGCGTCCTCGCGCGACATCGTGCGCATCTACGCGCTGCAGATCGCGGCGGCGGCATTGCTCGGCAGCGCGCTGGGGCTGACCGCGGGCGTGCTGGTAACGCCGCTGCTGGGCGCGGCCTTGCAAGGTCTGCTGCCGGTCGAAAGCGGGTTCGTGATCGAGCCCGCGCCGCTGCTGCTGGCGGGCGCCTATGGCCTGCTCGTCGCCTTCGCCTTCGCCGCCGCGCCCCTGCTGCGCGCCCGCGCCTTTCCGGCGATGGCGCTGATGCGCAGCCGCATCGTGCCGCTGGCGCGCGATCGCCGCGCGCTCGCCGCGACCGGTGCCGGGCTCGCCGCGATCTGCGCGCTGGCGCTGTTCACCACCGGGCAGACCCTTCTCACCGCCGGCTTCCTCGCCGGAGCGGGCGCCGCGCTGGTCGCGCTTGCAGGACTGGGCCTCGCGCTCCAATATGCCGCGCGCAAACTCCCGCGTCCGTCCAACCCGCTGCTGCGCTCGGCGCTTGCCAACATCCACCGTCCGGGCGCGCCGACCAGCGCGCTCGTCACCGCGCTCGGTTTCGGCCTCGCCGCCTTCGTGCTGCTCGCCGCGGTCCAGAGCGCGATCGGCGGTAATATCGAAAGCCGCGTGCCGCGCGAGGCGCCCGACTATTTCGTGATCGACGTGCCGCCCGAACGCGAGACGGAGTTTCGCGAACTGGTCACCGAGCCCTTCCCCGATGCGCAGATCAACGCCGTTCCCACCCTGCGCGGCGCGATCCTCGCTTACGGACCCGAGGGCGACATGCAGCGCGTCGCCGATCTCGAAGAAATTCCCGAAGGCGCCTGGGTGCTCAATGGCGAGCGCGGCATCACCTATGCCGACGCTCCGCCCACCGGCAGCCGCGTGGTCGAAGGCACATGGTGGAACCCGCTGCATGAGGGCGAAGGGCTGGTCTCGATCGACCGCGAATTCGCCGACGCGGTCGGTTTGGAGGTCGGCGACATGCTGACCGTCGGCATCCTCGGCTCCGAGCGGGACGTGCGGATCGCGAATTTGCGCGAAATCGACTGGGAGACGATGGGCTTCAACTTCACGCTCGTCTTCTCGCGCAACGCCATTTCCGATGCGCCGCACAAGCTCGCCGCGACGATCGAGCTGCCCGCCGCCGCCGACACCGAGGCGCGCGCGCAGCTGCTGCGTGATCTGGTCCAGGCCTTTCCCTCGAGCTCTGTCGTCGAAGTCGGCGAAGTGCTGGTCCAGGCGCGCACGCTGCTCGAACAGGTCGGGCTCGCGACACTGGCCGCCGCCGCGGTGGCGGTGCTGGCGGGGATCGCGGTGCTGATGGGCGCAATCGCCGCGGCGCGCGCGGCGCGGACCTACGACACCGTGGTGCTGCGCGTCATGGGGGCGAGCCGGCGACAGATCCTGGGGCTTCAGCTTGCCGAATACAGCCTGATTGCCGCCGCGCTTGCGTTGGTGGCGCTGGCGCTGGGATCCGGGCTGGCCTGGGTCATCATCACTCAGCTGTTCGAGTTCGACTGGCTGCCCGATTGGGGCGTCGTGCTTGCAGTGCTCGGGCTGGGGCTCGCGACGGTGCTGGCATTTGCCATCGGCGGATCGCTGCCGCTGCTGCGCGCCAAACCGGCGCAGGCGCTGCGCGAATTGTAACCCGGCGCCTGAGCGTTCGTCAGGTCGCGCGCGCCGGCACGCCGGCCTTGGGATCGGGACCGAAGCGGTTCGGCCCGTCGGTTCCGGGAAGCAGCATGAAGACCAGCACGATCAGCCCGCCGATGATAGGTATGAAGCCGAGCAGCACTAGCCAGCCCGTCTTGTCCTGATCGTGGAAGCGGCGCACCTGGACTGCGAGGCCCGGAACGATCAGCGCGAGACCCAGCAGGCTGGTGAGCGGTCCGTAGGTGCCGAAGACCAATCGATCGAGCCCCAGCGCCATCTCGACAAGAGCGAGAATTACGGCGACGATTATGACGCCGAGCACGAACATCCAATTTCTTTGCGGCGCGAACGCCCCTCGAAATCGGCATAGCGCCGCAGCGGCATCAACATCCAGTCCATCGCGAATCCCCCTAGTCAAAGGCGTGCCTGATCGTCCTAAAGCACCACGCTATGGCCGCACGCACAAGGGGCGCGGGGTCGATTGTCGCACCCATACAAGGGTAAGGGCCCCGCCATTGCTGGCGGGGCCCTTTCTCGTTCGGCAATCGCGTTCCGCTCAGAAACGGTAGCGCACGACGCCGCCATAGGTGCGCGGTGGGCTGGGATAGCCGCTGACCGTGCCGGCCTGCGCCACCCCGTCGAAGACCGTCAGGATATACTGATCGTCGAACAGGTTGCGGACGAAGGCGCCGACTTCCAGTCCGCTGTTGAGCGCCAGCGTGGTCGAAGCGTTGACGAGGTGCACCTCGCGCTCGAAGATGCGGCTATTGCCCAACGCGGTGTTGAATGTCGGCAGGCCGTTGTTGATGTCGACCTCGGATTCGTAATTGTAATCCGCGCGCGTGATGAGGCGGGTGCCGCTGTCCCATTCATGCGTGTAGGTCACCGACGTCGCGACCGTATAGGCCGGAATGCCGCCCGGCCGCACGCCGGTGAGATCGCCCAGGATGCTGCCGGTGAAATCGTCGAACAGCGGATCGAGATGGGTCATCGCGAAAGTCACGACGAAGCCCGGCGAAACTTCGGCATTGGCGTCGATCTCGAAGCCGCGCACCGACTGCGTGCCTGCATTGCGCAGGGCAAAACCGGTGCCGGTGAAGGCGAAGCTCTGGAAGCCGTCGATTGACTGGTCGAAAATGGCGAGGTTGACGCCAAAATTGTCGAGCTGAGCCTTGAGGCCGACTTCGATAACCTCGGTTTCTTCAGGCCCGGCGAAACGCGAACCTGTCGTCAAATTGGGCACGGCAAGGCCGGCATTGAGGATCGCGGAAGGCGGCGCCAAGATCGTCGATCCGCGCGGCCCCGGAACGAAATCGGCGTTCAGCGGACGGCTGTCGCGCGAGAGATTGATCGAGCTCGCCTTGAAGCCGGTGGCGTAGCTTGCATAGAGATTGACCTCGTCGATCATCTGCCAGGCGACGCGCGCGAGATAGGTGAACTTGTCGTCGCGCGTGCGCCCGTCCTCGATCGCGTTGGGCACGTCGAGGAAAGGCGGCTGGAACTGGAACGGAGCGAGGCCGAGAAGCGCGTTCTGGTCCGGGTCCTGTGCCGCGGCGGCAATGCCCGCGAAGATCGGCGCTGTGTTCGGATCGCCGGCGAAGCCCGAAATGACGTCCGGCGTCACCGCGCCCGGAGCGATCTGCAACGCCTGCGCAATACCGCCGACGATGAAGGCGTCGACGAGATTGATATTGGCGAGCGGGTCGAAGCTCGTCTGCGAAACCGCGAAGTCCTTGCTGTCGTCGGTGTAGTTGCCGCCCAGCGTGAAGACGAGGCCGTCGACCGGCTCGAAATCGATCGTGCCGAAGATCGACCACGCCTCGTTGTCGAAGCCGAACACCTCGTCGGTCAGCAGCGGGGTTGTGAAGATCGATTCCTGCGGCAGACCGAGACCCTGCTCGACGCCGTTGAAAAGGCTCGGCTGGCCGGTGATGACGGCGACCGGATCCGCGCCGGCGAGGATCTCGAAGAAGTCGCGGATCTGCGTGCCGTTGACGACGCCGCTTTCCTGCTCGATCGACTCGTCGAAATAGAAGCCGCCGAGGAGGAAGTTCAGCGGACCGTCGAAATCGGAGGTGATCCGCAGTTCCTGGGTGAAGGTGTCCACGGACTGATCGCGGAACTCCCTGGCGACATCGAGGCTGGTGTAGTCGATGTCGGAAACGAACTCGTTCTTCAGCTCGCGATAGGCGGTGATCGAGGTGAAGGTCAGCGGGCCGGTTTCCCAGTCGACCTGGACCGAGCCGCCGTAATTGTCGACCTCGTTTTCCGGCACGATGTTGAGGAAGCTTTCATATTCGAAGAATTCCGACGGCGGACTGAATTCGCCGCCGAGCGCGGTGATCGCTCCCGCCGCAGGACCGGCCACGAGCGTGCCGACTTGGCAGCACACTTCGTCGATGCGCGAATAGTCGCCGATCGCGCGGATCGAGATGTCCGGGGTGGGTTCGATCAAGAGCTGGCCGCGCGCGGTCCAGCGGTTGCGATCGTTGATGTCTTCGTCGAGATTGACGATCTCGGCATAGCCGTCGCGGCGCTGATAGCTGCCGTCGATCGAGAAAGCGATCGTGTCGGTGATCGGCCCGGTGACGTCTCCGCGCAGGAAAACCTGGTCGAAATTGCCGTAGACCGCCTCGGCGCTGCCGCCGAATTCGAATTGCGGCTCGCGGGTAATGACCGAGATGACGCCGGCCGAGGCGTTCTTGCCGAACAGCGTCGATTGCGGCCCGTTCAGCACCTCGATCCGCTGGACGTTGGCAAGGTCGTTCAATGCCGAGGCCGAACGCGAACGGAACACACCGTCGATGAAGACGCCGACCGAGGGCTCGATGCCGAAATTGTTGTCGCCATTGCCGAAGCCGCGAATGATGAAGGTCGAGGCGGACGAGGTCTGCAGCTGGCTGACCCGCAGCGAAGGCGTGACCGTCTGGAGGTCGAGGACGTCGCGGATCTGCGCCTGTTCGAGGGTCTCGCCGCTGGTCACGCTGACCGAGATCGGCGTTTCCTGGAGCGTCTGTTCGCGCTTGGAAGCGGTGACGATGATGACGTTGCTGTCGCCCTCATCGCCGGCTTCGAGGACAAGCTCGTCGGCGTCGTCGGAATCGACCTCGCCATCCTGGGCGAGCGCCATCGAGGGCAGGCCGAAAGCGAGGCCGGCAGCGCCGGCGAGCAGTGCGACCCGAAAGGACCCGGCACGAAGCGACCCGGCAGGGCCGGAAACAGTTGAACGCATGGAAAATGTTCTCCTCATATCCCTCGCGTAGCCGGTGATTTTCCAGTGGTGCGCTTATCGAGCGCGAGGCCCCGGCCTATCCGCGATTGCGGCGCCTCATAACCGTGCGGCTGACCCCGGACAAGCCGCGATGGCGTGCGCGGCCGTGCATGACAGACGCGATGTTGCAAGCTCGTCACACCTGCTTTCACGGGGAGCTTGGCTGCGAAAGTGGCCAGTTTGCCACGGCCGGGCGACGGGGGTTCGCGGGCAATAGACCCTTGTTGCGGCGCAGCATTGCGGTTAGGGGGCGCTTCACCTTCCTCCCTGCTAAAATCTGAAGAGACCCATCATGTCGCGCGACCTGCGTAATATCGCGATCATCGCCCACGTCGACCATGGCAAGACCACGCTCGTCGACCAGCTGTTCCGCCAGTCGGGCACCTTCCGCGAGAACCAGCGCGTGGAAGAGCGCGCGATGGATTCAGGCGACCTCGAAAAAGAGCGCGGGATCACGATCCTCGCCAAATGCACCAGCGTAGAATGGGAGCATGACGGCAAGACCACCCGCATCAACATCGTCGACACGCCCGGCCACGCCGATTTCGGCGCCGAGGTGGAGCGCATCCTCAGCATGATCGACGGCGTCATCCTGCTGGTCGACAGCGCGGAAGGCGCGATGCCGCAGACCAAGTTCGTCACCGGCAAGGCGCTGGCGCTCGGTCTGAAGCCCATCGTGGTGGTGAACAAGATCGACCGACCCGATGGCCGTCCGCAG
>NZ_JAZBON010000020.1:0-45615 GCF_036351135.1 Erythrobacter sp.
CATGGTGATCTTCATCAACCAGCTGCGCATGAAGATCGGCGTGATGTACGGCAACCCGGAGACGACGACCGGCGGCAACGCGCTCAAGTTCTACGCCTCGGTCCGCCTCGACATCCGCCGCACGGGTCAGATCAAGGATCGCGACGAGGTGATCGGCAATTCGACGCGCGTGAAAGTGGTCAAGAACAAGGTCGCGCCCCCGTTCAAGCAAGTCGAATTCGACATCATGTATGGCGAGGGCATCTCCAAGATCGGCGAGATACTCGATCTTGGCGTCAAGGCCGGCATCGTCGAGAAGTCGGGCAGCTGGTATTCCTATGACAGCGTGCGCATCGGCCAGGGCCGCGAGAACGCCAAGGTCTATCTGAAGGAAAACCCCGAAGTTTGCGACCGGTTGGAAGCCGCCATCCGCGGTAAGACCGACGAGGTTGCCGAGGAGATGATGACCGGTCCGGACGCGGACTGAGCATTCGCCTCCTCAAGCGGGTGCGTACAGGTTGAACGGGGCGCGAGGTCCTGTGGCACAACCTGACGCCGCCCGGAGAAACGGAAAACCGGCCCGAGGCCCGTTCCTGTCGCTGGGAACCGCGCCCGGGCCGGTTTTTCGTTGGTCACGGCCGGCCGCGGCTGCCAGGTCGGAGTCGTTCGCGGCCCCATCGCGCGCCCCCATCGCTCACGCGCCAGCGGACCTTTCGCTTGTCGCGATGCAGCGCAGGGCTTACTTGGCGCAGCCATGATGTCCAGCGCCACCACCAACGATATTCGCCGCTCGTTTCTCGACTTCTTCAAAGATGCCGATCATCTCGAAGTGCCCAGCGCCCCGCTCGTGCCGCACAACGATCCGACACTGATGTTCGTCAATGCCGGCATGGTGCCGTTCAAGAACGTCTTCACCGGCCTCGAGACGCCGCCCGCCCCGCGCGCCGCCTCCTCGCAGAAATGCGTGCGCGCCGGGGGCAAGCACAACGATCTCGACAATGTCGGCTACACCGCGCGCCACCACACCTTCTTCGAGATGCTCGGCAATTTCTCCTTCGGCGACTATTTCAAGGAACAGGCGATCCACAATGCCTGGACCCTGCTGACGAAAGAATGGGGCCTCGATGCCGGGCGCCTGACCGTCACCGTCTACCATACCGACGACGAAGCCTTCGATCTCTGGCGCGCAATCAGCGGCCTGCCCGAAGATCGCATCATCCGCATCGCGACCAGCGACAATTTCTGGTCGATGGGCGAGACCGGCCCGTGCGGCCCATGCTCGGAAGTGTTCTACGACCACGGCGAGGACATTCCCGGCGGCCCCCCCGGCAGCCCGGATGAGGACGGCGATCGCTTCGTCGAGATCTGGAACCTCGTCTTCATGCAGTTCGACCAGCAGGCCGACGGCACGCGCCGCGACCTGCCGCGTCCCTCGATCGACACCGGCATGGGCCTCGAGCGGATCGCCGCAGTGCTGCAGGGCGTGCACGACAATTACGACACCGACACGTTCAAGGCGTTGATCGCGGCGTCGGAAAGCCAGACCGGGGTCGAGGCGCGCGGGGATCACACCGCCTCGCACCGCGTCATCGCCGACCATCTGCGCTCGACTGCGTTCCTGATGGCCGACGGGGTCCTGCCGTCCAACGAGGGCCGCGGCTACGTGCTGCGACGCATCATGCGCCGCGCCATGCGACACGCGCATCTTCTGGGCGCATCCAAGCCGTTGATGCACCGCCTCGTGCCGGCGCTCGTCACCGAGATGGGGCAGGCCTATCCCGAATTGCCGCGCGGGCAGGCGCTGATCGAAGAGGTGCTGCTGCGCGAGGAGACGCAGTTCCGCCGCACGCTCGACAAGGGGCTGAAGCTGCTGGACGAGGCGGCCGGCGATCTCGATGCGGGCGCCGAGCTCGACGGCGAAACCGCCTTTCGCCTCTACGATACTTACGGCTTCCCCTACGACCTCACCGAAGACGCGCTGCGCGACCGGGAGATCGGCGTCGACCGTGCGGGGTTCGACGCGGCGATGGCGCGTCAGAAGGAGGCGGCGCGCGCTGCCTGGAAGGGCTCGGGCGAAGCGGCGTCGGACGAAATCTGGTTCGACATCGCCGAGCGCGAGGGTGCGACCGAGTTCACCGGCTATTCTGCGACCAGTGGGGAAGGCACGATCGTCGCCATCATCAAGGACGGCGCAGAAGTCGAACGCGCCGCTGCCGGCGAGACGGTGCTCGTCGTCGCGAACCAGACACCGTTCTACGGCGAGAGTGGGGGCCAGACCGGCGATAGCGGCACGATCGCCCGTCCCGGCGGCTCGGATTCGCAAGGCGCGATGGGCCGCGTCGAGGAGACCCGCAAGCCGCTCGGCCGATTGCATGTTCACCAGGTCCGGATGGAGCAGGGCGAGATCGCCCGTGGCGACAACGTCCAACTCGACGTTGACGCCGAGCGCCGTGCGCAGATCCGCGCCAATCACTCGGCCACGCACCTGCTCCACGCCGCCCTGCGCGCGCAGCTGGGCGATCACGTAACCCAGAAAGGTTCGCTGGTCGCGGAAGACCGGTTGCGGTTCGACTTTTCTCATCCTCGTCCGCTGGGCAAGGAGGAGATCGCCGCAATCGAGGCCGAGGTGAACGCCGAAATCCTCGCCAACGAACCAGTTGGCACGCGGCTGATGAGCCCCGACGAAGCGGTCGAGGCGGGCGCGCTCGCGCTGTTCGGCGAAAAATACGGCGAAGAGGTGCGCGTCCTGTCGATGGGCCGGATGGGAAGCGCGGGCAAGGGCCCGGCGCGCAACTATTCGGTCGAATTGTGCGGCGGCACCCATGTCCGCGCCACCGGCGATATCGGCGTCTTCCGCATCATTTCGGAAAGTGCCGTCTCCTCCGGTGTCCGCCGGATCGAGGCGTTGACGGGAGAGGCGGCGCGCGACTGGCTGGTCGCGCGCGAAGAGGCGCTGAAAGCCGCCGCTGCTGCGGTGCGCGCAGCGCCCGAAGAGGTGCCGGCGCGTGTCGCGGCGCTGCTCGATGAGCGCAAGCGGCTCGAAAAGGAGCTGGCCGAGGCGCAAAAGGCGCTGGCGTTGGACGGTGGCGGCGCGGCACGGTCCGATGGACCGCAGGACGAAGAAATCGGCGGGATCGCTTTCAGCGGTCAGGTGCTCGTCGGCCTCAACCCAAAGGAATTGCGCCCCCTGCTCGATGAAGCCAAGACGCGGCTCGGCTCAGGCATTGCCGCCCTGGTTGCCGTAAACGACGGCAAGGCGGCGATCGCGGCTGCGGTGACCGAAGATCTCACCGGTCGTTTCAGCGCGGTCGAACTGGTGCGCGCCGGGGTCCAGGAACTGGGCGGCAAGGGCGGCGGCGGGCGGCCCGACATGGCGCAGGGCGGAGGACCGGACGGCGACAGGGCCGAGGCCGCGCTCGATGCGATAAGGTCTCGACTGGCTGCAGTCGACGCCTGACCATCAGGCGCGGCGACTGCTGGCCTATGCGCGCTCAGGCGGCGGGCGTCTTTTTCGTCACGCCATCGCTGCCCTGCTCGACATCGTTGCCGCCGGTATCGCCCGGATGGCCGCGGCCCTTGTCGGTCGGCGCCTGATCCTTGCGCGTGCTCTGCACGTTTTGCGGCTTGAACTTCTCGTCGTTCGGGATCGGCTTGGTCGGATCTATGTCCTTGCTCATAATCTTTCTCCTTTTGCCGTACCAACGCATGGGACCGGCAAAAGGTTCAGCCCTCCAGCGTCGATGGACGCAATTTGGGCGGTTCCTTGAGTTCTCCATCGATCTCCAGCCGCGCGCGATATTCGTCGCGCTTCTCGTGGATCGAGGCGATGACCGGCCCCATCGCCACCCCGATATCGACGAGCACGGCTTCGGATAATTGCAGCGAGCTTTCGAGCGTTTCGGGGACGGCATGGCTGGCCCCGGCACGGTAGAGCTGGGCGGCGTGATCGGTATCGCGCGCGCGGGCGACGATCAGCAAATCGGGATATTCGGCGCGCAACTTCCCGACCAGGCGCTGCGCGAGCACCGGCTCGTCCATCGTCAGCACCACCGAAGGCGCGGTCGCGATGCCGAGCCGGTCCAGCGCATCGCCGCGCGCTGCATCGCCGAATGTCGCGCGGTAGCCATCGCGCCGCGCCCGGTCGATCAGGTCGGGATCGGAATCGAGCAGGACGTAGGACTGATCGTGCGCGGTCAGCATGTCGGCGATCAGCCGCCCGACGCGCCCGCCGCCGACGATAATCGTGCGCGGTTCGTCCTCGTCCCCGTCGGGCAGTTCGGGCGCGGAATCGACGCGGCGTGCGATCACGCGGCCCAGCTTCGCCAATAGCGGGGTGATGGTGAGGCCGATCGCGGTTACGGTCTGCCAGAATTGCGCGGTTTCCAGATCGATCACAAGCGCGCTGGTGGCGGCGGCCAGCACGATCAGCGTCGTCTCGCTGGGGCTCGCCATCAGCACGCCCGTTTCCGCCGCGGTGCTTCGCCGCGCGCCCATCAGGCGCAACAGGGTTCCGGTGACCACCGCCTTGAAGACGAGCACCCCGACCACGGCCGCGACGATCTCGGCGAGGTTGGCCGCGATGTCGGCAAGATCGATGCTCATGCCGATGGTGATGAGGAAGACGCCGAGCGCCAAGCCCTTGAACGGGTCCATGATCGCTTCGACCTCGCCGTGATATTCGGTTTCGGCGATCAGCAGGCCGGCGATCAGCGCACCGACGATCGGGGATAGGCCGGTCGCGGCGGTGGCGAGACTGGCGCCGATGACGACGAGGAGCGAAGCGGCGAGGAAGAGTTCGGGGCTCTTGGTGCGGGCCGCCTGACTGAACAGGCGCGGCAGCGCCACGCGCCCCACCACCAGCAGGACGAGAATGACGAGACCGCCATAGATCAGCGTGTTGGTGATCCCCTGAATGCCGTCCTCGGCGTTGGGCGCGAGCGCGCCGAGGATGAAGATGATCGGCACGATCATGATATCCTCGAACAGCAGCATCGAGAGCGCCGCGCGGCCCACCGGAGTGCGCGTGCCCGATATCGGCAGCACGATCGCGGTCGAGGAGAAGGCGAGCGCGAAACCCAGCGCGAGCGCTGCGGTCGTATCCATTCCCACATACTGACCGAAGAAGGCCGCCGAGATGCTGCCGATGATCAGCAGCTCGAGACTGCCGAGCCCGAACACCAGCTTTCTCAGCTGCCACAGTCGGTTGAACGACAGTTCAAGGCCGATCGCGAACAGCAGCAATATAATCCCGAAATCGGCGAAGGGGGTTAATCGCTCGGGGTCGGATATGGTTATGAAGCGCAGCCAGGGCACCTCGCCCACCAGCGAGCCGAGGCCGAATGGGCCGACGAGGATGCCGATCAGGATGAAACCGATGATCGGCGTGATGCGGAAGCGCGCGAAGACCGGAATGACGATCCCCGCCGATCCCAGGATTACCAGGGCGTCCTGCATAACAGGAGACATCGTGAGTTCGCCGGCCATATTCGTCGATTACCGCGCCTGCGAAGCGCTGTCATGCAAATGCGTCATCCGCCGCCATGACCTCGCGCACCGCTGGCGCTCGCAGGAGGCGTGTCCACCTCTTCGCCGAGCCGGTCGGAGATGTTGCCGACGCGGGCGTCCCATTCGATGCGGTAGAGGTCGAAGCGGCGATCGGCGAGGTTCTGCACGGTGCCCTCGGCGCGTGCCCATTGCAGGTCGGCGAGGTTCACGTCGCTGATCGTCAGCGTCTCGACATTCTCGCTCGCCTCCGCCGCGATCCCGTCGCGCGCGAAGGGGAAGTCGCAAGGTGTGAGGATGCAGCTTTGAGCGTATTGAATGTCCATATTGGCGACGTTGGGGAGGTTGCCGACATTGCCGGAGAGGACCACGTAGCACTGGTTTTCGATCGCGCGGGCCTGCGCGCAGTAACGAACCCGCATATAGCCCTGGCGGCTGTCGGTGCAGAAGGGCACGAAGATGATCCGCGCGCCCTCGTCGACCAGGCGGCGGGCGAGCTCCGGAAACTCGCTGTCGTAGCAGATGAGGACGCCGATCGGGCCGCAATCGGTCGGGATCGCATCGATGCTGTCGCCGCCCTTGATGTTCCACCAATAGGCCTCATTCGGAGTCGGGTGGATCTTCTCCTGCGCATAGATCGATCCGTCGCGCAGACATACATAGGCGACGTTGTGAATGTCGCCGTCGGGCAGCTTGGTCGGGTGCGATCCGCCGATGATGTTGATGTTGTGGCTTAGCGCAAGTTCGGACAGCGCCGCGCGGATCTGCGGCGTATAGTGCGAAAGGCTCTCGATCGCTTCCATGGGGTTGAGCTCGTCTTCCTCGGCGCTGAGCAGCATCAAGGTGAACAGTTCTGGGAAGACGATGAAGTCCGCTTCGTAATCAGAGGCAACGCCGACGAAGTACTTCACCTGCCGCATGAATTCGTCGAAACCCGAAACCGCGCGCGCCTGCAACTGGCAGGTGGCGATGCGCACGCCTTCGACATCGCGCGGCAGGCGGTGCTTGGGCGGGGCGTCGGCATCGACATAGGGGTTGCGCCAGACCATCCGCACGGCATTGCCGCGGCTCGCCTTGTCCTCGGGCAGGTAGCCGGGCAGGATGCCCGAAGGCTCGAACCCGTTGGCCAGTTGAAAGCGCAGGACGGGATCGTGGACCTTCCCTTCGAGGATCAGGTCGAGATATTCCCGCGGGTTTTCGGCGCGGTTGTTCTTGCGCCGCTTGGCCCGCGCATAGCCCGGCATCCGCCCGCCGAAGACGATGCCAGTCAGGTCGAGCCGTTCCGCCAGCGCCCGGCGTTCCTCGTAGAGACGCCGCCCGAGCCGTGACCCGCGCACATTGGGATCGACGCAGAGCTCGTAGCCGTAGAGCCAGTCGCCGGTCGGATCGTGGCGCGAGCCAAAGCCGTTGCCGGTCACCTCGTCCCAGGTGTGGTCGGACAGCGCGACATTCTCGTCGAGCCGCATCGAGGCGCAATAGCCGACGATCTTCCCGTCGAGCACCGCGACGAAGCAGCCGTCGCGGTAATTGTTGATCTGTCCGCGGATCTCGCCCTGCGTATAGGCGGGCAGATCGTCATAGGCGCGGCGGACGAGATCGCCGATGGCGCGCACGTCCTTGAGCTTCGCCTGCCTTACCTCAAGCCGCGCCTTCGACCCGCCCGCCATCGCCTAGAGAACAACCGGGCCGATCAAGCCCAGTTTTCCATCTCTTTCTCGAGGTTCTCGACGATCGCCTCGAAGAACTGCTCGGTGGTCAGCCAGTTCTGGCCCGGCCCGATCAGCAGCGCCAAGTCCTTCGTCATCTGGCCGTTCTCGACCGTCTGGATGCAGACCCGCTCGAGTGTTTCGGCGAACTTCACGACGTCGGGCGTCTCGTCGAACTTGCCGCGATACATCAGGCCGCGGGTCCAGGCGAAGATGCTGGCGATCGGATTCGTCGAGGTCGCCTTGCCCTGCTCGTGCTGGCGAAAGTGGCGGGTGACGGTGCCGTGCGCGGCTTCGGCTTCGATGGTCTTGCCGTCGGGCGTCATCAGCACCGAAGTCATCAGGCCGAGCGAGCCGAACCCTTGCGCCACCGTGTCGGACTGAACATCGCCATCGTAGTTCTTGCAGGCCCACACGAACTTGCCGGACCATTTGAGCGCGGCGGCGACCATGTCGTCGATCAGGCGGTGTTCGTAGGTAATGCCGGCTTCTTCGAACTTGTCCTTGAACTCGTTCTCGTAGATCTCCTCAAACAGGTCCTTGAACCGGCCATCGTATTTCTTAAGGATGGTGTTCTTGGTTGAGAGATAGACCGGCCACTTGCGGTCCAGCCCGTAATTCATCGAGGCTCTTGCAAAGGCGCGGATCGAATCGTCGAGATTGTACATCGCCATCGCGATGCCCGAGGTCTCGAACTCGAACACATCGAGATCGATGTTCTTGCCATCTTCACCCTCGAACACCAGGCGCAGTTTGCCCGGGCCGGGGATGAGGGTATCCTTGGCGCGGTACTGATCGCCGAAGGCATGGCGCCCGACCACGATCGGGTGGGTCCAGCCCGGCACCAGACGCGGCACGTTGTCGATCACGATCGGCTCGCGGAAGACCACGCCGCCCAGGATGTTGCGGATCGTGCCATTGGGGCTGACCCACATCTTCTTGAGGTCGAACTCCTCGACGCGCGCTTCGTCGGGTGTGATCGTCGCACATTTGACGCCGACGCCGTGCTCCTTGATCGCGTTCGCCGCATCGACCGTAATCTGGTCGTCGGTTTCGTCGCGCTTCTCTATCGAAAGGTCGTAATACTTCAGGTCCACGTCGAGATAGGGCAGGATCAGCCGCTCGCGGATCCACTGCCAGATGATCTTCGTCATCTCGTCGCCGTCGAGCTCGACGACCGGGTTCTTGACCTGAATTTTCTGCATGTCTCTGCCCTATCCCCTGGACTGAATGTGTGTGGCTTGCGCGCGCTCTAGCAGAGGTGCGGACGGGCGCAAGCGGCGCTCGCTTTCCTACTGGATGGAACAGGTGGAACACGGTTCTGGAGAAGAATTCCGCGGCCCTGAACCCCCGCGAAAAGGTAAGGGCTTTCAGGCGGATGACGAGCGGCGAGGTCATGGCGGGAGACGCTAGAGCACCCGCCCCATGTAGGAAAACGCGGACGCGCTCTAGAACGGCCAGAATTCCTCGATCAGCGCCGGCGGGGTCTCGAGCGCGGCGCTTTCCTTGCGCGCGACGAACGGCCGCTCGCGCACATGCTTTTCGAGCGTCGCGCATTCAAGCATGAACTGCGCGAGGTCCGGGCGACGGGTTCGCAGAGTGCCGGCGGGCAGATCGTCCAGCGACACTTCGAAATCGCCGGTCCGCTCACGATTGAGCAGCCAGCCGGGGCGGACCGCAGTCCAGTCGATGTCTTCGCACACGCGCAAGATCCGCTCCATCTCGCCCATCTGGCGAAAGATGCGATCGAGCGGCGCGGTCGCCGCCTTGAACCAGATCGGCACGGTCGCATCCTTGTCTGCGAAGGCAGCAGAGATCGTCACCAGTCGTTTGACCTTGGCCTTGCGCATCGCGGTGATCATGTTGACCGCGCCTTCGGTGTAAAGCGGCGGCGGATTGACCAATGTCTGCGGATCGCGCGGCACGCCGACCGCGGAGATGACATAGTCGATCCCGTCCATGAGATCGTCGAGGCCGCCGCTTAGAAGGTTGGCCTCGCGCGTTTCGAGATTGGGATGCGAGCGGAAGTCGCCGGGAAAGTCACGCTCGGCGGCACGTACATGATGGCCCGCCGCAAGCGCCTGATCGAGCAACGCGCTGCCGGTGTCGCCGGTGGGTCCGAAAAGAAGGATATGGGATGTCATGCGCGCCCAACGAACGGCGCGCGACAAAGTGCCAAGGCGCGGCTGAAAACCCGCCCTACGTTCACCCGCCACGCGTGCAGCTTTGCTAAACAGTTACCGATGAGGGGGGAGGATAATGGTGGGCGTAGGAAGAGTTGAACTTCCGACCCCTGCGATGTCAACACAGTGCTCTACCACTGAGCTATACGCCCACGCGATTATCGCCGGCACGCCATATCGCATGCGGGAGGCGGCGCACTAGCGAAGGTGGCGCGGGGTTGCAAGCGATTTGGTTGGGGAGGTGGATCGGGGGTTTCGGATTTGAGTGTTTCGACCCGATCTCGGAAAGAGTCGATTTGTAGTTTAATTGCAGAAAGAAGACAAGAGACGGACAGAGAACTACATAAAGAAAAAAGCAAAAGAGGCCCACCCACCCACCGGATTTGGCTGGTCCGCTCAAAAGGGGAGCAGAAAAAGGATCGCTGGACTGAGATCGGCGCTATCTGGCTGCACAAGGGTGACAAAGGCGGGAGTATCGTTTCCAACATGATCCCGCTCGAAATGATCAATGGCGCAGGTCGGATCGTTTATCGGGCAGTGTGATCAATAGAGGTATACTATGCGACGAACGTTCGCAAAGTGTCTCTTGGGCGCTAACTAGGGATCGCTTTACAAAACGAGAAATAAATCTGCATTTGCAATGTCGAGACCATTCAAAAACAGCGGTAGAAGAAATCGCTATCGCCGTCAGCAACAAAGGCCATTCTTCGCCCGTTGCGATCGATAGTAATTACTGCTTCGGCTCGTTGAGTTGGGCCACGTTCATCGTCCATAAATTCCATACTGAGCCGATCATTGTTTAGTTCATAAGTTCCAGTAAAACGATCAAACCACCTGAACTGTCCAGAGTTGAATACCGCATATCCCCCGTCCCGAAAGCAATCGATAAGCGCTTTCCGAGTCCCGCCAAATACCCCTCAGCTGGGAAGCGCCAGCGAGGTTGCTAGTTTCAGAGGGGAAACTGTACAGACTGTCGTCAAAAACGTTATTGAACGCATACCCAGCAATTTTGCCATCCACATCAACGATAGCCTGTGCAAAATCCGAGTCTTCCATCTCGTCGCTTGGGATACCACTCCTCCAAGCAATACGTCTTACGACAGAGTCCCCTACGTTAAGTCTGAAAAGTACTGGGGAAGTTGGATCAGGTTTTGCATGAACATCAACTTCCCGCTCTACAATACCAAAGAAAGACGTCCTTTGAACATTCCACTCTTCCGAGAGGGGGGCACGCGGGTCGGCCATCGCTAGTGCTGCGTCTGAAGGAGAAGCCGAGGCTGGCTGACCTTGATTCGGTTTTTGCTCTGCCCGCGCGCGAGCAATAGCTTCCTCATAGTCACGGTCTATCTCATCGAAGCGTTGCTCAGCATCGATCACCTTGCTGGCGATATTAAGTGCGATTAAAAGAGTCGCGAAGCTCGCTGTTGCGATCGCGAGAGCATAAGAAAACTTGTGCTTAACTCCAAGCCGACCAATGATGTCGGCAGCGGTGCGCATCCTGTCGATCTCAACTCCTGGGATCGCTCTGCGGCGGAACAGCAATGTATGGCGGATTACATATTTTTGGCCGTCATGGTTAGATTGATCAGCGAGGATGAGAACCATCCATTTTTTCCAAAATGAAGTGCGATACACGACTTTCTGGATATCGGAGAGGAGGAAAATTGGGCCGGGCTTAGCTTGCCAATTTTTTCCGCTTTTTTGGAGGTCTCTAAAGACCGATATCCAATCATCATGCACGACCATAAGGTCAAATGGACGTTTGATCAGCTGCCGCAGCCGCAGAAACGCTACTATCGGAACACCTATAAAGGCGACGGCAAGAATGAAATAAATGAGAATTTGTTCGCCAGCGATCCAATAAATCAAAGCGCAAAGCGTGACAATAAATAGAAATCCAGCAAAGAGATAGCCTAGGCCGCGAAGGATCAGTGACCAGTCTTCCCACTCAGCCTGTCCTCCTGCAATGGTGTAAGTCGTTTCCAGATCACGAAGCGCGGCGAGGCTGTTGAAATCTGCAAATTCTAATATCTTATCGTTTGTCGTTTCTAAACTTTTTCCCCTATGCGGGTGTTGGGTTCGGTCCGTAATTCTGTCTGGTTGTGAGCTTTCCTGCGAGACCATGACATCTGCTGGTTCTCCAATCCTATCCTCGGAGGTTGACTTTGGCGGCGATGCTAAAGCATTCGTATCGTTTGCGCCTTTAGGTGTTTTATCCTTCGACGCAGCTTGCGCTTCAAGGGTCGCGCTGACAGGCGTGCCGCAGTGTGGGCAATTCGTTGCTCTGTCTGAAACTTTGCCGCCGCACTCAATACAATCTAAAAGTGCCATTCGATCAGCCCCACCACCCAATAGCTAGCGCAAGTTGGTCGAAAGGCTATCAGTACCCGCTGTTAGTTCAAGGCATATCATTGGCTACCTCCACGGAGGCTCGCACTTCTTTTAGAGCATCAGCGCCCACGCATCACCGCGGGCGCTTCACCCCTCAGCCGACGGCGCTACTGTCGCTGCACGATGGCGAGCCGTAAGAGGAAATCCGAAAAAACTGCGGCGCTAAATCCGCGCCTTCGCCTGGTCCTCGAACACCCGCTCCACTTCCAGCACGAGGTCGCGCAGGTGGAAGGGTTTGGAGAGAACCTTCGCGTGCGGCTGTTCGCGGCTGGCGCGTAGGCTTACTGCGGCGAAGCCGGTGATGAACATCACCTTGGTGCGCGGGCTCACCTCGGCGCAGCGTTGGGCGAGCTCGATGCCGTCCATTTCGGGCATGACGATGTCGGAAAGCAGCAGGTCGAAGCTCTCCGATTGCAGCAGCGGAAGCGCCGCCGTCCCGCGATCGACGCTGGTGACTTCGTATCCCGCCTTGACGAGCGCGCGCTCGAGATAGAGGCGCATCGCGTCTTCGTCTTCGGCGAGCAGGATGCGAGGGGCAGAGGGTGTGTTCATGGGACAGGCGCATACAGGAAAACGCTTAAGAAATCTTTGGCCTTTTCCCTGCCGCCCACCGCTATTGGCTTTTGACAGGCGAGGGCAAATTGGGCAGGCGAACCGGCGATGACTCGTCCCGCTTCCAGTCGCCCTGCCAATCCCCCGCAGGGGCCCGAAACCGCCGCCGCTCGCCGCTCGCCATCGCCCGATGACGGCGCGTCCATCCAGGGCGGGCGGGTCAGCGCCGAATGCGGCGAAGCGGCGTTTACCATGGCGGTGCCCGCGCGCTCGCCGCTTCCGGTGCTGATCGCGGTGCCGCATGCCGGGCGCGCCTATCCGCGCGCGGTGCTGGACGAGATGCGCGATCCGCTGCTCAGCCAGCTGAGGCTCGAGGATCGGCATGTCGATGCGCTTGGTCGAGAGGTGGCGCGGCTGACGGGCACGGGATTGCTCGTCGCCCATGCGCCGCGCGCGATGATCGACCTCAACCGCTCGCAGCGGGATGTGGACTGGGACATGGTCGCATCGGGCGGCGAGGGGGAGGGCCGTTTGAGCCGCCGCGAGCGGCTGACCGGACCGGGCGCACGCGCGCGCAGCGGGCTTGGCATCGTGCCGCGCCGGCTGCCGGGCTTCGGCGAAATCTGGCGCCGGCCCCTGCCGCGCGCCGAGCTGGAACGGCGGATCGAGGACATCCATCGCCCCTATCACACGGCGCTGGGCGAAGAGCTTGCGCGGATCCGCGAGGGCTGGGGCGCGGCACTGCTGATCGATCTGCATTCGATGCCGCCGCTGCGCCGCCAGCCGAGCGAGGAACGCAGCCCCCGGATCGTCATCGGCGACCGGTTCGGCGCCTCGTGCCACGCCTCGATCGCGAGCGCGGCGCTCGCCCATCTCGAACATCATGGCTACCCGGCGGCGCATAACCGCCCCTATGCGGGGGGCTACGTGCTCGATCGCCATTCGCGGCCCGCGGACGGGTTTCACGCGGTGCAGCTCGAAGTGTGCCGTTCGGCCTATCTCGATGCGGGCTTCAACGAACCGACGCGGGGGCTGGGCCCGCTGGCGCGGATGCTGGCTGGGCTCGTGCGGGTGCTCGGCGCGCAGGCGGCGGGGCTGGGCGCGGGCGGCGAGATGCCACAGGCGGCGGAATAGGAGCGCGGGGGTGCTGGGAGTCGCTCGCCGCTCTTTCCGAACCAGACAAAAAAATGCCACCTCGTGCGAATGAGGGGGGGTGCACGAGGTGGCCAGGTTCAGGGAGGGATGGCACCCGCTTGGGGTGCGATCCCGGACGGCCCATGAGGGGGGTGGCCGCCCGTTTTCGTAATATAGGAAAAGGGCCGCCCGCCTTCAAGAACGGGCGACCCCCTAAATGATCGCATACGATTGTAATCTATTGTTCATGTAAGCGCTCGGCCGCTCGTAAGCGGCTGCGCTTTACTTGCCGTCTTACATGGTTCCTCGGGGAACCGCCTTACATGGTGCCTTTGGGAACCGTCGCCGAACCGTCGGGCACGGGCACCTTGCCCTGCGCGCTTTGACGCTCGAACAGCGAGCGCATCAGGTTCAGCGAGAACAGATGCGCATGGATCAGCATCAGGATGCCGCTCTTGTTCATCGCCTCGAGCTTGTTGGCGGGCAATTCGCGCAGCTTGTTTTCGTCGACCATCCGGAAACCGCGATAGATGAACGGCTTGTTGGGCATGTCGTTGCGGGTGATGGCGATCTCGCCGTCCATCAACAGGTCGCTCGACTTGAGCTCGTCGAGAAACGCCTTGGTGCGCTGGCCCGAATTTTCGAACCGGCGGCAGAAATCGAGCACGCCGTTGGTGTATTCGGTCGGCTTGGCGCTATCGCCGTCCTTCTCGAACAAGGCCTGGCCGTCCTTGTTCTTGCCGACGACGCCCGATTCCGGATCGAAGCACAGCGACATGTCGTCGCTGTCCTGCCTGAGCTTCGCAAGGATGAAGGGATAGCGGCGGATATAGGCCGGCACGTAGAGGCCGGCTTCGAGCTTGCCGTCGTCGGCGACATGCACGTTGACGCCTTCGTTCAGGCCGAACAGCGCGATCGGCAGCGGATTGTCGTTGGCGGTGAAGACGATGGGAAAATCGCGCTGGGCATCGACGAATTCGTCTACTGTCAGCGGGATCGCGTGCGTGTTGGCGAGGAACGAGGCGTCTTCGAAATTGCTGACCTTCCACTCGCCATGTTCCTGGCTGTTGAGGGGCATGAGGTCCTTGTAGAACAGCGGAAGCTGCGGGCTTGGCGCGGTGGCCATGGGAAGTCTCCTGAAATGGCGGCGTTGGTTAGCCTTGCGGGTTGGATTTGGCGCCGGGCCGGTCCGTTTGGCGGGCCTGCCCCGCACCCTTGAAAAATGCGGGTCCGGGGCGGCAGGCAGCCGGTCGGCGGCGCTCCGGCGCGCCGGATGCGGCCCTTTAGGCGGATCGCGCGCACGGTGCAAGGCTGGCCAGGGCAGCCGGGTCGTGCACTCGGCCCGCTTTACCGATCGCGCGGTGGAACGAGCTTTCCGGGGTTGAGCAGACCACGCGGATCGAGCGCCTGCTTCACCCGCCGCATCATGTCGAGCGCGATCGGATCGCCGAGCCGGCCGAGTTCCCCCACCTTCATCTGGCCGATCCCGTGTTCGGCGCTGATCGATCCGCCCCATTCGCTGACGAGATCGTAGACCGCCGCGCTGATTTCCTTGCCTTCGCGCTCCTCCCATTCGTCCGGGACGGCGCCGGGCGGGGCGATGACGTGGAAATGGACATTGCCATCGCCCAGATGCCCGAAAGCGAGCGCCCTGGTGCCGGTGAACG
This sequence comes from Erythrobacter sp., assembly GCF_036351135.1. GTDB lineage: Bacteria > Pseudomonadota > Alphaproteobacteria > Sphingomonadales > Sphingomonadaceae > Erythrobacter. Next base: position 15,115 of record NZ_JAZBON010000020.1, read on the forward strand.
CCTCCTCGATCGCAGGCGTGGCGGCGAGGATGAATTCGGGCATGTTTTCGACCGGCACCGAAATATCGTGCTGCATCGCGGGGCCGAGCGCGCGTTCGGCCTCGGAGATCGAATCGCGCAAGGTCCACAGCGCCTCGGCCTGTGCCTCGCTCGCCGCGATGGTCGCATCTTCCAGCAGCGCCTCGTCCGCCGCCTGCGCCAGCGCGTTTTGTAGCCGCTCGCGCAATTCGGCGTCGGACCCCTCGGCGCTGACGCATTCGACCAGCGCGTTCCATTGATGCGTGCCGGTCAAAGGCGCGCGCGCGCCGGGCAGATGCGCGACGACATTGGCGAGACACCGCGCGGGCACGATCTCGAACCCTTCGAGGCTGTCGCCCATCGCCCGTTCGAGCCGCCGCAGCAGCGCGCGCGCGTCGGGGAGGGCGGCGAGGCCGATCCAGGCGGTGGCGCGGGCGCGCGGGGCGGGGAGCAGGCGCAGAGTCGCCGCGGTGACGATGCCGAGCGTCCCCTCCGATCCGATCAGAAGCTGCTTCAGATCGAAGCCGCGATTGTCCTTCTTGAGCACGGTCAGCGCATCGAGCACGCTGCCATCGGCGAGCACCGCTTCCATCCCCAACACCTGCGCGCGCATCGTGCCGTGGCGCAGCACCTGCGTGCCCCCCGCATTGGTCGAGATCAGTCCGCCCACCGTCGCCGAGCCCTTGCCGCCCAGCGTCAGGGGGAAGCGCATGTCCGCCTCCGTCGCCGCCTCGTGCAGCGTCTGGAGGATCACGCCCGCCTCGCACAATGCCTGGCCTGCACTGGCATCGATCCGGCGGATCCGGTTCATCCGGCGCAGCGAGAGGAGGATCGCCGCGCCGCTGTCGTCGGGGGTGGCGCCGCCCGCCATGCCGCTGTTTCCGCCCTGCGGCACGATCGGCACGCGGTGCTGCGCGCACAGTTTCACCAGAGCGGCAACCTCCGCGGTGGAGGCGGGGGCGGCGAGGCCGAGCGCGCGGCCGTGATAGCGCCCGCGCCAGTCCGACAGCCAGGGCGCCATCTCGTCCGCAGCTTGCGTCCAGCCCTTTTCCTCAAGCAATCGCGCGGCTGCATCGGCGAAGTTCGCATGGTCCGTAGCAGTAGAGGCGGCGGGCGAGGCTGGACGTTCCAGCGCGTCGGTATGATCGGAGCTTGCCATCGTGGCCCTTATGCCACACCGTGCCTGCGCTTCGCCAGCGCTTTTCCGCTCGGCTTGCGGCGAGTTAAGCGGGCGTTCAATCGCATGTGCTAGCGCATATGCCGCAACAATTGAGTGGGCCCTGCACGCCCTTTCGACACCGGGATCCCATCGGGAAAGGACCCCCCAGGCGCCCATGCCTTTCTTCGCCGCCCTCGCAGCGCCTCTTACGCTGATCCTGCCGCTGTTCGGGCAAGGGCCGGCCACGTCCGCCGCGCTCGCACCGCGACCGGTGGCGGAGAGGCCGGGCGGCAGCGATCATTGCCCAGCGCCTCAGTTGCCAGGCACGCTCGCGCATCAAAAGAAGCTGCCCCCGCCGCGATCTTCGCCGCTGCGCTCGATCGCGCCGGTCACCAGCGCTGGTCCGCTCGACATGCTCGAACGCGCCCAGCGCGCGCAGCAGGTGCGGATCGAGCAGCGTGTGACCATTCGCATTTCGCCGCGCCCGGCGGTCAATCCCAACAGCTTGCTCGCCCGGTTGCCGCAGCGCGGCACGCGGGCCGCCTATGCCGAAGGCGAGGCGCAGAGCTGCATTCCGGTTGCCGGCATTTCCGGTGTGCAGACAGGCACCGGCAATCGCCTGCTGCTGTTCCTGCGCGATCAGCGCATTCTCAGCCTCAGCCTCGAGCGCGCGTGCCGCTCGCGCGATTTCTATTCCGGCTTCTATGTCGAACGCAGCGAGGACGGACAGCTTTGTGTCGGTCGCGACCTGCTGCAATCGCGCAGCGGCGCCAAATGCGAGGTCGAGGTGATGCGCCGGCTCGTCGCGATCGAACAATAGGCCCGCCCCGCGTCGGAATAGTCCAAATGGCGCTGTCTGCCGGGCACCTTTCTTGACTTTTTGCGTTAATGCCCCCAAGCGCGAGCCGCGCTCGATAGGGGTATTGCGCGAGCTCTTCGACAATCCGTGGCCGCACGCCTATAAAAGACGAGCGACCTCTCCCACCCAAGCGAAATGACCCAACCTTCATGACCTTTGCCGATCTCGGCCTTTCTCCCGACCTTCTCAAAGCCGTCGAAGATGCCGGCTATACCGAGCCCACGCCGATCCAGGCCGAGGCGATCCCCGCCGTCCTGATGATGAAGGACCTCATCGGCATCGCGCAGACGGGGACCGGAAAGACCGCGAGCTTCGTGCTGCCGATGATCGACGTCATGGCCGCCGGGCGCCGGCGGGCGTTGATGCCGCGCTCGCTGATCCTCGAGCCGACGCGCGAGCTTGCCGCGCAGGTCGCCGAGAATTTCGAGAAATACGGCGCCAATCACGATCTCAAGATGGCGCTGCTGATCGGCGGCGTGCAGATGGGCGATCAGATTAAGGCGCTGAACGAAGGCGTCGACGTGCTGATCGCGACGCCGGGCCGGATGATGGATCTGTTCGAGCGTGGCAAGATCCTGCTATCGGGTTGCGAATTGCTGGTCATCGACGAGGCGGACCGGATGCTCGATATGGGCTTCATCCCCGATATCGAGTTCATCTGTTCGAAACTGCCCGAAACCCGCCAGACCATGCTGTTCTCCGCGACGATGCCGCCGCCGATCGCGAAGCTGGCCAAGCAATTCCTGAACAATCCCAAGCGGATCGAAGTCAGCCGTGCGGCCTCGACCAACGAGAACATCACCGCGTTCAAGGTCCCGGTGAAGTCGCGGCAGAAGCGCGATACGCTCGAATGGCTGCTCGCCCACGACCAGGTCGAGACCGCGATCATCTTCGCCAACCGCAAGACGACGGTGCGCGAGCTCAACAAGCACCTGCAAAAGCGCGGCTTTGCCAGCGGCGAGATTCACGGCGACATGGACCAGGCCTCGCGCCTCAAGGAGCTCGACCGGTTCAAGTCGGGCGAGGTGAATATCCTGGTGGCCTCGGACGTCGCGGCACGTGGGCTCGACATCAAGGGCGTTTCCCACGTCTTCAATTTCGACACGCCGTGGCATCCGGACGATTATGTCCACCGCATCGGGCGGACCGGACGCGCCGGCGCGAAGGGCCGCGCCTTTACCCTGGTCGCAGAAGAAGACGGTGAAGCGATCTCGAATGTCGAGAAGCTGACCGGCGCCAAGATCAAGACCTTCGGCAAGGACGACGTGCGCGTCGAACTGGCGGAGAAGGGCTCGGCGAAAAGCGAGCCGCGCGGGAAAAGCGAGCGTGAAGCGTCCTCCGCCGACGATCGCGAGGACGAAACGCGCGCGAAACCTGCGCGCAGCCGCAAGCGTTCGGACGATGCGCCCGCCAAGGCGAAAACGCGCCGGCGCGGGTCTTCGGACGATCGGGGCGAGGACAAGCGGGCCGGCGACAAGCAGGCGGACAACAGGCAGGCCGGCTCGGGCCGCCAGCGCCGCGGCGAGCGCAGCGAACCCCCGGCCCCGGCGGGCGAATGGAACGGGCCGAAGCCCGGCTTCCTCGACGTCGAACTCGGCTAGGTCGGCTCAGGCCGCCCGGCGCCGCTAGCGCTCCTTCACGATACTGCGCAAAGCCGCGAGCAGCGCGGGGCTGGAAACTGGCTTCGACAAAACCCTGTCCTTGTCCTCAATGAAATCGATTTGCGAATGATCGTAGGCGGTTATGAAGACGTAAGGGATATCGCGTTCCTTCAGGATGTCTTTCACCGGTTTCGAAGTCTTGCTCTCGCCCAGATTGACGTCGAGAAAAGCGACGTCGATCCGCTCTTCGGCGGCGACGGCCTTGGCCTCCTCGAGATGGACGCTCGGGCCCACGACTTCGAAACCGAGATCCTCGAGCAAGTCGGACATCTCGAACGCGACCAGCATCTCGTCCTCGACGATGAAAATGCGTTGCGGTAATTCTTTCACTTTATTCCTCGGTATCGATTTTATCTGCGGGCATATCGAGGCTCCACTTGAGTCCCGTCGGCAAATAGTCGGTCGTGACCTTGCCGCCCGTTTCCGCCGCGAGCGCGCGGCCTGTGACAAATGAACCGAATCCCTTGGCCTTTGGTTCCGAGCAGGGCGGCCCGCCGCGCTCGTCCCAATGCATGTTGAGCCGCCGCATCTCTGCTTCGCCGCCCAGCGTCCAAGCGAGATCGACGCGCCCCGCCTCTTCCGACAAAGCGCCATATTTCAATGCATTGGTGGCAAGCTCGTAGAAGGCCATCGAGAAGGCGAGCGCCTGGCGGGTGGGGACGAGCACGGGCGGGCCGGAGATCGAAACGCGGTCTGCCGCGATGGCGGAGACGATCTCGCGCGCGATCTCGTCCAGCCGGGCCGCGTCCCACTGATTGCTGACCAGGCGGGCATGGGCCGTCGCATAGGCGTTCAACCGCTGGTCGAGCGTTGTACGCAGGCCCGCGGGCACGTCTGCGTTGCGCAGCGACTGGGCGACGATCGACTTGACCACCGAAAAGGCGTTCTTCACTCGGTGGTTGAGCTCTCCGATCAGCACGCGCTGCATCTTCTGTAGCCGCCGTTCCTCGTCGATATCGATCAGCGCCACCGTCGCGCCGATCAGTTCGCCGTCCACCCCGCGAATGCTGCGTCCGATGATCCGCATCCAGAACCGGGTGCCGTCGCCGCGCTGATAGCTGACGTCGAGTTCGGCATGTTCTTCGCCCTCCAGGATAACGCGGGCGAGGGGATATTCCCGGCTTTCGACCTTGCGACCGTCCTCGTGGAACGACACCCATTCGCCGTAGCTTTCGGCGTCCGGCGAATAGAGGACCGGGTGGCGCACCATGTCCTCGACCAGGTCATTGGCGTAGATGATCCGACCGTCCCTGTCGGCCACCACCAGTCCGACCGGCACCGCGTCGAACATCGACTGAAACAGGTTCAGCCGCTGCGCCGCCGTGTCCGCGAGCAATCCGTCGAGAAAATTGTCGGTCGTTTTCTTGGCAAGTGACTGCTGGATTACCTTCATTTCGGCGGCGGGATCGTCGGGGTGTTCGGACATAGAGCGGCTCCTGTCGGGCGGCGGTCAGAGGCAGGAAGGCCCTGACGATCTGACGGGGGAATGCACCTGCCACTCCCCCGGTTCCGGTTGGGGGACACCGGTACGCGATTAGCGCCGCACGCGCCAGCGACGCCGCATCTTACCCGATCGGGGTAACGAAGCTGTCGATCACGCGCTTTTCGCCCGCTTGCTCGAACTGGATGGTGAGCTTGTTGCCCTCCTGATCGATGACGCAGCCAGTGCCGAATTTTTTGTGGCTGACCATCGCGCCGATCGCGATGTCGCTGCGCGGCGTGCCGGCAAAGCTCGCAGCGCTGCGCCCTGGCTCGGCGATGCGCTTTTGCTGCGGGTCGTAGCCGGTCGCGATGGCGCGTTGCCAGCCGGGCCCACGCGCCTGCGCCCGGTCGGGCCTGGCCTCGGCCACATGCGCGAAGGGATCCTCGTTCTCCGACCAGTTCGCACGCCACAGCGAAGCGCCGCCGGTCATGGTCGTCTCCTGCTCGATATGCTCCTCGGGCAATTCCTCGATGAAGCGCGAGGGGATCGAGCTCGTCCACTGGCCGTAGATGCGCCGGTTCGCCGCATGGAAGATCCAGGCGCGCCGCCGTGCGCGAGTGATCGCGACATAGGCAAGGCGGCGCTCTTCTTCGAGACTGGCGAGCCCGCCTTCGTCGATTGCGCGCTGCGAGGGGAACACGCCTTCTTCCCAGCCGACGCAAAAGACATGGTCGAATTCAAGGCCCTTGGCGGCGTGGATGGTCATGATCGTGACCGTTTCCTCTTCCTCGCCGCGATCGTTGTCCATGACGAGGCTGACATGTTCGAGAAAGTCGCCGAGCGTCTCGTATTCCTCCATCGCGCGGGCGAGTTCGGAGAGGTTCTCCGCGCGCCCTGCGCTTTCGGCCGAGCGATCCTTCGCCAGCATGTCGTTATAGCCGCTTTCGTCGAGGACGAGCCGCAGCAGGTCGGCCGGGGAAAGCTGCTCGGACGCTTCGCGCCAGGCAAGGAAGCTGCGCATCAGCGCGCCGATCGTATTCGCCGCTCGGGCGGGCAATTCGTCGCTGTCGGCGAGCTGGAGCGAGGCGGCGGCCAGCGGCAGGTTCGAGCCGCGGGCATGGCTGTGCATCTTCTCCAGCGTCTTGGCGCCGAGCCCGCGCTTCGGCTGATTGTAGATGCGCTCGAAGGCGAGATCGTCCTGCGGCTGCGCGATCACGCGCAAGTAGGCCAGCGCGTCGCGGATTTCGGCGCGTTCGTAGAAGCGGAAACCGCCGATGATCCGGTAATTGATCCCGGTCTGGATGAAGCGGTCTTCGAATTCGCGCGTCTGATATTGCGCGCGCACCAGAATCGCGACCTCGTCCAGCGACGCGCCTTCGCGTTCGAGCCGCTCGATCTCCTCGCCGACGCGGCGTGCCTCTTCCGGCGCATCCCAGACGCCTACGACCTTGACCTTGTCGCCGCCATTCGCCTGCGTCCAAAGCGTTTTTTCGTGGCGCTCGGAATTGGCGCGGATCAGACCCGATGCGGCGCCCAATATTTGCGGGGTCGAGCGGTAATTCTGCTCAAGCCGCACGACATGTGCGCCGGGAAAATCCTTTTCGAAGCGCAGGATGTTGGCGACCTCGGCCCCACGCCAGGAATAGATCGACTGATCGTCGTCGCCCACCACGCAGATATTCTTGCGGGTCTGGGCCAGCAGCCGTAGCCACAGATACTGGACTGCATTGGTGTCCTGATATTCGTCGACCAGAATGTAGCGAAAACGCTCCTGATAATCCTTCAGCACGTCGGGATGTGCGCGAAAGATATTGAGCATATGCAGCATCAGATCGCCGAAATCGCAGGCGTTCAATGCCTTCAGCCGCGCCTGATAAGCGGCGTAGAGTTCCTTGCCCCGGCCATTGGCGAAGGCTTCGTTCTCAGCCGGATCGAGATCTGCGGGATTGAGCCCGCGGTTTTTCCAGCGATCGATCAGGCCGGCGAGCTGGCGCGCGGGCCAGCGCTTCTCGTCTTCGCCTGCCTCGACGATCAGCGGCTTCAAGAGCCGCAACTGATCGTCGGTATCGATGATGGTGTAATTGCTTTGCAGGTCGACCAGCTCGGCATGGCGGCGCAGCATCTTGGCGCAGATCGAATGGAACGTGCCGAGCCATGGCAACCCCTCTCCCGGCGCGCCCAGATGGCCCGCGACACGCTCGCGCATCTCGCGCGCGGCCTTGTTGGTGAAGGTGACGCACAGGATCTGGCTCGGCCAGGCGCGGCGCGTCGCGACCAGATGCGCGAGGCGCGCCGTCAGCGCCGCGGTCTTGCCGGTGCCCGCGCCGGCCAGCATGAGCACCGGCCCCTCGGTCGTCAGCACCGCCTCGCGCTGCGGCGGATTGAGCCGCGCGGCATAGGGCGGCACCTCGCCCGGCGGGGCGGCGTCGCTGGTCTGGGGCAGGGTGTCGCTCATGTTCGTGTCGTGAACAGGTAGGGAACGCGGGCGCTCCCCGCAAGCGCGCGTGATCGGTTTTCATCCGGCCCTGTTCAATGGGCGCGTCGAGTGAGAGCGTTAATCGCCAGTCCGGATTTTCTTGGAACTCCCCCAGCGCCTGCCGCATTATACGAACAACGAAACGCAAATTCGAGGATCGACAGCCATGAAAAATCTTATCGCAAGCGGCATCTGCGTCGCCTTCGCCGGAGCGCTTGGAATCGCCGCGCCCGTTCTCGCCGACGATCACAAGCAGCAGAGCACGGTGACCGGCGATGCCAACTGGAAGGCGCAGAGCCCGGAGATCGTTGAACGCAACAATCGCGGCCGCGTTACCAAGGTGCGGATCGACGGCCAGGTTATCGACGTCTGCATGAACAGCGAGCAGGACAGCTGCATCAATCCGCGGGCCGCCGGTCTCGGCTTCGGCAATCGGCCACTGATGTACTGGCCGGGACAGCCGGCGAGCTCGATGTAACGGCGACGAACACCAGTATACTTTGAGAAAGAGCAGCCGGCGCGCTGCCCTTTTTCGTTTTCGCGACAGGCGGGCGCCGGGCCGGCGGCGTCATCCCGGCGCGTTCCCGCCACACCTCTCGCCCGTCCGTGCACAAGGCGGGATGGCGCCGGGCCGTTCGGCTTGATCGCAGCAATTCCGGTGACATGATGAAAGCACACGGGCCGACAGGGGGCCGGATTTTTCCAGCGGTCGATATGCGTTCGTTCGCGCTTGGGTAAGTGTTCAAGGAGAACCCCCAATGCGTAAGTCCCACATGTATCTTTTCGGTGTTGCCGCGGCGACCGCCGTCTATCTCGCCGCCGCCCCCGCGGTGGCTCACGCGCAGGACGAGATGGAAGATGCCGACACCATGACAGAGCCGGTGCCCAGCGCCGCGCTCGACGAGACCCAGCAGGCCGATTACGACAGCTGGTCAGAGGAGCAGAAGGTCGCTTACGCCACTTGGCCGGTCGAAACGCAGAACTATTACTGGTCGCTCCTGCCCGAGCGCCAGATGATGTTCTGGCGGCTGACCGACGAGGACAAGGTCGCGCTTACCGCGATGACCGGGCCGGAGCGCGAAGCGGCCTGGGAGCAGGTTGAAGGACGGACCGGCTCGGCTCCCGGAGGACGCTAGGCCGGGCTTGCGCCGGTCAGCAGGGTGAGGCGCGCCTTGCCGACCCGGCGCGACGCCTTGCAGGCGAGCCCCTTGACCTCGGGCGCCTCGTCGCGGCCGGTTTCGAGCGCGATCCAAGTCGCCTCGCCGATCCAGCCGAGGCGCAGCAGCCGGTCGAGCGCAACCTCGCCGGCGCCCGTGCCATAGGGTGGATCGAGCAGCAGAAGGTCGAGCGGCTCGGACGCAGGCCGCAGGGCCATCACCGACCCTTCGACGAGGGTCGCTGCCCCGGCGAGGTCGAGCGCGGTAAGGTTGGCACGGATGGCGGCGATCGCCGCTCGTTCCTGCTCGACGAACAGGCAGTGCGCCGCGCCGCGCGACAGCGCTTCGAGCCCCAATGCGCCCGAGCCGGCGAACAGATCGGCGCAGCGCAACCCCTCGAATTGGCCGAGGCGGCTGGCGAGCATCGAGAACAGTGTTTCGCGGGTGCGATCGGCGGTCGGACGGGTCGCCTGCCCCCGCGGAGCTTCGAGTTTGCGCCCGCGATGGGTGCCAGCGATGATCCGCATAAGTGCCGGCGCCTCAGGACGAACGCCGCGCGGAGGAGCGCGTGCGACGGGAAGCGGGGGGCTTGGGGGAGGGGGACGGTCTGCGCGGCGGGGAAGAACTCCCTCTGTCCGCCGTGTTGCGGCCGCCTCCTCCTCCGATGCCCGCTTCGACTGTCTTCGAAGTGGCGCGGGTCGAGGACTTCAATGACGAGCGAAAGCGATCGAGATCGCCTTTGCGGATGCGCGCCGCCTGCCCGCGCGGCAGATCGCCGAGCGCGAAGGGGCCATAGGCGGTGCGAATCAGGCGGCTGACCTGCAGGCCGAGATGTTCGAGCACGCGCCGAACCTCGCGGTTCTTGCCCTCGGTGATGGTGATCTCGATCCAGTGGTTCTTCGTGCCCGCCCCGCCGGACCCATGTTCGAGATTGGCGTCGATCGGTCCGTAACGCATGCCATCCACCTCGACGCCTTCGCTCAGAGCTTCGAGTTGTTCCTGCGACACCTCGCCGAAAGCGCGCGCGCGGTAGGTGCGGGGAACCTGCGAGGCGGGCAGCTCCATCTGCCGCTTCAATCCGCCGTCATTGGTCAGAAGCAACAGCCCCTCGGTGTTCAGGTCGAGCCGCCCGATCGGCATCAGCCGCGGCGTGTCCTTGGGCAGGGCATTGGTGAGAGCGGCATAGATGGTTGCGCGGCCCGCCGGGTCGCGCTCGGCGGTGATAAGCCCGGTGGGCTTGTGAAAGGCCCAGAGCTGTGCCGGCTCGGGCGGGCCGACGGGCTTGCCGTCGACGCTGACGCCGCGAAGGCTGGTGAGGAAGGTCGCGGGGGTTTCGACCGGCTTGCCGTGCAGGGTCACACGTCCCTCGGCGATCATCCGCTCCACCTCGCGCCGGCTCGCAACCCCGGCTCGGGCAAGCAGCTTGGCGATGCGGTCGCCTTCGGGGCGGTCTTCCGCTTTCTTCGGGTCGGTGGGCACGTGATTGTCCTTCGAGACAGGGTTCGGACATGCGTCCTCACCCTTTCTCAGGATGAGCGGAAACACCACATCCCCCTAGCCGCTCATGCCGAGGAGGTGAAGGCGCAGCCGTCTCGAAGGACGGAAGATCAGTTCGCAGCCCGCAGCGCCTCCTGCACCGCCTCGTCAAAGCGCGCGATGCCGCCTTCGAGCGTGCCAAGCGTCAATTCCTCGATCGCCCCGCTTTCCAGACCCTGCTGCCCCAGCTCGGCGGCGCGGAAATCCTCGCTGGCGAACACCCCGCCATCGAGCAATTTCCAGCTGCGCTCCCAGTGATCGCGCGCTTTGTCGGTTCGCGGTTCTTCCGGGATCAGCATGAAATCCTCGACCAGCGTCAGATCATGGCGCTGCGGCATCAGCACCATGACGTTGACGTAATCGGGGCTCGGCACGATGACGGTTGCCGGCATCAGTTGATAGGCGAAGGTCACCACCCGGCGCAGCGCCGCCATGTCGCTCAGATCGACCGCTTCCATCTCCTCCAGTCGACCGACCGCCGAGCGCATGTGCGGGCCGACGGTGTCGCCGCTCGTGATTCCGTCCTTGAAGAACGGGCCGATCGTGTTCGCGTGCAACCGGGTGACGTGATAGCTTTCGAGGAAGGCATCCATGATGAGCTTCCAGTTGCCCTTCACATGGTGGAGCTTGCGGCGGAAGAGATAGGCCTCGTCCATCCCGAACGCCTCGAAATCCGCGCCCACCCGGCGCGCATCGGCGAACAGAGCATTTGCTTCCGCATTCCGGTCGGGCGAGAACCAGATCAGTCCGCCGCTTTCGCATGATGGCAGTTCGACAAGGCCGTGCTCGCTCTTGTCGAGGCCGGGAAAGGTTTCGGGCCGCGGCAGGGCGAGAAGCGCGCCGTCCAGCCGGTAGGTCCAGGCGTGATAGGGGCATACCAGCCGCTTGGCGCATTGCACTTCCTCGCCCTCGACCAGCCGTGTCCCGCGATGGCGGCAGACATTGAGGAAGACGTGGACCTGCCCTTCCGCATCGCGCGTGATGAGCAGCGGCCTGCCGGTCGCATCGTGCGGCAGCGCCAAGCCGGGATCGGGCAGCAGCGCGCTTGGTACCAGCACCTGCGCCATCTTGTCGAACAGGGCCGTCTTCTCGCGCTCGAAATGCGCAGGATCGATGTAGCGCGACGCGGGTACGGTCGAAATTCGCTCGCTGCTGCGCCCCTCGCCCTCGCTGATCGCCTTGGCCAGTGCCAGTTGACCCGGCGTCGGCGTGCGTCCTCGCGCTGTCGTTGTAGATGCGTTCATCGCGCTCTCCCTATCTCTTGGCCACAGGTTATGTCACAGACCACGCGGTCAATACAAAAAAAGAGGTGCGAGTGACTGCAGCGACGGCCGACAAAGCGGGCGACGAGGGCAAACCGGCAAAGCCCGGATGGCGCGAGGTCGCGCGCGCGATGAAGAACCGCAAGTCGGCCTTCATGGTGCTGTTCGGCTTTGCCAGCGGCCTGCCCTTCGCGCTGTTCCTCGGCACGCTCTACGCCTGGCTCAGCGAGGCTGAGGTGGACCTGGAGACCATGGGCGTGTTCTCGCTGATCGGGCTTGCCTATGCCTTTCAGTTCGTGTGGTCGCCGATGGTCGACAAGGTCGATCTGCCGGGGTTGAGGCGGCTGGGAAAACGCAAGCAGTGGATCGCGCCGATGCAGCTGATCCTCGGCATCATCCTGGTTACGCTGAGCCTGCTCGAACCCAAAACGCAATTGGGCTGGTTTTCGCTGCTCGCCGGGATCGGTGCGCTTGCTTCGGCGACTCAGGACATCGCGATCAACGCCTGGCGCATCGACGTCGCCGACGAGGAGGCGACGCTCGATATCCTCTCGACGATCTACCAGATGGGCTTTCGCATGGCTTCGCTGGTCGGCGGAGCGCTAGGCCTCATCATCGCGGCGCGGATCGGCTGGCCGGAAACCTACATGCTGTTCGGCGCCCTGATCCTCGCGGTCGGCATCAGCGGGCTGTTCGCGCCCGACACCGCACGCGACGAAGCCTCCGCCATCGGGCCGAGCGGCGAGGAGATCGACGAGCTCTATCGCCCCGGAGAAGTGCGTGCCCACGTGCGCCAGCGTTACCTGTGGATGGTGCTCGGGCTGTGGGGCTGGGCGCTGCTGGTGCTGGGCATCTTCATGGTGCGTGCGCTGGGCGGTTATGTGCCGATGCTGGGCACGATGGAGCTGGGCGCGCTGGTGATCGATCTCAACTGGCTATTCGGCATGTTCCCGCTGAACGAAAGCGGACGGCCCGACCCGACCGAGTTTACCGCGAAGATGGGCCCGCCGATCATCGCTGCGACCATCGTCCTGCCGGCAAGCATCGCCGCGCTGCTCCACCGCCACCGGGTGCGCCAGGACGACGTGATCGAGCTGAACGAGACCTCCACCCGCGCACCCGGCGCGGTGGATCATCTCTACCGCGCGCTGCTGGTGCCGCTGGTGGAATTCGTCGGACGGATCGGCTGGCCGCTGATCCTGATCCTGGCGCTCGTCCTCACCTATCGCATCTGCGACGCGATCTGGGGCACCTTCGCCTATCCGTTCTATCTCGGCGAGCTCGGCTACACCAATGACGAGGTCGCGTTTGCTTCGAAGTTCTTCGGGGTGGGCGCGATCATTGCCGGGCTGGCGCTGGGCGGGTACATGCTGACCGTGCTCGGGCGGATGCTGACGCTGACGCTCGGCGCGCTGCTGGCCGCGCTGACGAACCTGCTCTATGCCGACATGGCGGTGGGCGGGGCAACGATGCAGGCGGCAAGCGACCTGACCGGCTTTTCCGCGATGATCGGCTTTTTGGCGCCGTTCGGTTCGGAAGGGCTGCCGCGCCTCACCTTCACCATCCTGTTCGAGAATCTCGCCATCGGCATTGCCGGCGCTGCTTATGTCGCGTGGCTGTCCTCGATCGTCTCCAAACGATACGCCGCGGTGCAATATGCGCTGCTGTCTTCGCTGACGCTGCTTGTGGGCACGCTCGGGCGCGGGGCGCTGGGTGAGATGATCGAGGATCGCGGTTATTACTACGTGTTCATCCTCACGACCTTTATCGGCCTCGTCGCGGTCGTGCTATGCATGGCGGAATGGTATCGCCAGTCGCGCGGGGGCAGCGCGGCCGGCGTGGTGACCCCCGACCCTGCGGCGCAGCCGGCGGAGTAAAGCCAAACCCAACGAGACCGCTCGTGCTGAGCTTGTCGAAGCACCGCTCTTTTCTTCTGCGCCTTCGGAAAAGGTGAAGGACGGCCCTTCGACAAACTCAGGGCGAGCGGGGGTAGTTTAAGGGAGTTCCTTGCCACCAGATGATGGACAAGCCCACCCTCTGGCTTTCGGTCAAACCATATCTGGAGAAGGAATCGCTTGCCGCCTTTCTGGTCGGCGTGTCTTCGGGCTTTCCCTACGCGATGATCGGCGCGACGCTGACCACGCGGCTGGCGCAGGACGGCATCGACAAGGCGACGGTCACCGCCTTCACGCTCTCCTTCTTGGTCTACAATCTCAAAGTGTTCTGGGCGTGGATCGTCGACGGCATCCGCTTGCCCGTCCTGCACCGCATGGGCCAGCGGGTCTCGTGGATGCTCGTGTCGGGCTGCGCAGTGATCGCCGCGGTGGTGAACCTCGCGCTCGTAGACCCCGAAGCGAGCCTCGGCATGACCATCGTGGCCGCGCTGCTCGTCGGCGTGGCGGGCGCGACCTTCGATATCGTCATCGACGCCTACCGGATCGAGACGCTGAAGCCGCGGCAGCTCGGCGTCGGCTCGGGCATGAGCCAGTATGGCTGGCGCGTCGGATCGGCAGGCGCGGGCGCGCTCGCACTGGTGGTCGCGGCGCGGGAAGGGTGGAGCGCGGCCTATCTCGCCTGCGCCGCGCTGGCGCTCCCCGCCATGCTGACCGCGCTGGTGCTGGGCGAACCGGCGCGACGCCGCGCTGCGGTCGCCAAGCGGGGCGTACGCGACGTCTGGGCGTCGATTGCCGATCCGTTCGCCGAGTTCTTCACTCGCCACGGCGCCTGGCTCGTCCTCGCCTTCATTCTCGTCCACAAGATCGGCGACACGCTCGCCAACCTTACCTTCCGCCTGCTGTTCGACGATCTCGGCTTTACCAATGACGAGATCGCCATCTACGATGTCGGCGTCGGTTTCTGGGCGTTCATGATCGGCATCTTCGTGGGCGGCGTGCTCTATGCACGGGCCGGGCTGAAGCGCTCGGTGATGATGGCGCTCATCCTGATGGCGGTGTCCAATCTGAGCTTCGCCGGACTTGCCGTGGCGGGCCATTCGAATCTCGGCATGGCAGCGGCGATAGGGTTCGAGAACTTCGCCAGCGGCTATGGCGGGGTGGTGGTGGTCGCGTATTTCTCCGCCCTGTGCGACCTGCGCTTCACCGCCGCGCAATATGCGCTTATCAGCGCGGGGGCGAGTGTCGTCGGACGGCTGCTCACAGGGACGAGCGCGGGATCGCTGATCGAGGCGATGGGCTATGTGAACTTCTACCTGCTGACGACATTGTTGGCGCTGCCGGGCATCGCGCTGTTTGCGTGGATGATGCGCAGCGGGCTGATCGACGACGCAATGGGGACGGCGGGGACTGAGACGGCGCCGGACTCTCCCCTCCCTTGAGGGAAGGGCTGGGGGTGGGTGTACCGCCCATGCGGCCCACGCCGAACCCCCACCCCGGACCCCTCCCCACGGGGAGGGGAGTCATTGCGGTATCTCGTCGTTCAAGCGCAATGCCTCACCCGCAAGGTAAAGCGACCCGGCGATGAGCACAGGCAAGCCATCGTCGGGCACGTCGAGCATCGCCTCTTCAAGATCGTCGCGCGCAACGGCGTCTTTCCCGAAGGCGCTTGCCGGATGGCTGTCATGCCCCGGCACGGGCACGACCTGCAACGTGCGCATTCGTTCCCCAAGCGGTTCGACGATCGCGCCCGGGTTCTTGTTGTCCAGCATCCCCAGGACGAGGTGAAGCCGCCCATCGAGCGCCCTCGCAATCGCCGTGCCCGCGCTCGGATTGTGCCCGCCATCGAGCCACACCACGCGGTCCCTGACCAGAGGGCCGGCGCGCATCCGTTGAAGGCGCGCGGGCCATGTGGCGCTGCGCATTCCTTCGGCCATCGCCTCGCGCGTGATCGCGACCCGCTCCTGGTGCCGCAGCATGGCGACGGCCAGGGCGGCGTTCGCGAATTGGTGCGGACCGGCAAGCACCGGGACGGGCAGGTTCAACCGACCTGCAGCGTCGGAATAGGCGAGCGTGGGACCGTCGCGGAAGTCCCAGCCGTCCCCGCAAAGGAGCAGCGGCGCGCCGGCCCTGGCGCAGCTGGCGGCGAGTTGATGATTGGCTTCGGGCACCGAACGCAAGGTGGCAAGCGGGACTCCCTTCTTCGCGATCCCCGCTTTCTCGAAGGCGATCCGCGCCATCGGCTCTTTCGGCACCCCTTCCTCCGGCGCCAGCAGGAACCGCTCGTGGTCCAGCCCCAGCGCCGCGATCCCGCTCGCCGCCACCGCTTCAGGCTCGAGCACGTTGGTTGCATCGAACCGTCCGCCGAGCCCGACCTCGACCACGCAGGCATCGGCCGGCGTTCGGGCGAAGGCGAGGAAGGCGGCGGCGATCGTGACCTCGAAGAAGCTAGGGCCGAGATCCTCGCCTGCGTCCAGCACTTCCTCGAGAAGCTCGGCCAGCGCGCCGTCCCCGATCAGCTCGCCCGCCAGCCTTATCCGCTCGTTGTAGCGCACCAGATGCGGGCTCGTGGTGACGTGCACGCGCTTGCCAGCCGCCTCCAGCATCGCGCGCAAAAAGGCGCAGACCGAACCCTTGCCGTTGGTGCCCGCGACATGGAACACCGGTGGCAGCGTGCGATGCGGGTTGCCGAGCCGCTCCACCAGCGCGGCGATCGTCTCCAGCCCGAGGCGCCCCTGCGGCACGCTGAGCTTCGCCAGCCGGTCGAGTTGCGTCTGCACGCGCGGGTCGGACGAGGTGGCGAAGTCCATCAATCCTCCCCCACAGGGGGAGGGGGACCATCCACAGGATGGGGGAGGGGCAGGCGAACCTGTTCCGCTGCTCGGTTGGTTTGATAAGCCGAGGGTGCCCCTCCACCAGCTTCGCTGGTCCCCCTCCCCACAATGGGGAGGATCATTAAGCAGCCGCCTTTGGCTGCAGGTAGCCCAACACCTGCGCCAGCCGCGCCTTCAACTCGCTGCGGGGCACGACCATGTCGACCATGCCGTGCTTGTGGAGGTATTCCGCCCGCTGAAAGCCTTCGGGCAGCTGCTCACGGATGGTGTCCTGGATCACCCGCTGCCCCGCAAAGCCGATCAGGGCGCCCGGCTCCGCGATATGCACGTCGCCCAGCATCGCATAGCTTGCCGTGACCCCGCCGGTGGTCGGATCGGTCAATACCACGATATAGGGCAGGCCCGCTGCCTTCAGGCGCCGTGTCATCACGGTCGCGCGCGGCATCTGCATGAGGCTGAGGATACCCTCCTGCATCCGCGCGCCGCCCGCCGCGGTGATGACAACATAGGCGCAGCCGCGCCGCAGCGCTTCCTCGGCCCCGCGGCAGAACGCCTCGCCCACCGCCATGCCCATCGAGCCGCCCATGAAGGTGAAGTCCTGCACGCCGACGACCGCGCCTTGCCCCTCGATGCTGCCCGATCCGACAACGAACGCATCGCTATGCGCGCTCTTCGCGCGCGCGGCTTTCAGCCGTTCGACATAGCGTTTGGAATCGCGGAACTTGAGCGGGTCTTCGGCGACCTGCGGCGCTTCGAGCAACGTGTAACCCTCGTCCAGCAGCATCGAGAGCCGGACATCCGCGCCGATCCGCCCATGATGCCCGCATTTGGGGCAGACATGCAGGTTGTCCTCATATTCCTGGACGAACAGCATCTCCTGGCAATTGCTGCACTTGATCCAGAGATCCTTCTCGGTCGCCTTCTTGCCGGCGCCGAAGCCGAGCGAATTGCGGACGCGGTTGAACCAGTTCATGCGCGCGCTTCCTTCATTGCGGTGACCATGCTTGCGGTCAGTTCCTTTAGCTTGGCAGGCGC
This sequence comes from Erythrobacter sp., assembly GCF_036351135.1. GTDB lineage: Bacteria > Pseudomonadota > Alphaproteobacteria > Sphingomonadales > Sphingomonadaceae > Erythrobacter. The sequence goes on from NZ_JAZBON010000020.1 coordinate 32,427, forward strand.
ATCAGTGCCATACTCGCCGACCAGATCGACGAAGGCCGATCCGACGACCACGCCATCGGCCACGCGGGCGATCTCCGCGGCCTGCTCGGGCGTGCGGACGCCAAAGCCGACCGCCACGGGGAGGTCAGTCGATTGCTTGATGCGCGCGACATTGGCCTCGATGGAGTCGATTGCCGCCTGCTGCTTACCCGTGATCCCCGCGACCGAGACGTAATAGAGGAACCCCTCGCTGCCCGCGATCACCGCGGGCAGGCGCGCTTCGTCGGTGGTCGGGGTGGCAAGGCGGATGGGGGCGATGCCGCGTGCGCGCAGCGCCGGACCGAGGCTCTCGTCCTCCTCGGGCGGAATGTCGACACAGATTACCCCGTCCACGCCCGCCTGGGCAGCGGCAGTCGCGAACCAGTCGCTCCCGCGCCGCACCATGGGATTGGCATAGCCCATCAGGACGAGCGGCACGTCGGCGTGCCGAGCGCGAAAGTCGGTCGCGGTCTGCAAAACGTGTGCGGTGGTGGTGCCACGGCCAAGTGAGCGCAGATTGGCGCTCTGGATCGCGGGACCATCGGCCATCGGATCGGTGAAGGGCATGCCCAGCTCGATCACGTCCGCACCGCCCGCAACCAGCGCATCGAGGTTTGCAGGCGTATCGCCATCGCCAGCGGTGATGAAGGCGACGAAGGCCGTGTGGGGCTTGGCGAAGGCCTGATTGAAGCGATTGGGGGCGTTCATACTACGGGAGCCGGGGCTGAATGGTGGAACACATGGAACACGGTCCTGGGGTTGGAATCGAGGGGGTAGCGGTGTCGGGCGGTTATGCGCTGCTCATGGCATGGGAGAGGCGGTGTAGGACACAGGGTTGGGCAGCGGCATCACCTTCAAGCCCCCTCACCTTCAGGGGGGGGGTTGGGGGAGGGGCCGGGCGCAGCGCTTCGATCGAAGCAGCGAGGCTCGACAACACGCCGTCCAGATTCTCCATGACCTCCAAATTGGTAAAACGGACCACCTTATAGCCCTGCTCCTCGATAAGCTGCGTCCTAGCCGCGTCCTGCTCCTCACGCAGGACATGACTGTCGCCATCCAATTCCACGACCAACTTCGGATCGTTGGCTGCAAAATCCGCGATGAAGCGACCGATGACCTTCTGTCGCCGAAACTTCACACCGAGCAACCTGCCCGCGCGTGCCGCCATATCACCCGTTCGGGCTCCGGCATGTGCTTGCGCATCTCTCTTGCGCGGCTCGTAAGTTTCGGATCGCGCATCGGCCACTCTCCCAACCCTCTCCCCGAGCGGGGAGAGGGCTAAGTCAAATCTCCACCCCGAGCTTCTCCGCCACGGTGAAGATGTCCTTGTCCCCCCTACCGCATAGATTCATCAGCACGATCTGATCCCGGTCCATCGCCTTGGCGCGTTCTGCGACCGCGTGGAGGGCATGGGCGGGTTCGAGTGCGGGGATGATCCCCTCGGTTCGGCACAGCAGCTGGAAGCCTTCGAGCGCTTCGTCGTCGGTGACGGCGGTGTATTCGACCCGGCCGCTTTCTTTCAGCCAGGCGTGTTCGGGGCCGATGCCGGGATAATCGAGGCCAGCGCTGATCGAGTGGCCTTCGGTGATCTGGCCGTCCTCATCCTGCAGCAGATAGGTCTTGTTGCCGTGGAGCACTCCGGGCGCACCTCCGAGGAGGCTCGCCGCGTGTTCGTCACCGTCGAGGCCGTGGCCTGCGGCTTCGACACCGAGCATTTTCACACCCGTGTCGTCAAGAAAGGGGTGGAACAGGCCAAGCGCATTCGATCCGCCGCCGATGCAGGCGACCAGCAGGTCGGGGAGGCGGCCGACGCGGTCGAGCATCTGCGCGCGCGCCTCGGTGCCGATCACGCTTTGAAAGTTGCGCACCATTTCGGGGTAGGGGTGTGGGCCGGCGGCAGTGCCGATGATGTAGAAGGTGTCGTGGACATTCGCGACCCAGTCGCGCAGCCCCTCATTCATCGCATCTTTCAGGGTCGCGCCGCCGCTGGTGACGGGGATGACCTCAGCGCCAAGCAGCTTCATCCGGAACACGTTCGGCGACTGCCGCTTCACGTCCTCCGCGCCCATATAGATGACGCAGGGCAGGCCGAAGCGCGCGCAGACAGTAGCGGTGGCAACGCCGTGCTGCCCCGCGCCGGTTTCGGCGATGATGCGGGTCTTGCCCATGCGCCGCGCGAGCAGGATCTGGCCGATGCAATTGTTGATCTTGTGCGCGCCGGTGTGGTTGAGCTCGTCGCGCTTGAACCAGACTTGCGCGCCGCCGACCGCCTCGGTCAGCCGCTCGGCGAAATAGAGCGGGGACGGGCGGCCGACATAATTTTCGAGCAGATCGTCGAATTCGGCCTGGAACGCCGGATCGCTCTGCGCGGCGCGATATTCGCGCTCCAGATCGAGGATCAGCGGCATCAGCGTCTCGGCGACATAGCGGCCGCCGTAATCGCCGAAATGGCCGCGTTCGTCCGGCTGGGTGCGGAAGGAGTTGGGGGTGGTTTCGTTCACACCAAAAAATCCGTTCGTGCTGAGCCTGTCGAAGCACCGCCCTTTTCTTCAGCGCGGCATCATAAGGAAGGACGGCCCTTCGACAGGCTCAGGGCGAACGGGTCAAGGGGAAACGGGCGTTTCTTACCGCGCTGCAGAACGCCGCGATCTTGTCCACGTCCTTGACGCCGGGCGCGGTTTCGACGCCCGAAGACGTGTCGACCAGCGGCGCACCCGTCGCCGCGATGGCGGCCGCGACGTTCTCGGGGGTGAGGCCGCCGGCTAGGCCCCATGCGGTGCCCTTGTCGAACGCTGCGAGAAGCGTCCAGTCGAAGCCCATGCCCATTCCGCCGGGCAGCGCGCCCTTGGGGGTCTTGGTGTCGAACAGGATCAAGTCCGCGACATCTGTATAGGCGCCAGCGGCGGCGACATCGTCTCGGGTCGCAACGCTCAACACCTTCCAGACCGGCACGCGCAGCCGCCTGGCGACCGCGCGCACCCGGGATGGAGCCTCCTTCCCATGCAGCTGGATTGCATCGAGACGCGCACGGCTCACCGCCTCGTCCAGAAGCGCGTCGTCGGGTTCTACGAACACGCCCACTTTCGCGAGCGGGGCAGGGGTTTGCGCGGCCAGCTCGCCCGCCCGCGCGGGGCTGACGTAGCGCGGCGAGGGCGGATAGAAGTTGAATCCGATATGGCTCGCTCCTGCCTTCGCGGAAGCGGCAACGGTTTCGGGCGTGGTCAGCCCGCAAATCTTGATGGCGGGTCCGCCCGGCATCGGGATCAGGGTTCGATCGGATCGAGGAACGGCCCGCCGAGCCCGCCATTGAACGCAATCCGCACCAAGCGATTGCCGGTCAGGTCGTATTCGGCACCGAAAAAGGCCGGACCGCCGTCGCAAACGATCACCGGCTCGCCCGCTGAATTCTCGCCGCTAGAGGGCAAGAAATTGCCATAGGCGAAGCGGCGCTCGCCGATGCTGTAGCCGACATATTGGCGATCGTAGAGCGAGGGGTCACCGGGCCAGTCGAAGGGCGAGGGTCGGACACCTTCCACCTGTCCGCCGAGCCTCTCCTGCGCACCTCGCAAGGCCGCCATCGTCGCGGTTTCGATTGCAGTGACTTCGGCGGGTGCGAGCGTGAAGAAGTCCGTCGCCCCCTCGGGCCCGGGGCGGGAGCATTGCGCGAGGAGGCGCGGGCCGTCGGCGGGCGCGATCAGGGTAACCGCTTCGCGCGTCGAACCGAGGCTCGCGCAACCTGCGAGGGCGATCGCCGCGGGCAGGATGATCATGCGCTTCAAAGCGTCGCCTCGATCGCGCGGGCGGCGGCTTCGGGGTCTTCGGCGCGGCTGATCGGGCGGCCGATAACGAGAACGCTCGCCCCATCATCGCGTGCCTGCCGCGGGGTGACGGTGCGTTTCTGGTCGGCGGTGAGCGCGCCCGCGGGACGTAGGCCGGGGACGACGAAGAAGCCGTCCTTCCATTGCTTGCGCACCTGCTTCACCTCCTGGCCCGAGCACACGATCCCGTCGAGGCCCGAGGCATGGGCGAGTTCGGCCAAGCGCATGACGTGATCGTGCGGGGTGCCCTCGACGCCGGTGCGAGCGAGGTCGGTCTCGTCGAGGCTGGTCAGCATCGTGACGCCCACCACCTTGCACCCTTCCGCCGCCGCAGCCTTCGCATCTTCCATCATCGCGCGCCCGCCGCTGGCATGGACGGTGACGATGGCGGGTTCGTAGACATGCACCGCCTGCATCGCGCCCGCGACCGTGTTGGGAATGTCGTGAAACTTCAGATCGAGAAAGACCGGCAGGCCCATATGCGCGATCTCGTGGACGCCGTGGGGGCCGTGCGCGCAATAGAATTCAAGCCCCAGCTTGATCCCGCCGATATGGGCGCGAACCTTCTCGATCAGTGCCTTGGCAGGCTCGATCTGCGGCACGTCGAGCGCGAGATAGACCGGGTTGGTCATTGCGGATCGCGGGTCCCGGCAGCGGGGTTGGTGCGTTCTGCCGGTGAACTTTCGGGTGCGATGTCTTCGCTGCGCGACGTGACACCCGACGTCGCAGCGGTGTGCGCCGGGGGCGTCGCGGCGGCGTGCGGCGCTGGCGTCGCCGCTGTGTCGCCGCGCGCGCCATGGTCCGCCTGCGAGCCTATCGCGTTCGACTTGATCGAATTCTCAAGGCTGCGGATGCGGCGGTTCTGCCCCCATTTGACGCTGCGATGATAGAGCCACATCGGCACCAGACCCAGCAGGAAGGCGAGGATTACCAGCGCGGGCACCTTGGTTTCGACGATGAAGCCATCCCACAAGGTGATCTCGACCGGCTTCCAGTTGAGGAAGGAAAACAGCATGATCCCCGAAAGGATCATGACCCAGATGATGGTGCGCACGATCTGCACTGGCGACAAGTCCCCTCTAGCCGTTTGCCCGAATGCGATGAAATCTAGGACACTTGCCGATGGCGGTCCAGCGTTCAGCCGAAGACCCGGGCGAAGATCGTGTCGACATGGGCCAGATGGTAGTCCAGATCGAACTTGTCGGCGAGCTCCTCCTCGCTTAATGCCGCGCGAACCTCCGCGTCGCTTTTGAGCAGCTCGAGCAGCGAAAGCGTGCCGTTCGATTCCCACACCTTCATCGCGTTGCGCTGCACGAGCCGGTAGGCATCCTCGCGGCTGACCCCGGCCTGCGTGAGCGCCAGCAGCACGCGCTGCGAATGGACGAGGCCGCCCATCGCGTCGAGATTGGCCTGCATGCGCTCGGGATAGACCAGCAGCTTCTCGATCACCCCGGTCAACCGCGCCAGCGCGAAATCGAGCGTGATCGTCGCATCGGGGCCGATGAAGCGCTCGACGGAGGAATGGGAGATGTCCCGCTCATGCCACAGCGCGACATTTTCGAGCGCGGGCAGCGCATAGGCGCGGATCATGCGCGCTTGCCCTGTCAGATTCTCGGTCAGGATCGGATTGCGCTTGTGCGGCATGGCGCTCGATCCCTTCTGGCCCGGAGCGAAATATTCCTCCGCCTCGAGCACTTCGGTGCGCTGGAGATGCCGAATTTCGACCGCCAGGCGCTCGATCGAACCGGCGATCACCGCCAGCGTAGCGAAGAACATCGCGTGCCGATCGCGCGGGATCACCTGCGTGCTGACGGGTTCGGGGGTGAGGCCCAGCTTGTTCGCGACATAGGCTTCGACCGTGGGATCGATATTGGCGAAAGTGCCGACCGCGCCCGAAATCGCGCAGGTCGCGATTTCCGCGCGCGCCGTGACGAGGCGGGCGCGACAACGATCGAATTCGGCGTAAGCCTGCGCGAGCTTGAGCCCGAAGGTGACGGGTTCGGCATGAATGCCGTGGCTGCGCCCGATCGTGGGCGTGTATTTGTGCTCCTCGGCGCGGGTCCTGAGCGCTTCGAGCAAGGCGTCGAGATCGGCCAGCAGGATGTCGCTCGCGCGCGAGAGTTGGACCGCGAGCGCGGTGTCGAGCACGTCGGAGGAGGTCATGCCCTGGTGCATGAAGCGCGCCTCTTCGCCGACCTGCTCGGCCACCCAGGTGAGGAAGGCGATGACGTCGTGCTTGGTCACCGCCTCGATCGCCTCGATCGCTTCGACATCTATCGCCGGGTCTGTCGCCCACCAGTCCCACAGCGCCTTGCCCGCGCTCTTGGGCACAACGCCCAGCTCGCCCAGTTTGACGGTCGCATGCGCCTCGATCTCGAACCAGATGCGAAACCGCGATTCCGGCTCCCACAAGGCTGACATTTCGGGGCGGGCGTAGCGGGGGACCATGTGGCGGGCTTTCGTGGCGGAGGGTGTGCGGCGCGGCTATGCGGGCGCGTGACGCTTGGCAAGGGGGCGCGCCTGTCTGACCCCCTGAAAGCGTCGGACTTGCCCGGCTGCTAGATCAGCCCCTTGGCGCGCAAGGATACATGGCCTTCGCGTCCGACGATAACATGGTCATGGACGCTCACGCCCATCAGGCGTCCCGCTTCCGCGATCCGCTGGGTCACGTCGATATCGGCGCGGCTGGGCTCGGGGCTGCCCGAAGGGTGATTGTGGACGAGTATGAGCGCCGCCGCGCCCACGTCCATCGCCCGGCGAATGACTTCGCGCGGGTGGATCGCGGCCTCATCGATCGAGCCGTCGCCGACATGGTGATCGTCGATCAGGCGGTTCTTCGTGTCGAGATAGAGCACGCGCACCCGCTCGACCGTCAGATGCGCCATGTCGATCGCGAGATAGTCGATCAGCGCCTGCCAGCTGCCGAGCACGGGGCGGGTGTTCACCTCGCTGCGGGCCATGCGCCGGGCGGCGATGGCGACGCTTTTGAGGGCGGCGGCGCTGGTCTTGCCGACGCCCTTGGTGCGCTGCAACGCGCCCGGATCGGCGTTGAGCACGCCCGCGAGCGAGCCGAACTGCGCGATCAGCGCCTTGGCGATGGGCTTGGTGTCGCCCTGCTTGATCGCGGCGAACAGCAGATATTCGAGCACTTCGTAATCCGCGAGTGCTTCGGCGCCGCCTTTCAGCAGCCGTTCGCGCAGCCGCTCGCGGTGGCCGGCGCCGGCATGTTTGCCGGCATCCGAAGATGGGGCCGGCGCCGGCGCGTCCGCGCCGAAGTCGAAGCCCTGCGCGGGTTCCCGATTGTCTTCAGTTGGGGGCAATCTCGTCCTCGCTAGGGCCGGGTAAAGGGCGCGCGCGGTCCGCTCGCCCCTCCGGGCCATATCATTGCCTTTGCCGGGCGATACGCGCAAGTGAGCAACCCATGAAGGCGTTCGACTTATGAAGGCGTTCGACCGGCCGCGTCCCGATGGCTCCGCCGAGCGGGCGAGCAAGGGGGTGCGTCTGTGGCCCGAACGCTGGCGCTGGCGATTGAGCCTGGTTGCGCTGATCGCCCTTGTTGCCCTGGCCGCCGCGGTCTGGCTGGGGCGCGAGCGGATCGCGGGCAATCTGATCGACGATGCCCTGGCCGATAACGGGATCGAGGCAAGCTACGACATCGTGGAGATCACTCCGCAGGCGCAGGTGATCGCCAATCTCGTGATCGGCGATCCCGGTGCGCCCGACCTCACCGCCGAGCGTGTCACCATCGACATCGTCTATTCCTTCGGCGCACCCGAAATCGGTCGCATCACGCTGATGCGTCCCCGCCTGTTCGGGACCTATCGCGGCGGCGAGCTGAGCTTCGGCACGCTCGATCCGCTACTTTTCGCCGAGAGCGAAGAACCAGCCGGCTTGCCCGAGCTCGACATAGCCGTGCGTGACGGGCGCGCGCTGATCGAGAGTGATTATGGCGATTTCGGGATCAAGCTGGAGGGGGCGGGTCGGCTGGATGACGGCTTTGCCGGCGAGATCGCGCTGACCGCGCCGGGGATCGGCACGCGAGGGTGCGGCGCGCGGACGGCCACTGCCTATGGAGAACTGACCAGCGCGGATGGGCGGTTGGGCTTCGAGGGGCCCGTGCGTCTGCGCGAGGTGAATTGTGCCGAAGCACAGCTGGAAAGCGCCGACATCGCCGCGCAGCTGACCATGTCGCGCGATCTCGCCGCGTTGGAGGGCGAACTTGGCTTGAGGGCGGCGGAGATCGGCCGGGGCGACGTGGCGCTCGCGCAGCTTGCTGGCGATATCGATCTTGCCTGGCGCTTCGCCGAGGGGGAGGGCGGCGCGGCGACGGGCCTCAGCCTGCGCCATGATCTGGAAGGCACCGGGCTCGCCAGCCCCTATGCCGGGCTCGCTGCCATCTCGGCAGAGGGTACATTGCGCAGCATTGGCGGCTTCGCGCGCAGCGAATGGCGCGCGCGGTTCGCCGGCGAGGGGGTCGATGTGGCGCGGGGCCGACTTGGGGTGCTTGCCGAGGCGCAGGAGGCGGCGTCGGGCAGCTTCGTGGGCGCGCTGATCGGCAAACTGCGCCGCGCTCTGCCGCGCGCGCTTGGCCGCGGGAGCCTCGCTGGCGAAATCTCGCTGCGGCAGGACGGCGAGAGCCTGCGCCTGCTCGTCCCCGAAGCGCGCCTTGCGACCGCAGCGGGCGATCCTGTCATCGCCGTCTCACGCCTCTCTTTCGCTTCGCGGGGCGACGGGGCGGCACCACGCCTCACCGGCAACATTCTGACTGGCGGCCCCGGCCTGCCGCGCATCACCGCGCGCATCCAGCAAGTCGCGGGCGGCGCGTTCTCGATGCGGATGAGCATGGCGGAATACAGCGAAGGCCGCGACAGGCTCGCCATCTCCCGGGTCGAAGCGCGTCAGGATGCGGGCGGCACGGTGCGTTTCGACGGGACGATCCTGGCGCACGGCGCCATTCCGGGAGGCGCCGTGCGCGGACTGACCCTGCCGCTCGAGGGCACATGGTCGCCGCGCACCGGGCTCGCCATCGGGCGGCGATGTACTGAATCAAGGATCGATGCGCTGTCCTATGCGCAGCTGACGCTGGAGGCGCAGACGCTCGATCTGTGCCCGGCCGACGGTGGCGCGATCCTTGCCTATGACGGGGCGCTTCGCATCGCTGCCGAGACCCGCGATCTGGCGTTGCGCGGCGCGTTGGGCGGCACGCCCGCCCGCATCGCGGCGGAGCGCGCGCGGTTCACCTCGAGGGGCGGGTTCGCGCTGGATGAACTGGTCGCGGCGATCGGTCCGCCCGGAAATGCGGTGCGCCTTTCCGCTGGCAGCCTTACCGGCGCGCTGGGGGGCGAGCTTGCCGGGCAGTTCGCCGATGGCAGCGCCGCTATCGACGCGGTGCCGCTTGATCTGGCGAACCTCTCCGGCAACTGGCGGTTCGACAAGGGCACGCTGCGGATCGGGGAGGGCGCGTTCACCCTCTCCGAACGCGAGGGCGCCGCCGAGGGGCCGGAGCCGCGCTTCGAACCGCTCGAGGCGCGCGGCGCCACCCTAGTGCTCGCCGATGGCACGATCCGCGCCGAGGCCGCGCTGCGCCACCCGGAAAGCCAGCGCCTCGTCACGGATGTCACCGTCACCCACAACCTCGCCAGCGGACGCGGGCGGGCCGTTCTGGACGTGCCCGGCGTCCTCCTCGACAAGCAATTGCAGCCCGACCAGCTGAGCTACCTCGCCGACGGCGTGATCGAGCTGGCGCGCGGCACCGTCACCGGCGAGGGCCTGATCGAATGGGACGGGAGCGACATCACCAGCACCGGCAGCTTTACGAGCGAGGGGCTCGATTTCGCCGCCGCTTTCGGCCCGGTGCAGCGGCTGAGCGGCACGCTCGAATTCACCGACCTCCTCGGCCTCACCACCGCGCCGGGACAACGGCTCGCCATCGGCGCGGTCAATCCGGGGATCGAGGTCATCGATGGCGAAATCGTCTTCGCGCTCGACGGCGGTACGGTGGTCGATCTCGAGGAGGGGCGCTGGCCGTTCTTCGGCGGCACGCTCGTCCTGCGCCCGACTACGCTCGAATTCGGCGGCCGGCAGGGGCAGGACTATGTCTTCGAGCTGATCGGCCTCGATGCCGCTGTCTTCGTCGCCGAGATGGAGCTCGACAATTTCGACGCCACCGGCACGTTCGACGGCACCGTCCCGATCACTTTCGATGGCGACGGCAACGGCTTCATCCGCGGCGGCCTGCTGCTCTCCCGCGCACCTGGCGGGAATGTCTCCTATGTCGGCGAGCTGACCTACGAGGACATGGGCGCAATGGCGAATTTCGCCTTTCAGGCGCTGCGCTCGCTCGACTATCGGCAGATGAGCATCGAACTCGACGGCAGCGTCGCGGGCGAAATCCTCACCCGCTTCGTGATCGACGGCGTGACGCAAGGGGCAAGCGCAAGCCGCAATTTCATCACCGACCGCATCGCGCGCCTGCCGATCCGCTTCAACATCAACGTCCGCTCGGAGAATTTCAGCCAGCTGGCGCTGATCGTGCGCGGGCTTTCCGATGCCACCGCCTTTGGCGACGCGGTCGATCAAGGGGTGTTCCGGTTCGAGGACGGCGTGCTGGTCAGACCCGATCCCGCGCCGCCGCCGCTCCCCGAAGACAGCGACGATCCCGAACCCCCGGCCAATTGGCGCGATGAAGCGCCCGTTCAACCTCCAGAAAGCGACGATCTGCCATGAAACGACCCGAATTGACCCAACTTTGCGTGCCTGCCAGAACGGTGTCGAAACCGGGGCGGGGGCGCGCGATGAACCGACGAATTGGGGCCATGATAGCGGCACTGCCGGCGGCGTTTTTGCTGCCGGGATGTATCAATATTTCCGCCCCCGAAGAGCCGATCGTGATCGAGCTCAACGTTAATATCAGAGCCGAAGTGCTGTATCGGCTGGCCGAGGATGCCAGCAACACGATCGAGGAAAATGCGGACATCTTTTGAGGGTTCGCGAGAGGTAAGGAAACGAGACCGGACATGAGCAATCGCATCCTTCTTGGCATTGCCGCCGCGGCCACCGCCGCGCTTGGTGTCGTCGCCGCGCCCGCCCAGGCGCAGCGCGATCCGGCCTATGCCGCCGCGCGCGCGCAAGGGACCGTGGGCGAGCAGGTCGACGGCTATCTCGGTATCGTCGGCAATGCGACGCCCGCGCTGCAGCGGCTGGTCAACGACATCAATATCCGCCGCCGCGCGGTCTACGCCGAAAAAGCGCAGGAGAACAACGCGACGCTCGAGCAATATGCGATGACCGCCGGCTGCCAGGCAATCGCGCGCACAGTGCCGGGCGAAAAGTATCAGGCGCCCGACGGCACCTGGCAAACGCGCACCGATGCGCCGCCCGAGCGCGATCCGCGGTGTCCGTAGGTTTTTAAGCTGTGTTCGCCCATCCGGGCGAACTCCTCGGTGCTGTTCCCTACTCTCGCTACGCTCGATCCGGGGCACCTGCGGACGGGCGGTCGCCCTTGCGGCTGCTGCGCAGCCGATTTTCAGAAAACTTCCGCTCATCCTGAGGAGAGACTGAGTAGCCGCGCAAGCGGCGTATCGAAGGCTCGTCTCGAAGGACAGGCACCGACATCAGCCTCAACGTCCTTCGAGACGGTTCGGCCTTCGGCTTCACCTCCTCAGGATGAGCGGCCGATATAAGGCTCTGCACGAAGAAGGCATGCATTCGCCTTCTCAAACCCGCAACCCAATGTTGACTCGAACAAACCCACCTTCTAGGGGGCAGGCGCCCTCGGCGGGCACCTTGTTGCTGCGTGTCTCGCTTACCCCTGTTGGAAGCATCCATGAGCGACGAGAAGCCCGCCCGAGAACCCATCGCCGAGGATGCGCGGATCCACGCGCTCGAGGAGCGGCTCAGTGCCGCGCACGAGCGTGAAGATCAGCGCAACCGGCCACGAGTGAAGGGCGCCGATGCGAATTATCGCAGCGGCAACCGGGTGCTCGCGGACCTGCTTGGCGGAATTCTCGGCGGGAGCGTGATCGGCTGGGCGTTCGACGCCTTTTTCGACACTCTGCCCTGGGGTCTGTTGGTCGGCCTGTTCCTCGGGATCGCGGTCGCCTTCAGGAACATCATTCGTGCGGCAAGTGCGCGTCCCGACGATCCGGGGTCCGGCCCGCAATAGGCCGGTCTTTCGCGCATCGCTCCCCTTTCCGGGGTGCGTTTTCATCAAGTGATTATCTTAAGGAACGATAAGGTCGTGGCAGCCGAAGCGGGCAAAGTCGATCCGATGAAGCAATTCCAGATCGAGCCGATTTTCGGCGAGGCCTGGGAGATCGCCGGTCTCAACATCGCCTTCACCAATTCCGCCCTGTGGATGGCGATCACCACCGTGCTGCTCTGGGCGTTCGTCGCCGGCGGCATGAAGCGCGAGCTGGTGCCCGGTCGCTGGCAGATGGCGGTCGAAAGTTTCACCGGCTTCATCGACGACATGCTGGAGGCCAATATCGGTAAGGAGGGGCGCAAATACCTCCCCTATATCTTCAGCCTGTTCATGTTCATCCTGTTCGGCAACCTCCTGGGCCTGCTGCCCGTCGGTCTCGCCTTCCTGCACCCGTTCACCTTCACCAGCCATTTCACGGTTACCGGCGTGCTGGCGGTGATCAGCTTCTCGATCGTGCTGATCGTCGGTTTCTGGAAGCACGGCTTCCATTTTTTTAGCCTGTTCGTGCCGCACGGCACACCGCTGCCGATGATCCCGGTGATCTTTCCGATCGAGCTCATCAGCTTCCTCGTGCGCCCGTTCAGCCTCGCGTTGCGGCTGTTCGTCGCGATGATGGCGGGGCACGTGTTGTTGAAAGTGCTTTCCAGCTTCGTCATGGACGGTCTCAACTATTCGGTCGGCACCAGCCTGATCGTCGCGTTTCCGAGCTTCATCCTGATGATCGGCATTTCCGCGCTCGAAATCCTGGTCGCAGGGATCCAGGCCTATGTCTTCGCCCTGCTGACCTCGCTCTACATCAACGATGCCGAAAATCTTCACTGATTTTCACAACTTTCCCTTCCAACACATCTGAATTTCAAGGAGTTTTTACAATGGATCCAGAAGCAGCCAAGCTCGTCGGCGCAGGTCTCGCAGCGATCGGTGCCGGTATGGCCGCGATCGGCGTGGGCAACGTCTTCGGCTCGTTCCTCGAAAGCGCGCTGCGCAATCCGGGCGCGGCCGACGGTCAGCAGGGTCGCCTGTTCATCGGCTTTGCCGCGGCCGAACTTCTCGGCCTGCTCGCCTTCGTCGTGGCGATGATCCTGATCTTCGTCTCCTGATATATCGTCGCGCCGGCGGGACGGGGGCGATAGCCCTGCTTCCCGCCGGC
>NZ_JAZBON010000021.1:0-2823 GCF_036351135.1 Erythrobacter sp.
GTCGGGCGTCACATCGCACATCACGTAGCCGCGCTGCGAATTGTGCCATTTGAGGCACTCGTTCTCGGCCTGGATCGCGACCGTGCTGGAGCGCTGCACCTCGCCATCGCCCCCCGAGGTGATCGAGGTCGAGACGAATTCGGTTGCGATCGGCGCCTTGCCGGGGCGCTGGCCGTCGATGTGGAGCTCGCCCGCATAGTTCTGGTGCTCGTCGCCGGTGAGCACGATCACGCTGTCTCGGCCGAGCTCGCTGATCTGGCCGAGGATGCGGTTGCGCGGCGTCATGTAGCCGGCCCAGCTGTCGAGGTTCTCGGTCCGGTCCGGCCCCGGCATGCGGTCGAGATCCATCATCATCACCTGCTGGGCGAGCACCTGCCAGCGGCTCTTCGAGGTGCGCAGTTGCTCGAACAGCCAGCGCTCCTGCGCCTGCCCCAGCACCTGCGCGTCGGCGGCGCGCACATCCTCGCAACCCACGCCCCAGCGGTCGCCGCAGGGCTGGTCGCTGCGATACTGACGCGTGTCGAGCAGGTTGAGGTCGATCAGGTCGCCATAGCGCGCCTGGCGGTAGATCTGCATTGCCGGCCCGATCGGCATCGACGAGGCGCGCAGCGGCATGTGCTCGTAATAGGCCTGCATCGCCATCTGCTGGCGCAGCTTGAAGGGCGCTGTCGGCGTGCCGTCCTGATCTTCGTGGCTGACCCAGTTGTTGTCGATCTCGTGATCGTCCCACACCACGAACCACGGCGCGACGGCGTGCGCGGCCTGAAGGTCGGTGTCCATCTTGTACTGGGCGTAGCGGCGCCGGTAATCCTCGATCGTGTAGATCTCCTGGCCGAAATGGTGGCGCACCTGTTCGACCGGGCCATTCCAACTGTTGTAGATGCGGTTCCCGCGATATTCGTAGATGTAATCGCCGTAGCAATAGACGAAGTCCGGCTCCTCGGCGGCGAGGTAGCGGTGCGCGGTGTAATAGCCCTGTTCGTAGGCCTGGCAGCCGGCGATCGCGAAGCGAACGTTCTCTATCGGCTGGCCGATCGCGGGCGTGGTCTTGCTGCGCCCCACCGCGCTGCGCTCACGCCCCGAGGCGAAGCGGTACCAGTAGGGGCGGTTAGGCTCGAGCCCTGCGACCTCGACATGGACGGCATGGCCCAGTTCGGGCCGCGCGATGGCGGTGCCGCTGGCGACAATGGTTTCCATCCGCTCGTCGCTGGCGACACTCCACTGCACCTCGACCGGGGCGGCGGGCATGCCATAGCCGATCTCGAACGGGTCGGGAGCAAGCCGGGTCCAGATCACGAAGCCATCGGCCAGCGGCTCACCCGAGGCGACGCCGAGCTGGAAGGGATACTGGCTGAACACCGGCGAGGCGATGGCGCGCATGCCCGCGAGCAGCGACAGCCCGGCGACGGCCGATCCGCCGAATGCCGCGAGTGCATAGCGGCGGCTGAGTTCGAGACGTCGGGTGCGCAGGTCTTTCATGGCTCGTATATCCTGAAGTTCGGGTGACTGCGTCCTTGCTGACCGTATGTTGCAGCTTCGTGGCCGGTCAGAAAGGGGATGCGAAAGGGCCGGTCGGCCCGCCTTTGGCGTCCCTCAAGGGAGCACAAAGCGAACCGACCGGCCCTTACAGGAGGCTGAAGAAGCGCTCGCCGCTCAGGCCAGAGCGACGTGCCGCTTCATGTGGTGATCGACATTGCCGAATTCGGAATCGAAGATCGTCAGGCGCTTGAAATAGTGCCCGATCGCATATTCGTCGGTCACCCCGTTGCCACCGTGGATCTGCACCGCTTCCTGACCGATGAGGCGCGCAGCCTGACCCACGCCGACCTTGGCCGCCGAGACGTGCCGCTTGCGCTCGCGCTCGGGCGTGTCGAGCTTGAGCGTCGCGAGATAGGTCAGCGAAACCGAGGTCTCGTAGGCGGTGTACATGTCGACCATGCGGTGCTGGAGCACCTGGAACTTGCCAATCGGCACCCCGAACTGCTTGCGCTGCTTCGAATATTCGAGCGTCATCGCATGGGCGACCTTCATCGCTCCGCAGGCCTCGGCGCATTGCGCGGCGATCGCCTCGTCGGTGACGCGTTCGATCAGCGGCAGGCCCGCGCCTTCCTCGCCGATCAGCGCTTCTGCGGGAAGGGCGACATTCTCGAAATAGACCTCCGAAGCGCGGCGGCCGTCGACGGTCTCGTAATCGCGGGTGACGACGCCATCGGCCGACTTGTCGACGATGAACACGCTGACACCCTCGGCATCGCGGCGATCGCCGCCGGTGCGCGCGGTGACGATCAGGTGATCGGCCCAAGGCGCGCCGATCACGACCGCCTTGTGACCGTTGAGCACGTATCCCGCGCCGTCCTTCTTGGCGGTGGTGGCAAGATCGGCATAGTCGTAGCGGCCCTGCGGTTCGGCATAGGCGAAGGCGAAAACCCGCTCGCCGCCGATGATCGCGGCAAGGTGGTCTTCCCTCTGCGCATCGGTGCCGGCGTGCTTCAGGAAGCCGCCGGCGCACACGACGGTGGGGACGAACGGTTCGACAACCAGTCCCTTGCCGAATTCCTCCATGACCACCATCGCATCGATCGCCCCGCCGCCGAAGCCGCCGACATCCTCGCTGAACGGCATGCCCAGGATGCCGAGCTCGGCCAGCTGCGACCAGATTTCGGGACGCCATCCGGCATCGCTCTCGATCGCCTTGCGCCGGGTTTCCCAGTCATATTGTTCGCGGACAAGGCGCGAGAGGCCGTCGCGCACCATGACCTGTTCTTCGGTGAAATTGAAATCCACGGATAGTCTCTCCCGCTGACCCGGCGCCTTAGAGGCCCA
>NZ_JAZBON010000022.1:0-87638 GCF_036351135.1 Erythrobacter sp.
AAGGTGCCCGCCTCGACCGTCTTCTCCTCCTCGCCGACATATTCCATCACCATTTCGAGATAGGCGATCTGGGGAGCGGTGGCGCCGCGATGGTCGGGGGAGGGGAGGTAGAACTTGAGGCGGCGCTTGTGTGGACCCTCGCTCACATTCATTAGCCGCGTGGTGAAGCCATCGCCCGCAATCGGGTGTGTTCCGAAAGCGTCGAACTCGCCAGCCTCGCGGCTTTCCGCATTGCGTCCGATCCCGGGTCCGGTGCTGTCGCAGGTGATGCGCCCGGCATCCGGATCGTAAGCCATCCAGCCGGAGCCAAGGAACTCGTCGCCGAGCGTGAGATGCACCAGCAGGTTGCGCGGCTTGCGATCGGGGCCGATGTGGTAGGTGATGTTGCGAAGGACCGTGGGGTCTGGCTCCTCGATCTCGCACCGCGCATTCATGATGACCGAGCCGTCCGCATGATGCGAGAAGTTGAACCACTCGCGCCCCCGCTCTTGGCCTTCCATGCCCGGCTTCATCGAGGTGTAGCGGATCTTACCGCGCACATTGCGGTGTTGCATCAAATTACGCCCGCTTTGCTCAGCCGCTCAATGACCTCGGCCTGCGCGCGGTTGAAATAGTCGCGATCAGGAACTTTCGGGGAACCACCTTCCATCATTCCGTCCGCCTCGCGGAATGGCTCTGCAGCAGCGGCATAGGCCTCGGCGAAGAGAGTAGGGCGCTGGCGAGCGAGGTAATTGGTCATCGCTGGCGTTCGCCGAGCGTCGCGAAGGGCGGAAAGGTCGATGGTCGAAAAAGCGGTGAAGGTCTCACCATCCCCGCTCTGCGCGACGACGCGGCCTTTCCAGTCGACGACCTGGCTGTTTCCTTCCGCCGAATTGAGCGGCATCGCCGTGCCCGAAATACCCGCCGTGTTGGAGCTCACGACATAGGCGAGGTTTTCGAAGGCGCGCGCCTGTTTGGCGATGTCCTTGTTCGTCGCGATGGGGGAACCGACCTCGCTGGAGGAATGACAGAGTACCTCTGCCCCGCGCAATGCTAGCGCACGGGCGATTTCGGGATAGAGGATTTCCTCAGACGCAATCGCCGCCAGATTCCCGATTTCGGTGCGCGCCACCGGGAAGACGCCTTCAAGCCCGTATTTATCGAGATATGCCTCCCACACGTCGTGCGGCGAGGGCGCATACATCGATAGAAGGCGGCGATATCGCAGCACCACATCGCCCGAAGGCGCGACGATGAAGCAGGACTGGAAGTAGAAGTCGGGAAACGCTTCGTCGGTCTCGTATGCATTGCCTGCGAGGAACATGCCCAGGTTCTGCGCGACTGTGCCGAGTGCCTCATACTCCGGCCCACCCGGCGCCCAGCCCACCTTAGCGGCGAAGTCGGGAATGGAGATGCGCCCGGGATAGGAGGTGAACAGATACTCCGGCATTACGACGAGCTTCACCGGCTTGCCCGAATATTGCGCGACGAATATCGAAGAAGTGCGGATTTGCCCTTCGATCTCGGCGATGTGCTGGAGCATAGCAGCGCGCGCTTCGTCTTCAGTGGGTAGCCGCTCGAGCGAGCGCGCGGTCAGCTGCATCGCCATTGCGCTGTAAGTCGACATGTCGGTCACGTTCTCTCCCTGCTGTGCGGCGAGTGGGGCGTGGGTGGCTATAGCGGCGCAAAGGCCCGCGGCGATAGCTCGCCTGCGATCAAGCTCGACATTCACCTACAGGCCCAGCGATCCGGGGTTCATGAGACCGCGTGGATCGAGTTCGACCTTCACCGCCTTGAGCAGCGCGTCGGCGCGCGGATCCAGGCTATCGCGATAGCGATAGGTGCGGCCGATCTGGAAATGGACGGCATCGTGTTCGAAGAAGATGTCGACGATGGCCTCTTTAAGGCCTTGCGCCAGCGCCCAGGCGTCCTCGCTATGCTCATGGTTTGGCAGCTTCTTGAGGTGCGCCTTCTCTATCGTGTCCTCGATCACCGGATTGCGCAGATCGGGCCAGTAGAGGCACGGTTCGATCACCACACCCGCCAAACCGACATTCGCGATGAGCGTACCGTAATGGACGCCGAGCCGCTCCATTTCACCTTCGTGGTCGGCGAACAGCCTTTCGAATGCTGCGAAACACTGCGCCGAGCGGCCGTGCGAGACAAGGCCGTGGATCGGAGCCCACCGCTCGCCATCCGGGCCGAGGATCGAATTCAAGGGACCGAAGGGATTGGCGCGAATGATCTTGGGAATAGTGTTTTCGACCTCGAGCCCACCATGCATCGCCGCGATCTGGCGTGCGATCTCCACATCGGCATCGGCGGCCGCCTGAATGCGACCTTCGGCAAGCACGTGGAGCGAAAAATTCGCATCCTTCAGGAAATCGCGCCCCGCTGCGACGACCTTTGCGCCTTCCTTAAGCGCCTTGAGCACGCCGCCCTGCTTTTTCATCATGCCGACCAACTGCCTCGCGTCGCTCGTGAGGCTGTCGCGTTTCATGCGGATGGCGTTCAAGTAGGGGTCGAAGCCGAAACACTCGGTCGCAATGCCGCGCCGCTCGATCTCGCTTGCCGCGGCGAACCAGCCTTGCGCGTCGTCGAAGGCGAAGCTCGCATAGGCGTTGAAGTCCGCTTCATGGATCAGCTTGAGCGTAACCGTGGCCTTGATCCCCAGCGCTCCGGTATCGCCGAGGAAAAGGCCTGTGAGGTCGGGACCGTAGGGCCGCGCGTGCTTCTTGCCGGTGGACAGGAGCGTCCCGTCGGCGAGCACCACTTCAAGCGCGGTGCAGCTTTGCGTAGCAGTGCCATAGCGGCCCGTGCCCCAGAAGATCCCGTTCTGGCTCATGCCGCCGCCAATGGTTGCCATAAGGCCAGATAAAGTGCCCCACATCGGGGTGCGCATGCCGTGATGGCCGAGCCGCTCGCGCAGGGCCGCCCAAGTGCAGCCAGCTTCGACCGTGACGGTCATATCGGTATCATTGACCTCCAGCACGCGGTTCATTTTTGCGAGGTCGAACAGCACCGCGCTTTCGCGCGTTTGCGTATAGCCGCCGGTATAGCTCATCCCTCCGCCGCGCGGGGCCACAGAGTGGCCGGCATCGGTCGCGGCCTTTACAGCGGCGGCCAGCTGGAGCTTGTCGGCGGGCCGCACGACCGCGGCGAGATCGCTACCCCGCGAATAGATGTCGTGGGCGTAGAAATCGAGGCTGGCCTCATCGGTCAGCACTTCGGCGCCGGTTGCACGCAGCGCATCTTCGAGTGGCTTTTCGGCGAGCGTAGCCATCAGGCGGGCTCCATCTGCGGGGTGGGGGAAGCGTCTTCGGCTTCGGGAAAACTGTCTGGATAGCGGCCCAGAAGTAGGAGCAGCGCGCCGCCTGCAATGAACATGAAGATCGCCAATTCGAGGATCGGGTTGTAGCTTCCCGTCCGGTCATAGACCTGCGCGTAGACGACCGGGGAAGCGGCGCTGAAAAGGCCGAAGGGCATGTAGAGCATGCCGTAGATCTTGCCGTAATTCGCCATCCCGAAATAGCGTCCCGTGAGGTAGGCGATGAGGTCGCTTTCCGCGCCCGCGGCAAAGCCGAGGAGGAACCCGGCAAGCGCGGCGGCAGCGAAGGGAAGGCTGTCGCCAAGCAACAACCACGCGGAGATCGCGGGCAGGCACAGCAGCGGGAAGGCGACGAAGCCCTGCCAGAAGCGGTCGAGCAGTGCGCCGGTGATCAGCCGTCCGGTAAAGATGCCGATGCCGAGAATGCCCATTACGCTCGCTGCGGTCGAGGCGTCGACGCCCCGCAGGCCAAGCATTGTCGGCATGTTGATGAAGGCACCTCCGAAAGCCGTTGCGATCAGCGCGATGGAAAGCCAGATGACCCAGAAGCGGTAATCCGCGAGCGCTTTGCCGAGCGTGACTCCGGTCAGTTTGCCGGTCTCGCTTTCAATCGCTTTGGGCCGTTCCTCCGAGCGCGGTTCGCGGAACAAAAGGAAGGCGACGACCAACGCCGCCGCCGGGAACAGTGCGACGATCGCGAACATCGCGCGCCAGCCATAAGTCGCGATCGCCCAGACCGCGACCTGAGGCACGACCATCGCCGCAAGGCTCGTGCCCATCAACAGAATGCCGAGCGCCAAACCCCGATGCTCGAAGAACCACAGATTGATCGCCCGGCTCCATGTGACCGGGGTCGAACCGATCCCGACCAGGCCGACCACCACCCAGAAACCGTAATAGATATACAGCGTCTGCGCTTCGCTCGCGGTAGGGGTGAGCGAGATCGCGGCAAAGGCGAGGCCGAAGGCGAAGAGCGACCACAAGGCGACTGGTCGCACGCCGAAGCGATCCGCCATCCAGCCGAAGACGGGCGCAAGCACACTGGCGATGACGCCGAACAGGGTTATCGGCAGCAGGATCTGCGTTTGGCTCCAACCGAATTCGGCGGAGAGCGGCTCGGCAGTGAAGCCAATAATATTGTAGGGGATCGGCGAGGCGCCGCACATAACGCCGAGCACCCCTGCGAGAAGGACTTTCCAGCCTTTGGAAAATTCGCCGGAAGGTGGTTTGGCCGTCGGAGCTGTCATGCGCTGGTACCTGCCTTGCTCCACACCATCATAGCGGCCGCGGCTGCGAGCGCGACCCTTGCCGCCGCGAAGTCCCGTGAATGTGGCGTCACGGTGCTTGGTAGAACTCGGTAAGATTGCCGTCGGGATCGCGCACCGCGATCATGTCGAGCCTGCCGAGAGTTCCCACCGTCACGCCCTGCGCTTCGTAGGTCAGTTCGACGCCTTGGGCATTTAGAAAAGCGCGATAGACGCCAATATCGCGAACCGGATAGCGAACCGAGACGATCCCGAAATTAGGGAGAGAAGCGCGCGCGGAATGATCGCGGCCGGTGAAGCCGGTGATCTGCATGACTTCTACCCGGCCCGTCTCGCCTGGCAGGGAAGGTTGCAGCGCGGCGGCGGCGCGCACGATTTGCGGGGTTAGATTGTAGGGTATCGAGAAATTAGAGAAAGCGGGCTCTGCCGGTTCCCGGTCGCTGTCGAACAGCCTGTCGAAGCCGAGCTTTTCGGCATAGAAGTCGCGCGCGCTCGCCCGGTCGCGCACCATGCGCATCGCGTTGAACCCCTGGCTGATTGGACCGAGCGGGAACGCGGTGAATTCGGGCGTGATCCGCTCGTAAACCGCGAGGTGGATGCCGTGCGGTCCGGTCAACACGACGTTGCGCAAGTCCGACGCGCCGAATTGGAAACGGATCGGCGGACTTTCCGCCCACCAACCGAGCTCCAGCGCCTTGTCGTAGAGCGCCGACACATCGTCGCTGCGGACCATGATCGAGTATATACCGCCCGTGTCCCAGGCCCGTGCGGCGGGACGGATCGGACCTTGTCGCTCGGCGCCATCGATGCGTACGAAGCGTATGCAGCCGGTCTCCGCCCGCGGTGCGCACCAGCGTTCGAATGCACCCGTGACGCTGGCGGGCAGGCGATAATAGTCGAGTTCCCCGCGCGACATCTCTCCCGAGGCGACCAGCCGCCATCCGCCCGCATGGCGGAACAGGCGGGTTGCGGGTTCGAACGCGGCGACCGAGACCACCGCCTCGCTCCACGGCTCGACACCCAGGCGCCCCGCTTCCTGTGCACGCAATTGCGACGATGGCAACGCGGTGAGCACGGCCAGAAAAAACGCGAATGCGCCGAGCACGAAGGCCCGGCGCATCGAGGGGGAGAGCCTCCTCACGTCAATCGAAGGAGATGCCGACATCGACCCCGAATGTAAGGGGCGGCGCGGCGAAAACCTGATTCTGGCGAGTCGGTGCGTTGAACGTGTTGGCTCTAAAATATTCGCGGTCGGTTAGGTTCTTGCCCCAGATCGAGATGCGATAGCGCCCTGTCGTATAGCCGACGCGGGCATCAATCCTCAAACCCGGCTCCTGCTCGGTGCCCGGGACGTTAGCGACGAGGCCGAACGTGTCATCCTCCCAAGCGGCATCGGCACCGAAGAAAAGGTCGCCATTACCGATCGGGACCTCGGCGATGAATCCGACCAGCGCCTTGAACTCCGGCGCGTTCTTGAGCTCGAGACCGAGCGCGCAATCGATGATTTCCTGTTCGATCACGGGTTCGCCCGGCGCGGTCGAGACCCCGGTGCAGGCGAGGCCAGGATTGGTGACCGAGCTGTTGGTGAGAAGCCCCGCCTGATCGAAGTTGAGTGTTTGATATTCCCCGTCGAGATAGCTCGCATTCCCGTAGATCGTGAAGCCGTCGAAAGCCTCGATCTGGCCATCGATCTCGACGCCCTGTATGCGCGCTTCGCCCGCATTGATGCGCGTGAAGGCGCCCGAAGGCAGCGTGCCGCTGATCTGGAGGTCCTGATAATCGTTGTAGAAATAGGTCGCGTTGAAGGTCACGCGCCCGTCCCAGAACTGGGTGCGAATGCCACCTTCGATGCTGTCCAATTCCTCCTCGTCGACCTGGCGGAAGCAGGCGAGCGGGTTGAAGCAGTCGGGCGAAAAGCCGGGCGATTTGAACCCGGTCGCATAGGAGGCGTAGAACAGGATATCGTCGGTCAGCGAATAGTCGATCTTCGCCGTCCAGGTGATGTTATCGGTATCGGCAGCGCCGACGATATTGGAGCCGAAGCCTGCCAAAGGCCCGCCTGCATTGCCCACGAAGTCGCGATCTTCGGTCGTCCAGCGCAGGCCACCCGTCAGCGTCAACGCATCGGTGATATCGAATGTCCCCTGGCCGAAGACCGAGAAGCTCTCGGTCTCGACGTCGTTGGCGAAGGGAAAGATGAAATCGTAATCGAGGTCGACGTCTTCGTAATAGTAGAATGCGCCGGTGGTGAGGTTGAAGGGCCCGTCGAAGTTGGTGTTGACGAGCACCTCTTGGCTGAATTGGTGCTGGCGCGTTTCCTGGAAGAAGGGAAAGCTGATGAAGCTGTCGAGATCGTCCTTGAGGGCGCGAAGCGCGCTGATCGATGTGACCGAAAAATTGTCGTAATCCCCCGTTAGCTGAATCGAGGCGCCATAGGTCTCGACTTCGCTGTTGTAGTTGGTGATGCAGCCGATCGCCTGGAAGTTGACCGGGGTCGCGGCGGAACAGGTGACCCCTGCGGCCGGTTCGATGGTGAAGATATCCTGATCGCGGTCTGTGACGATCGCGGGATTGTCGCTTTCGTCGACCAGCGAGGATGGGATCGGGTCCGAATTGTCCTTCGTGTAATCGAAGATCGCCAGCACGCTCCACGCGTCGCTCATTTCGCCATAGAGGCTGCCGCGCACCGAGTAGACTTCCTCGTCACCGACCTCGGTTCCGGCGAAGCTCGCAAAATCGCCGTTCGGATTGAGTTCGAAGAACCCTTCGCGCTCGCGATAGAGACCGGAGACTCGCACCGCCAGCGTATCCGCTAAGGCAAGATTGACCGTGCCGCGCGCCTGGATCCGGTCGTAATTGCCGGTGCCGATTTCGGCGGTCACCGAGTTTTCGAGAAGCTGCGGGCGGACCGAGGTAAACTTGATCGCACCGCCGTTCGTGTTGCGGCCGTAAAGCGTTCCCTGCGGTCCGCGCAGCACTTCGACCTGCTCGACGTCGACGAGATCGACGAGGCTTCCGACCGTGCGGCCAAGATAGACGTTGTCGATGTAGATGCCGACCGCCGGATCGACCGCGCCGCGAGACTCGTCCTCGCCCACGCCGCGGAAGAAGATGCGTGCGGACGAGGACGTGCCGGTGCCGGTGGTGATGACGACGCCGGGGACCTGCGAGGTCAGGTCGTTGGCGTCGAAAACCTGGCGACGCTCGAGCTCGACCGCGGAAAAGGCAGTCACCGCGGCGGGTACGTCCTGCAGGTTTTCTGCCCGGCGCTGCGCGGTGACGATGATCGCGTTACCGGTCGGCTCGTCTATATCGGCTTCGGCCGCATCGATCGCCTCGTCCACCGATTGTGCCTGCGCGGCATGGGGCAGGGCGGCAAGCGCGAGGAGGGAACTGGCGCCTGACAGGGCAAGCTTGGTCGGAATGCGCAGCATCATATGGAAAAGCTCCTTTGCGTGCGGGGGATCGTCCTTCGCGGAAATCTGAGCGGCCCCCGAAATGAAATGTCCGGACAAATGCTTGCTTGTCAAGCGAGG
This sequence comes from Erythrobacter sp., assembly GCF_036351135.1. Classification (GTDB taxonomy): domain Bacteria; phylum Pseudomonadota; class Alphaproteobacteria; order Sphingomonadales; family Sphingomonadaceae; genus Erythrobacter. The sequence goes on from NZ_JAZBON010000022.1 coordinate 8,109, forward strand.
AAGTGCAATTTGTCCGGACAAATTGTGCTAATGTGTCGCGCCGCGTGACCTGGGCGCAACACTTTTGCTGAAGGGGGTTGTTCGGTGGATGTCTCGCAATTCGCATATCCCGCGATGGTTTACGCGCATCTGTTGCTCTTCGTTCTGTGGCTCGGCGCCGATGTCGGGGTTTTCGTCCTTGGCCAGCATTTTCGCAGGCGCGAGGCCTATACGCTCGATCAGCGCATCGCCCTGCTCAAGCTGCTGGTCGAGATCGACATGGTGCCGCGCAGCGCTTGGGCCTTGATGGTACCGCTGTCGCTCAGCGTCGTCGACCTTGGCGGATGGTGGGACGTGCCCGCCTGGCTCAGTATCGCCGCCTGGGCGATCGGCCTGTTCTGGCTGTGGCTGGTATGGGATGCGCACAAACACGACATGACCCCGCGCGCCGCGCGCAATCGCGCTATCGAGAGCTGGCTGCGCTGGATCATCGGCGGGTTCTATTTGTGGCTGGGCGGCCAGAGCCTGATCACCGGCGGACCGCTCATTCCCGACTGGCTGGCGTGGAAAGCGCTGCTGTTCGGGCTGATCTTCGTTTCCGCGATCATGATCGACGTGACCTTCAAGCCGGTCGGCGCGCAGCTGACTGCGGTGCTGGAAGAGGGATCGTCCGACGCCACCGAAATCCCACTGCGCCGGACGATGGACCGGACGCGGATCTGGGTCTGGATGGTCTACCTCCTGCTGCTCGTCACCGCGTTCCTGGGCAACACGAAACCTATGCTGTGACAAACGGCAAGCCGGAAATCCGCACGCGGCGGACGCCAGCGTCGGGCATGTCTGTTGAAAAATTTGTCTGGACAAATTCTGCTTGTGAGGCAGAATTGTGACATAGGGACGATCGAAACCGGCGGTGGGACGCAGGTTTCATGGGAGGGAAATCTATGAATACGCCAATGCGCCGTGCGCTGCTCGCAGCAACGATCCTCACGCCTGCTACGCTGGTGCCGGGAATAGCCCAGGCGCAGGTCGTTGCGGGGGCCGATGCGTTGGATGCCGAAGAAGGCGAGGGCAACCGTATCATCGTCACCGCGCGGAAGAAGGAAGAGGAACTTCAGGAGGTGCCGACCACGGTGGCGGTCGTGACCTCGGAGACGATCACGAACCTCGGCCTCGACAGCTTCGAGGAGATAGCCAACCTCACCCCCGGATTGTTTTTCGACGAGAGTTTCGGGCGTAATGCCAATCGTCCCGTCATTCGCGGCCAAGCCAATATTCTGGGCGAAAGCGGCGTCGCATTCTTCATCGATGGTATTTACTACACCGGCAGCCTTGCCGACTACGACGTCGATACGATCGAGCGGCTGGAGGTGGTGAAGGGCCCGCAAAGCGCGCTCTACGGACGCAACACCTATTCGGGCGCGATCAATATCATCTCGAAGAAACCGGGCGATGTCTGGGAAGGCCGCGTCGCGCTCGATCTGGCGACCGACGATCGCTACGAAATCACCGCCGGCATTCGCGGGCCGATTGCCGACGGTCTCGGGCTCGGTATCAACGGCCGCTTCTTCGATTTCGGCGGCGAGTTCGAAAATCAGTTCGACGGCGAAGAGGTGGGCAAGCAAAGCTCCTACTCGCTCTCTGGCGTGCTCGATTGGGACAGTGGCGGGCCCTTCACCGCGACCCTGCGCGGCTATTACAACCGCACAGACGACGGCCAACCGGCCCTGTTCCAGCAGCCCACGACCGCCAATAATTGCTTCTTCGACGATGGCTCTCTTTATAACGGCGGCGGGCGCTATTTCTGCGGCACGATCGAGCCGCAGGAGATCAACACCGATTTTTCGCGCCAGTTCATAGATGCGGACGAAGTCGGCCTGGAAGCCGATACCTATAACGTCTCCCTGCGCATGGATTACGAGCTCGGCGAGGGTCTGACGTTGACTTCGCTCACCGGTTATAACGACCGCACCGAGCAGCAGCTGACGGACGGCGATTACAGCCCGGAAAGCTTCCAGACAGCGGTGTTCGCGCGGTTCCCGATTTCCGGCTTTCCCGTGCCCCCGTTCGAGTTCGGCTTCGTGGGGACCACGGTCGATTTCTCCTTCGCCAATCGCAGCGAGGTTTCCGATTGGTCGCAGGAACTGCGCCTGAGCTACGAAAGCGACCTGTTCGATTTCGTGGTCGGCGGGTATTATTTCGATCAAAGCGCCGACAGTTTTTCGATCCGCGACGTTCCCGGCGATGCAGCCGCGAGGGCAGGCGCGAGTTTCGGGGCACGCTTCGGTCAGGAACAGGCGATCTGCGCGGCCAATCCGGTCTGTGCGTCGGTTGTCCCGCTGTTCGGGCCTTCGGGGCCAGACCAGCTCAACCTGCGGGACGAAGCGCTACGCGATATCGAAAACGTCGCCGTATTCGGGGCCGTAAACTGGCATATAACGCCGGAAATCAATCTGGGGCTCGAAGGCCGCTATGCCGAAGAAACGATCGGCCAGACCCTGTTCGATTTCAACGAAGGCGAACCGCGACCCGCAGGCGAGGTCTTCGACGATCAGAAATTCACGAGCTTCACCCCGCGCGTGACTTTCGACTGGCAGTTCACGCCGGACAATCTACTGTACGCCATCTACGCCGAAGGCATCAAACCGGGTGGCTTCAACAGCGTTCAAGCGCGAAACGCCGGAGTGCCGACCTTCGACGAGGAAGAAAACACCTCCTATGAGATCGGCATCAAGAACACATTTGCCGACGGCTTGCTGACCTTCAACATCGCTGCGTTCTACACCGATATCGAAGGCTATCAACTGACGCAAAATATCTCCGATCCGCCCAACCAGTTGAGCGCGACGGTCAATGCGGGCGACGCGGAAGTTTTCGGCATCGAAGCGGAAGCGCGCGCTGTTCTGGGCAATTTCGTCATCAGCGCCAACTACGCCCTGGCCGATACCGAATTTACCAGCGGCTTCGACGAGCAGCAGGGCATTCTCAACGATGTGGCCGATGACAGGCTCGTCAATTGCTCGACCGGGGACCAGTTCCCCGACGTCGATGGATGCCAAAGCCTGTTCGGATCGATTGCCGGACAGACGATACCGCGCGCGCCCAAGCACCGGGTCTTCGCGGACGCGGTCTACGTGACGCCCGCCCCGTTCGGCAACGGCGACTGGGACTTCTTCGTCGGCGGCAACGTCACCTATACATCGAGCCAGTTCGCGCAGGTCCATAACCTTGCCCGCACGGGCGATGCGACGGAAGTCGACGCGCGTATCGGGATCGAGAACGACACCTATCGCATCCAGCTCTACGCCGATAATCTTTTCGACGAGGATGCCGTGCAGCAGGTGCTGCGCTTTGCCGATGCGAACAACGATTTCCGGCGGAGCTTCGTTGCCGGGCTTCGGCCGGGACGTCGGATCGGGCTGCTGGTCGTATCGAATTTCTAGGCGCTTGAACGATCGGGAGGCGATGCAGCGCTTCCCGACCCATCATTTCCTAGTCGGTTCCAGGGCCGCCGTCGCTGCCGGTTCTGCGCGCCTCGTCCGTCAGCATCTTGAACTTCGTCCAAGTCGTCTCGTTGGGACGCATATCGTCCTTGTGCGGGGCCTGTTCGTAGATCGGATAGTTCTCGCGGATTTCGTTCTTGAGGACGTCGGGCAGCTCCTCAAACCCACCCGGCAATTTGCGGCCCATGGCGTTGAACACCATCTGGCCCGGACGCCCGCCCATCTCCATCCAAGGCGCCCAGGGCGAGAGGCGCACCCAGCTGATCATTGGGTAGGCGGTCGGAAGCGAAGCGTCGAACAGCTCGTCCTTCAGAGCGGCAAAATCGAATATCTCCATCGCGTGATACATGTTGCCGACATATTGCTGATACTCGCCCGCGAGGGGGTTGGGATAGAACAGCGGCACCTCGAACGGCATGAAGACGTAGGGCCCGGCGACCCTCATCGACGATAGCGTGAAGGGTGCGCCATCCGCACCCGTTGCGAAATTGGGACGCCCGTTCACCGGGTCGTTGTGGATCTGCATCACCTCGACCATCTCGCCGGTGTAGGGATTTTCCCAGCTGTCGAGGACCTCGCCGGTTTCGGGATCGAGCATCAGCATGATCTCGCGGCTGATGAGGCGCCAACCGGTGCCGCGCTCGGGATCGGTGATCTCGACGCAGCGGCGGATGTTCATGCCCTCCCCTTTGAAGAGCAGCTGGTCGCGCACACCTGGTGAGCGACCATAGATGTTGCCGGACCAGTGATAGACCGCTGGTTCGTCTTCGGAGACGCCGCATTGGAGCCGCTTTGAAATCTCGAGAGCGTCTTGCGGATCGGACGGATCGAGCATCTGCGCCGAGACGGAATTGGCAAGCCCGAAGGCGCCCGCCCACGCGGCCCCTGCAACCATCAGCGCATTCACAAGTTTCATATATTCCCTCCCGAGCGAAATCCGGGCACTTCATTTGTCCGGACAATTCAAAACTTCGCGCTTGACTTTAGATTTGTCCGGACAAATTGTGAAGGCTGAAATTCGCGCTCCCGGACATCCGATTGAGGATCCTGCTACGATTATGTTCTCAGCTGCCAGCCTTCTGTTTGTTCCGGGATCGCGTCCGGACCGCTTCGGCAAGGCGAAGGCGGCGAAGGCGGGGCTGACCGTAATCGACCTCGAAGATGCGGTGGCGGCTGAAGACAAGGAAAGTGCGCGCGAAGCGGCGCTGGCTCACGTTGCGGAGGCTTCCGAAGGCTGGGGCATCCGGATCAACGCGGTGACGACGCTCGCAGGCGTGCGCGATCTTGCTGCGCTCGGCGATGCGGACATCCTACCGCCGGTGCTCATGGTCCCGATGGTCGAAAGCCCAGCCGAGCTCGACGTGGTGGTTGGCGCGCTAGGCGAGCGTTGTCCCGATCTTGTGCCGCTGGTCGAGACCCCGCGCGGCCTCCGCCATGCGCTGGAGATCGTCTCGCACCGTAAGGTCACGGCGCTCATGCTAGGCGGCGCGGATTTTTCGAGCGAGCTAGGCGTCGAACTGGCATGGGACCCGCTTTTGGGCGCGCGCCATGCGATGGTACTGGCCTGCGCAGAGGCCGGAAAACCAGCGATCGACGTGCCCTATATCCATCTCGATGACGACGCCGGGTTTGCCGAGGAATGTAAGCGTGCCGCAGCCCTCGGCTTCCTTTGCAAGGCTGTGATCCACCCGCGTCAGGTCCCAGCGGCCAACGCCGCCTTCGCACCTTCAGGTGACGAAATCACCGAAGCCCGCGAAGCGCTCGACGCTTACAAGGCAGGCGGCGAACGGGCGATCCGTTTCAAGGGAAAGATGCTCGAAGCCCCCTTCGTCAAGAAATACCGCGCGGTGCTCGCGCGCGCTGAAGGAGCCCACAATGCGTGACGGTGTCATCGAGGTTTCCCCGGGTCGCTTTCGCGAAGTGCAGGGCCGCTATTTCGAGGATTTCGAAGAGGGGCATGTCTATGAGCACCGCCCGGGCCGCACGATCACCGATGCGGACAATGTGTGGTTTACGCTACTCACGATGAATACGCATCCCGCGCATTTCGATTACGAGCTTTCCAAGGACACCGAGTTCGGCAAGCCGCTCGTCGTCTCGCCTTTCACCATTGCTCTGATGACCGGGATGAGCGTCTCGGACACCAGCGGGAAGGCGATCGCCAATCTTGGCTGGGACGAGGTGCGCATGACAAAACCGCTTTTCGTCGGCGACACGCTCTATTGCGAGAGCGAAGTGCTCGAAAAGCGCGAAAGCAAGAGCCGCCCGCAGCAGGGCATCGTCACATTCAAGACCATCGCCAAGAACCAGCATGGCCACATCGTCAGCCACTACAAGCGCACCGTGCTGGTCTGGAAGCGCGGCTTTGGCGGGCTCGACGAGTAATATGAGAATATAAGGGACACGATCATGGCAACCGCCCCGCAACTAGAGGACCAGATCCGCACCATCGACCCGGATGAGGAGCGCGCCTTCATGGACGCGATCGACCGATGGCTCGAACGCGAGGTCATTCCGGTCATCCAGCACCATGACCATGGCGATATCTGGCCGGAGAAACTGGTCGAGCAGATGGCCGAGATGGGCCTGTTCGGCGCCACGATCGGTCAGGAATATGGCGGGCTCGGGCTGCCTGCGACGACTTACGCCAAGATAGTGATGCGCATCTCCAGCTACTGGATGGCGATCACCGGCATCTTCAATTCGCATCTCATCATGGCGGCCGCCGTCGAGCGCTTCGGGACACCGCAACAAAAGGCGAAGTGGCTGCCCAAATTCGCAACGGGCGAGATCCGTGGAGGCCTAGCGCTAACCGAACCCAATGCCGGGACGGACCTTCAAGCGATCCGCACCGTCGCGAAGCGCGATGGCGACGATTATGTGCTCAACGGCACGAAGACCTGGATTTCGAACGCACTGAACGGTCAGTGCTTCGCGCTGCTAGCCAAGACCGATCCGACCGCCGAACCACGCTACAAGGGGATGAGCCTGTTCATAGCCGACAAGCGCGATGGACTTACGACCGGCAAGAAGTTCGACAAGCTAGGCTACAAATCGATCGACAGCGCCGAACTGGTCATGGAGGATTACCGCATACCCGCCGACCAGCTTATCGGCGGCGAGGAAGGGCAGGGCTTCTTCCAAGCGACTGGCGGTCTCGAACTGGGCCGCATCAACGTCGCGGCGCGCGGGGTCGGGCTTTCGGAAGGCTCGCTCAGGCTGGCAACTGAATACGCGCAGCAACGCGAGACGATGGGCAAGCCTATCGCACAGCATCAGGCGATCCAGCTGAAGCTCGGCGAAATGGTGACGCGGGCCCGTGCTGCGCGGCTGCTGACGCTCGATGCGTCCGAAGCCTATGACCGGGGCGAGCGCTGCGACAAGGAAGCGGGCGTTGCGAAATATTTCGCGTCGGAAGCGGCGGTGGAGAACAGCCAGGAGGCGATGCGCATCTTCGGTGGCTATTCCTATTCCAAGGAATACGACATCGAGCGTTTCTACCGCGACAGCATGCTGATGTGCATCGGAGAGGGGACCAACGAAATGCAGCGGATTATCATCGCCAAACAGCACCTAAAAGAAAACGCGATCTAAGCCGCTACGGCCCGTGACGCTCCCTGCAGACCAGCTCCCGCTCAAGGGCTTTCGCATCATCAGCGCAGAGCAATATGGCGCAGGTCCTTACGGCACGATGTTCCTCGCGCAGATGGGCGCCGAGGTCATCAAGATCGAACCGCCGGGCAAGATCGGCGAGGACGGCAAAAGGCGTGGCGGCGGCGACACGGCGCGCGTGGTTGGCCCGCATTTTTTGAGGCCGGGCGAAAGCACCTACTTCCAGGGCTTCAACCTCAACAAGCGCTCGTTGACGCTCGATCTGAATTCGGATGAAGGGCAGAAAATCCTGCGCAAGCTCGCAGCGACAAGCCATGCGGTCGCCAACAACATGCGCGGCGACCTACCCGCGCGACTCGGCCTCGATTATGCATCGCTTAAGGACGTGAACTCCGCCATCGTCTGTGCGCATCTTTCCGCCTATGGCCGCGACAACGAGCGCGCCAATTGGCCCGGTTATGATTACCTGATGCAGGCCGAGGCGGGCTATTGCACCATAACCGGCGAACCTGGCGGCGATCCCCAGCGCATGGGGCTCTCGATGGTCGATTTCATCACCGGCACAATCTTCTGCATCGGCTTACTGGGCGCGCTTGTCGATGCGCAGCGCACCGGCAAGGGACGGGACGTCGATACGGACCTGCTCTCCGCAGCCATCCACCAGACCAGCTATCCAGCGCTTTGGTACATGAATCATGGGGAGGAAACGCAGCGCACTCCAAGGAGCGCGCATCCCACTGCGACGCCCAGTCAGATGTTCAAGGCCGCCGATGGGTGGATGTTCGTGATGTGCCAGCTGCCCAAATTCTGGGACATCCTCACCACGCGCATGGGACGCGTCGACCTGAAAGACGATCCGCGCTTTGCGAGCAATGCCGATCGACTGGCGAACCGCGAAGAGCTTACCCGGTTGCTCGACGAGGAGTTCGTCAAGCAATCGATGGCGCATTGGCAGGACTTGCTCGCCGGTCACGTCCCCGTCGCCCCGGTCTACACGCTTGCCGACGCGCTCGACAATCCATGGCTTGAGACGATCGGCATGCGCACTCAGATCGAGCATCCCGACAATCCGGAGCTCAATGTGCTGGCCAGCCCGATCCGCTTCGACTCTCAACGCCTGCCCAACCGCGCAGCGCCGCTTCTCGGTGAAGACAGCGACGCGATCCTCGGCGATCTCGGCTATGACGAGGCCGCAATCGCGGACCTGCGCACGAGCGGCGTGATCTGAGCGGAAGAATGGGCAAGCTCACCGGCATCACGGTCGTAGACCTGACCCAGTTTCTTCCAGGACCCATGATGACCGTCATGATGGCGGACCAGGGGGCCGAAGTCATCAAGATCGAACCAGAGGCGGGCGATCCGGCGCGGGTTCAGGCTCCGTTCGACACCTATGGCGACACCGAGCACTCGGTCTGGTTCGCCAATCTCAATCGCGGCAAAAAAAGCGTGGTGCTCGATCTCAAGAGCGCAGCCGGTAAAGCGAGATTGCACGAACTCGTCGCCGAGGCAGACGTCTTTGTCGAGGGGTTCAGGCCCGGCGTGATGGAGCGGCTCGGTTTCGATTATGAAAGCGTGAAGGCGATCAGGCCAAACATCGTTTATTGCTCGATCTCGGCTTTTGGACAGGAGTGCCCGCTCGCCCATCACCCGGCGCACGATATGGCGGTACAAGCGCTTGCGGGCTTTCTCTCCGTCAACGATGGACCTGATGGCACGCCCGTGGTTCCCGGCGCGCCGAGCGCCGACCTTGCCGCCGGACTGACCGCGCTCTCGAGCGTCCTCATGGCGCTCGTCGGGCGCGAGCGGACGGGCGAGGGCGCCCATATCGACTGCGCGATGTTCGACAGCCTCCTGCCCTGGTGCGCTCATACGGCCGGCAGTGCGATCAAGGGTGGGAAGAGCCCCAAGTCCGCCTCGCAGCGCTCCCTTGGAGGTGCCGCATTTTATCAGGTGTACGAAACAAGCGATGGCAAACACGTCGTGCTGGGCGGTCGCGAGATAAAGTTCGCGCGCAACCTGTTATCCGCTTTGAAACGCGAAGACTTGCTGTCCTTAGCGCAGGCGCCGGCGGGTAAGCAGGGTGAGCTCATCGCCTTCCTGCGCGAAACCTTCGCACGGCGGACCCGTGAAGCATGGGTCGAATGGTTCGCCGGCAAGGACATCGCCTTCTCACCCGTTCTCGATTTTCGCGAGGCCTTCGATGAGCCGCACATCGCTGAGCGCGGACTGCTACTTACAAGCGAAGGCGGCGGTCGGCACATCGCGCCGCCGGTTCGCTTCGGAGACGAGGACTGGCAGCCCGGCAGGGTCCCCGAAAAAGGCGAGCACAATTAGATGTCGCGCTCCTCATTCGTCGACATCGATATGCATGGCGTAGGCGAAGCGATCGCCCGGATGATGGCTGACGGAAATCTCGAACACGTCGCCCTTACCGTCGAAATAGCACCGCAAAATGCGCAGCACGGGCGACCCCTCGTCAATTACGAGGTCGCTCGCCATCGCGGGATCGGCGATGATCGCCTGGATATCCTGAGTGACCATGCCGACCTTGATGCCGGCGAGCTTCTCGATCTGGCTGAACAAAGTGCCCGCCGAAAGGTCCATCTGCTCGACCGCCTCCTCCAGACGCTCGTGAAAATAGGCGTCCGTAGTGGCGATCGGCAGCGCCTCGCCCGAAACCCTTCGAATGCCGCGAAAACGGCTCCAGCTGCCTTTGATCGGCACGCTCATCTGCTCGGCCACGGCGGCGGGCAACGGTCCCGTGCCGGCTTCCACGTAGGTCACCTCGCTGTCGCGAGCATATTGCAGCAATTCGCCCACATTGGAGAGCGGCTGGTGCAGCGCGCCGCCATGCGCCGCAGCGGGCTGAACGGTCGTGCCCGAACCGCGCCGGCGAGCGATCAATCCCTCGCTCTCGAGCCGCCGCAAAGCCTCGCGCACGGTGAAACGGCTGACGTCGAAACGCTCGCACAAGGCTGTTTCGGTCGGAAAACTGCGCCCGGCAAATTCGCCGGCGAGGATCGCCGCGCGCAATTCCTGCGCCAGCTGAAGGTAGCGCGGCGTGCGTTTGGCTTTCTTTCCGCTGTTCCGTGTGGCCCTGCTAGCCAAATCACACTCCATCGACCGTTGGCTGCGCGCGGGGCCGTCGCATGAGCGAGCCGTTGCTCAAAGACCTCGGTCGGACCCTAGCGCGCCCCATCGGCAAAAGCGAGCGCGCTCGCGCGCGGCTTTACCTGCTCGACTGGTTGGCCTGCGTTGCGGGCGCGCGGCGGAGCGAGGCCGCCGGGGTAGCGCGGGCGATCTCCGACAAGGGGTGGGAGCGCGCGACGTATCTCGGCAACGTCCTGGAGATGGACGATGTTCACCGCACCGCGCTGCTCCATCCCGGGCCGGTCGTCTGGCCGGCGGCCCTGAGCGATCCCGCAGCGGGGATGGACCAGGCGCTTGATGCAGGCATCCGCAGTTACGAAGCGATGATCGCGGTCGGCGCGGCGATGGGCGCGCATCATTACGCACACTGGCATCCCACCGCGACGATGGGAGTGCTTGGCGCCTGCGCGGCGACCGGCTCGCTGCTGGGGTTCGGGTCTGAGCAATATGCACAAGCATTGGGCAATGCCGCGTCGGTGGCGGGCGGGTTGTGGCATATGCGGCACGACGACGTCCTGACCAAGCAGTGGCACATTTACCATTCCGTGCGCACGGGACGCGAGGCGGCGCTTCACGTCCATCATGGCGCCACCGGGCCGCAAGCACTGCTGGAGGGGCCGCAGGGCCTGTTCGCCGCAATGACCGACGCGCCCGGTACGCTCCGCACTGCAGGAGATGGATGGCTGATAGAGGAGGTCAGCTTCAAGCCCTTTGCCGCATGTCGCCACACCCACCCGGCTATCGACGCCGCTATGGAATTGCGCAAGGAAGGCAGGCTCGCGGCGCCCTTCGAGGTGGAGACCTTCGCCGACGCCTTACGCTTTTGCGACCGGCCCGATCCCGGAAACGAGCTGGAGGCAAAGTTCTCGCTTCAGCATGCGGTCGCGGTGGTGGCCGGTGGGCGAGAGGCGGAGCCGGAAGACTTCACCCACGAGGCGATCGCTGCGCTTGCACCTTTGCGGGCTAAGGTAAGCGTGCGCGAAGACCCGGCTATTACAGTGCGTTACCCCGCACATTTCGGAGCGCGCGTGAACGGTTACGAGCTGGTTGATACGCTGGGCGATCCCGAGCGGCCGGTCGAACCTGCGCGCGTCGTCGCCAAGATGGAGAGCCTCGCCAAATGGGGCGGGCTGTCCGGCCGGGAGGTGGAGCGGGCGGTCGAGCTCGCAGTAGAGGGCGACGACGTTCAAGCGCTCTCCGCGATGCTGACGGAGTGGACGCGGTGACGGGGGCTGCGGACCATACCGGGGCGATCCTCGACTTTGCAGGCGCCGATCATGTGCTTCCTGCAAACATTCGCGCCGGTGCCGAGCGCTTGCTGGCGGACACCCTTGCGGTCGGCGCGGCGGGGGCGCACTCGGCTGAAGCGGCCAAGCTGCGGAACGTCTTCCAACGCGAGGGCGGTGCTGCACGGATGCTGTCGGGCGGTCGCACCGCGCCCGGCGAGGCTGCGTTATTCAATGGTTTTGCGATCCACTGCCTTGAATGGGATGCGGTGCACGAGGGCGCGGTGGTGCACGCGCTTTCGGTGGTCACCGCGGCGCTGCTGGCGCAATCAGATGCGCAAGGCGGGAGCGAGCGGGAGGCTTTCCTGACAGCATTGGCAATCGGGGTCGATATCGCGAGCGGCATGGGCCTCGCAGCTACCGAACCGATGCAGTTCTTCCGCCCGGCCACCGCGGGCGTGATCGGGGCCAGCCTGGCCTGCGCACGGCTCGCGGAACTGCCGCGAGACAGAATGGGCGATGTCCTCGGCCTTGCCTATTCCTTCGCCGGTGGCACGATGCAGGCGCATGTCGAAGCCTCGCTCGCGTTGCCGCTGCAGATCGGCAATGCCGCGCGCTGCGCCGTCACCGCCGTCGCGCTGGCCGAAGCGGGCATGGATGGGCCACAGGACGCGCTCGAAGGGCCGTTCGGCTATTCGAAGCTGATCGAGCCGCTCGATCTGGAACGCTACATTGCCGATATCGGTTCGAAGTGGCGGATCGGTGAGGTGGCGGTCAAACCCTTCCCCTCGGGTCGCGCGAGCCATGGCGCGCTGGGCGAACTTGAGAAGCTGCATCGCGGTGGATGGAGGCCGGGCGATGTGGAAAGCATCGAACTTTTCGCCCCGCCGCTCATCGAGAGGCTGGTCGCACGGCCGTACAAACCGTCGATGAGCGCTGCCTATGCGCGGCTTTGCCTGGGTGTGCTGGCGCCGGTGATGCTGCGCGATGGTAACATCGATCCGGCGCTGTTCGATGGCGACGCGCTCTATGCGCCTGAACTGGCGGAGCTTGCGCCGCGTGTTGCGGTCAGCTGCGACGGTAATCCGGACGGCAATGCCATGACGCCTCAGCGCCTCGTCATCACGTGCAAGAACGGCGAGGTAATCGAGCGGCGGATCGACGCGAGCCTCGGCAGTCCCGCAAGCCCGATGAATGACGAACAAAGTGCCGCAAAACGCACGCTCGCACGCCGTCACGCCGGACATTCCGATGCGCGCATCTTCGAGGCTCCCCTCTCCTACGCAACGGAACCGCAATGACCTATCCGACCTATTTCGAAGCGTTCGATCACCGCCAACTGCTCGCCGACTACCCGATCGGCAAAGCCTTCACCGATCGGTATTCCAGCATGAGCCGCGATGAACTTTTCGCACTCCAGGACGCGCAATTTGGTCGGCTGATGAAGCGTGGCTGGCAGGTGCCGTTCTACCGGCGCCTGTGGGGCGAAAAGGGCATTGAGCCGGGTGATATTCGGGGCCTGAAGGACATCGGCAAGCTTCCAGTCTACGACAAGAGCGACCTGATGGCCTCGATCGCCGAGCACGCGCCCTTCGGCGACTTCCACGGCATGGGCGCGCCTGAAAGCCGTGCTCCGACGATCTTCCACACGACGTCGGGCACGACCGGAAAACCGCAGACGCTGATGTTCGGTCCCAAGGGCCGCGAGGTCGGCAATCTGCTGGTCGGGCGAATGTATCGCTGGATGGGTTTGCAGTCCGACGACGTCGTCCATTCGGTTTACGGACACGGTATGATCAATGGCGGACACTACATCCGAGAGGCGGTGACACACTTTACCAATTCGGTTTTCCTTTCGGCGGGAACGGGCATCGAGACACGCAGTGTCAATCAGGTGCGCCTGATGGCCGATTTCGGCGTGACCGCCATCGTCGGCTTCGTCGATTACATCCGCAAACTGGCGGAGACCGCGGAGGCGGAAGGTCTCTTCGATCAGATCGACATCCGCATGATCATCGGACATCTCGGCACTGAGGACCGGGCTAGTACCGAGGCAGCATGGCACGGCGCGAAGGCCTATGACTGGTATGGAGTGGGCGACACCGGGTCGATTGCTGGCGAAGGCCCCGAGCGCGACGGTATGTATGTCTGGGAGGACGCACAATATCTCGAACTACTCGGCGTCGACGATGGCAAGCCCGTGGCGCAGGGCGAAACCGGCGACATGGTGGTAACTTGCCTCTACAAGGACGACATCGCGCCGTGCATCCGTTTCAACACGCACGACATTACCCATGAACTTGATGGGCGCGGTGAGATCGTGTTCAAGCGGATCGCCGGTTTCAAGGGCCGCAGCGACAATATGGTGAAGCTGCGCGGCATCAACGTCTTCCCGCATGCCATCGGCTCCATCATCGAGAATCGCGCGGACCTGACGGGCGAGTATGTTTGCCATCTCCACCGCGATGAGCATCAGAAGGACCACATGCGCGTGACGCTGGAAAGTCGCGGGGGAACCGACGCGGGCGCGCTTGCCGAGACGCTGAAGCAGGGGCTCGGGGTCGAGGTGGAGGTAGTCCTTTGCGAGCCGGGCGGCACCGCGAAGGCGACAGAGATCGACACTCGCCAGAAACCGCTCCGCCTGATCGACGAGCGAGGAGTCTGAGAACGCATGCTCGACGCCTATAACGCCTTTCTCTATCGCGACGACGACGCGACAGGCGGCGAAGGCGCGCTCGCGGGCCTGTCGATCGGGGTGAAGGCGAATATAGCGGTCGAAGGGATGCCCCTCCATGCGGGGCTCGGCGCATGGAAAAGCCGCGTCGCCGAAGAAGACGCGGAGGTCGTTCGCCGCCTTCGCAAAGCGGGCGCGGCCATCATCGGCATCCTGAACATGGAAGAAGGCGCGCTCGGCGCAAAGACCGATAACCCGCATTTCGGCCCAACCCACAATCCGCATCGCCATGGCTATTCTCCCGGCGGCTCGTCCGGAGGCAGCGGCGCGGCGGTCGCAGCGGGACTGTGCGATGTGGCGCTAGGCACCGACACGATGGGTTCGGTGCGCATCCCGGCGGCGCATTGCGGGGTCTACGGCTTCAAACCGGCGACGGATCGTGTTAGCCAGGAGGGATTGATCCCTGCCGACCGTTCGCTCGACGCCATTGGTCCCCTCGCGCGCGACCTCGACACGCTCGAGAAGGTTTCGCGAGTGATCTCCGATTTCGGGGACGGTCATGAGCAATATGAGGGCGCGGTATTAGCGAGGCACGGGGTCGAGGTGAAGCCGCAGGTCGAAAAAGCGTTCGAGCGCGCGCTTGCCGGCCTTCGCGGGACACCGGCCGAAATCAGCCTCGAAGAGCCCAACAGCCGCATTCGTTTCGCCGGCTTTATTCGCGTGTCGAAAGCGCTGGCGGACGATCTCGGGGGCGTCGCCAAGTCCGATCGCCTTGCAAAGCTTCTGACCTATGGACCAGGGCGCTCGATCGCCGATTGGGCCGAGGACCAGGCGATCCTTGATCGCACGGCGAAACGCGTGAACGCAATCCTCGAGGAACACGGCTTTCTCATAATGCCAAGCGTACCCAACCCGCCATTCCCGCATTCCGAACCCGAGCCCGCTGCGCAGGCCGACTTCACCTGCCTCGCCAACATCGCAGGCTGCCCCGCGCTTAGCATGCCGATGGGCTACACCGAGGATGGCCTGCCGCTCGGTGTGCAGATCGTGGGCAGTCCCGGCTACGAGGCCGGGCTGTTCGCGCTCGCCCGCTATCTCGACAACAATCTGCGCGCCTACCGGGCGCCCGAATCGGCCAGAGGAGCCTGATCCATGCGTATTATCTGCCTTTTCAACCTGAAGGACGGGGTCGATATCTCCGAATACGAGGAATGGGCGAAAACTCGGGACATCCCGAAGGTCAACGGTCTCGGCTCGGTAAACTCCTTCACGGTTCACCGGGCAACGGGCGTCTTTGGCGATGATCAGGCGACGCCGCATTTCGGCTATATCGAAATCATCGACATCACCGGCCTCGAAAAATTCGTCTCAGAAATTTCGAGCGACGACTTCCAGCAGGCCGCCGCTCCGTTCCAGGGGTTTGCCGACAATCCGCAATTCATCCTGACCGAGAACCTTTAGAACAATGGGGAAGTTCAGCGGCAAGACGATCGTCGTCACCGGATCGGGCAAGCGGAAGGGGCTGGGCCAGGGCATCCTTCAGGCCTTCGCCGACGAAGGCGCCAATTGCGTTGTCTCCGACCTAGCTATCGACGACGAGGCCGAAGCCGTCGCCGAAGAATTGCGCCGGCGCGGTGCTAAAGTGACCATGATCGCATGCGACGTGGCGAAGGCGGAGCAGTGCACAGACCTCGTTGCGCGGGCGATCGAAGTTTTCGGCGCGGTCGATGTGATGGTCAACAATGCCGGGATCGGCTTCAAGATGAAACCACTGCTCGACGTCGACACTGCCGATGAATGGGACCAGGTGATTGCGGTCAATCTTTCAGGCGCGTTCTATTGCACACAGGCCGCGGCGCGCGCGATGGTCGAAAAAGGCACTGGCGGGCGCATCATCAACATCGCAAGCCAGGCGGCGAAGACCGGCTTTCCGCACCTTCCCGCCTATGTCTCGTCGAAGCACGGCATGGTTGGGCTGACCCGCGCAAGCGCTGTCGAACTGGGCGCGCATGGGATTACCGTCAATGCGGTGTGTCCCAACCACGTCACCACGGGGCTTGGCGCGCAGCAGAACGAGTACTTCTCCAAGCTCTTGGGCTTCGAAAGCGTCGAGGAATATCTCGCCAATATGAGCGCGAAGAATCCGATGGGACGACCCGGCCTGCCGAGCGACACGGCGGCGGCATGCCTGTGGCTAGCAAGCGATGAAGCATTCTATATCACGGGCGAAGCGCTGAATGTCAGCGGCGGTGAGGAGATGCACTGATGGCTCTCGCCGAAGAACGCATGGATTGGCCGGGCGGCGCGAAACTGGCGCTCAGCGTTGTCGTCAATGTCGAGGAAGGCAGCGAAATGACCATCGCGCGCGGCGATCGCGGGATGGAGCCAGTCGACGAGCTGGGCGTTTTCGTAAAAGCGAAGATGCGCAATTACTCGAATGAGAGCAATTACCTCTACGGCATCAAGGCAGGCGCGCCGCGCATCGTCAAATTGCTGAAGCAGTACGACATGATGGCGAGCTGGACCGTCGCGGCGCTCGCCCTCGAAAACCACCCCGAAATCGCCGCAGCGATCGTGGAGCTCGGGCACGAACCGGTCAGCCACGGCTGGCGCTGGGTCCACCAGTTCAAGATGGACGGGGAGGAGGAGCGCGCCTTCATTCGCAAAGCCGTCACCAGCATCGAGAAGAGCTGCGGCGTTCGCCCTTATGGCTGGCTCTCGCGCTACCTGCTTACCGACAATACGCGGCGGCTTTTGAGCGAGGAGGGCTTCACCTACCACATGGACGATTACAGCGGCGACGTGCCGTTCTGGGATCGCGGGACCGGTCCGGGAAAGCCTCCGGAAAACAAACCGATGTGCATCGTCCCCTATCAACTCGACAGCAACGATATGAAGATGTGGACCGACCCGGCCCTGACCCCGCATCAATGGCTCGACTATGCCAAGGCTAATTTCGACCAGCTCTACCTTGAGGGCAAAGAGGGCAACCCGAAGATGATGAGCCTCGGCCTGCATCTGCGCATCATCGGCCGCCCGGGTCGCATTTGGGCGCTCGAGGAGTTCTTCCGGCACGTTCGCAAGCACGAGGATGTCTGGATCGCCACGCGCAGGGCGATCGCCGATCATTTCATTGAGAACAATCCCGCATGACCCTAAGCCTTGAGATCGAAGGGGCAACCGCGAACCTGCTGATCGATCGGCCGGATCGGCGAAATGCATTCGATATGGCAATGTGGGAGGCGATGCCCGCTCTGCTGGAACGGGCGGTAAAGACCAGCGGTGTGCGGTTGCTGGTCATCCGTTCGGCCACGCCGGCTTCCGCATTCTGCGCTGGCGCGGATATTCGAGAATTGCTTGCGAACAAGGACGATGCAGCTTGGCGTACGGCCAATCAGCGCGCGATCAATCGCGTCCAGTACGAGCTGGCGCGCCTGCCTCTGCCGACGCTCGCTTTTATTGAAGGCGACTGCATCGGCGGCGGATGCGGGATCGCGCTCGCCTGCGACCTGCGGCTGGCGACGCGGGAGGCGCGCTTCGGTATCACGCCGGCCAAGCTCGGTCTCGTCTATCCGCTGCATGATGTGAAGCTGCTGACCGATCTCGTCGGACCGGGGCAGGCGAAGCGCCTTCTGTATTCTGGCGCGTTGATCGACGCCGAAGAAGCGCTTCGCATCTCGCTGATCGAACAGATCGCCGACGATCCGGGGCCCATGATCGAAGCCCTGTGCGCGGCCAGCCCGCATTCGATCCGCGAGATCAAGCGCTTCGTGCGCCGCGTCCTCGACGGCCAGGCCGAGGATGATGACGAAACCCGCCGCGTCTTCGCCGATGCCTTTTTGGGGCGCGACTTTCTCGAAGGCACGACGGCGTTCGTCGAAAGGCGCAAACCCCGCTTTGGGATGGGCGAATGACGATCCCGCACGGCAGCATTTTCGGCGGGCTTTCAACCGTGCCCGACCTCGCCCGTGCCATCACTGCCTATCGCGACGTTCTGACGCTGGAGCTCGTCGAAGAGGGCACGCTTCCCGCCGATCTCGCCGCGAGTTGGGGTTGCGCCGCAAACGAGGGCTCGCCCTATGCCGTGCTGCGACCGGCGAGTGGCGCGCCCTGCTGGTTCCGGTTGGTCGAACAGCCGGATCATCCCGATTTCCGCCCGACGACGACCTATGGCTGGGCCGCGTTCGAGACCACGGTGGAGGATGTCTGGCACTGGCCCGGCGCGCTTCCCGAGGGCCTCTTTACTATCGTCGGACCCCCGAAAAAGCTGGAGAATATCGAGCCCGCCTTCATCCCGATGCAGGTGTTGGGTACGGGCCGGGAGATGATTTATCTGAACCAGGTTCTCGGCAACATGCCCGGCACCGACCTGCCGCGGGCTCGCTCGCCGGTGGACCGGATCTTCATCACCGTCCTCGCCACGCCTGACCGCCAGGCGAGCATTGCCTGGTATGGTGAGCGGTTGGGGCTCGAGCGGGGGGCCGACTACACCTTACCCTATTCGATGATCAACCAAGCCTTTGGCCTGCCACCCGAAACCCAGACGACGATCACGATGGTCAAGCACGGCCGGATGCCGATAGTCGAAGTCGACGATTACCCTGCTGCCGCTACAAGGCGCCCCGGGCATCGAGACATGCTGCCCCCTGGCAACGCTTTGGTGACGCTTGCAGTGCGCGACCTCGATCGATGCAGCGCCGACTGGATCGCGCCGCCGGCTGCGCGCGAAGGTGCGCTTTACGAGGGCCGGCGGGCGGCCTGTGCAATCGGCGCTGGCGGCGAACTGGTCGAATGCGTAGAGGTCGGGGCATGACGCTGTTCGGTTTCTATTGCCTCGATGCTGCACAAGGCGCGGCGCTTCGCGAAAAGCTGCTGCAGGACCATCTTGCACATATCGAGGCGCATATCGACGATTACGCGGTGGCCGGACCGCTCAAGGAAGGCGACGCGACGATCGGTTCGCTCGTCATCATCAAGGCAGAGGACGAGGCCGAAGCGCGCGCCAAGTTCGAGGCCGATCCCTATTTTTCCGGCGGGGTATGGGACAGCGTGAAGATGAACCGCTTCCTGGGCGTGGCCGGAGACTGGGTCGGCGGCATCGCCTGGAAGATGTGACGCCGGATCAGCCTTTCGGTTCGACAGATGCGAGCGAGCAACTTCCCTGAACCCAGCGCACATTGATCCCGATAAGGTCGGCATCGGGCGAGGCCCAGCTATAGCTTTCGGCGCGCACCGGATCGTCCTTGTGGACGTAGAGCACGAGCGAGGGGCGGTTGCGGCTGCCCGCGGCCCAGGTGACATTGCGCAGGCGAAGGGTGACGTCGGGCGCATCCCCATTGCCCGGCACGAAGACCCGGCCGCCCTGATCGAATGCCGTAAGCCCGCGCGTGAAGGTCCAATCAGCACCGCCATCCGGCTTGGCGGCGAATTTGCGCGCCGACAGCCAGCAGGAGAAAGGGCGCGCCTGTCTCAGCTCGCTGCCCGAAACCTCCCAGCCCGATCCCCCATCGCGGCGCGCGAGACCCTCGATCGGCGCATCGCTCCAATCGCCGAGGGGCTCGCCGAACGCATCGATCCGGCGCCAACGACCATCCTCAGCGACTTCGAAAGAGGTCTCCTCGGCTTTCTTGCGACCCTCTTCCTTGGCGAAATAGACGTCTTCGGTGTTCGTCCAGATCCCGGGAGGCAAGCGGTCCTGGGCCAAAGCCGCATTTGGCAGGCACAGAGCGGGGATCATGAACAGGCGCGCAAGTCTAGCCATCCCGCCAACCTAACCCAGCGGAGTTGCGATGGGAACCTGTCCGGACAAATCGGGAGTAGGTCGGCGAGGGGATAGAAGCGAGAGGCTCCTCGCTCTCTAAGGCATCTAGCGGACCAACAGCGTCATGCTGTTGCTGCCGTCCTTACGCTCATAGGAGATACCCTCGCCCCAGGCCCGCACGATGGTAAGCCCGACGCCACCGCCGCTGACCGGGTCGGGGCCATCGAAGGGGGCTGGGGCCGTGGGATCGAATGGGTCGCCGTTGTCGCGTATCGATAGATGCACCCCGGCGTCGCCGGGCGACAGGACCAGCATCAGACACGCGGCCCGCGGCATGCCGCCATGGCGCAGCGAATTGCTGACCAGTTCCTCCACGATGATCGCCAGCTTCACCTTGCCGCGTGCATCGAGCCCGCTTTGCGGCAGGAAACGGCGCGTGAACCTCAGCGCCTGTGCGATGACGGGCTGCGGATCTCCGTCTTGTGCAAGATAGGCCGAAAATCGTGTCGGGTGATCCATCAAGCTATGCTACCATCGATGCGCAAGATGGGGGGACATATGCGAACAGCAATCGTTCGGGCCGGCGCCGCCTTCGCGCTCATCATGGCGAGCCAGCCGGTGCTCGCGGAGGAAATCGGCCAGATCAAGAACGTCACGCAGGGCGGCGTCGAAGTGCAACGCGGCGACAAGAGCCTGCGCGGTGTCTCCGGATTTCGGGTGATGGAGGGCGACGTCGTCGTCACCGGAGCGCGCCAGCGGGTCGGCATCACTTTCCTCGACGATACCCGGATGGCGGTTGCCCCGGGCAGCCGGGTGGTCATCTCGCGATATCGGTATGACCGCGCGCGCGAGACCGGCAGCTCGCTGATGCAGGTCGATCGCGGCGCCGTCGGAGTCGATTCGGGCAAGCTGTCCGGTTCGGGCCGGATGCGTTTCAAGACCCCGACCTCGACGCTCGGCGTGCGCGGCACGAGCTTCGTCATCGAAGTCGACGCCGAATGAAGGCGGCTCTGGCGCTTGCAGGCATGCTCGTCCTCGCGGGCTGCGCGACCTATTCGGAGCGCGTGACTTTGCTCGAACCGGTGCAGGCGGAGAAGCGCGCCGGCGGCGAGATCGGGGCGGTCGCGATCCTCGCAGAGGACGGTTCGGAAACGTTGATCGATGCGGCGGGCGAGCAGGCGCAACTGGGTAGCGGCGCGCCGCGGATCGTGCAGCTTGCCGCCGCCGATCCGTTGCATACGGCGATCATGGCCGATCTCCCGCGCGAACGTAGCAGCGTCAGCATCGCCTTTCGCACCGGCCAGTCCGCGCTCGATCCCGAACAGATCACACAGCTTACCCAGTGGGCGCTCAGCGATGGCGAGGCGGGGCCGCGACCGGGCAGCGAAATCGTGGTGCGCGCCTATGCCGATGCGTTCGGTTCCGAAGAGGAGAACCTTGCCTTGTCGCAGGAGCGCGCCCGCGCCGTCGCCGCGCAATTGCGCGCTGCCGGTCTCGACATCGAAAAAGGCGCGGCGCAGGGAATGGGCGAATATGCCGCGCAGGCAGATACCGGCGACGAGGTGCGCAGTCCCAAATGGCGCCGGGTGGACGTCATCATCCGCTAGGACCCCTACGCGCATCACGCTGCCTCTTCGCCGAGATAGCGCAGCGCCAAGATGGTCAGGTCGTCCGCCGGATCGGTGCCGCGTTCGAACGCTCGCACCTGGAGCGCGAGGTCCTGTGCGCGGATCTGTGCGCTATTGTCGCCGCTTTGCGCCAACGCCGACATCACGCCGTTGAGGCCGAACCGCGCACCCCTTGCGTCGGAGGCATCGGTCGCGCCGTCGGAGATGACGACCAGCGTTTCGTCCGGGGCGAGGGTCAGGCTTTCCACGCGGTAGGGAAAGCCTTCGAACGTGCGCATCCGCACCCCCCCGCGCATTGCCGCGACCTCGACCCGGCCATCGGCGCGCACGATCAATGGGTCCTCGTGCCCGGCATTGATCATCTGTACTTCGCCGCTTGCACAGTCGATCACGCCTACCAGTAGGGTCAGGTCCATTTCCTGGTCCTCCTCCGCCATCAACTCGTCGTTGACCCGCCGGATCGCGGCCTCGAGGTCGTGGCCCATGCGCATCACGTTGTTCTTGGACACCGATTTGGAGAGCGCCATGAAGAGAGCGGCGGGCAGACCCTTTCCGCTGACGTCGCCGACAAGGAAGGCGAGGCGATCGTCGCCGAGATCCATCGCGTCGTAGAAGTCGCCGCCAACGGATCTCGCAGGTTCGAGCACTGCGCCGATCTCGGTCCGCCTGCCGAGCTGCGCGAGCCGGGCAGGGCTGGGCACCATGGTCAGCTGCAAGGCTCTGGCGCTTTCGTTTTCCTTTGCCTGTTCTGCGGCGAGGATGCGTTTTTCGATCAGCTCGATCACCATGAGGCTATAGCGCGCCAGCAACAGGGCGAGGGCGGCACATCCGGCGATGAGGAGCGGGCGGGCGGGATCGAGAAGAAGGTTCGCGCGTGCGAACAGGGCGAAGGAGGCGAACGGCAAGACGAGTGCGCCAAGCGCGGCCGCGACGAGCCATCTGTTGTTCGCGGTGACACCCGCCGCAAGAAATAGCGCGATCAGAAGGGCGGCAATCGCGACTTCGATGGCGGTGATCCAGGCGGGACGCGCGAGCCAGTTGCCCGTCAGGATCGCATCCACCGCCTGTGCTTGAACGAGCGTCCCCTGAACCTCGCCCGCGAGCGGCGTTGCGACGATATCGCTCGTGCCCGTCGCGCCAAAGCCGACGAGCACGATCTTGCCCGAAAATTCGCCCGGCGCGACCTTGCCGCGCAGCACTTCGATGGCGGGTATGGCGAGTGCTTCCCACCCTCGTGCCATGCGAAAGGCGAAATGCGCCCTGTCATCGCCAGGGACCACCCGGTCGCCCACCGCCATCCCGCCCTTCGTCCAGCGCAGATCGGCATTGCCCCCAACCTGCGCCGCTAGAACAGGAGTGAAGCCTGGTGCGGTTTCTCCGCCAGCGATCACGCCCAGCGGAACCCGCCGTGTGACGCCATCCGGATCTGGCGGCGCGCTGACGATACCGCGCGCCAGGGCGACATCGTCGAATGCCGGCAGGCTGGTCAACATGCGCTGCGTGCGAATAGCTCCTGCCGGGAGCGTACCCTCGATATGTTCGAAGGTCAGCTCGCTTGCCGGCCTTCCGCCCTCTTGCGAAACCACCCAGGGCATCACCACGGGCGAGGACGCGATGACATCGGCAAGGGCATCGTCGCCCGATGGAAGCGCGCCGATCCGTTCGCGCGTTGCCGGATCGATCGCGTCCTCGGTGTAAAGCTCGAGGAAGGAGGCCGGCCGCAAACGATCTGGCTCGACGAAAAAGATATCGACGCCGATCGCCGCAGGATCGGCCGCTGCGATACGCTCCAGCAGGACCGCGACATCGTAGCGCCGCCAGGGCCATTCGCCGATCGCGGCGACGCTGGGATCGTCGATCATCACCACCGCGACCCGATCGGCCGATGCCTCCAATGGTGCGAGCCGTTGCCAGCCGTCGAAAACGAGACGGCGCTGGAAGTCGCCCGCGACGAGGCTCAGCAGCACTCCGAAGATGGCGCCGCCGAGGATCGCGGCGGCGAGGATGCGGCGGGCGGCCCGGCCGCTGCCGGGCTCAGACCTCGACACAAAGCCCGTCATAGGAGCACAGGACTTCGAGCGCCGCTTCTTTGCGCGTCAGCTCTTCGTAGCGCACCGTTTCCGCGTGAATGCCCTCGATATCCTCATCGCTATAGGTCGGCTCGTGGTGGAACAGGGCCAGCCGCTTCGCGCCCGCCTGGTGACACAGATCGACCGCTACGAGATTGGAGGAATGACCCCAGTCCTCTTTCATCGACACGCTGTCGGCGAGCGAATACATTGTGTCGGCGATGACCAGGTCGACGCCGGAGAAGAAGTCGACCATGGCATATTCCTCGTCCATCTTGTCGATCTTGTATTCCGCGTCGGTCGAATAGACCGCGCTCGCTCCGCCCGTATCGCGGAAGCGGTAGCCGTAGCTGGTGTGGCTGTGCTCCTGCTCGATCATCGCGACGGTCAGCTCGCCGATCTGATAGTCGCGGCCCGTCTCGAGCGTGCGGAACTCGATATCGGCCTTGAGCCAGTCAAAGGGGACCGGAAAGGAGATTTCTTCCTGCTGCCGGCGCAAGGCTTCCTCCGCATCGCGGTGGCCGGCATGGACGATCACCTTCGCCCCTTCGAGGAAGGCGGGCACGAAGAAGGGGAAACCCATTATGTGATCCCAATGGAGATGCGAAAGGAAGAAATGCCATTCCTTCGGGCGCTTGCCCTCGGCCAGGCGGCGCAGCGCATCGAGGCCGAGTTCGCGCAGGCCCGATCCCATGTCGCAGATGACGAAAGCGCCGCGACCGACATCGATCTCGACGCAGCTGGTGGCTCCGCCGTAACCTTGGCCGATGCTAAAAGGGAGATCCTTGCGGACGTAGTCGAGCGCCGCATCTCTATCGGAAAAGCTGCGCGACCCGGCTTCGACCAACGCGGCCGCAACCTTGTCGGCGATCGTATCTGCGTGCGGCGCCACTGGCAGAGAGCCGCGCGTGCCCCAAAACCGGATCTGCATATTTCCCCCCAAAGTCACGCAGGCGGGAACATGCCGCCCGCCTTAGCTTCCGACTGCATCCTCCACCGTATCTGCGACCTGGAAGACCATGTCATAACGGCTGATCGCGAGGATTTCACTCATCGTCTCGTTCGGACTGGCGAGAACGATTGTCGTGCCGCTTTCCCCGGCAGCGCGCTGCGCCAATGTCAAAGCGCGAAGTCCGCGCGAAGACATGTATTCGATCCGCGACAGATCGAGAACGACCCTGTCCGAGCCGGTCTGAACCGCATCGATCAAATGCGCCCGAAACGCATACGCCGTCGTTTCATCGACCCGTCCCGCCGGCTCGAGCACGATCACGTTGCCTCGCTGGCTCTGCGACCAGTCCAATGCACCACCCGTCATCAGATGTGCATAGCGTGCGGCCGGCCGATTGCCAAATGGCCTCGGCGCCCTGCCAGCATCAAGGCGCGGGCCGGAGGGGAGAGTACGGTCAAACACGCCGAGGACGGGCGCAATAGCAGCGATATCTTGCATCATGATTTCCAATTATCCTGGCGTTGGCATCCCAGGCTAACGAACCAGAACAGCAGAATATGAATTTTTTCCCAACGCAGCGTCCATCGAAGCGTCCGATCGGCAAACCTGCAGGGCTCCCACCTTGTGATTAGGATGAATTGCCGTGAAGCTGCGAAAACTTGTGAAAACGCGACAAAGTGCTCGCATTTGCCTCGTTTTGCCGGCGAACGCCTTGTTTTTGCCATTCAGGCAGCTATCAGCGTTTGCGGAGATTACGCGATGACGGCGAGGCGGCGTATCAAACGGCATCAGACCGTTCGCCTCCTTCGATCGCTTCTTGTCGAAAACCCGGGTCGCATTGGGGAGCGGGGCGCCGCGCGCTTCCGTGTTGAGAATATGGGGGATATTCTTGGTCGATAAGCAACCTCTCGGGGGCAAGGGGCCATCTCGCGTCAATCTGGTCGCTCGGCAGCGCCGGATGTTTGCCGGCGTAGCGTCGACGCTCGGCATTGCGGCAGGCGCGCTTGTTCCTGCGGCAGCGGCTCGCGCTCAGGATCAGGTTCCGCCACAACTTACCCCGCCGCCGCGCACTCAGCTGACCCCGCCCGAACAACGGCGCGACGAACGCCCCACCACGCTGACGATCGACGGCGATCTCGAGCGTACGCCCTGCGTGCTCGACCGGGCGGAATATGCCAATATTACGCTGACCTTAAGCGGGGTCGATTTCGCCGGGCTCGAACGCGTGCCGGGCCTTTCGCTGGACGAGGCGTATGACGGGTATCTCGGGCGCGAACTGCCGCTTGCCGTCATGTGCGACATTCGCGCGCAGGCAAACGCCATTCTGCGCTCTCAAGGCTATCTGGCGACGGTCGAGATACCGGAACAGAACCTGAGCGACGGCGTAGCGGATTTTCGCGTCGTTTTCGGCCGTCTTGCGGCGCTGCGCGTGCGCGGAGATGCCGGGCCTTCCGAGGCGCTGGTCGCCTCCTATCTGGAAAAACTGACCGAGGCCGACGTCTTCAACACGCAGGATGCCGAACGCTACCTGCTGCTCGCCGACGATCTGCCCGGAACCGACGTGCGCCTTTCTCTGCGCCCGGCGGCGGACGGCGAGCCGGGTGATCTGCTGGGCGAAATCGCGGTGGTGCGCAGGCGCGGCCAGGTCGATTTCAACATTCAGAATTTCGGTTCGGAAACGCTCGGACCCTTCGGCGGATTGTTGCGCGGTGAGCTGTTCGACCTCACCGGCCTGGGCGATCGCACCACGCTCGCAGTTTTCAGCACAGTCGAGTTTTCCGAACAGCAGACTTACCAGCTTGGCCACGATTTCGCGGTCGGCAGCGAGGGGCTACGCCTGGGCGGACAGGTGACCTATAGCGAGACCGACCCCGACCTCGATCTCGATGGCTTCGACCTTAAGTCCGAGACGGTGCTCGCAACCGTGTTCGCATCCTACCCGCTCGAGCGTTCGCGCCGCACATCGACAGTTCTGAGCGGCGGGTTCGATCTGGTCGATCAGAACGTCGAGTTGAACGACTTCACGCTTTCGCGCGACCGGGTGCGCACGCTGTACGCGCGGATCGACACCAACTGGACCGATTTTGCGAGCATTCGCAATATCGGCGGTTACAACGCTTTCGAGCCGCGCTGGCGCGCGCGTTTGGCGACCGAGTTGCGTCAGGGGATCGACGTGTTCTCCGCAAGCGAGGATTGTCGCGCAGATCCACTTGCCTGCACCGCGGATGGCGCCGCTCCGCCAAGCCGGATCGAGGGCGATCCGACGCCGCTGCTCGCGCGGTTCAGCGCCGGTTTCGAATATCGACCGACGCCGCTCTTTACCGTCGCGCTCGATGCGAGCGCGCAGATCGCCGCCGATCCGCTGCCGGCCTTCGAAGAATATGCAGGCGGCAGTTTCTCGATCGGCCGCGGTTACGATCCCGGTTCGGCGCTGGGCGACGATGGCGTCGGCGCCGCCTTCGAGCTGCGTTACGGCTCGCTCGCGCCCGCGGCGGTGGATGCCGTCGCGGTTCAACCTTACGCCTTCACCGATGTCGTCGTGACCTGGAATCAGGATCCCAGCCGTGTTGCCGCCAATCCCGACGAGCTTTGGTCCGTCGGTGGAGGAATGCGCGCGATCTGGGGCTCTAACCTCCAGGCCGACGCCTTCGTGGCGGTCCCGCTCGAAAGGCCGGACCTGGCCCTCGAGAAGCCCGACGTGCGCTTCATGTTCTCGATCACCGCTCGCCTCGTACCCTGGAGATATTGATATGGGTCGCTCTAACACCAATCGCTCGAAATTCCTGATCGGCTGCGGCTCCGCCGCGCTGGCGATGGGATTGCTGATTGCGTCCGAGCGGGCACAGGCACAGGCGTTCAACGCCAATGCCGAAAATGGCGGATTGGGCACCTATCAGCGGGTGATCGTCGATGGGACCAGCGAGATCATCGAGATCGAGACCCCGACCGCGGTGATCGACTGGACGCCGTTGGAGGATGCGGGCGGCAACGCTCTCGATTTCCTTCCGACCGGCGCCACCGCAACGTTCCAGAACAGCAGCGACATCAACCCCGGCTCGAATTTCGCGGTGCTCAACCGCATCATGCCGTCATCCAATGGCGACATAGTCGTGATGGACGGGACGGTCATTTCGCAGATCGTCGACAGCGCCGGGGAGTCGAGCGGTCCTGGCGGCACGGTGGCGTTCTATTCGCCCACCGGTCTCATCATCGGCGACAATGCCGTGTTCGATGTCGGCAACCTGATCCTGACGACGCTCGACGTTTCCAACGCCAGTTTTGAGGCGTTCACCCAGAGCGGCGGTCAGCTGCAACTGGCGCGCGACAGCGATTTCCCTGGTGCTAACATCCGGCTCGATTTCGGCGCGCAAATCACCGCCACTGCCGAGAACTCCTACCTCGCGGTCACGGCTGCCGATATCCGGGTTTTCGGAACGACCGACGTCAACGGCAGTCAGGCGTTCGTCGCTGGCGACGAGATCAACCTGTCCTTTTCCAACGGACTGTTCGACATCCAAGTCGTCACCGGCACGGAAGCGACCAATGCTATCAGTCTGTCGGGCGACGTTGGCGGTCCGTCGAGCACGGGCGCGGGCGACAATCACATCATCTACGCCGTAGCGCGCGCCGCGGCCGATCCGATTTCGCTATTGTTTGGCGGCAATCTCGGCTTCGAACCGGCAGCCAGCGCCGGCATCGTCAACGGCGAGATCATCCTGTCGGCCAACTTCGACGTGGACGGAAGAACAGTTGCAGGAGCGTCGACCACGGAGGGTATCGACGCGGTGTTCGACAACCGGTTGGCGACCACCGATACGAACGGCGAGATTGCTATCGGCTCGCTGATCGCGACCAGTTCGTTGACCGCTGTTGCCAATGATCAAGTGTTCATCGAAGCGATCGAGAGCACGATTGATGTGACGGGCGACTTGATCTTGCACGGCACCACTTTCGCGGTCGCTTCCGCTTCTGACGGTGGCGACCTTGCCATCTCTGGAGACGTGCTGGTTTCCTCGCTCGACCTAGGCGAAGTGTCGGGCGGTTTTGACGGGATCGGCGAAGCCGCCGCGACCGGCGGTACTGCGGTCCTGAGCGGCAGTTTCGGCGGGATCGTCACGATCGACGGCGACGTTCGCGTGACGGCGGAAGCGATCGCGGGTCTCGATACCGAAAGCCAGGCAACCGGATCGGCCACGGGCGGCAACGCCTCAATAAATGCGGGCGAAGGCGGCGAAGTGACCATCGACGGCTTTGCCGAGGTGCTGGCTTCGGCTGAGGCCTCTTCGTTTGCCGAAACGGTGCTGGAAGGCAACGAGTTTCGCGGTGGTGCGGCGCGAGTGAATATTGAATTCGACGGGGACGTGACCGTCGATGGTAATCTCACCGTGGCTGCGGATGCCTTCGGTGCGGATGGCGACGACTTCAACCCTTCGACCGGATCGCCCGCTTTCGGTGGCACCGCATTTGTCACGATGGATAGCGCGCCTGATTCTCTCAATGTCGGGGGCGATGTTCTAGTGGCCGCTGATGCCATTGCCGGAAGCTCGAACGAGGCAGATCAGGGCGCGTTAGCAGATGCGGGCAACGCGCAGATATTCACTCGCCGCAACGACACCATCGATATCACCGGCAATGTCAGTCTGTCCGCGAGGGCCGAGGGCGGTTCTAATGCGAACGGTTTGGGCGGCGATGCCCTGGGCGGGATCGCCGGCATGTTAATTAATGAGGGTGGCAATGCGACCATCGGCGGCGACTTCGCGGCCGACGGATCGGCCAGGGCCGGCGATGGTGGAGCCGGGGGCGGCGACGCGTTCGCCGGGATTGCCGGAGCGCGGGTTACGATCGGTTCGATCGACATTGCCGGTTCGGGCAATGCCAATGCGAGCGGCGCTGGCGGAAATGCCGGTTTGGGTACCGATGGCGGGCGCGGCGAGGGCGGCAATGCTTTTTTCCAGGCCGATGGAACGGCGATGGAGACCGCATCGCTCGCGATCGGCAGCGACGCCATCCTCAACGCCGATGGCATTGGCGGCGCCGGCGGCTTCGGCAGCGGCGCGGGCGGTGACGGGGTGGGCGGCCAGTTCGACACGCCCAACCAGGCGGATGTCGAAACCACGCCCAATAGCGGCGCCTACCTGCTAGCCGGCGGCGACAACGGTTCGATAAGCGTTGGCGGCGCAACCTCTTTAAGCGCCATCGGCTTCGGCGGCGCCGGCGGGGGATCGATATCCTTCGACACCGGCGGTGCCGGCGGGTCGGGCACAGGTGGGGCGGCACAGGCGGGGCTTGCCTTCCTCGATGGCGACGGTTCGGTGGGTGCCGGCACGGCGTCATTCGGAAACGTTAATGTCGATTCGCAAGGCGTTGGGGGGATCGGTGGCGATGGGGAAGAAGGCGACGGCGTCGGCGGCGATGGGACTGGCGGTTTGGCCATCTTCTCTGGCACCGCCGGCACAATAACCGCCGCCGACGTTACTTTGTTCGGCACTGCCGTGGGCGGCGACGGCGGTACGGGCGGAACTGCCGATGGCGGCGGCGCGGGCATTCTCGGTTCGGCGCAGGGCTCGGTCACGATCGACAGTCTTTCAGCGCAGGCGATCGCGCGCGGCGGCAACGCTAGCGATGGCGGCGCTGATGCAAATGGCGGCGTTGCTTTCGGCGGGGAAGCGGTTCTCGATGGGAGCGAGATCGATATCGTCATTCTCGGCGATGCGAGTTTGCTCACGGACACGTTTGGCGGCTCGGCCATAAGTGGGGACGGCGGTGATGCGGTCGGCGGCCAATCCTCCACTATTATCCAGGACCGCGAGGCAGCGTTCGGTTCGATCGACATCGGGGGCGATGTATTTCTTCAAACTTCGGGTTTCGGCGGCTCGACCGTCAACGGCCTCACCGGCGGTTCGGGTTTTGGCGGACGGGGGCGTGTCCTTGTCGACAACAGTACCTTGTTTGCGGATCGGATATTCATGTCTGCTCGGGGAACGGGCGGTACCGGAGCACAAAGTGGCGGCGCTGGGAATGCTGGCGAACTGATAGTCAATGTGGCGCTCGGCACTGTCGATGTAACGGCACTTTCGATGAGCGCTATCGGTACTGGCGGCGATGCTTCCGAAGCGGGCGGAACTGGCGGCGTCGGCCGTGGAGGTCTTGCACAAGTTTTCGTCGGGGGATCTGAAACGGAAAGTGCCAGCCTTCTCGTCGATACTGACCTGCTCCTCCGAGCAGGCGGCTCGGGCGGCAACGGCGGACCGGGCGGCGCGGGCGGCGATGGTTTTGGCGGTCGACCAGATGTCGAAGAAGAGGGCGGCGCGTTCATCCTTGTCGGCCGCGACAATGCTTCGCTCATTGTAGGCGGGGATATCAGCGCCAACTTCGGGGGCTTCGGGGGCGCGGGAGGCGATGGCCTCGCCTCGGGCGGGAGTGGCGGCGATGGCGGTAACGCTACGGGTGGCGAGGGCCTGCTCTCGATCCAAGCCCTAGGGTTCGGCGGAGCTTCGATCGACAACGGTTCGATAAGCGCAGCAAACATATTCATCTTCGATAATCCCATCGGCGGCGATGGCGGGGCGGCCGGGAGAAGCACTGATGTTCAGGGCAATGGCGGTAATGCGGCCTCGGGTTCGGCTATGATAAGTCTCGATGGCGGATCGCTCACCGCGACCGGGCGCATCACCGCCCAAACGAACCCTGACGGTGGCGATGGCGAGGTGGGTGGATCGGCGATAGCGGGCGACGCGAGCTTCTCCGCCGTCAATGCCGATGTTCAGAGTGACACGCTCGAGATACTAGCCTTTGCCTTCGCGCGTTTCGGAACCGTTGCTGTCGGAGATACCGATGGGGGTTCGGCCAGTCTGTTCGTGGATGGCGGCAACATCGATGTGAATTCTGTTTTCTTGAATGCGAATGCTGACTCAGGTGCAGATCTCTCGACTGCTGCTGGAGGGATCGCCGATGCGGGTCGTGCGAATTTCGATATTTTCGGCGATGCAATCGCTGATATCGGCACCGCTTTCATTTTGGCTAACGGCTTTTCTTCTGACGGGGGAAGCGCCTCGGGCGGGGTGGTGAATGTCAATATCGGTGATGTCGAATTCACGGGCGCGCCTCAAGTAAACGTCGGCACCCTGGTTGTGAGCGCCGAAGCGACCGGTGGCTTTGACAGCGGCCCGGCAAACAGCGTCGGCCGTTTCACAATCGATATCGACGACGGCGAACTCGCCGTTACCAATTTCACTGGTACAGCGCTCGGTAGCGACGATTTCGGTGAGCGTGGTTCCTCGAATATCTCGGCGACCGGCGGCGATTTCCTCGTCAGCGGGACTTTCGACGTCGATGTTCGCAACAGTTTCCAGATCGAAACCGCCAACGGCAACATCATCGGCGGTCCTTCGCTGTCAGCACCCACCGCGCAGATCACGATCGATTCAGGTAGAACGATCGTCATAGACGGCGATAACGATGCGGCGATCGGCTTCGGCGGGGCGTCGCTCTCGCTTACTTCCGAGGATATCGCGATCAACTTTGGCGCGCGTATCGGCGCGCCGGTCATGAATTTCGCTTCGATCGCGAACGATGGCCTTCCCACCATCCTCGGCGGCGATCCTTCTCTCGTCGAAGGCGAATATGCGCTGACACAGGACGAGATCGCACGGCTCGAGGTCGGTCGGTTCAACTTCTTCGCGCCGACGATTACCGAAGCAGGCGCCGACGAGGCCGACCTTCTCATTCGCGATGCGACGATCGTGGGATCGGGCGACGATGGTGCGTTCAGCGTCAACATCTTCGGTTCGGGCGGTATCGCCCGGGTCGAAGGGCAGGTCGACTACATCGACGCTCTGAGCACAGACAGCCTGTCTTTCTCGAATTTCGAGCGAATCGAAGTGGTAACGCCGGGACGCGTTACGATCACCGACAGCGATATTCTGCCATCCGGTTCGCTTACCCTTGAGGCGGACAATGTTTGGGTCGCCGATGCGAGCTTGATCGCACAGCTTCGGGCCGATCCTGATTTTGCCGGACGGAACGAGGCTCTCGCCACGGCTGGCGGGGGCGGTCCCGGTTCTGTCGTCGCAGATGAGGTTACGATACGGATCGCAGATCAACTTCTTGTAGCCAATGAGGGCGAAGTCGGAGAAACTCGCGGAATTCTTGTCGGATCCGGCGGCTTGTCGATCTCCGGCCCCGAAGACAGCTTTTCCCCCTCGACGTTGGATGTCTTCGCCTATGGCGCGCGGCTCGATGGGTCGGGTGAGTTCGTCGATGGCGAAACGTTCTTCAACGAAGTTGAATTCTTCGGCGGCGGGTCCGAGCCGGCCAGCTATACGGACGAGTCTTCGTTCAACGATTGCCTCATCAGTTCAAGCGATTGCGGCACCATAATCAACCCAACACCCACGCCAACGCCAACGCCAACGCCAACGCCAACGCCAACGCCAACGCCGACGCCCACACCGGCGCCGACGCCTACGCCTGCGCCCACTCCGACACCTACGCCTGCGCCCACTCCAACGCCGACGCCAACGCCGACGCCGACGCCGACGCCTACGCCTACGCCTACGCCCACACCGACACCGACACCGACGCCTACGCCGACACCTACACCAACGCCCACACCGACCCCGACGCCTACACCGACACCGACACCGACGCCTACGCCTACGCCCACGCCCACTCCGACGCCAACACCGACGCCTACGCCTACACCGACGCCGACGCCGACGCCGGCACCGCCTCCGATCTCGGGGCCACCGCCACCACCGCCGCCGCCCGAGCTGCCGCCGGAAGTGCAGGTTGTGTTCGAGCAGATTACCAATGAAGAGGTCGTCGAAGCCGCTGTTTCGTCGGCGGTTCCGGTTCCGATCAGCGGGGAGGAGAGCAACGAGGAATTCGGCCTCGACTTCCCTGCTTTCGTCGAAAGCGATGAGATCGACGAGGAAACGGATGTCGGCGATGCCGTCGCCTCGGGCGGCGATTCCTCTCTCTACCGACCGCAGACCGGCACCGTCGAAGTCGGAGAGGAGGCATCCGATGACCAGTGAAGTCGTGAGGAGGCTGTTTGCCCTATGCACCGCGGCGGCGGTCGGGCTCACTGCGATGTGGTCCGCCCCCGGCCCGGCGCAGTCCGCGAAGCAGCAGTCGATCAGCCTGCGCGATACCTTCCCGATTGGCTCCAACGGCCTTTGCGAAGCGCAGATCCAGGCGCCCGAAGAAGGCGCGGGCCTGTTCGATCGGCGCTACGACATCCTGTGCCGCGACGCGGCAGCGGCGATCGGAACGATGTGGATCGTACGCGGCCGGATGGCCGACAGCGCCGCAGAACGCTTCGTCGGAACCGGCGCCTCGTGCACCGAACGCGAGGACGCGGAGATGCCGCCGGGGCTGGCGGACGGCAAGCGTCTGATTTGCGCACGGCCGGGCAGCGTCATCCGCACCGAATTGCTGGTCGGCGAACGCGGCAACCGGACGTTCGCCGCCACCGGCCTGTCGGCCTATTCGCGCGCGCTCGAGCTGGGCGTCGCCTCGCTTGCGACCGACCGGGTGGTTCCCGGCGAGGTCGACATTCCGCTTACGCAGACCACCGATTCCCTCGCCTTCGTTCGTCAGCAGGCGACCTCGATTACCGCAGACCAGTCCCTTGCCGAGGCCTACCGCCGCTCCAATGCGGGCGAATTCGCAGAGGCGGCGGAATTCTTCGCTGCCAGCGCCGATGCTCTCGATGGTGCAAGCGAGACCGAAGCGCGCCTCAACGAGGGGCTGCTGCAATCCAATCTTGGCAACTACGCCGAGGCGCGTCGCCGGTTCGACGCGGCCCGCGCGACATCTTCGGCAAGCCCGGTGCTGGCACGCCTACAGCGCAATTACGAGGCGATCGACGCGCTCAATCAGTCCGAGCCGGAGCGCGCGCTCGCCTTGCTCGCCCAGCCGCTTGCCGCGGATTTCGGGGAGACTTCCGCGATCCGCAACCTGCAGATCGGCTCGGCGCTTGCTCGGCGGCTCGCCGCGGAAAGCGAGAGCGCGACCGATCCGGCGTTGTCGCAAGCGCTCACGCCGCTCGAACGTGCGCAATTGCTCGATGGGCAGGCTGACTACCTGGGTGCCACGGCGCTAAGGCTGAGTGGGCGCAACCAAGAGGCCGCCGAGCGACTGATGCGCGCCAATACGACGCTTGCCGAAGTGCGCGGCGGACGGGTTGTCTCGATCCTTTGGCTGCGCGCCCAGGTCCTGAGCGAACTTGCCGAACTCTCCGAATTGTCGGGCGATCTCGCGCGGGCCGAAGCCTTGCACGGCCAGGGCATCGCGTTGCTGGCCGACGCCTATCCCGATTCGCCCGCCTTCTACAGCGCCAATGCGCAACTTGCGGGCTTTTTCGCGCGCAACAATCGGAGGGGTGAAGCACTCGATCTCTACCGCGATATCGTTGCGCGGGCGGAAGGACGACCGGCGACAGTCCTACGCACCTACCTCGCCGATTATTTCGACCTTCTCCTGGGCGACGCAGCGAGCGCCGATGCGGCGGGCGATCTGTTCGCGGCGAGCCAATTGCTGCTTCGCCCGGGCCTTGCCCAAACGCAGGCCGTGCTCGCGCGTGAGCTTTCGGGTGGCAGCGACGAGGCGTCCCTGCTGTTCCGGCGCAGCGTCAATCTGGGCCGCGCGGTTGAACGCATGCGTGCCTCGATCGTCGAGGTCGAAGGGCAGGCGGACGTCAATCCGCAGGCCGCCGCGGCGCTCATCGAACGCCGCGAGAGGCTCGATGCGCTTGTCGAGCGACAGGCCGAGGTGCTGCAGAAGCTTGCGGAATATCCGCGTTTCCGCGCGGTCTCCGGCGGCGCGTTGAGCCTGGAAGGGATGCAGGCCATTCTCGGCGGCGATGAAGCCTATGTGAAGATGGTCGCGCTCGATGGCGATGTTTACATGGTCTACATCACGCCAAACGATGCGTTGGCCTACCGTGTGGATGCGACGCCAGAACAGCTCGAAGGCATCGTTCAGACCCTGCGCGAAAGCATCGCCATCGCCGATGGTGGGCAAGTCACCACCTTCCCGTTCGATCTGGCGACCTCGCGTGAGCTTTATGTGCGGCTGTTCGAACCAATCGCCGACCGCTTGCCGACCCATCGCCATATCATCTTCGAACCCGACGGCGCTATGCTCAAGCTGCCGATTAATCTGCTGGTGACGAACGATGAGAGCGTCGAGCGATACGAGCAGCGCATCGCGCAGCCCGAGGCGGACGAATACGATTTCCGTGGTGTCGCGTGGCTCGGCCGCGCCTCGCAAATCAGCACGGCAGTCGCGCCAACGGCGTTCCGCGACGTGCGCGCCGCACCGCCGAGCGACGCGATCAAGGCCTATCTTGGCCTCGGAGAAAACACGCCGATCGGCGACGGACCCGTTGGCACCGCGCGGACACGTTCGGCGCTCGCAGGGGGCGAGAACTGCATCTGGTCACCGGCGATCTGGTCGAACCCGATCCAAGCGGATGAGCTTTACGACGCCGCATCCCGTTTCGGCGGAGCAGGGTCGGACCGTGCGGACGTATTGACGCAAGACGCCTTCACCGACGCGCGGATCGAGGAACTCGGCAATCTGAGCGAATATCGCATCCTCCATTTCGCGACGCACGGTCTCGTCACCGCGCCTGAACCCGAATGTCCGCCGCGCCCGGCGCTGCTGACCTCGTTCGGCGACGGGGATTCGGACGGCCTTTTGAGCTTTTCCGAGATTTTCGGTCTGCGGCTCGATGCCGACCTCGTCATCCTTTCGGCCTGCGATACCGCCGGGAGCGCAACGGTAGGCGCGACGCTGGAGGCCGGCATTACCTCGGGAGGCGACTTTGCGCTCGACGGGCTGGTGCGCGCCTTTGTCGGCGCCGGGGGACGCACGGTGCTGGCGAGCCATTGGCCGGTCCCCGACGATTTCGATGCCACCAAGCGACTGATCGGCGGACTCTTCGACGAGGGCGACAGCGAAACTGCTGCCGCGTTGCAGCGCTCGCAACTGGCGCTGATGGACGATGCGGAAACTTCGCATCCTTTCTATTGGTCGGCATTTGCGATCGTGGGTGACGGTTCGGTAAAGGTCACGCGCTAGGGTACAGGCGCTCGCGCGTGAAAGGCGTTCGCGTTGTTGCGAGGGGGACAGGTCACTAGCCCGCCCTTGCGCTGGAACGGCGGGTTGGCTTTGGCTTGAGCGGTGGAGCTTAGCTCGGATGCCAAGCCGATGAGGGGGGATACAAAGTGGTCGACGACGCGACTGTGCCGCCCGTCGCGGCGCGGGAAAGCGATAGCGAAGAGCGCCGCCGCAAGCGCGCGAGCGTGTCCGCACGCCTGATCCGCGGAGTGCGCGAGGCTGGCGCGCCGCAGCTGGCCGCGACCGTTTTCTTCGTGCTCTTCTCGATTTTCATCGCGCGCTACAGCTGGGTCCTGCCCTTCAGCGCCGAACCTACGCCGATTACCAACGATGCCGAGCGCGCGCTCTATGATACGCGCGCCTATCTTTCCGCGGACTTGGTCGAGCAGGACGATCGTATCATCCTCGTCGTCTACGACGATCAGGCGCTCATCAATCTGGAGAAGCGATCGCCACTGCCGCGCGATGCCCTATCCGAGGCACTGCGCAACCTAGATGGCATGGGCGCGAAGGCGATCGGCATCGATATCCTGTTCGATCAACCGCAATCCGAAGATCCCGAGCTGGTCGAGACCTTGCGGGCGATGCAGACGCCGACCTCGGTCGCCTATGCTACGGTGGCCACCAACGAGGCGGACATTTCCTATGAGCAGCAGCTCTATCTCGACGAGTTCATGGCCGCGATCGAGGAAGGCGACACTGATGTGCGGCGCGCAAGCATTCGCCTTGACGACGAGTTCGGGGCGACCCGGGTCTGGCCCGACATCGTCCCCGAGCTGCCGCCGCTCCTTGGTCGGGCGATGCTGGCCGATGCCGGTGGGCCCTACGAAGCCTTTGAAGGCTACGAGGGCGCCATCGAATATCGCCGGGCCTTGCGGGCTGGTCTCAACGAAGGCGAGGCGGATGCGCGTGCCGATGTCGAGGAACCGCTCTTCCAGACCCTTTCCATCGAGCTGTTTCTCGATCTCGATCCCGCGGTGGCCGCGTTCGTCGCGCAGCAGATCGAGGGGCGCTATGTCCTCATCGGCGGCGACATTCTCGACTATGACCGGGTGGTGACCCCGTTCACGCCCTGGACCGGTTTCGAGCCTTCGGGACTTTCGGTGCACGGCGAGATCATCGCCCAGATGCTCGACGATTCCCCCTTGGTTCAAATACCAACTTATGCGCTCTGGTTCATGGCGATCCTCGTCGTGGCAAGCGCGGTCGCGGTCGCGCTGCTCGAATGGCCGGCACGAAAGCTCGTGCCCGTGCTGCTTACGCTCGGCATTCTCTATCTCGGCTTGCCCTTCCTCCTCCATTTCTACGATGTCGACACCTACGGCTTGCCCGCGGTCGGCTGGCTTGTCGGATGGATCATCTCCTTCACCGTCGTCACAGCCGCGGCGCGCGCGGCCGGCGCGGCCAAACGAAGTTTCGCGCAAGGGGCGCTCGGCAAGTACATTCCCGCCGACATCGCCAATGCCATCATGGAAGAACCCGAACTGCTTTCGCTGGGCGGTGAGAAGCGCAACATCTACGTGCTCTTCAGCGACCTCGAAGGCTTCACCAAGATGAGCCACGCCATCCCGCCGGAAATGGTCGCCAAACTGCTCAACCGCTATCTGGAAATGCTGAGCAAAGTGGTGCTCGATCATGGCGGAGTGATCGACAAATATGTCGGCGATGCGGTCGTCGCCTTCTGGGGGGCGCCGATCGCGCGGCCCGACGATGCGCAGCGCGCGGCCAAGGCGGGATACGCGATGTGGCAAGCGGGCGAGGCGTTTCGCGCGGAGGTCGCCGCGATGGATCCCGACCTGCCGCCGATCGGCAAGACCCGCGTGGGGCTGCATTACGGCGAAGCGGTGGTCGGCAATTTCGGCGGCGAAACGCGCATCCAATACACCGCTCTCGGCGACAGCATGAACACGGCCGCCCGGCTCGAGGCGGCGAACAAGCCGCTTGGCTCGAACGTCACGGCGAGCCGCGAATTCATCGAACAGTCGAACCCTGAAGACTGGGTGCCGATGGGTCGGATCGTGTTGCGTGGACGGGCGCGACCGGTCGATATCTATCAGCCTCGGCCCGACTTGTCGGCCGAGGATCGGCGCAAACTCGAAGAGGCCGTTCAGGTTTCGGATACGAACGCCGTGCTAGCCGCGCGGCTTGTCGACGAAGTCGCTGCTGGCAATTCGGGCGATTTGGCGCTAGAAAATTACAGCAATCGAATACGACATTTGAACGATGGGGGTGCATATGTTCTCGGTTAGGAAAAGGGCCCGCCTGGCGGGTGTCGCCCTGGCGGGCATCATGCTTGCGGGAAGTGCGGCGGCGAATGCCGGCGTGGTGGTCAAGTCGTCCGGTCCGTCTGCGGACCAATATCCGGTGGGAGAGGAAGTCGCCGACAGCTCGACGATCTCGCTGCGCGCGGGCGACAAGATTACCGTGCTGACCGATCGCGGCACGAAGGTCATGCAGGGACCGGGCACGTTTCGCGTCGGCGAACGGCCGACCCGAACGCGCGCCCGGCTTACCAACATGACGCGGCGCAACGCGGCGCGCGGCGCCCGCACCGGGGCCGTGCGCGGCTCGGGCGGCAGCAGCGGCCCGGATACCATTCCCAATCTCTGGCTGGTCGATGTGACGAGGGGCGGGCCGACCTGCCTTTACAATCTCGACCGCGTCCGTTTGTGGCGCCCGGTCTCGGAAGAGGCGCAGACCTATCGCATCTCGCAGGTGGGTACCAACGAGGCGCTCGACGTGGAATTCGTCGGGACCGAAAGCGTGCGCGCGCTCGATCCGGCTGGGCTTCAGCTGATGAACGGTCAGAGCTACACGATCACCGGTCCCGCTTCCGAAGGCGGCTCGATGCCCAATGTCGAGATCAGGGTAATCGAGATGACCGAGGCCTTCCGTCAACCGGCTGAGCTTGCAAGGGCGCTGGTCGCCAACGGTTGCATGTCACAGGTCGCGGTCCTCGGAAACACCGCCGAAGCCGAGGCGTCGTAGGCGGACTCGCGGGGGCATCGCCCTTCGCCTTTCGGGCCGCATCTTGAAACCGGCGCCGACGCCGCGCATCTTCGGCTGCATGGCAAGTGAAGCCCGCGGCAACGTAACGATCTGGTTCGACGGCGGCTGTCCGCTGTGCCGGCGCGAGATCGCTCTGATGCGACGCCTCGACCAGCGCGGCGCGCTGCGCTTCATCGATGTGGCGCAGGACGAGGCGGCGGGTTGTCCGATCGACCGCGCGGACCTGCTCGCACGCTTTCACGCCCAAGAAAATGGCCGCGTGTTGAGCGGGGCAGCGGCCTTCGCCGCGATGTGGCGATCGATCCCGCTGCTGCGCCCGCTCGGCCTTTTGGCACGCAATCGCGCGGTGCTGGCGAGTCTCGAGCGCACCTATAGAGCGTTCCTGCGCGTCCGCCCGCTGCTTCAGCGCGCAATGCGATAGGCAAAAATCGCGCGGACAAACCGTACCCCGATCGGTTATCGCTGCAGCACCATGGACAGCGAGAGAAGCGGAAATGAGCAATTTCGGCAGCATGCAGAACGCGATCTACAATGCCGGTCTGCAGGGAATTCTGCCAGACTACCCGGTGGATTTCGCCACGCTGGAACAGCGCGCGCACGAGGCGCTGGGTCCGATGATGACGAATTACGTTGCGGGCGGCTGCGGCGACGAGCACACGCAGGACGTCAATGCCAGCGCCTTTCATCACTGGGGCATGATCCCGCGCATGATGGTAGATTGCTCCGAACGCGACCTGTCGATCGAGCTGTTCGGCATGGATCTGCCGACGCCTTTGTTTATGGCTCCGATCGGCCTCAACGGCGAAGCGACGCAGGATAGGCATGGCGATATGGCCGCCGCGCGGGCCTCGGCTGAAACCGGGGTGCCGTTCAGCGTGTCCACCCTCTCCAACGACCCGCTCGAAGACGTCTTCGGCGCCTGTGGCAACACGCCCGCCTTCTTCCAGCTCTACACGCCGCGCAACCGCGAACTCGCGCAGAGTCTTATCTCCCGCGCCGAGCAGTCGGGCGCCAAGGCGATCATGGTAACGCTCGACACCTGGCTGACCGGTTGGCGCCCGCGCGATCTCAACGCCAGCAACTTCCCACAGCTGCGCGGCAAGGTTTTGCAGAACTATTTCTCCGATCCGGTTTTCCGCTCGCTGCTGGAAAAATCGCCCGAAGGCGATCCGAAAGCGGCGATCATGCTGTTCGCCGCGATCTTCGGACAGGTGCTGACCTGGGAGGACATGGCCTGGTTCAAAGACGCGACCGACCTGCCGATTGTCCTCAAAGGCATCTGCCACCCGGAAGATGTGCGCAAGGCGATCGATCACGGCGCGGATGCGATCTATTGCTCGAACCACGGCGGACGGCAGGCGAATGGCGGGATCGCAACCATCGATCTGCTCGCCGATGTCTTCGCTGCGGCGGGCGATGTCCCCGTCCTGTTCGACAGCGGCGTGCGCTCGGGCACCGATGCGGTGAAGGCGCTGGCCATGGGCGCGCGGGCGGTGGGGGTGGGGCGGCCCTATACCTACGGACTGGCGATCGGCGGGGCGGCAGGCGCGGCCTGGGTCCTACGCTCGATCCTCGCCGAGGCCGACCTGCTGATGGCGGTCAACGGCTATCCTGATCTGACCGCGTTGCGCGAGGCCGGGGTGCAGCGTACCGACTAAGCTGCGGCAACGGCGGAGCGGCGCGCGCGAAGTCCATATTGCGCGCGCGGTTGTCCACAGTTATGCTTCGCGCCTTCCGCCGACTAACACGGCGGGGCTTCGGGGGCTGCGACAGGTGGAAAAACCAACCATTACCTCTTCCTCGCCGGATCGGATGGGGCGAACCGTGTGCATGGGTAACGAAATGTCCCGCCGCGCCCGCTATGGCCGGATCCAACCGATGACAGCGCGAACCGGCTTGCGCGCGATAATCGCGCGGCTGCTCGGCAGGGGCTAACCTATCGAGACGGCACTCGTAGTGAGTCAGACAGACTAACCCGTCACCTCATGGCGCCGCTTTGGCGACGGTCACCAGCTTGGTCTCAGTGTAGCCGAGATAGCCCTCCATCCCGCTTTCCGAACCGAACCCGCTATCGCCGACTCCGCCGAAGGGCGTTTCGGGCGAACCGACCGCGAAGTGATTGATCGCGACCATTCCGGCGCGCAGTGACTTGCCGAGATAATGGCTCTCATCGAGGCTCGAGGTGAAGGCATAGGCGGCGAGACCATAACGCAGCGAATTGGCGATCTTCACCGCCTCGGCGATGTCGTCATAGGGGACGATGCCAGCAACCGGGCCAAACGGCTCTTCGGTCATGAGTTTGCTGTTCGCGGCGGGAGAGGCGATCACGGTCGGCTCGAAGAAGTGGCCTGGACGATCGATCCGCGAGCCACCGCTGACGATTTCTCCAGCACCATCGCCCATCGCGTTCATCAACTCTTCCATCGCCGCGACGCGCCCGCCATGGGCGAGCGGCCCCATTTCGACACTGTCGTCGCTGCTCGCATCGCCGATCTTGAGCTTCTGTGAGCGCGCCGCGAATTCCTCGACGAAGCGATCGTAGATGCCGCGCGCAACGAGGAAACGCGTGGGCGAGACGCAGACCTGTCCGGCATTGCGAAACTTGGTCGCCGCGCAGGCTGCCACGGTCCGCTCAAATTCGGCGCTTTCGCCGATCACCACCGGCGCATGGCCGCCCAGCTCCGGGGTGAAGCGCTTCAGCCCCCGTGCTGCCAAAACGCCGAGCTGCTTGCCGATGGCGGTCGATCCGGTGAAGCTGACCTTGCGGGTGACGGGCGAGGCGATGAGATGCTCGGAAATCATCGCCGGATCGCCATATACGAGGTTCACCACTCCATCCGGCAGCCCCGCATCAGTGAAGCATTGAGCCAGCATCTGTGCGGTCGCAGGCGTGGTTTCGGCGGGCTTGAGGATAGCGCTGCAACCCGCGGCAAGGGCGCCGGCGATCTTCTTCGCAGGCAGGTTGATCGGGAAATTCCACGGCGTCAGCAGCACGGCCGGGCCGACCGGTTCCTGCGTCACGCGTTGTTCCAGCAGATTGTGACTGCGTACCGGCACCAGCCGCCCGCCCTGCCGCTTCGCTTCCTCGGCGAGGAAGTCGATCAGGTCGGCGGCGCCCATCGTTTCGCCCAGGGCCTGCGCATGCGGCTTGCCCATTTCAAGCGTCATTACCCGGGCGATGGTCTCGGCCCGCTCGCGCAGAAGCTCGGCGGCGGCGCGGATGATGCGATAGCGCTCGATCGCCGGGGTGTTCGACCATCTGGGGAAGGCTTCATCGGCTGCGGCCAGCGCTGCATCGAGCTGTTCCTTCGACGCCTTGGGCGCCCGGCCGATCTCCTGCTCGGTAGCCGGATTGACTATCGGCATTGCCCCATCGCCGCCTTCTCCCATCCATTCGCCCCCGATCAACATCTTCACTTGTGGGTAGGCGGTCATACGGGAACTCCTTGATTGAGGGGGTGAGCGAACACGCAATGTGGCGGGCAATGCCCTTCGTTTCAATTGATACATTGTTGCGCGCAGCCTATCGCGGCGTTCAAGCGAAGTGCAGGAGCGAATCATGCTGGTGGGCGTCCCCAAAGAAATCAAGAACCACGAATATCGCGTCGGTCTGACGCCCGAAGCGGCGCGCGAATATGTTTTCAACGGACACGAGGTCGTCGTAGAAAGCGGCGCGGGATTGGGCATTACCAAGACCGATGACGATTACCGCGCTGTCGGCGCGCGGATCGTCGACAGCGCCGAGGAAGTGTTCGCCAGTGCCGACATGATCGTCAAGGTCAAGGAGCCGCAGCCGGGCGAATGGGTGCAGCTGCGCGAGGGGCAGATCCTCTTCACCTATCTCCACCTCGCCCCCGATCCGGATCAGGCGCGCGGCCTGATGGAGAGCGGGGTTTCCGCGGTCGCCTACGAAACCGTCACCGATGCAGATGGTGGCCTGCCACTGCTCGCGCCGATGAGCGAGGTCGCCGGGCGTCTGTCGATCGAGGCTAGCGCGCAGGCGAGCCACAAGGTGAACGGCGGGCGCGGCATC
Source organism: Erythrobacter sp. (assembly GCF_036351135.1). Classification (GTDB taxonomy): domain Bacteria; phylum Pseudomonadota; class Alphaproteobacteria; order Sphingomonadales; family Sphingomonadaceae; genus Erythrobacter. The sequence goes on from NZ_JAZBON010000022.1 coordinate 51,834, forward strand.
CTGATGGGCGGGGTGCCCGGTGTGCTTCCGGCCAAGGTCGTCGTAATCGGCGGCGGCGTGGTCGGGACGCAGGCGGCGCGCATGGCGACGGGGCTGGGCGCCAATGTGGAGATTCTCGACCGTTCGCTGCCGCGCATCCGCGAGCTCGACGATATGTTCCAGGGGCGGGTGACGACGCGCTATTCCAACGCGCAGACGATCGAATACGCCATCACCGATGCCGATGTCGTGGTCGGCGCCGTGCTGATCCCCGGCAAGAACGCGCCGAAGCTGGTGACGCGCCAGATGCTGGGCCTGATGCGCCACCGTGCTGTATTGGTCGATGTCGCGATCGACCAGGGCGGGTGCTTCGAAACCTCCAAGCCGACGACGCACGAAGACCCGACCTATCTCGTCGACGACGTCATCCACTATTGCGTCGCCAACATGCCAGGTGCGGTGCCGCATACGTCGAGCTATGCGCTCAACAACGCGACCCTGCCCTATGGACTGGCGCTGGCGGAGCACGGCATCGCCGCGTGCGAGCGCGACATTCACCTCGCCCCCGGCCTCAACGTGCACAAGGGGCGCATCGTCAACGAAGCGGTCGCCGAAAGCCTCGGTTTCGCGGCCTGATCGCGCGAGCGCCCTTCTAGACCTCGACCACGGTCTGCTCGATCGCACCGAAGATCGAGTGGTTGTCCGCATCGCGCATTTCGACCTTGACGGTGTCGCCCGCGCGCATGAAGCGGGTCGTGGGTTCGCCGTCGCGGATGGTCTCGATCATGCGGATTTCAGCGATGCAGGAGTAACCCGCGCCGCCTTCGCTGACCGGCTTGCCCGGACCGCCATTTTCGCCCTTGTTGCTGATCGTCCCCGAACCGATGATCGAGCCTGCACACAGCGCGCGTGTCTTGGCGGCGTGGGCGACCAGCTGCGCCATGTTGAAGGTCGCATCCTCGCCCACCTTGGCACGGCCGAACGGTTCGCCATTGTAGTCGACCATCAGGGGCAGATGGAGAAGGGAGTCCTTCCACGCATCGCCAAGCTCGTCGGGTGTGACGCAGACCGGGGAGAAGGCGCTTGCGGGCTTGGACTGGAAGAAGCCGAACCCCTTGGCCAGTTCGCCGGGGATGAGGCCGCGCAGGCTCACGTCGTTCACCAGCATGATGAGCTTGATATGCCCCGCCGCCTCCTCGACCGAGACGCCCATCGGCACATCGTCGACGATCACCGCGACCTCGCCCTCCATATCGCAGCCCCATGCGGGATCGCCGAGCGGGATGTCGGCGCGTGGGGGCAGGAAGCCGTCGCTGCCGCCCTGATACATCAGCGGATCGTGGTAGAAGCTCTCGGGCACCTCGGCATCGCGCGCTTTCCTCACCAGTTCGACGTGGTTGATGTAGGCCGAGCCGTCGGCCCACTGGTAAGCGCGCGGCAGGGGTGAGTGCGCCTGCCTCTCGTGAAAGCGCTCACACGGCACCGCCTCATGCTCGACATCGCGCGCCAGCACCTCGAGCTCCGGCGCGATCCGCGCCCAGTCGTCAAGCGCGGCCTGCAGCGTGGGCGCGATGTAGCCCGCCGCGCAGCAGCGCGTGAGGTCCTTGGAGACGACGACGAGCTTGCCGTCGCGCGTGCCGTTGTCGAGGGTTGCGAGTTTCATTGGGGATCCTCTTTCGGGCCAGAAGTCATAAAGCGTCGGGTTGGTTGTCGGGATGGGCGCGCTGGAAGGCGGGCAGGGCAAGGCAGGCCCCCTCGATCGCGGTGATGTGGCGATAGTCGGTGAAGGCGAAGTCGAAGCGGCGCGCATTGTAGACCTGCGGCAGCAGCACGACCTCGAACAGGCCCGGCGTTTCTCCGAGGAAACGCTTCGTCCCGAGCTGCGCCAGTCGGGCCTCGACCGGCGAGAGCGTGCGTTCGAGCCAATGGCGATACCACACGCCGATCTCATCCGGCGATTTGCCGTATTCCTGTTTCAGCCACTTCAGCACCGGCAGGTTGAGCGGGGCGTGCAGTTCGGTCGCGATCGCGTATGCGAGTTCGCGCACGGTATATCGCTCCTCCGCATCGCCCGGCAGCAGGGCCGGTTCGGGATAGGCCTCGTCCAGCCATTCGAGCATCGCCATCGACTGCGCACGGTCGCGCCCGTCGGCCTCGAGCATGGGCACCGAGGCGAACGGATTGCGGCTGGTATAGGCCGCGTCCTTCTCCTCCGCCTCGAGCAGGTTCACCGGCAGGTTCTGGTAGTCGAGCCCCTTCAGTTCGAGCGCAATGCGCATCCGGTAGGAGGTGGACGAGCGGTAGTAGCCGTAGAGCTTCATGGCTTCGCTTTCCTACAGGATGGAACACATGGAACACGGTCCTGGGGAAGAAAAAGCGGCTCGTTCCTGCCGATTGCAGGCAGGCGATGCCAGCGGTTCGCAATAAGGGTTCGGGACTTCGTCATAGCCGCTTCATAAGACCGGGACGCGGTGTAGGACAGTTGCTCAATTTTCGTCATTGCGAGCGGCGAAGCCGCGCGGCAATCCAGGGCCTCGCGCTCCGAAGTCCCGGATTGCCGCGCTCCCTGCGGTCGCTCGCAATGACATTTATGCAAACGCCGCAATTCCCGTGATCGCGCGGCCGAGGATCAGCGCGTGGACGTCATGCGTGCCCTCATAGGTGTTGACCGTTTCGAGGTTCACCATATGGCGCATCACCTGATATTCCTCGGAAATGCCGTTGCCGCCATGCATGTCGCGCGCGACCCGCGCGATGTCGAGCGCCTTGCCGACATTGTTGCGCTTGACGACCGAGATCATGTCGGGGCTGAAGCGTCCTTCATCCATCAGGCGACCGACCCGAAGCGAAGCCTGAAGTCCGAGCGATATGTCGGTCAGCATATCAGCGAGCTTCTTCTGGAACAGCTGCGTAGCGGCTAGCGGGCGACCGAACTGCTTGCGATCGAGCCCGTATTGGCGTGCGGCATGCATGCAGAATTCCGCCGCGCCCATCGCGCCCCAGCTGATTCCGTAACGCGCGCGGTTGAGGCAGCCGAAGGGGCCTTTCAGGCCCTGTACGTTCGGAAGCAGCGCATCGGCGGGCAGCTTGACCTCGTCCATCACGATCATGCCGGTGGTCGAGGCGCGCAGACTGATCTTGCCCTCGATCTTGGGAGCCGAAAGTCCTTCCATGCCCTTTTCGAGGATGAAGCCGCGGATGGCGCCATCATGCTCTTCGCTCTTGGCCCAAACCACGAAGACGTCGGCGAAAGGCGAATTGGAAATCCAGGTTTTCGAACCTGAGATCGAATAACCATCACCGTCTTTCTTGGCGAAGGTCTTCATCCCCGCAGGGTCGCTGCCCGCATCGGGCTCGGTCAAGCCGAAGCAACCGATCAGCTCACCGCTCGCAAGACCGGGGAGATATTTCTGCCGTTGCTCCTCGGAGCCATAGGCGTAAATCGGGTGCATGACGAGGCTCGACTGGACGCTCGCCATCGAGCGATAGCCGCTGTCGACCCGCTCGATCTCGCGGGCGATCAAGCCGTAGGCGACATAGCTCGCATCCGCGCCGCCAAGTTCCGCCGGAATGGTCGCTCCCAGCAGCCCCGCCTTGCCCATCAGTGGGAAAAGCTCGGGCGTGCTCAGCTCTTCGCGAAACGCCTCGATCACACGCGGTTGCAGCTCGCTTTGCGCAAAGCCGCGCGCGGCATCGCGGATCATGCGTTCGTCCTCGGTCAGCTGGCTTTCGAGGTCGAACGGGTCTTCCCAATTGAAGGGGACGATCCCGGCCGAGGCGAGATCGGCGGAAGGGGGCGCGTGCACTGGTTGCTCCTGAAACTCGTTATCCCGCACCCGCTTTCGCAGGCTTTGTCCGGGCTCGCAAGGGAACGGACCTATTCGTTCGCGCGAAGAGCGCGGCCCCGCAGCGGATCGGGCGGAAGCAGGAGGTTTCGTCGGGCGGCTGGAAGGCCGTTAAGCGGCTGCAGGCTGAACCGCGTGATTGACCGCGTTAAGCATGTCGGCGGGCGGACACGGCTTCATCAACACGGTCGCGTCGGGGAAACGATCGACGACTTCCTGTGCGCTGAGGCTGCCCGAGTGAAAGATCACCGGCACTAGTTTTTCGCGCAGCTTCTCCGCGAAGGAGAAGATATTGCCGTCGCGCAATTCGACGTCGAGAATGGCAACGTCGGGCCGCGCATTGTCGCAGGCGTCCGCGGCCGAAGCGATGCCCGAATGCGGACCCTCGACCTCGAAGCCGGCCTCTTCGACCGTTTCGCACAGGTCGAAGGCAACGACCATTTCGTCTTCGGCAATCAGTATTCTGCGTGTCATTAGACACTCCATCTCCAACGACTCTGATCCCGACATCGTTAGGTCTAACACGGAATGCGGGCGAGCCCCATTTTTTTCTTACGCAATAAACCTTTAGCGGCTCCCGCCGAATCTTTCAGCATGCGCCTGCGCATCCCCGCTCTTGAGCAGCTGCGCCTGTTCCACCCACTTGTCGCGGCGAATGCGTCCGGCGAACTTCCCGAGCGAGGCGTCGATCTCGTCGATGTCCTGCTCGCTCCAACTGGCGATCTGCGCGAAAGTGGTGATTCCGCGCGCCTGCAATTGCGCCGCCAGTTTCGGCCCCAGACCCTTGATCCGGGTGAGATGATCGCCCGCATCCGTCGCGCCGTCGCCCATTTGTGCTGCGGGTGGATGCGCGCCCGGCTCCTTGCCGGGGCCGGCGCGTGCAGGCTGGGGGCCGGCGCTGGGCGGCGCGCTGGTTGCCTGGGCCGGATCGGTGACGGGGCGCGTCGTCGTGCTCGGCGCGACGCTGGCGCCGGCTTCGGCGTCGGCCGTTTCCGAGGCATGGGCGACCTTGCGCGTATTGGCGGCCGCGCTGGTGTCCCCGAAGGAGTGCTCCATGCTCTCATGCCCGTCGATCAGCGCCTGATTGCGCTTGGCCCGCGGCGCGCCCTCGTCGAGCACATCGCCGCCGCTGCTTTCATCCTCGACGATATTGGTGGTCCGGCGCGAACGGGCGACCCACCAGATGACGAGCAGCAGGACGACGAGAGCTACGATAATGAAGGGGAGGGCGGTTTCGAAACCGGGGGGCATGGAGTCTCCTGTCAAGCGGTTTGGACGGCGGCGGCGCGCGAATCAGCCTACGCGACCCGGCGCACATGCAAGAAGCGGCCCGAACCGCTTAAGGTTCCGACCGCTCTTGCGAAACCTGCGTAAAAATCGGCGCAGCTTCGCGTTTGCCGATCCCTATCCCCCGCCGCGGGCGGAGGCGGCGATGGCGTTCAACTCGAGGAATTCCTGCCGCCAGAAATTGCTCTGACGCCCGGCGAGAGCGCCGACATCCTCGTGGTCGAAGCCCATCATCAGCTCGTCGCCGCGCAGGATCTGGCCATAGGCGGCGACCGCCGCGGCGAATGCGAAGTCACCCGTGGGGGCGCTCGCCCGCGCGAGGCGGTCGGCGTCGACCACCTGGGTGATGAGGCGCGATGTGTCCTCGCCCGGCAGCTTGTAGCGCAGCTTGACGAAGGCCGCCTCCGCCGCTCGTTCGCGCGCGGTATCGCTCACCGCATCCTCGTAGCGGCGCGCTGAGATCCAGCCCGCGCCATCCGCGGGCGCGACTTCGTAGATCGCGGTCACCTGATGGCCGGCGCCGATATCGCCCGCATCGACCGCGTCATTGTCGAAATCCTCTTCGCGCAGCGCCCGGTTCTCGTAGCCGACGAGGCGATACTGGCCGATCACCGCCGGGTTGAACTCGACCTGGATCTTGACGTCGCTGGCGATGGTGAAAAGCGTCGAGCTCATCTCATCGCCCAACACCTTCTTCGCTTCCAGCGCGCTGTCGATATAGGCGTAATTGCCGTTCCCGTGATTGGCGATCTGCTCCATCATCGCCTCGTTGTAATTGCCTTGGCCGAAACCCAGCGTGGTCAGCGTGATGTCGCGCTTGCGGTAACGCTCGATCATTTCGACCAGCGCATCGCGGTCCGACACGCCGACATTGAAATCGCCGTCGGTCGCGAGGATCACGCGGTTGACCCCGCCTTCGATGAAGTTGTCCTCGGCGATGTTGTAGGCGAGTTCGAGCCCTGCGCCCCCGGCGGTCGATCCGCCGGCCTGAAGCTGATCCAGCGCGCGGCGAATGGCGCGCGTGTCGCTGGTGGGTTCGAGCACCAGGCCCGCCGCACCGGCATAGACGACGATCGACACGCGGTCCTCATCGCCAAGCTCGCCCGCAAGTCCTGCCAGCGCGGTCTTGACCAGCGGCAGCTTGTCCGGGCGGTTCATCGAGCCGGAAACATCCATCAGGAAGACGAGATTGGCGGGCGGGCGTTCGCCCTGCGCAATGTCGTAGCCGCGAAGGCCGATGCGCATGAGATAGGTGTCCTCGTTCCACGGCGTCGTCGCCAGATCGACGCTGGTGGTGAAGGGCACCTCGCGCGTGCCGGGGCGCGGATAATCGTAGCGGAAATAGTTGATCATCTCCTCGGTGCGCACCGCGTCGCGCGGCGGCACGGTGCCCTGCCTCAGGAACCGGCGGGCATTGGCATAGGCGCCGGTATCGACATCGACGCTGAAAGTGCTGACCGGTTCGCGCGCCGCGAGCTTGACTGGCGAGACCTCTTCGCCGGCATAGCGTTCGCGGCCCGGATCGGCGGGCACGACAACGGGCGGCACGTGGTAGCGCGATTGCGCAGACACTTCGGCCTGCTCGGCAGCGATAACGGGAAGCGGCGTGGCGCTGTCCATCGCGCCGAAGGATACGCGGCTGCCAGTGACGGTGATGGCCTGAGGTGGGGGAGGGGGCGGAGCCGGAGGAGGCGGCGGCGGCGGCGATTGGCTGGCGTCCGATCCGGCCTTGGAGGCGGTGGTCACGATCGTCTCGCTCTCGTTCGCGGCGCATCCGGCAAGTGCCAGGACCAGCGCCGCGCTCACGGCCGTCATCACATATCGCATGTCAGTCCCCTTCGAACCTCTCGCTCCCGAAGGTCACGCCGGGCCTGTGAATAGCGACTGAACGCTCCGAATCAGCGACGAAACGCGGGCTGGCGGGGGCCCCTTAAGACCCCTGCGAAGCCGCATCCTCGTCCGGCTCGCTCGCGACGTTGCGCCGGAACAGCACCTTGTCCGCTTCGTCGAAGCCATAGCGCCAGATCATCCAGAGATAGACGCCGAGGATGAGCGGCCCGCCGATCGCCAGCTCGACCCATTCGGGGGTGAACTGCGTGAAGACGATGCCGACAAGGGTTGCCGGCGCGGCGGCATAGAGCAGCGCCCAACGCCAGTTGGAGACCGGCGCCTTTAACAAAGTGCGGAGCACGCGCGCCTTCACCATGCTCGAGATGGCGAGGGCGATGAACAGGGCCGCGGCAGCGCCCGCCGCCTGAAACCCTTCGCCAAGACCATATCGCTTCGCCAGCAGGATTAAACCAACGGTCAGCACCGCCTGCAGGCTTATGACGCCGACCGAGATCGCGAGGTTTCGCTTCCTCGCGATATAGACCAGCACGCCTTCGGAGACGACCGCCATCGAAGCGACCACTTCGGCGGCAAGCAGCGTTGCGAGCGCCCCCGTCCCGCCGACGATCGCCGGTCCGCCAAGCCCCATCACCGCCTCGCCCGGTATCGCCAGCATCAGCGCGATGCCGACTTGCAGCGCGATGATCCAGAAGCCGACCTGACGCGCCTGCGCCGCGATCGCGGTCATGTTGCCGGTCTTCAAATTCTTGGTGATGACGGGCGAAAGGATCGGTTCGAAACTGGTCTTTAGCTTCTGCGGCAGGCTGACCACCTCCTTGGCGAACCAGTAGATGCCGACCGTGGCCGCCGAGGTAAACTGGCCGAGCAGGAACACGTCGAGCAGCCGCGTCCCGCGCTCGATCACGTCGGCGCCGACCAGCGGCAGGGCGCGCGCGGTCATCTTGAAAAGATAGCGCGGACGCGGGCGCCAGCCGCGCGGCAGGCCGTAGGTCTTGAGGAAGGCGTAGAGCGAGGTTGCGAGCGCGGCATAGATCGCCCCGATAAAGGCGAGCGCGATGCCGCCGCTCGCCAGCGCGGGCACGAAGAACAGGCCCGCGACCAGGATCGATTTGGCCCAAGGCTCGACCAGCGCACGGGCACGCACGGTCGTGGCGATGTCGTAGCGATAGGCCTGTGCGGCAAGCAGGATCTCGGTCAGCGCGAAGGCGGGGATCGCGGCGATCATCCACATGTCGAACCGGCTGTTCGTGCCGCTGGGAAAGACGATCACGGGAAAGGCGACCAACAGCGCGCAGGCGACGATGCTCACCAGCAGCGAGGCCAGCATCCCGTCGAACACCAGGTTCACCTTGGTGCGCTGCGCCGCGGCGCCGCCTTCGCGCGCCGCCCCCTCGGTCAGCCGCTGGGCCAGCCCACGCTTCTCACCAAGCGCGCAGACCAGCGCGAAAAGCTCGATCACGACAAAGGCCGCGGCGAAGCGGCCCATCTCGTCGACGCCGTAGAGCCGGAAGCCGACGAAGAGAAACGGAAGCCCGCCAATCAGGCGCAGGACGAAGCCGAGCGTGTTGGTGCGCCCGCCTTTGGCGAGCGTCGCCATATCGTCGCCGCCCGCGATCCCTGCCTGCGGGGTTCCGGCAGGCTTTCCGGAAGGCGCGCCGGTCTCGGGGGCGGGCCGGGATGCGCCCGGACGGCTTGTGTCGCTCACGCCAGGTCCGTCTGGTCCGCCGCCTGTTCGGCGGTGAGCGGGCGGGCTAGCAGCCGATCGACCACTTTGCGAGGGGGCGCCCCTTCGAGAATGGCGTTGACCGCGGCGGTGATCGGCATGGCGATGTCGCCCTGATCGGCGAGCCGGGCGAGAACCGGCGCGGTATGCGCGCCTTCGGCGACGGTGGTGCGATCGGCCATCAGTTCGGCGGCGCTGCGCCCTTCGCCAAGCGCCTTGCCGAGCGAGAAATTGCGGCTGCTGGTCGAAGAGCAGGTGAGCACCAGATCGCCGAGGCCGCACAGGCCCGCCAGCGTCTCCGCCTGTGCGCCCAACGCTTCGCCGAAGCGCTGCATTTCGGCATAGCCGCGCGCGATTAGCGCGGCGCGCGCATTCTGGCCGAGCGCCAACCCGTCGACCACGCCGCAGGCGATGGCGAGGACGTTCTTGATCGCGCCGCCGATTTCCGCGCCGGTGACGTCGTCCGAATAATAGGGCCGGAAGGTTCGCCGCGCGATGGCGGGGGCGAGCCGCTCCCATTGCGCAGCGCCGCCTTCGCAGGCGAGCGTAACGGCGGTCGGCAGGCCGCGTGCGACTTCATGCGCGAATGTGGGGCCGGAGAGCACCGCGATGGCGCTGCCTGGCGAGGCCTCGCGCGCGACATCGTTCATGAGCCGTCCGGTCTCCGCCTCGATGCCCTTGGAGCACAGCACGAGATCCCGCGGCGACTTGGGAAGCCTCGAGAGCACCTCGCCGAGCAATTGTGCCGGGGTGACGGCAAGGACAATGTCGATATCGACGAGGTCGGCAAGATCGGTGGTCGCGCGGATCGTATCGGCAAGGGCCGCGTCGGGCAGGTAGGGGGGGTTGCGGCGCTCGGCATTGATCGCCTCGGCAACGTCGGCTTCATAGGCCCAGATGGTCACCTCACGCCCGTCGCTGGCAAGCATCTGCGCGAGCGCGGTGCCCCACGCCCCTGCGCCGATGACGCCGACGCGCTGGCTCATGCCTTCACCCCTGCACCGCGCACCTTTTCGGCTTCCGGATCGAGCGGCCAGCGTGGGCGGGCTTTGAGATCGAGCGGATCGCCAACGAAAACGGGATCCAGCGTGAGGCGCTCGCACCCCGCCCAGGCGATCATCGCCGCATTGTCGGTGCACAGCGCCAGCGGCGGCGCGCCGAACCGCATCGCATGGCCTGCCGCAAGCCCCTCGAGCGCGGCGCGCACCGCCTGGTTCGCGGCGACACCGCCTGCAACGACGAGGGCGGGGAATGGGCCGTGAGCTGCCAGCGCATGTTCGAGCCGGTCGATAAGACAGTCGATGGCAGCCTGCTGAAAGGAGGCGGCGATATCGGCGTCCGTATAGCCAAGCGCCGTTCGTGCTGAGTTTATCGAAGCACCCGTTCGAGCTTGCCGAGAACCCATGCTTGCTCTCGGCTTCGCTCGAGCTGACCCTTCGACAAGCTCAGGGCGAACGGGATCGGACTGGTTTTCCTTTGCCCGCAACACCGCGCTTTTCAGCCCGGCGAAGGAGAAATGCGGCTCCTTCGATCCCTTCAAGGGCCGCGGTAGGTCCACCGCGCCCGCATCGCCCTCGTGCGCCAGCTTCTCCACCGCCGGCCCGCCGGGATAGCCCAGCCCCAGAATTTTAGCCGTCTTGTCAAAAGCCTCGCCCAGCGCATCGTCGATTGTCGTAGCAAGGCGGCGATATTCGCCCACCCCTTCGACGGCCAGGATCTGGCAGTGTCCACCCGAGACGAGCAGCAGCAGGTAGGGGAATGAAAGGTCGGCGTCCGCAAGACGCGGCGAGAGCGCGTGGCCTTCCAAGTGGTTGACCGCGATCAGTGGCTTGTCCGCCGCCATCGCCAGCGCCTTGCCGCTGATCAGCCCGACCATCACGCCGCCAATGAGGCCCGGCCCTGCGGTCGCAGCGATTGCGTCCATGTCGGCGAGCGCGAGGCCTGCATCCTCGAGCACCGCCTCGATCATCGGCGCCAGCCGTTCGGCATGGGCGCGCGCGGCGATTTCCGGGACGACGCCGCCATAGGGCGCGTGCTGCGCTTCCTGGCTCGCGATCCGCTGGGCCAGCACCCGCCGGTCCGACGCGACCACCGCCACCGCGGTTTCGTCGCAGCTGGATTCGATCCCCAGAACAAGGCGGGTGCGTCCCTCCATTGCGCTTCCATCTAGTCCCTGCCGAGGCTAGGGCAAGCGCCAAGCAAGGAGAGTATCGAGGTGAATGACGGCGCGGCAGGGGTGAAATTGCGACTGGGCACGCGCAATTCGCCGCTCGCCATGGCGCAGGCCCGCGAGGTGCGCGCAAGGGCGTGCGCGGCGCATGGGTGGAGCGAGGACAAGGTCGAACTGGTGCCGGTGGTGGCAAGCGGGGACAAGGTGCTCGATCGGCCGCTGGCCGAGATCGGCGGCAAGGCGTTGTGGACCAAGGAACTCGATCAGTGGCTCGGCGAAGGACGGATCGACGCCTCGGTCCATTCGGCGAAGGATGTCGAGACAATCCGCCCCGATGCCTTCGCCTTCGCCGCCTGCCTGCCGCGCGCGGACCGGCGCGACAGTCTGGTGGGCGCGGACAGTATCGAGGAGATCGCGCAAGGGGCGATCGTGGGCACGTCGGCCCCGCGGCGGGCGGCGCAGCTGCTCAATTTGAGACCCGATTGCCGGATCGTCAGCTTTCGCGGCAATGTCGCCACCCGGCTTGCCAAGCTGGAAGCGGGCGAGGCGGACGTTACCTTCCTCGCCGCCGCAGGGCTCGAGCGGCTGGGCGAGACGGGCGTCGGCACGCCGTTGCCGGAAAGCGGGTGGATTCCAGCCGCCGCGCAAGGGGTGATCGTGGTCGAATGCCGCGCCGACGACGATGCTTCGCGCAGCGCGCTGGCGGCGCTCGACCATGCGCCCACCCGCGCCGAACTCGAAGCCGAACGCGCGCTGCTCGCCTGCCTTGGCGGCACCTGCCATTCGCCCGTCGCCGCGCTGGCCCGCGCCGCGGGCGAGGCGATCAGCCTGCGCGCCGCCCTGTTCAGTCCCGACGGCCGCGACCGGGTCGAGGACGAAATCCGCCTCAGCACCGACAATCGCGCCGCGATCCAGACGCTTGCGAGCGATCTGCTGACGCGGGCCAGCCCGGCGATCCGCGCGCAGTTTGCGGGGGCGCCAGGGCGGGCCGGGTGAGCGCCGGCGGCACAATCCTCGCCGTGCGCCCCGAGCCGGGGCTGTCCGTTACGCTGGCCCTCGCGAAGGGGATGGGCCTGAACGCACTCGGCCATCCCCTGTTCGAGATACGCCCGCGCGAATGGACCGTGCCCGATGCAGGCGGTTTCGACGGTCTGCTGATCGGCAGCGCCAATGCGCTGCGCCATGGCGGGGATGCGCTGGGGAACCTCGTCCATCTGCCGGTCTACGCGGTCGGCCGGGCAACCGCCGAAGCCGCGCGCGCCGCTGGCTTCACCGTCGCGGCGAGCGGCACGGGGGGCCTTCAGGCGGTGCTTGACGGGATCGAGGGCCCCGCGCGCCTGCTCAGGCTGGCGGGCGCGGAACATGTGCCGCTCGTTTCGCCCGCCGGCATGACGATCGAGGAGCGTATTACCTACCAGGCCGTCCCGCTCGAGCTTCCCGAACCTTTGCGCGCGCTCGATACGCTGGCTCTAACCGTCCTCCTGCATTCCGCCGCCGCCGCCACCCGTTTCGCCGGCGAAAGCGCGCGGCTCGCCTGGCGCCGCAACGCCATCGCGCTCGCCTGTATCGGCCCGCGGGTCGCCGCGGCGGCGGGCGATGGCTGGCGCGCTGTCCACGTCGCGCCGCGCCCCGATGACCGTGCGCTGTTGGAAATGGTGCGCGCGCAGTGCATATAGCAGAGCGGGACGATCCCTGTCGGCGCCGCGCAATTCGCCTGCGCGCGCCGGGCGAGGACCGATAAGACATGCATGGACGTGTGATGGCATCGAAATATGGCAGCCGCCGCAAACCCGCCTCGATGCGGCGGTTCGTGGTCGCGGCGCTGGTCTCCTTCCTCGCCGGCGGCGCGCTGGTGGGCTACGTGGTCTATTACAACCTCACCGACGACGAGCCGGCGCGTTTTGCCGGCGCGGATGTCGGGGCGGGGGCGAGCGGCGCTGTCGCCGAGTCGAGCGAACCGGCCGTGGGTCCGACCGAGACGATCAACGCCTCGCCAAGCCCGCTCGCCGAAGCGGTCGCCGCGCTCGAAGGCGGCGACACCGAAGGCGCTGCCGAAGCGGTGACCCGCGTGGTCGACCAGCAGGGCGGTATCGACCAACGGCTCGCCGCGGCGGAACAGCGCCTCGCGCGGCTCGACCTTCAGGCGCAGGCGGCGGCGGGCAATGCAGCGCGCGCCGAGGGCCTGCTCATCGCCTTCGCCACCCGGCGGGCAGTCGAGCGGGGCGCGGAACTGGGCTATCTCGCCGATCAGCTGCGCCTGCGCTTCGCCGATCAGTGGCCTAATGCGGTCAACACCATCATCACCTTCGCGCGCGATCCGATCCGGCTCGACAATCTCACCGCACGGCTGGACGGCCTCGGCCCGCAGCTGGTGGAGCGCAGCGAGAACCTGAACTGGGACCGGATCACGCGCGAGCTCGGCCAGCTCTTCGTCATCCGCCGCGAGAGCACCCCTTCGCCGCAGCCCGCCAGGCGCCTCGAACGCGCGCGCATCGCGCTTGAACAGGGGCGCTACCAGAACGCGATCGACGAAATCCGGAACATGCCCGGAGCGGATCAGGCGCAAAGCTGGATCCGCGATGCCGAGCGCTATCGCGACGCGATGCAGGCGCTGGAAGTGATCGAAACCGCCGCCGTGCTCGACCAGAGTGGGCTGCGTGACGGCGCAGGCAATGCGGTGCGCCAGCCGAGCCCGGTGGAGTAGGGGTTCCGCAGTGTTCCGTTCGCCCTGAGCTTGTCGAAGGGCAAGCTCGAGCGAAGCCGAGAGCCTGTCTGCGTTCTTGGCAAGCTCGAACGGGTGCCTCGACTTCGCTCAACACGAACGGGGTATTGAAAGAGCTATTTCAAGCCCGCAAAAGCTCGGGCAAATCCCCGCTGACCCCGCGCGCTTCATCCATGAAAAAGCTCTTGAGCACAGGCGTGCGCTGCACCGCGGCCATGCCGAGGCGGCGGACGGCGCTCGCGGCGGTGCCGGGGACGCCGAACAGGCGGGTGAGGCCGTCGGTGGCGAGCGCGACCATGAAAGCATCGAGCCCGCGCCAGTTCTCGTAGCGTTTCAGCAGCTGCGCATCGCCCGGATCGAGCCCGATGCGCGCGCCTTCGGCCAGCACCTGCACCAGCGCGCCGACATCGCGCAGGCCGAGATTGAGGCCCTGTCCTGCGATCGGATGGATTCCGTGCGCCGCATCGCCGACCAGCGCGAGCCGCTCGTCGGTGATCTTGGTGGTGTGGTGAAATCCCAGCGGCCAGCTCGATCGCGCGCCGACGCTGGTCACCTCGCCCAGGATGTCGCCCATGCGTTTCTGCACCTCGGCCGTGAAGGCCCGGTCGCCGAGCTTGGTAACGGCGCGTCCATCCTCTTCGGACACCGTCCACACCAGAGAAGACCGATGCGTCCCGTCCGCGTCATCGCGCATTGGCAGCAGCGCGAAGGGGCCGGCGGGGTAGAAGATTTCCCAGGCGACGTTGTCGTGGGGCCGCGAATGGGTAAGCCCGGCAATGACCGCGCAGTGACGATAATCCCACTGCGCAATGGTGATGCCCGCTTCCTCGCGCGTGGGCGAGCCGCGCCCCTCGGCGCCGACCATCAGCCGTCCCTTGAGCTTGCGCCCGTCCGCCAGCACCGCGGCGACGCCGAATTCGCTGCGCTGACGCTCGGCGATCTCGGCCTTGCTGGCCCAGTTAATGAGCGGCTCGTCCGCCGCCGCCTCGAACAGGGCAAGGCGCAATCGGCGATTGGGAAACATCCGCCCCAGCGTCCCCTCATGCGCTTCGGGCGTGAAGTCGAGCCGGCCGGGCTTGTTCTGATCGGTCACCGCAATGCTGGCGATGTCGCAGGCGAAGGGCTCGAGGCTGTCGGCGATACCGATATTGCGAAACAGGTGCCAGCTTGCCGTCGAGATTGCAGTCGCGCGGTCGTCGAAGCCTTCCGCGGTCAGATCGGCAGGATCGGCGCGGTCGACGACATGGCTCGACAATCCTTGTCGCGCGGCCGCGAGCGCCAGCGTCATGCCGACCAGCCCCCCGCCCAGGATTAGCAGATCGCGCGTTTCGTCATCGGGTTTGGTGTCTGGCTTGCTCATGCTTTCGCCCTCGTAGCGCTCTTGCCGCCTTTTGCGAATGCCTCTTGCGCTCGCTAGGGCGGGTCCTACTTCGCAGCGTCGATGGGAGGCAAGAGACCCGAGGTGACATTCGCTGCATTACGCCCTGCACCAATTGCAAGCGCGTGGTTCGCCTTCATGCGGACGATGCTGCTCGCGATCGCCGCGGTGCTGCTCGCCATGCCGGGCGGAGCGGTCGCACAGGGCGCGGGCGACGAGGTCGAAGACGCGCGCGCGCTCGAACGGATCGAGCGCGCGGGCGATGATCGTATCGCGGTCAGGCTCCTCGCCGATGGGCTCCCGCGCGCGGGCGAAGAATGGATGCTGGCGCTGCGTTTCATCCCGAGCGCCCCGGAATGGCATGGCTATTGGGCCAATCCGGGCGATGCGGGGCTGGGCATGGATTTGCGGCTCGATCTGCCCGAAGGCTGGACGATGGGCGAGCCGCTTTATCCGGTACCCGAAAGGCTGCTGATCTCGGGGTTGATGAACCATATCTACGAGGGCGAATATACCGTGCTCGTGCCGGTCGCCGTGCCCGAGGGGGCAGCGGTGGAGGATTTCCCGGACGTCACCGGGACGGTCGAATATCTCGCCTGCACCGATCAGATCTGCGTGCCGCAAGGCGCCGTATTGCGCGCCGGCGTGGCGGGGGCGATGGACGAGGATTTCGCCGCGTGGCGCGCTCAGGTCGCGCCGATGCTCGACGCGCAGGGGCGTTTCGCGGTGGAGCCGGACACGCTGTGCCTCGCCATCCCGCTGCCCGAAAGCGTCGCGCTGGACGAACCTCATGTCTTCATCGAGCAGCCGCGGCTGGTCGATTACGCTGCGGTGCAGACCTTCCGGCGCGCGGGCGATCTGCTGTTGGTCGACATACCCCTGAGCGAATTCGGCACCGGCGAAGCGGAAGACATCTCCGGCATCCTGTCCTTCGGCGAGGCTACCGGTGTCGCCTTCGAGGCACGGCCAGGCGAGGTTCCGGTAGGCGGGACGATGATCGCCGGGCCGATCAGCAGCGAGACCCCACCGATCTGGACGCTTATCCTGGGTGCGCTTGTCGGCGGGCTGATCCTCAACATCATGCCCTGCGTCTTCCCGATCCTCAGCTTGAAGGCACTGTCGCTGGCCCGTGCCGGGGGCGGCGAGGCACGGGCGCGCAGTGAGGGGCTGGCCTACACCGCCGGCGTCGTCCTTGCCTGCGTTGCGCTGGGCGCGCTGCTTCTCGTCTTGCGGGCGGGCGGCGAGCAGGTTGGCTGGGCGTTCCAGTTGCAGGAGCCGAGCGTGGTTCTAGCCTTGCTGGCGCTGGCGACGATCATCACGCTCAATTTCGCCGGCACTTTCGAATTGCCGAATATCGACACGAGCGGCGGCGCGGATCGCAGCGCCTTCGGCACCGGCCTGCTCGCAGCGATCGCGGCGACGCCGTGCACCGGCCCCTTCATGGCCGCGGCATTGGGCGCGGCGCTGCTGCTGCCCGCGCCGATCGCGCTGTTGTTGTTCGCGATGCTCGGACTGGGGCTCGCGTTTCCCTTTCTCGCAATCGGTTTCGTGCCCGCCCTGCGCCGCCTGTTGCCGCGACCGGGGCCGTGGATGGAGCGGTTTCGCCGGCTGATGGCGATCCCGATGGGGCTGACCGCGCTCGCTCTCTTATGGCTCGCCGTGCAGCTGGGCGGGCGCGGTTTCGCGCTGGTGGCGCTGGTCGTGCTGGTCGGCATCACCGTCGCACTGTTCGTGGTCGGGCGGTTGCAGCGCAGCGGAAAGATGGCCTGGCCCGCCTTCGGCCTCGTCGCCGCGCCTTTCCTGATTTTTGGCGCCTTCGCCCTGCCGTCGGCCTACGCCCCGCCGGCGCGCGAGCCTATCGCCTCGCTGCTCGAGCCGCGCCTGTTCAGCCGCGATGCCTTGGCCGACGCGCGGGCGAGCGGGCGGCCGGTTTTCGTCTGGTTCACCGCCGACTGGTGCGTTACCTGCAAGGTCAATGAAAGCATCGCCATCGAGCGCGAGGCGACCGCCGCGGCCTTCGAAGAAGCGGGCGTCGTCGCGATGGTCGGCGACTGGACCATTCGCGACGAAGCGATAACCGCCTTCCTTACCGAACAAGGCGCGGCGGGCGTGCCGCTTTATCTGTGGTACGAACCCGGCGCGGCGGAGCCGGAGCAATTGCCGCAGGTGCTGACCCCCGACATGCTGGTGGAGCGGGCGGCGCGCTCGAACCCCTAAGGGTTCGCAAGGGCGACCGCCCGCCCGCAGCGGGCGCAGCTATGCTGCGCGTCTAGCGAAGATGCAGCCCCGGATGGGGCTGCGCATACATCAATCCTCGCGGCACTGGGCGATCAGGTCGCCGGGCAGTTCGCTGCCGTTGACGCGCACCATCCCCGCGCCCGGCACGGTGACGGTAAGCGCGCGCGGACCGCGCAGCGGCTCCCACAAACTGTCCGACGCCGCCGCCTCGCCCTGCCAGATATTGGCGTCGCCGGCGGCGCGCGCATCGACCGGCAGCCGTCCGATATGACCATTGCCGACCATCGCCAGCAATGCGCCTGCGCCTTCGTCCGCCACGGCGATGCGCGTCATCTGCACAGCCGCAGCCTCGGTGCCGCCGAGACATTCGAGCGCCAGCAGCGCCGCTTCTCCCGGCACGCCATAGACGATGCGACCCTCGCGCGCCTGGGAGCGGGCCCATACGGCGCCTTCGCTGTCGGGCGAGGGCAGCGGCGCCGAGGCGAAGGTCGGTTCGGCTTCGGGCACTTCGCGGCTGAGCCCCGCATCGCTGGGAGGTGGTTTGCAGGCCCCGATCAGCGCCAGACCGGCAAGCAGGGCGAACCTCATCGCGCGGCGATGAATGCGCGCAGGTCCTCGGACAGCTGCACCCGGTCCTCGTCGCGCACATACATCATGTGGCCGGCGTCGTAATATTCGTAGGTGATGCGATCTTGCGGAATGCCGAAGCGATTGAGCGAATATTCCGCGCCGAAGAAGGGCGTGGCGAAATCGTACCAGCCTTGCGCATTGAATACGCGCAATTCGCTGTTCTGCCGCATCGCCTTGCCGATCATGGGCGCGACGTTGAGATAGGCGTTGCGACCCCAACCGCTCCCCAGCGACCAGTCCCAGTTCTGGCCCGGCTCGCTGCCGATCGAATTGTAGCCGCGGTCCGTCTCGAACCCTAGTCCCTCGCGCGCCCACTGGTTGATCGCCGCGGTGTAGCCTGCATCGATGCCGTAGAAGCTGGGATCGGCGTCCGGCGTCTCGCCCGCATTATCGAAATCGGTGCCGGTATAGCGCGCATCGAGCCGCCCGATGGTCAGCCCGCGGTCGCGCAGCAATTCCTTGTAGAAACGCTGGCTGGTGACGCGCAGATTGGCCTGGTCGAGATAACGCTCCGACAGCCCGGTCAGCTGCGACAACCGCGCGCGCACCGCGGCGCGTTCGGCATCGGGCAGATCCTGCCCCTTGAGCAGCGCGGTCGCGAATGGCCCGATCGCGAATTGACGCGCTTCCTCGGCGATGGCTTCCACGGAAGGCGCCTCGACCAATCCGTGAAACCACGCCGCCGCCGCCATGTTGGGCAGCGTCACGACATAGGCCATCTCGTTTCCGGGCGTCGGCTCGCGCGCGGCGAAATCGAGGATGGTAGAGATGAGGATCAGCCCGTTCAGCCCGACATCATTGTAGGTCGACCCTTCGAGCTCATCGACCACCATCGCGGTGCGCGTCGTGCCGTAGCTTTCGCCGCCGAGATATTTGGGGCTCGACCAGCGTCCATTGTCATTGATCCAGCGGCGGATGACCTCCGCCACCGCTCGCGCATCCTGCCGGAGGCCGTAATATTTCTCCTTGTCGGTGCCCGACGTCAGGTAGCTGAAGCCCGTGCCCGGCGGATCGATGAACACGAGATCGGCGACGTCGAGCAGGCTGTCCGGATTGTCGACCAGCGGGTAGGGCGGCGCGCCATCGTCGCGAGCGTCGGAAGGGATCGCGACCCGCTTCGGTCCCCAGGCGCCCATCTGCAACCAGACCGAACCCGAGCCAGGCCCGCCATTGTAGATGAAGAAGACAGGCCGCGAGGGATCGCGCGGGTCTTTCACATAAGAGGTGGTGACGATCACCGCTTCCTGCGCGCCGTCATCGCCCTCCAGAATCATCTCGCCGATCGTCGCGGTGTAGGGCACGCGCACGCCTCCGAACGTGCCGGTGTGCTCGGTGGTGCGAACCTGCGGCTCGATCCGCTCGGCGGCGGCCGGGGTGGAGGCGGCTTCGTCTTGTGCGAAGGATGGCGCGGCGATCATCAGAAAAGCGAGAGCGCCGAAAGCGCTGCGAAGTAGGCGTGTCATGGGACGGCTGCTTGGCAGGCAAAGCCAGAGGCTGCAAGACCCGCTCACCCGTCTTCGTGACCGGAAATGTCCGCTTAAAGAAAAAGGCGACCGAGCCTTCGCTCCGTCGCCTTTGTTCGCCCGGCTATTGGGCCGATGCGATCGTCAATCAATCGTCGTCATCGTCGTCATCGTCGTCGTCGCTATCGGTGTCGTAGTCGCGATCGGTATCGACATCACTGTCTTCGGTCTCGATTTCCGCTTCGATTTCAGTGTCGCCGTCTTCGGTTTCGACTTCGACTTCCTCTTCCTGATAAACCTGCGTGTCGGCAGCGAGGGCAGCGCCGGAAAGGGCGATCGCAGCGACGGGCGAGGCAATCAGGCTGGTAAGGGTCTGCTTTTTCAAAGTTCTTCTCCGGTACGGGGTTGTTAACGTTTATCAAGCGTGTGGGGACGCCTGAAGCTTCGCAACTCCCGGTGAACCGTGTTCGCCTATAGGCAGGCCGTTCCAGCGTAGCGTCTTAGGCTTTCCCGCCCATCCGCTTGGCCCTGATCTTCCCGTAGCGCGTCTTGCGCGTTCCGGGCTTGCCCTCGTTGCTCCGCCCAACAAGAGGTGCCTTCTTCTCCGCATCGGGCAAACCGAGCTCGTCGTTCTCCAGCCGGCGGATTTCGTCGCGCAGGCGTCCGGCTTCCTCGAATTCGAGGTTGGCGGCGGCATCGCGCATGCGTTTTTCGAGGTCTTCGATGTAGCCGCGCAGATTGTGGCCGACCATGTTGTTGGCGTCCGGATCGCCTGTGTCGACGGTGACCCCGTCCTGCGAGGCTGCGTGGGCGACGATGTCGGCGATCTGGCGCTTGATCGTTTGCGGTGTGATGCCGTGTTCTTCGTTGAACGCCTTCTGCTTCTCGCGGCGGCGGTCGGTTTCCGCCATCGCGCGTTCCATCGAGCCGGTGATGCGATCGGCGTAGAGGATCACGCGGCCATCGACGTTGCGCGCGGCGCGGCCGATGGTCTGGACCAGCGACGTCTCGGAGCGCAGGAAGCCTTCCTTATCGGCGTCGAGGATGCAGACCAGCCCGCATTCGGGAATGTCGAGGCCCTCGCGCAGCAGGTTGATCCCGATCAGCACGTCGTAGACGCCCATGCGCAGATCGCGGATGAGCTCGATACGCTCCAGCGTCTCGACGTCGGAGTGCATGTAGCGAACGCGCACGCCAGCCTCGTGCATGAACTCGGTCAAGTCCTCGGCCATCCGCTTCGTCAGCGTGGTGACGAGCGTGCGATAGCCCTTGGCTGCGGTCTTCTTGCACTCCTCGATGCAATCCTGCACCTGGTCCTCGACCGGGCGGATATCGACCGGCGGGTCGATCAGGCCGGTGGGGCGGATGACCTGTTCGGCAAAGACGCCGCCGGTTTGCTCCATCTCCCACGGGCCGGGCGTTGCCGAGACGCAGAATGTCTGCGGGCGCATCGCGTCCCATTCGTTGAAACGAAGCGGACGGTTGTCGATGCACGAGGGCAGGCGGAAACCGTATTCGGCGAGCGTCAATTTGCGGCGATGGTCCCCGCGCGCCATCGCGCCGATTTGCGGCACCGTCTGGTGACTTTCATCGACGAAGAGCAACGCGTTTTCAGGGAGGTATTCGAACAGGGTGGGCGGCGGCTCGCCGGGCAGGCGTCCGGTAAGGAAGCGCGAATAGTTCTCGATCCCATTGCAGCTGCCGGTCGCCGCGATCATCTCAAGGTCGAAATGGGTGCGCTGTTCGAGCCGCTGGTGTTCGAGTAGCTTGCCTTCTTCTTCGAGCTCCTTGAGCCGCTCGGCGAGCTCGAACTTGATTGCTTCGGTGGCCTGCTTCATCGTCGGGCCGGGCGTCACGTAGTGCGAGTTTGCATAGACGCGGACCTTGTCGAGCGACGCGCCTTTCTTGCCGGTAAGCGGATCGAATTCGCTAATTTCTTCAATCTCATCGCCGAAGAAGCTGATGCGCCACGCCATGTCTTCGTAGTGGCTGGGGAACAGCTCCAGATTGTCGCCGCGCACGCGGAAACAGCCGCGGGTGAAGGCGGCATCGTTGCGCTTGTATTGCAGCGCGACGAGCTTGCGGATGAGCTCGCGCTGGTCGACGGTCTCGTCCTTCTTGATGTCGAAGACCATCGCCGAATAGGTCTCGACCGAGCCGATACCGTAGAGGCACGAGACCGACGCGACGATAATCACGTCGTCGCGTTCGAGCAGCGCGCGCGTTGCCGAGTGGCGCATCCGGTCGATCGCCTCGTTCACGCTCGACTCTTTCTCGATATAGGTGTCGGAGCGCGGGACGTAGGCTTCGGGCTGGTAGTAGTCGTAGTAGGAAACGAAATACTCGACCGCGTTTTCAGGGAAGAAGCTCTTCATCTCGCCGTAGAGCTGCGCGGCGAGGATCTTGTTCGGGGCAAGGATCAGCGCGGGGCGCTGAAGCGTCTCGATGACCTTTGCCATCGTGAAGGTCTTGCCCGATCCGGTGACACCCAGAAGAACCTGCGTCTGATCGCCCTCACTCGCGCCGCCGACGAGCTCGGAAATCGCGGTCGGTTGGTCGCCCGCGGGTTCGTAATCCGAAACCAGCTTGAACTTCCTGCCCGGCATCGATTTTTCCGGACGGTTCGGGCGGTGGGGGGTGAATTCCTCGCCCGTCTGCGGTTCTTCAAGACCGCGCCTGATCACCAGTTCTGTCATGACATGGCGATATGTGGCGCGTGCGGGTGGATGTGAAGGGGGCGGTTGTGAAGCGGGTGCTCGATGGCCTATGGATGGTGAACATGCGATTTCGATGGGGGGAAATAGGATGAAAGCAGATATGGTGAAGTACGCGCTCGGCGGGGCTTTGCTGGCGGGCGCGGGTTTGACCGCCGCGGCGCAGGACGTGGCGGATACCGAGCGGCCACAGGCGGGCGAATATCGCTCGACGGTAACCTTTCAAGGCCTCGACCTACCCGGCGCGCCGCCGCAGGTTGCCGAGATGATGGGTCGGCTGATGAGCACCACGACGACCTATTGCCTGACCGAGGCGGAGATCGACGAGGGGTTCCAGGCGATCACCGACCGTTCGATGAAGGGTGCCGAGGATTGCTCCTACGATCGCTACGGATTTGCCGGCGGACAGCTCGATGCGGAGATGGTCTGCCGGGTCGACGGACGGCAGATGCGCATGAACATGACCGGGACGGCGGATCGGACGACTTCGGACATCACGATGAAGATGAGCGGCGATTTCGGCGTGGGCGACGGGACGATGACCCTGCGCGCGCAGGCCGAGCGGATCGGGGCATGTTCGTGACCCGGTTCGTGATCCGTGCGCCGAGCAAAGGAGCCAATGGAATGAAGCAATATGCAATCGCGCTGGCCGCGACACTGACGCTGACGCTTTCGGCATGCGGCGGCAGCACCGATGCCGACAGCGACGGCGATGGGGAAGTCACCACCGCCGAGGCGCAGGCCGCGCTGGAGCGCAGCGGCGGCGAGATCAAGCCTCAGCCAGGTAAATATCGCATGTCCTACCAGTTCGTCGCTGCCGACATTCCCGGTGCGCCGCCGGAAGTGAAGGAGATCATGGGCAACGCCATGAACCGCTCGATGGAATATTGTCTCACCCCGGAAGCAGCCGAACAGGGCTTTGGCGAGGCCATGCAGCAGAACCAGGACGACAGCTGCACAATCAGCAAGCTCGATATCGACGGCAACGACATTTCCATGGCGATGGCCTGCGACCAGGGTCTCGGCGAGGCCGTCACCATGACGATGGACGGGACGATCTCGGAAACTTCCTCTGAAATGACGCTGGTGAGCGAAGGCATGTTCAGCGAAATGGGGCAGGGCCGGATCGAAATGAAAGTTGCGCAGGAACGCATCGGCGCCTGCGATTGACGCTGTGAATGCGACGCGGCGCTGCGGGACGGGCCAGAGCCTTTGCCGCAGCGCCCGTCCCGGCACGCTATCCCTTAACCCGCCATTCAACGAGGCGTGGATAGAGCCTTGCCTCTTATGCCGCGTGCCAAACTCCCCACCGTGACCCTGCCCGACCCGCGCGAGCATCCGCTTGCGCGCCGCATCCGGCTGGCGGCGCAGCCCGATCCCGAACCGGCGCGACGTCCGTCATTTCGGCGTGCCATCGCCGAGCTGGGCGGGATTGCCGATCCGCTACGTCGACCGTTTCGGCGCATAGCGGTCGAACGCGCCAAGAATCCTGCCATCGTTCTCGTCCTTCCCGGCTTCGCCACGCGCCCGGCCAAGATGCGTTACCTCGCGCAGCATCTCGAGCGGGCGGGCCACACCGCCAAGCAATGGGGGCTGGGGTGGAACTGGGGCGTCGATCCGGGCGATCTGGCCCAGCTCGAAAAGCGCCTGCAACAGATTTGCGCGCGCTACGACAGCAAGATCGTCCTGCTCGGTTGGAGCCTTGGCGGATTGTATGCGCGCGAGCTCGCCAAGCGGCATCCCGATTGCATCGCCAAAGTGATCACCATGGGCACGCCGTTCTCGGGCTCGCCGCGCGACAACAATGTCTGGCGCGTCTACCAGTTCATTGCCGGCCACCGCGTCGATCTTCCGCCCATCGAGGCCGATCTCGCCGCAAAGCCGCCGGTCGAGACGGTCGCTTTCTGGAGTCCGATGGACGGGGCGATCGCGCCGCGCAGCGCCGCAGGCCGGCCCGGCGAGCGCGACCGCGCGCATGCTCTGCGCTGCACCCATATCGGCTTTGCCCAGTCGCCCGAGGCGATCCGCGCGATCCTCGCCGAGCTTGACCGGGCACCCGCCGCCGACTGATCCAGCGCCGGTTTCCGGTCGCTCCGCCGAAACTGCGCGCCCCGCTCATTCCAACGCGCCGCTTTCCTTTTGCGAACAGCGCGCTATGCCTGTGGGCCATGGCAGGCCCCTCCTCGTCCCAATCCCAATCCCAGTCGCAAGGCTCGGGCGGGCAGAGCCAATCGCAATCGCAGTCTCAATCGCAGTCTCAATCGCAGGCACAAAGCGCGAACTTCGACGAGATGAAGGACGCGAGCGGCGGCACCCGTCCCGCTTACGAGGGCTATTGCGACTGGTATGACGAGCAGGAACCCCGGTTTCTCAGGCGCAAGAATGCCGAGGCCGATGAGAGTTTCCGGCGCACCGGCATCACCTTCAACGTCTATGGTGAAGACGAAGCCGAGGAACGGCTGATCCCCTTCGACATGGTGCCGCGGATCATCACCGCGGGCGAATGGCGGCGCCTGACACGCGGGATCGAACAGCGCGTGCGCGCGCTCAATTCCTTTCTTTACGATCTCTATCATCGTCAGGAGATCATCCGTTCGGGCCGCCTGCCGCAGCGCCTGCTGCGCGACAACGATGCTTGGCTGCCCCACATGGTCGGCAACGCGCCGCCCGGGGGGATCTACACCCATATCGTCGGCATCGACCTCGTGCGCACGGGGCCAGACGAATTCTTCGTGCTCGAGGACAATGCGAGGACGCCTTCGGGCGTCTCCTACATGCTCGAAAACCGCGAGACGATGATGGCGATGTTCCCCGACCTGTTCAGCCAGGTCGCGGTCGAGCCCGTCTCCAACTATCCGCGCCGCCTCGCGCGCAGCCTCGCCGCCTGCGCTCCGCCGAAATACGATGCGAGTGGTGGGCGCAAGCCCAATGTCGCCGTGCTGACCCCGGGCATCTTCAACTCGGCCTATTTCGAACACGCCTTCCTCGCCGATCAAATGGGCGCCGAGCTCGTCGAGGGCAGCGATCTTCGCGTCATCGAGGGGCGCGTGCAGATGCGCACCACCCGCGGGTTTCAGCCGGTCGACGTGCTCTATCGCCGCGTCGATGACGAATTCCTTGATCCGCTAACCTTCAATCCCGACAGTGTGCTGGGCGTGCCGGGGATCATGGACGTCTATCGCGCGGGTGGGATCACCATCGCCAACGCGCCGGGAACCGGGATCTGCGACGACAAGGCGATCTATTCCTTCATGCCCGAAATCGTCGAATTCTACACCGGCGAGAAACCGCTCCTGCCCAATGTCGAGACCTGGCGCTGCGCCGACCCGGAGAGCCTGAAATACGTGCTCGACAATCTCGCCGAGCTGGTGGTGAAGGAAGTCCACGGTTCGGGCGGCTACGGCATGCTGATCGGCCCCACCGCCAGCCGCAAGGAGATCGCCGAGTTCCGCAAGAAACTGGAGGCGAAGCCCGAGAATTACATCGCCCAGCCCACGCTTTCGCTCTCGACCTGCCCGATCTACACCAATAAGGGGCTCGCCCCGCGTCATGTCGATCTGCGGCCCTTTGTGCTCGTTTCGCCCAATGGCGTCGATATTACGCCCGGCGGCCTCACCCGGGTTGCGCTCAAGAAGGGTTCGCTCGTCGTCAATTCCTCGCAGGGCGGCGGAACCAAGGATACCTGGGTGCTCAAGGACTGATGGCTGACGCTCGCACATCGGACACTCCGCTATGCTAGGCCGGACCGCCAATTCGCTGTTCTGGATGTTCCGCTATCTCGAACGGGCGGAGAATACCGCGCGGCTGCTCGATGCGGGCATGCGCATGGCGCTGACCCGCGATATCGGGTCGGCCGAGGAGGAGTGGAAGTCGGTCATCGCGACGCTCGGCCTCAAAACGCCATTCGAAAATGCGAACGACGGCTACGACGCCGGCCCGGTCTGGAACTTCGTGCTGCGCGACGGCGCCAACCCCACCAATGTGCGCGGGATGATCGGCGCCGTGCGCTCCAATGCCCGGGTCGCGCGCACCAATCTTTCGAGTCAGGCGTGGGAGGCGATCAACGAGAACTGGATGGTTCTCGACAAGATGCTGGCCCGACCCGTGACCCAGACCAATGTCGGCGACATCATCACCCGGCTGCGGCGCACCGGTATGCAGGTTCACGGCGCGCTCGATTCGACGATGCTGCGCGCCGAGGGGTTCCATTTCGCGCGCGCGGGCACATACATCGAACGCTCGGAATCGACCGCGCGCATCCTCGATATGAAGTATTATCTGCTGCTCCCCACGCTCGGCCATGTCGGGTCGAGCCTCGACACCGGGCAGTGGGAACAAGTGCTGCGCTCGGTCGCGGGGGCCAGCGCCTATAGCTGGCTCAATGCCGGACAGATCGAGGCCAAGGGCATCGTCGAATTCCTCGTTCTCGACGATCGCTTCCCGCGCAGCCTGGCCTTCTGCCGCAGCGCGCTGCGTGCCAATCTCACCGAGCTTGCGCGCCTGCACGGCTTTCAACCGACCAGCAACGAGGTGATGCGCGAGGCGGACCGGCTTGCCGACATCAGCGTCGACGAGATATTCGAGCAGGGTCTCCACGAATTTCTCACCGGCTTCATGAGCCGCAACGCCGCCATCGCCGAGGCGATCGGAGAGGATTACAGGTTCCTGGCATGAGGAGGGGCGCATGATACTCTCGATCCGTCACACGACGCGCTACGTCTTCACAAATCCGGTGATCCACGCGCTGCAGCGTTTGCGCCTGACGCCGAAGGAGACGCAGGGGCAGTCGATCCTCGAATGGGACATGATCTACGACAATGCCGCGCCCGAACTCCAATATGACGATCAGAACTTCAACACGGTAACGCTGGTCGCGGTCGAGGCGGGGGCGAGCGATGTCACCGTGACGTGCAAGGGACGGGTGGAGACGCAGGACAATGCCGGCGTCATCGGGCGCCATTCGGGGCACCTGCCGCTATGGTCCTTCCTGCATCAAACCCCGCTGACGAAGCCCGGCGAGCAGATGCGCGCGATGATGCGCGAGATCGAGCCGCGAGAAGACGGCTCGAAGATCGACATGCTGCATGATCTCTCAGCCAAGATCGCCGAAACCGTGATCTACGGCAAGGGCGGGACTAGCTCGACGACGACCGGCGAGGAAGCGCTCGTTCAGGGCGAGGGCGTGTGCCAGGATCACGCGCATATCTTCATCGGCGCCGCGCGCGCGATGGACATTCCCGCGCGTTATGTCAGCGGCTATTTGATGATGAACGACCGGATCGAGCAGGAGGCCACCCACGCCTGGGCGGAGGCACATATCGATGGGCTGGGCTGGGTCGGCTTCGACGTCTCTAACGGCATCAGCCCCGATCCGCGCTATGTCCGCGTCGCGACGGGGCGCGACTACAAGGACGCGGCCCCCGTCACCGGTATCAGCTTCGGCACGGCGGAACAGATGCTGAGCGTCGATGTCGAGGTCGAACAGCAAAAAGAGCAGTGATTTTGGGTTCGCCCATCCGGGCGAACTCCTCGGTGCTATTCCCTACGCTGCGCTCCGGGGCACCTGCGGGCGGCCGGTCGGCCTTGTGACGCTTATGGCGTCGATTTGCGGCAAATTTCGTGAGGAGAGATTGAGTAGCCGCGCAAGCGGCGTATCAAAAGCTCGTCTCGAAGAACCCGGCGATCCAACGGCGCAGGCACAAGAAAACACTCTACACGCCGTCTCGCCTGCGCTACCCGCGCCGCAAATAAGAGGAGAAAAAATGACTTATTGCGTGGGCATGGTGATCGACAAGGGACTGGTTCTGATGAGCGATACCCGGACCAATTCGGGCGTCGACAATATCTCGGTGTTCCGCAAGATGTTTTCCTGGCAGGTGCCGGGCGAACGGATGATCGCGGTGATGACCGCGGGCAATCTCGCTACCACGCAGGCGGTTGTCAGCCAGCTCGAGGAGCGCACCAAGGAGCCCGACCAGCGCGAGACGACGCTGCTGAACGGCCCGACCATGTTCACCGTCGCGACCGAGATCGGGCGCCTGCTGCGCCAGACGATCAGCGAGGTACAGGCCGCCAACAATACGAAGTCGCGCTTCACCGCCTCGATCATCCTTGCCGGGCAGATCGCCGGCATGGAGCCGCGCCTGTTCATGATCTATCCTGAGGGCAATTTCATCGAGGCGAGCTACGACACGCCCTTCTTCCAGATCGGCGAGACCAAATATGGCCGCCCGATCATCATCCGCGCCTATGAGCGCGACATGAATGTCGAGGACGCGGTCAAACTGCTGATGGTGTCGTTCGATTCGACGCTCAAGGCCAATCTATCGGTCGGGCTGCCGCTCGATCTGCTGGTGATAGGCAAGGATGAGTTCGCCCCCAGTCACCAGCGCCGGATCACGCCGGACGATCCCTATTTCGACCAGATCTCGTCCAATTGGGGCGATGCGCTCAAGACTGCGTTCCACTCGCTGCCGAACTACCAAATCGAGCCGCGCTGAACTTCAAGCCGCCCTGCGCTGGCGGTAAGTCTCACATGAGGCGGCAAATTTGGTTCGTAACGGAGGCATATAAGGCCGGTTTCTCAAAGGGTTGTTTCGACCGGTGCTCAGGAATGATCCGAATACGAGTTAGTCTCGCGTGAATTGGCACGGCGGTGGGCGCAGGACCATCGGCATGACACGCAAAGCCTCCCTCCACTTCATCGATTCCGACAGCCGTCAGCGCGCAGAGCTGGCCCGTGTCGGTTTCTCGCTCGGCCATCATTCGGAAGTGTACGGAGACATATCCGAACTCTCGATCCACCCGCCGCGAGAGGGCATAATCATCGCCCGCGATCAAAGCGCCGAAGGCGGCGTCAGCATCATCCTCGACCGGTTGTGCCGGCTCGGCATCTGGTTGCCGCTGATCGCGATCGAGGCGGAGCCACGGCCCGGTCGTATCGTCGCGGCGATCAAGGCAGGCGCGCTCGACTATCTCTCGCTGCCGCTCGATCCTTCCCGGTTCGAAAGGTGCCTTGCCCGGATCGAGAAGGAGGCCGAGTCGTTCGGCGCGGCGCGGCGCCGCATGATCGAGGCGCGCGACCGCATTTCCAGCCTTTCCGTGCGCGAACGCGAAGTGCTGGATTGGCTGTCCGAAGGCAGCAGCAACAAGGTGATCGCCCGCCAGCTCGACATCAGCCCGCGCACCGTGGAGATCCACCGCTCCAATATGATGCACAAGCTCGGCGCGCGCCACGCTGCCGAAGCGGTGCGCCTCAAGCTCGAGGCGAAACTCGAACCGCAGATCGAGGTGCAAGAGACGCAGTAAATCGCTGCCCGGCTCCCGGTGCGCCCGATCGCGGCGCGTGGCGGGCGGGTTGGAACCAGTTCCGGACGGGCGACAGACGAGTTTCGCTCGCGGTGCCCGAACGGCCCCGACATGCCTCACGGTATGTCGGGGCCGTGTCGCGTCCGCTACGTCTTACAGTCATGCCTTGGCGGGCCAGCGCGACCGAGAAGGGGCATACCCTTGTTTAGCGGCAGAAGCGCCGGCCGGGATCCTCGAGGTGGAAATGGTCGTGGTGCGCGCGGTTGTATTCCGGGCCGAGCACGGTGCCGAAGCGTTTGCAGGCGCTCGCCTGGACCACGCGCAGGAATTCGCGCTCGGCCGCGGTTCCGCCGTTCCAGTCCTGCGCCAGCGTGACCCGCCGGCCATCGGCGAGGACGAAGGCGGAAACGTCGATCGCCGCGGCACGCGCATGGGCCGAGCGGCGGTTCGAACCCCCGATATTGCGGCAGGCATAGCTCCCCATAGTCTCGATCCTCGCGAGCGGGCTGCCGAGGATCTGGCGCGCGGCACGGTCGACCCCAAAGCGCGCCCATTCGCCGAACGTATTGGCAAGCTCGCATTTGACCGGGCCGAGATTGCTCACGCCGAAATCGCCCTGGTCGCCTGTTAGCGAGGAAAGCCGAACCGCACCCAAAACGTTGCAACCTGGCGCTCCATATTGGTCGGCAAGCGCGCTGAACCGGGCTCCGGCTGCGTTGAGGTCTCCGATACATGCGCGTATCTCCGGTCGCTCGGCGACGCCGCGAGGAGCCGAGGTCACCCGGCGCGGCGAAGCGCGCGTCGATCCGGTGGCGTCGGACGAAGGTGCTCGGGCGGACGCTCCACCGCCCGGCCCCGTGGGGACGATCGACCCGCAAGCGCCGAGCGCCAATGCGGCGCAGGCAGCGAATGTCAGATTGCCGAGTGTTTCACGAACCATCGATCCGAGCCTAGGCGAACCATGGTGAACGCACCACTAACCCTTGTTTAAACAGCTTTCGAACCGGCGTCATGGACGATCAGCTGCCGCGGGAATGCGAGCGCAGTTCGCCGGCAGCTAAGCCGGCAACTCATCCACAACCTGTTCCCACAGCTCGATCTTGACCCCGTTCGGATCGAGCAGCCAGGCGAACTTTCCGTAGCCCTCATCGGCAGTGCCGTGCAGCTCCACGCCCTTCGCGTTTAACTGCTCAACGAAGCCGTCGAGATCGTGAACGCGCAGATTGATCATGAAGCCGCCTTTGCCCGGCTTGATGTATTCCTCGTCCTTGAAGTGGCTGATGAGCGAATAGGGGTTTGCCTTTGGCTCGTCGGACCAGGCGAATTGCGGGCCGTAATGGCCATCGACGCCCAATATGTCGCGATACCATGCGCGCGTCGCCTCGGGGTCTCCGACGACGTAGAAAACGCCGCCCAATCCCGTGACCCGTGGTTCGTCTGCGGTGTTCACTGCTCATCTCCCTCTTGTCCTTCCAGAGTGCATGATGGACGCAAGCGGCGGGCACAGCAAAGGCTAGAAGGAGGTGGTGAACATGATCACGCTCTCCGGTAGCGCGTCCAGCACGGCGATCTCGACCAGTTTGTCTAACCCGGTCAGGACCATTAGCCCGACGACGAGCAGTGCAGCGCCGAAGAGCGGTTTGCCATATTGCGCAAGGGCCAAAAGCGTCTCGCGCCGGTCTCCGATCGCCTTGCGAGAACCATAGGCGAAGGCGAGGATCGAGGTCGCAACGCCCAGGCCGAAGACGAGGAAGATGAGGAAGCTGGCGATGAGGTCCTGCCCCTGGCTCGCCGCCGCGATGGCGACGCCCAGGGTCGGGCCGACACACGGCGCCCACACGACGCCGAGCAGCAAGCCGACGGCGAACTGGCCGTGCCAGCCATCGCCGCTGATCTGCGCAAGCCGTTGGTTGCCGAAATTGGCCACCGGCGCCGCGGCGGCGGAGAGTGCGGCCTGCGCGCGCGGCACCAGCAGGACCGCACCCGCGACTGCGAGCATGGCGCCGGCCAGTGCGCGCACGATCTGTTCGTTGATGCCGAGCGAATAGCCGAAGGCGATTACGGTGAAGCCGAACAGGGTGAAGCTCGTCACCAACCCGCCGGCGAGGGCGAGTGGTCCCAGCCGGCTCTTACCCAGCGCCGAGGCGACGAGAATGGGCACGAGCGGGAGCACGCATGGGTTGAGGATCGTCACCAAACCGGCGACGAAGGAGAGGGCGGTGGAGCCAAGCATAATCGTTCAGCCGAAACGCGTTCGCTTACAGCGCGCCGAGCACGACGCCGCGAAGGCGCGAGCGATCGGTTTGCGCAATCGAGCGCGCGACCTCTTGCACCCCGTCGAAGACGAGCACGGTCGATTGCCGGGGCACGCGGTGGGCGCGCAGGAAGGCTTTGTCCTCGTCGAAGTCGACTTTCACGAACAGCGTGTCGGCGCTCTGATGCTCGCGGCGCAGTTCGTCGAGGATCGGAGCCTGGGCGCGGCAGGTCGGGCACCAGTCGGCGTGGACGTCGACGACGATCGTCTTGCCCTTCCTCTGGGCCATCGTGAATTCGGCTTCGTCATAGGGCGTCCAGCCGGTGTTGCCGGTCTGCGCGGCGAGTTGCGTCGCACCGACGAGGATCGCGCCCAGCGCGGCGATGAGGAGAAAGAGACGGGTCATATCAGGCGAACTCCAGCAGCGATTGCCGACCAGTGGGGCAGCTTGCACCGTGCAGTTCGCGGGAATGACGCCGCAGGTTACAGGTTCGTTCAATTATTGCGCGGGCTGGACGCTCGGCTCGCTTCCCTGGGTCGCCTTGCTCACCGCGAGGATGGCGAGGAATGCCGCGATGAAGCCGGGGACGATTTCGTACAGTCCTTCCCCTCCCACAAGCTCGCCATCGAGTCCCAGCGCGAGCCAGATGCCGACCACTCCGGCACCCGTCACCAGTCCGGCAAGCGCGCCGGCCCCGGTCATACCGCGCCAGGTCAGGGCAAGGATGATCAGCGGTCCGAACGCCGCCCCGAACCCGGCCCAGGCATGCGCGACAAGCCCCAGCACATTGCTGTCCGGATCGCTCGCGATAACGATGGCCGCGAGTGCGACCAGCGCGACGCAGACCCGCCCGACATTCACCGCCTCGCGCTCGCTTGCGCCGCGGTTCAGGAACAGGCGGTAAAAGTCTTCGGTCAGCGAGCTGGAGGACACCAGCAGCTGCGAGGAGATGGTGCTCATGATCGCGGCGAGCAACGCGGCATAGAGAAAGCCGGTGATCGCCGGATGGAACAGGAGTTCTGCCAGCAGGATGAAGATCGTCTCCGGATCCTCGACCGCGATCCCGTTCCCCTCGGCATAGGCGCGTCCGGCAAGCCCCATCGCGACAGCGCCGATCAGCGACACGGCCATCCACGACAGGCCGTAATTGCGCGCGCGCGCGACGCGTTCCACCCGGTCGATCGCCATGAAGCGCACGATGATGTGCGGCTGCCCGAAATAGCCCAGCCCCCAGGTCACCGCGCTGACGAAGCCGAGCAACGTTAACCCCTCGGTCAGGCTCAGATACCCTTCCACCGGCACCGCGGCAAAGGACGCGTCTGCGGCTCCGCCATCGCCGAAGATCACGACCAGCGGCATGATGACGAGCGCCAGCATCATGATGATGCCCTGCACGAAATCGGTAAGGCTGACCGCGAGGAACCCGCCGACCATGGTGTAGGCGAGCACGATACCGCAGGTGATGAGGATGCCGAGCGTGTAGTCCGAAAGCCCCGTCGCCGGCAGCGCCCCAGCAAACGCGGTTTCGAACAGCTTGCCGCCGCCGACGAGCCCGGCGGCGGTGTACACCGTGAAGAAGACGACGATGACCAGGCCGCCGATCACCCGCAGGCCGGTGCCCTGATCGGGGAAGCGGTTGGCGAGGAATTGCGGGATGGTGAGCGCGTTCCCGTAAGCCTCGGTCTGGGCGCGCAGGCGCGGGGCGACGATGAACCAGTTGGCAACGGCGCCGGCGAACAGCCCGATCCCGATCCACGCCGCCGACAGCCCGGCAAGGTAAAGCGCGCCCGGCAGGCCCAGCAGCAGCCAGCCCGACATGTCCGATGCGCCGGCGCTCAGGGCAGCGACCGACGGCGGCAGGTTGCGCCCCGCGAGCATGTAGCCCTCGGCGGTGTCGGTCGAGCGACGCCAGGCATAAAGGCCGATGGCGATCATCAGCGCGAAGTAGAGGCCGAGGCTGGCGAGCGTGGCGACATTCATGTGATCGATCCCATGGGGCGGGCCCCTAGCAAGGTGCGATACGATTGGCCATCGGGCCGGCAATCCAACAGGATGGAACACATGGAACACGGTCCTGGAAGGAAAAGTCCGGGCCGCGGTTCTGCGCCAAAAGTCATAGGGAACAACGGGTTGGGGGCGATCTGCATAACCCGGAGCCTTATCGGGGCAGAGCGGAGTAGGAAAGCATTGCGGGTTCAAGAGTTGGATGCTCGAACCCGCGTTTCACGAAAGGCCCCCTTGCATGACCGACCTCACGCGCTTCACCGGAAGAACCGTTATCGTCACCGGCTCCTCCTCCGGCATCGGCGAAGGGATCGCCCGGCGCTTCCACGCGGAAGGCGCCAATGTCGTCATCAATGCCCGCAGCGAGGAAGATTGCCGCAAGGTCGCAGCCAGCCTTGACGAAGAGCGCGTGCTGGTCTGCCCGGGCGATGTCAGCAAAAGTAGCTTCGCCGATGGGATCGTCGCGAAGACCGTCGAAAGGTTCGGCGGGCTCGACACGCTTGTCAACAATGCAGGCGTTGGCGGGTCGCACATGCTGCATAAGGTCGATGACGAGGAGATCGACCGGATCATCGACATCAACGTGAAGGGCGTCCTCTATATGAGCCGCGCCGCGATCCCCCATCTTCGCAAATCGGGTGGCTCGATCGTCAACATCTCGAGCGTCTCGGGGATCGGCGGGGATTCGACGCTGCCGGTCTACAACGCGTCCAAGGGCGCGGTGACGAACCTGACGCGTGGGCTGGCGCAGCAGATCGGCGGAATGGGCGTGCGGGTGAACGCCATCAACCCCTCGGTCACGCGCAGCGACATGGTCGACGGCATCCTCGACAACGAGCCGTTGCTGGAAGCCTTCATGCAGCGCATTCCGATGGGCCGGATCGGCGAACCGGCAGACATCGCCGCCGCCGCAGCCTTCCTCGCCAGCGAGGACGCGGCCTTCATCACCGGGGTCAATCTGCCTGTCGATGGCGGGGTCAGCTCCTCGAACGGCCAGCCGAACTTCCTGGCTTATCGCTGATCGGCGGGCCAGCGGAAGCGTGGTTGCGTGATGGAGAGCGATGCACTGTTGACGCTAGGGGTCGCGCTGCTCTTTTGCGCGGTGCACCTGTTCATGGGAAAGCTCACCTTCCTCGACGTTCAGCCGCGCAGCCGCTGGTTGAGTTTCGCGGGAGGCGTCGCGGTCGGCTATGTCTTCCTACACATCCTGCCCGAGCTCGCCGCGCATGGGGAGGAACTCGCTTCGTCGACGGGCCTGGTCCCGGTGTTTGCCGAGAGCCTGATCTACGCGCTGTCGCTCGCAGGTCTCGTCATCTTCTACGGGATCGAGCGCGCGGCGATCGTCACCGGGGCGCGCCGCGACGAGGACGGCAATGCGCGCATCTTCTGGATCCACATCATCGCAACAGCTGCGCTGGCGGCGATCATCGCCTATCTGCTGAGCCACCGCGAAGACACCGCCGCCTCGGGCCTCGCGCTTTATACCGGCGCGCTGCTGATCCATTTCGTCACCGCCGATTTCGCCGCGCGCAGTCACTTTCCCCAAGCTTACGACGCGCGCGGGCGCTGGGTGCTGGCAGTAGCGACACTGGCCGGCTGGGCAGCAGGGTACGCCTGGCGCCTGCCCGAACTCGCAATCGCCTGCCTTTTCGCCTTCCTCGGCGGCGGGATGGTGCTGATCGTGCTGAAGGAAGAGCTACCCGCGCAGCGCGAAAGCAGCTTTCTGCCGTTCCTTGGTGGAGCGCTGATTTATTCGGCCCTAGTGTTGGGCGAGCATCTTGCCGCTCATTAGGGGCTTTTTTTTGCCAGCGAGGATGCAGCCTTCATCATTGGCATCAATCTGCCGGTCGACGGCGGGGTAATCTCTTCAAATGGACAGCCGAACTTCCTGGCTTATAGGTGAGTTGGAAAGGAGAGCGACTGTCCGCTTTCGACCTCAATTGCCGAAATTCGTTTAGCGGTACGAATTGCAACCCAGTGCGCTTGTAATTGTAGCCCTTCGTAGCCATCTAAAGTTCAGCTACCAGTCGTAATCGACGGTCTTTGCTTTCCTCACCGAAAGCCCTTTCCCTCAGTTCCGCCTTATAGTCGCAGCCGGGTCTATTCTGGCGCGCTGCACATTCGTCTGAAGGAAATCCACATGACACATTATGGCAAGATCAAGAGCTACGACAGCAGCAATGGCACCGGCTCGATCACCCCGGAAAAGGGCGGTGACGCGCTCCGCTTCAAGAAGGC
>NZ_JAZBON010000023.1:0-130605 GCF_036351135.1 Erythrobacter sp.
CAAGTTCTACCTCCCCTCCCCCGACCATCGCGGCGCCACCGCTCCCCAGATCGCCTATCTCGAAATGGTGATGGAATATGTCGGCGAGGAGGAGAAGACGGTCGAGGCGGGCACCTTCCAATGTCGCCGCTTCCGCTACGTCGATGACAGCGATGAGGGCATGGGCGGCACGCGCCATCCCGATTTCGACATGTGGGTGACCGCCGATGAGGACAGCGTGCTCGTTTACGGTTCGATCGATGGGTACATGATGAACCGCTATGAGCTCGTGGAGCTCGATCGCTAGTCAGCCGACCCGCACCATGACCTTGCCCATATGCGCACCGCTTTCGAGATATTCATAGGCTAAGCGCGCATCGGTGAAGTCGAACGCGGCGTCGACTACCGTTTCGACGCTTTTGTCAGCGACGACCCGAAGCGCCTTTTCGAACATCCCCCGATGCCCGCTAGTGATGCCTTTGATGGTGATGTTCTTGCCGAGCAGCGGCCCTTGCGAAAAGTCGGCTGTGTCCTGCGGTGAGCCCGAGAGCGCGCCCAGCGTCCCGATCCGGCCTTCGAGACCCGTCGCCTCGAGCGTCTGCGCGAATTCGCCGAAGCCGATCGTGTCGACCACGATATCCGCGCCGCGCCCTCCGGTGGCTTCCAGCAAGGCTGCCGCCCAGTCGGGGCTGTCACGGTAATTGAGGGTGAAATCCGCTCCCAACTCGCGCGCTTTCGCCAGCTTGTCATCGCTCGAAGAGGTAATAGCGAAGTCGGCACCCATGGCCTTGGCCAGTTGGAGCGCGAAGATCGCCACGCCGCCGGTCCCCTGCGCCAAGACCAACTTCCCTGAAAGGTCATTCGCGCCATCCGCACCGAAATCTACCATCGCATGCCAGACCGTCCCAGCAACGACGGCCAGCGTCGCGGCGGTCTGATCCGTAACGCTATCCGCCACCTTGATCGCTGCCTTGGCGGGGAGCATAATTTTTTCGGCGAGCCACCCATCGATCGTCACGCCGATATCGCGATTGAAGATATGATAGCCGAACCCGCTGTCAGGGTCCCAATCGACGAAGTTTGCAGCGACGACCCGTTCTCCCACCGCGAAGCCTTCCACACCTTCGCCCAAAGCCTCGATCGCGCCGACGCCATCGGTAAGCGGGATGCGGTTTTCAGGCAGATCCGCACCATAATGTCCGCGCAGGATCATAAGGTCGCGGTAATTGAGTCCGGCGGCGATGGTACGGACCAACATCTCGCCCGGCTCGGCGACTGGTTCGGCGCGTTCGACCATCCGCAGGCTCTCGGTATCTCCACGCGCGCCGATCTCCCATGCCTTCATCGCTCGCCTCCATTAGCGCCAGGTCCGACGACCGGTGGGTCAACCTGCGGTACTTCGACATTCGAAAAATCGGTCGAATATCGCGCATCGCCAACGCGGCCGACCATATCCTCTCGCAGAGGCGCTTCGGCGTAGATGGCCACCGTATAGTCGCCCGCGCTAGGATCTTGGCGCAGCTTGATGATCTCTTCCTGGTAGACGCGGCTGTTCCAGAATGTGCGCGCGTTTTCGATGCAGGGGAAACGCACGGTCAGGTTCGCGTAATTCGCTGGCAGCTCACCCTCGAAAACTTCGAGCGGGCGCGGGATCGTTACATAATAGCCGCCCAACTCGCGGTAGAGCCCGCTTTCCGCGATCGCGCTGGCATAGGCCATCATCCGCTCGCGATCCAGCGTCGGGCCTGCGACCACCATGTAAACGGGACTGTCGCAAATAGAGGCTGGCGGCGGCGGAGCCTCGCCTTGTGCAACGCCCGCGCCCTGCAACATCATCGCGAGAAGAGGTGCAATCATTGTCCCTCGATCCTCCATTCGTCGCACAGAGTGCGCTTCCACGGCTTGCCGGCCCGGAACCACTGCCATGTGCGCGCGCGGGTCTGGCCATTCGGGGCGATGTTGATCATTTCGATGTAGTACGCGCCCGGTTCGTCCATGCGGTCGAGCTTGAGCATCAACGTGTCCTCGCAGGTCTGCCAGCAATATCCGCTGAACCGGTCGGTGTCCCACACCAACCGCTCGCCATCGAGCTTGCCGCCGAACTCGTAGGTCGCCTCGCGCCCGTCCTCCCAGCTCAGCCAGTTGTGCTGGATGTAATGCCACTCGCCGGTATCGGGGAATTCGCAATGGGTCTTGACCTCGTGAGCGTCCAGCAGCGCGCCATCGGCATCGAAGTGGCGATACCAGCCGTCCCACCAGCCATTGTGGTGCAGCATGGCGGGCATCACGGCTTCGAGAGCGGCGCGGTTGCTCATGCCCGAGCACCCCTTTCGGCATAGGCATCGATGGGAAGCGGATCGCCGGTCTGCCGGATCAGTGCCTGTTCGCGCAGGAAACGGAGCATCCCGCTATCGCCCATCCGGCTGGGGCCTAGCCCGGAGGCCTTGCGCGACTGGTTGGTCGCATCGCCGACCATGCTGGTGAGCGCGCCATCCTGAAGGCTGATCGCACCCGCCTCCAGCCGCGCTCCAACCTTGGCGGCTTCGTCGAGCGATCCAGCGAGTACGGCGGCGGAAAGCCCATATTGCGTATCGTTCGCCTGGCGCACAGCATCTTCGAGGTCTTCGTAGATTATCACGGGAATGACGGGGCCGAAGGTTTCTTCCCGCATGACCTCCATGCCGGGTGTGACATCGGCGAGTACCGTCGGGCGCAGATACTTGCCGCCACCCAATTGCTCGACGCGACCTCCCGTCAACACGCGCGCGCCCTTCGACGTCGCATCGTCGATCTGTGCCTGGACCTTTTCCGCCTGCGCTGGGAAGATGAAGGGACCGATGTGCCCCTTGGCCGGATCGGGATGTGTGAGCTCAACCCTCTCGGCTTCGGCTGCGAGAGCCTTGAGAAATGGCTCGGCGATCTCCTGCGCGACGAAGACCCGCTCGATCGACTGGCAGGCCTGTCCGGTCGCGACGACACTAGCCCGTAGCGCCACGTGCGCTGCCCACTCAGGATCGGCGCTGGCGGTGATGATCATCGGGTCCTTGCCGCCCAGTTCGAGATTGACAGGAATGAGCGTGCGCCCCGCGGCTTCGGCGACCTTGCGCCCCGTTGCGGTCGATCCGGTGAAGCAGACATAGTCGACCTCTTCGACCAGCGCCTCGCCCACGTCTGCGCCGCCCATGACATAGGCCAGCGGCAATTCGGGAATCTCGGCGAGCACGGCACGCACGGGTTCGACGAAGCGTGGGGTCACTTCGGACGGTTTCACCAGCGCCGCGCATCCCGCCATCAGCGCCGGCACGGCGTCGACATGGCTCAAGATGACAGGGAAGTTCCACGGCGCAATCGCGCCGAACAGCGGGTAGGCGCTGTAATGGGTGACGATCGCGATCCCCGGCGTCGCGGACGGTTTGGGACCACGATCAAGCCCCGCGAAAAGTTCCGGCCCGCGCCCCGCCCAGCGGCGCATATTGCCGATGAAACCCTGCACTTCGATTTCGGACACCGTGCGGCGGCCGGTATCGATGCTGAGGGCTGTGACGATGGGCTCGGCGGCTTTCTCGACTGCATCGGCAAGGCGCAGCAAGACCTTGGCACGTCCAGCAGGTCCTAGTGCCTCCCATTCAGGCTGCGCGGTTCGCAGCCGCTTGGCTGCGGAAGCGATCTCTTCGCGCGTACTTCGCATGAATTCGTAGTCTTCTTCGCCGGTACGGGGATTGCGCGCCTTCATTGCTGCGCTTCCCAGTATGCGACGATATCCTCGCCGCGGGCGAACCACGCCTCTTCCCGCTCCACAAGATCGGCGAGCAGGCATTCGAGCGCGCCGATGCGGTAGGGCAGGCCCATGATGTAAGGTGTAAGGTGGATTGGCAGCATCCGTCCAGACCCAATCCCAGCCGCTTCCTTCGCCAGCCAATCGAACGCATCGCGCATACTTTGCGCCCAGCTATCCGCGCTCTGCTGCTGGACGGTGATAATCGTCCGATCGGATAGCTCATGGTTGAGCGGCAGGTCGATAAGGCCGTTGGCGAAGCGATAGGGCAATTCGTCATTCACCCAGTCGCAGCAATAGGTGAGCCCCTCGTCCTTCAGGATGTCGAGCGTATGGAAGCTTTGCTGTCGCGCGATGGAGAGCCAACCCTTAGGTCGGGTGCCGGTGGCCTTTTCCAATCGCGTCATCGCATCGCCGATCAATTCTTTTTCGGCCACCTCGCCGAGTGTCGCATCGATCGTCCCGTTCATGTCGGTCGAGTGGGCGATGATCTCGTGGCCTGCTGACTGCATCGCTTCGATAAGCTCGGGATAGCGCTCGGCAATCGCGGCGTTTGTGGCAAAGCTTGCCTTCACCCCGACTTCGGAAAAAGCGTCGAGCATTCGCCATGCGCCCACCCGATTGCCGTAATCGCGCGAGGTGTAGTGGCGGTAATCGGGATAGGGCGTGACCATGTGGCCGGGCGCCTTGAAAGTTCCGCCAGGCGTGATCGGGAACCATTCGAGGCTGACGCACAGCCATACCGCAACCGAGCCCTGCGGCCAGCGGACCGGCACGCGCTCATGCATGTTCGACCATTTATACAGGTCATGGTCGTAACCTTCGCCGCGCTTTGGGTACTGGGTGTAGCTGTCTGGAAGCGTGCTCATCCAACTTGCTCCCGCCAAGCATCCACGATCTCGCCCGCCCGCGCGATCCAAGCGCGGCCATCCTTGGCGATATGCTCCAGCGCCTCCTCGAAAGGACCGATCCGGTGAGGTTGTCCGATAAGATAGGCGTGCAAGGGAATGCACATCACCGTGCCCGATTGCTCGCCCTCCGTCGCCAGCCGCTCATATTGTCGCACCAGCGTATCGGCGTATTCGCGCCCACTCATGTTGTAGACGAAGAAGCCGTAATGATCGTTGACCTCGAGACTGTAGGGGATCGAGGCGAGCTTGCCTTTCGCGACCTTAACCTCCTGAACCTGATCGTCGTGATAGAGGTCGCAGGTGTAGTCGAGGCCGTACTCGGCAATTAGGTCGAGCGTGCGCGGCGTATGGGTTAGCGCGGGGGCGAGCCAACCGCGAATGCGCTGGCCAGTCGCGTCCTCTACCGTCCGGATCGAGTCCTCGATGATTGCGCGTTCCTGAGCTTCGGTCATGTCGTAGGAATAGCGCGTGTTGTAGATGCCGTGGCTGAAGAACTCCCAGCCGCGCTCATTCGCATCGGCAACAACTTCGGGGTGGTG
This sequence comes from Erythrobacter sp., assembly GCF_036351135.1. Lineage (GTDB taxonomy): Bacteria > Pseudomonadota > Alphaproteobacteria > Sphingomonadales > Sphingomonadaceae > Erythrobacter. The sequence goes on from NZ_JAZBON010000023.1 coordinate 5,205, forward strand.
CTGACAGAGCGCGACCGAGAGACTGACGGAGCCGGGGAAGCCATGCCGCGTCATCACCTCGGCCATGCGCCAATGACTCACTCGGTTGGAATGGTCGCGGTGCGAATAGCCGACGACGCTTGGCGCAGGGTGCGGCCAGGGATTGCGCTTGGGATGGATCGGCGGATCGATCTCATAATATTCAAGATTGGGCGCAACCCAGACGGCGACGGTCTTGCCATCCGGCCATTCGATTTTCGGGCGACCCCTGTAAGGGTGGTAATCGTAGAGATCGGGGTCGGGGGCGCCTTCCTGCATGGCTTAGCGCCTCTCCAGCCAGTTCACCACGGCTTCGACCGGCTCGACATCGGCATATTTCAGCTGGAGGTCGGTGAGATTGGCGAAGTGATAGCTTTCGTGCTTGTCGGCGCAGGTTTCGATCGGAACGATAGTGCGGTACCCATGGCTCAGCGCATCGACGGCCGTTGCGCGCACGCAGCCGCTGGTCGATCCGCCGGTCACCACCACCGTATCCACGCGGTGGAAGGTCAGATAGCTTGCGAGCGGCGTTTCGAAGAAAACGCTCGGCATGCGCTTGGTGAATTGCAAATCGGCCGGCTTGATATCGCAGCGCGGATCGAATGCGTGGCGTTCGGAGCCGTACTTGATGTTCTGCAGGCTGTCTTCGGTGTCCGTGCGCGTGCCCCAAATGCCCGCATCGCCTGCATCGTCCTTGTAGGCAACGCGGCTCCATATGACGGGCATGCCCCTTTCCCGGGCCAGGGCGCTGATCCGGTTGATATGGTCGATCTGGTTCGGATCAGTCTCATAGGCGGTCTTGAACAGATCGGTGCGCGTATAGGCTTGCTGCACATCGACATTCACGATGGCCAGCTTTTCGCCGAAGCCGAACTTCTTGCGCGCCGGGTTCGCCATCACGTCCTCGAAGATCTGGCGCGCGGTCCTGCCATCCTCGACCATTCTCGTCCCGACCAGTTCCGCCATGCTCGCTCCCGCCTGTTTTTGCGCTTTGACAGGCGACAATAATGACGCGTAGAGAGTTGTCGAGTGGAATTTGTCCGGACAACTTTGTGCCTCAGATCACGCGCCACATCCTGACGATACCCGGCACCCATAGGAAGGTGCATTATCGCCGTTGTGGCAGCGGACCTGCCTTGTTGATGGTGCATCAAAGCCCGCGCTCGAGCGCGGAATACGAAGGGTTGATGCGGGCATGGGGCGAGCACTTTACCTGTATCGCGCCCGATACGCCGGGCTTTGGCCAGTCCGACCCGCTCCCCGACTCGGCCGAAATCGCCGACTTCGCCGATGCCGTGTGCGAGCTTCTGGACGCGCTCAGGATCGGGCGATGCGCTGCCTACGGCTTCCATTCCGGCGGGATCATCCTCGTCACCGCGATAAAGCGTCAGCCCGAACGCTTTCGGTGCCTTGCGGTGGGCGGCTATGCAATCTGGACCAAGGCCGAGATGGAGCTGTTCGGGGAGCGGTACCTCCCCGAGTTTCACCCGAGCGCCTATGGGGAGCATCTGACCTGGCTTTGGAACCGGATGCTCGAACAAAGCTGGGTCTTCCCCTGGTTCGATACGCGGGAGGAAGCGAGGCTTTCGGTGGCTCATGCCGATGTGGACCGGGTGGCTCAGGCGGTTTCGGAAATGCTGGATGCGGGCAATGCCTATCAAGCGGGCTATGGTGCGGTGCTGCGTGCCCCGCGCGATATTCCGCCGGTTGACGCCCCACCCGCATCCGGGAACTGGCCGCCCTGCCTTATCACCGCCTATGACGGCGACCCCCTGCAGGAGCATATCGACCGGCTCGGCGACATGCCCAAAGGTTGGCAGGCGCAAAAGGTCGCCAGCCCTGACGAGCACCAGGAGGTGAGCCTCGCTTTCCTCAAAGACTATACCGATGGCGGCCCCTGCCCCGAACTCGCACAAGACGAGGGCGAAGGTTGGCTCGCACTCGATAACGGACAGGTACACTGGAAGGGCAAGCGCGGCGGTCGGCTCGTGCTGCATTGCCCGGCTCGGGAAATGGCCGAGCCTACCGGTGGCGACATCGCGATCGATGTTCCCGGCCATGGCCAGTCGGCTGACGCCGACGATATCGCGGCGACGGTCGAGTCCGCGGCAGCCGCCCTGAGCGCGTCGGATATCGTCTGGCCGCACGCTCCGAAGGGCGACCCGGACCGCCTCTATCCCGACACGACCCCGGATCGTTTTGGCCAATATCTCCAGCGCGCCTGGCAGGCCTCGCGCGCTGAAGCCTTCTTCGAGCCGTGGTACGATGCAAGCGCGGCGAACGCGATTCCGCTCGATCCCGCCCGGCTCGATCCGCATGCGCTTCACGCCCGCGCGCTTGCCCGCATTCGCGCCGGGGATGCGTCGCGGCAATGGCACCAAACCCTTCTTTCCCGCAACGAAAGCTGATCCGATGACGACATATGCCGAATTCACCGAAAACATGCCTCTTCTGGCGCGCCATGAGGGGGTCTGGGACGGCATTTATTCCTATTTCGACGCTTCGAACGAGAAGATCGACGAACATGCCAGCCGCTTGATCTGCCGCATGACCGGGAAGGACGACATTCCGTACCACCAGACCAACCATTACACCTGGCCCGATGGTAAAAAGGATGTGCGCGACTTTCCCGCTACCTATCGCGACGGAAGGATTTGGTGGGACAACGAACTGATCCAGGGCTGGGCTGCCGAAGTTCCGCTGGACGAATATGATCGCACCATGATGCTTTACTGGCAGCGTACCGGCGATCCATCGCTTTATTTGTACGAGCAGATTCAGATCTCCGACGACGGGCAAAATCGCTGCCGCACCTGGCACTGGATCCGGGACGGCGTGCTGGAAACGCGCACCGCGATCCAGGAGACCTTCGTCACCAAGGACTGGCGCGCGGTGGATGCCGAAATGCAGGCGGAGGCCTGACCGCGAGGCAAGATGGCCCAAACGCTGTTCGACAAGATCTGGCAAAGCCATGCGGTTGCGCAGACGGAAGGCGGCGCGACGCTAATTGCGATCGACCGCATCTTCCTGCATGAGCGAACCGGCGCGGCAGCGCTGAAACGCATGGCCGACATGGGCCGAAAGGTGCGCGATCCCGCGCGGGTCTTTGCCGTCATGGATCATATCGTCGACACCCGCATCGGTCGAGGCGACGGGACGTTGATGGCGGGCGGAGAGGGTTTCATTACCGAGACCCGCGCCGCTTGCAAAGCCGCCGGAATCACCCTCTTCGACGTCAACGACCGCGACCAGGGCATCGTCCATGTCATCAGCCCCGAACAGGGCATCGTCCTGCCCGCCTGCACGCTGGTCGCACCCGACAGTCACACCTGCACGCAGGGAGCCTTCGGGGCCCTCGCATGGGGGATCGGTTCTTCGGAAGCCGAACATGCGATGGTCACCGGCACGTTGCGGCTCGACAAACCGAAAACGATGCGGGTGCGGTTCGACGGTACGCTTTCGCCCGGCGTCACGCCAAAGGACATGGTGCTCGCCCTGATCGCGCAGCATGGTGCGGGCGGCGGTGCGGGCTTTGCGCTCGAATTCGCAGGCGTTGCGGTGAGCGCGATGGATATGGAAGGGCGCATGACGCTGTGCAACATGGCGACCGAGTTCAGCGCCATGACCGGCATGATCGCGCCCGATGCCAAGACCTTCGCCTATCTTGCAGGTCGGCCCTACGCGCCCGGCGATTTCGATGACCCCTACTGGAAGAACCTGCACAGCGATGAAGGAGCGGTGTTCGACAAGCAAATCGTACTCGACGCCTCGACTATCGCGCCGATGGTGAGCTGGGGCACGAGCCCGGAACACAGCATGCCCATCACTGCGCAAGTTCCCGCAGGTCCTAAGCGCGCGCATCATTATATCGGGCTCGCCCCGGGCGACCGACTGGCCGGGACTGCGATCGACGCCGCATTTATCGGCAGTTGCACCAACAGTCGCCTTTCCGATTTGAGGCGCGCCGCGCAAATCCTAGAGGGCCGCCGGATTGCACCCTCCATTCGCAAGGCGCTCGCTGTGCCCGGCTCTATGGCAGTCAAGCGCGCTGCCGAGGCCGAGGGGCTGGACAGGATATTCGAAGCGGCCGGCTTCGAATGGCGTATGAGCGGGTGTTCGCTATGCTTCTACGCCGGCGGCGAGGGCTTCCCCGAGGGTAGCCGCGTCATATCCAGCACCAATCGCAATTTCGAAGGTCGCCAGGGTCCAGGCATCCGCACGCATATCGCCTCGCCCGAAACAGTCGCTGCGAGCGCGATCGCCGGCAGCATTGCCGATCCGCGCGAATATGCGCGCGAGGAGGCCGCGGCGTGACCCCCTTCCCCCAGCCCCTCACAGGAATGGTCGCGCCGATCCTGCGCGACAATATCGACACCGATACGATCATTCCAAGCCGCGAAATGCGCTCGACGGGGCGCACCGGGTTGGCCGAGGGGCTTTTCGCACCGTGGCGTTATACCGACGCAGACGCGCGCACGCCTAACCCGGACTTCGCCTTGAACCATCCCGAATATGCGAATGCCCCGATTATCGCGGGCGGCGCCAATTTCGGCTGCGGGTCGAGCCGCGAGCACGCCGTCTGGGCACTCGCCGAATACGGCATCCGCGCCGTGATCGCCGCAGGCTTCGCGCCGATCTTCCACGCCAACTGTCTGCGCAACGGCGTGCTGCCCATTACCTTGCCGCCCGAAGCGGTGGAGCGGATCGCGGGCCAGAGCGCCATGATCGACCTCGCGGCGCAGCGCGTCGAAAGCGCCGGCATGAATTATCGCTTCGAAATCGAGGCGGAAGCCAAGCGTATGCTCGCCGAAGGGCTCGATGCGATCGATCTGACTTTGACGCAGGCAGCAGCTATCGACGAATGGACGCGAGCCGATCGGGCCACACGCCCTTGGATCTACCGGGAGAGCCCGAGATGACGCAAATCCTCGTATCCGAAGTTGGGCCTCGCGACGGGCTACAATCGATCGAGCGGATCATGCCGCTCGAAGCCAAAAAACGCTGGATCGCGGCAGAGGCCGCCGCCGGGGTGAAGGAGATCGAGGTCGGCAGCTTCGTCCCGCCCAAGCTGCTGCCGCAAATGGCCGATACTGCGGCGCTGGTGGAGTTCGCCAAAGGGATCGAAGGGCTGAACGTCGTGACACTGGTGCCCAATGCCAAGGGCGCGCAGCGCGCGGCTGAAGCGGGCGTCGATGCGATGAGCATCCCATTCTCGATGAGCGAGACGCATTCGATCAAAAATGTGCGCAAGGACCATCCGGCCATGTTGGCTGAAATAGCCGAGGCCGCCGGGATCGCCCGCGAGGCCGGCATTCACTTTGCCGTGAGCCTCTCGACCGCTTTCGGCTGCACGATGGAGGGCGCGGTCGCCGAAGATCAAGTGGTGCGCCTTGCCGAACAAGCTGCGAAAGCCGGTGCGCAGGAGTTCAGCCTCTCCGATACGACCGGATATGCCGACCCGGCGCAGGTCCGCCGCCTGACCCGCAAGGTCAAGGCAGCGGTGGGCGAGGACATGCTGACGACCCTCCACCTCCACAACACGCGCGGCTTAGGACTCGCCAATGTCGTTGCGGGCCTCGAGGAGGGAATCACCACCTTCGATGCCTCACTCGGCGGGCTCGGTGGATGCCCCTTCGCGCCGGGCGCGTCGGGCAATCTGGTGACCGAAGACCTTGTGCTGATGCTCAATTCGATGGGCTACGACACCGGGATCGACCTTGAGAAACTGCTCGATGTGCGCGCCATTCTTGCAGAGGCTCTGCCTGGCGAGCCGCTCTATGGGTTCACACCCGATGCGGGGCCGATGCTCGATTATGACAAGAGGGTCGCGGCATGAGCGGTCCGACGCCGCTGGCCGGCATCAAGGTCACCGAATTCACGCATATGGTGATGGGACCGACGGTCGGACATATCCTCGCTGGCCTCGGCGCCGAGATCGTCCGGGTCGAGCCGATCGGGGGAGACCGCACGCGGCGCCTCAAGGGATCGGGTGCAGGCTATTTTCCGATGTACAATCGCGGCAAGAGCTCAATTTGCCTCGACCTGAAAAGCGAGGACGGGCTAGCGGTCGCCCGCGACCTGATCGCTTCCTCCGACGTGCTGGTCGAGAATTTTCGCCCCGGCGCGCTCGACCGACTGGGACTCGATTACGAAAGCTGCGCGAAGGCCAACCCCCGCCTTATCTATTGCAGCGAGAAGGGGTTTCTCCCCGGCCCTTACGAAAAGCGCACCGCGCTCGACGAGGTCGCGCAGATGATGGGCGGGCTCGCCTACATGACCGGTCCGCCGGGCCAGCCCTTGCGCGCGGGCGCGAGCGTGATCGACGTTACCGGCGGGATGTTCGGCGTCATCGGGATCCTCGCAGCGCTAGAGGAGCGGCATCGCACCGGACGCGGACAGAAAGTCACCGCCAGTCTGTTCGAAACCACGATCTACCTCGTCGGCCAGCACATGGCGCAATATGCCGTCACCGGCACGCCCGCCGCTCCCATGCCGGCGCGCGTGTCCGCATGGGCGATCTACGACGTGTTCGAAACCCGGGACGAGCCGGTCTTTATCGGCGTGGTCACCGATGCTCTGTGGGAGAAATTCTGCCGGCTTTTCGGCCTAGACGGATTGTGGGCGGACAAGAGCTTGCGCGAAAACAATGCCCGCGTCGATGCGCGCGATCGCATCCTGCCCGAAATCCGCCCCATCATCGCGCGGATGACCGCTTCGGAAGTGATTGCCAAACTCGACGGGACGGGCCTCCCATTCGCGCCTATCGGTCGGCCCGAAGACATGTTCGACGATCCGCACCTGGCGCAAGGCGGCCTCGAGGACGTGACTTTCGAGGACGGAACGAGCGCGCGACTGCCCACGATTCCACTGGAAATGAACAGCCAGCGCATCGGGTCAGCGCACGAACTGGCCGCGCCGGGTCGCGATGCGCGCGCGGTGCTCGACTGGTTGGGTTATGACGAGGAAAAGGCCGAGGTGTTGATCGCCAGCGGCGCGGTGGGAGCAAGCGATTGAAACAGGCATCGGCAATTCTCGGCGCTCTCGCGCTTGCGGGCTGCGCGGCCAATCTTGGCGAGGATGTCGGATCGCCTGGCACTGCCGCGAATGCCGGGCCACGCGCCGCCGGGGTCGAAACGCCCGAACAGCGCATTGCGACCGATGTGCGGCGCTCGACAATCATCGTCCGGGATATCGAGAAAAGCCTCGCATTGTATCGCGACGTTATCGGGCTCGAAGTCAATTACGACACTACGGTAACCACCTCGGGCGTCGCCCTGCCGGCGGGCGAACCGGGGGCAACCGCGCGGCTGGTGCTGCTCAATTCGAACGATCCGTGGGTCGGCTGGGTCGGGCTTATGGAATGGCTCGATCCGCCGATCCCGGCCGGCGACTATCCAACGCAGATGGGGCCGGGAGGCGTCGTCATGGTGCTCAACACCGACGACGTCGAAGGTCGCTGCGAGGCGGCCAAGTCGGTGCCGGGCGTGACGTTCACCGCCGAACCGAGGCTGCAGGTCTATCCCGGCCGCAATGGCGGGCCAGACATTCGCGTGATGGGGTGTAATTTCTTCGACCCCGATGGAATCCTGATCGAGCTCAACCAGATCCTGGAATAAGGTCGGGGCCGTCGATGACGAGCACCTGCACGTCTGCGAGACCGTCCCGCAATTTCTTGACTTCGGCATATGCCGGGCTGTTCCAGAACCGCCGGATCGCGTCGCGATCGCGCCATTTAGAGATGACCATGCTGGCGCCGTCTCCGAAATCGCCTTCGAGGCACTCGGCGCCCGGTCCGCGCAGCAGATATTCGCCGCCGAACTCGCCGATCAGCTTCGCTGCCGCCGCGCCGTAGCCGGAGATGAAGCGATCGCGATCGCGGATGGCGGCGGTGACGATCATATAGGCAGGCATCGTTCGGGAGCTCCTATTCGCGCCTCAAACGCTCGACCACATCGATGATCGGCGGGTCGTCCGCCGCCATCGCCTCGACCTCCTGCTGGAAACCGCGCATGATCCGCGCGATATACGCCTTGGTCGCCAGTCCGCGTTCCTCGCCTTCCTCGAGGGTCGGCGCGAAAGTCTCTATCTCCTCGCGCCTGAACGTCCCGCGGGCCTCCAGCAACCGTTCGAGCGTGTCCTGCCTTTCGCGCAGGGCGGACACCTCTGCCGCCAGGGCGAAGACGGTCGAATAAAGCCGGTCGAGCGCCGGGTCCTCAAAATAGTCGGGACGCTTGCCCTTGGCCCGCCGTCCCGATGCGGCAACCCAATCGAAGTCCTCACTCATGCGGCTTCGGCCTGAGTCTGCGCTTTCCACGCGCCATAGGCGTTCCAGATCGCGGCGCGGCCGTAATCCTCTTCGCCCTCATCGGGGGACGGCGGGAAAATTTCCGGATCGACTACGGCGCGCACGCCCGCGACGAACTGGTCCTCTTTTCCAAAGCCCGCCTCGGCCATAACCTGCTTCAAATCCTGCCCGTGCATCGCGCTCCAGAACGGCTCGTTGTTGTTAAAGGCATCCCAATCGCGCATGAACTGCTCGAATAGTGGCATGTCATTCGAATATTGCGGCTGTTCGATATGCAGGATGAGCCCTCCCGGTGCGAGCACGCGGTAGGCTTCGGCAAGTAGCCGGGGCATGGCTTTCGAGGAAAGCTCGTGCAGGAACATCGTCGTCTGCACCCAATCGAAGCTCTCATCCGCCCAGCGCGACAAGTCTTCGCCCGAAGCCTGCACGAAGCGGATATTTTCCACTCCCATCGCCGCGGCTCGCGCCGCGCCGTAGCGCAGCGAGGCGGCAGCCGTGTCGATCGCGATCACCTCCGCCTCGGGAAAGGCTTGCGCGATGGGCACCGCATTATGGCCGACGGTGCAGCCGATATCGAGAATGCGTTTAGGCTGCCAATCGGGCCGCTGCGCCTTGACCCAGCCAACCACCGCCTGACCGCCGCCATCGTTAAGGCCGCCGAGCGCGCCGCCGGTGGTGGCGAACAGGCCGACGTCGTAATTGGCGCCGACGGTCACGTCGCCCTCGCGTTCCTCGGTATGATAGCCGCCCGGCTGGCAATGGATATCGACCGCCGTCTGGTAATGCGGCTGTTCGACCGCAGGATCAAGTTCGAGCAGGCCGGAATGCTCGTTATATTGCCGCGCCATGGCATCGAGCTCGTCCAGCTGGCGCAGCACGACCTGACGCCCGAAATGCTGTCGCATCTCCATCGAATTGCGCTTCAGCGCCGACCAGGTGCGATGCCAGCTGTCGCCGTTCATCGCATCGCGGATTTCGTAACGATGTTCGGGATCGCGGCCATGCTTTTCACGAAAGGCGGGCAGGACGCGCTTTTCATAGGCGATCTTGTTCCCCGCGCCGATCGCGCCCGAAAGGTAGCGATTGAAATGAGTAAGGAAATTGAAGCGCGCCGTCTCGTCATGGCTGGCCCGCGGCATCATCGCATGCCGCGTCATCGCGGTGTAGGGAGGAGGCAAATCGGTCGCCATGATAGGGGTCCTTCGCGCAAATTTGTCCGGACAAGTTTGAGTTATAGCCGCCGGGCTGTCAACGTCGTGATGTCGCGGATAAGGTGCCGGGTTAGAATGCAACGCGCGAGGCGGGGCAAGGTGTCGGCAAGCCGATATTGCCTCAAGATGAAGTCCGAAACCGGTCCGCATTTCCGGGCCCGCGAAGCTCCTGCCTCGATGCCCTGATAGCCACAGCGATCACCAGGAGCGCTGGGATCAGCCAGGCCAGTCTGCTCTGATACCGATCGACTGGGGCCGACAAACCTCCGAACACGACGGCATTTATCAGCAAGGCCACCACCACGATAACGAACGCATCCACAGTCGCGCGCGGGACCCATCGTCTCAAGCAGCCGAATGTCAGCAGCGCCAAGGCGGCAAAGGCCGTTGCCGAAACGACGATATCGAACAGCGCGATCGTCGGTGTCCGCCCTTCCTTGCTGGAGGGCAACGAAAGCGAAGAGGGCTCGAGCGCGGTTTCGCCTGCGTTTGGAATAAACATCTGGTCGGTCCCCACCGACACGACCTGAAACAGTGAATTGCGGGTCAGCGCATAGGTCTGCTGCACCGGGTAGCGTTTGAAAGCCTCGAGAAGAATCTGCGTTTCCTCCTCTCGGATCGCCTGCTTCTGCTCGGCCGTCGCACGGCGATATCCGTCCTCCTCCCAAAGGAATTCGGTAATGTTCTCGGGCATGGTTTCGAACATCGCGCAGATCGCGTAATCAGCTTCTGGGCACGCTTCGGCCAGATACCACCGCGCCGGCCCGTCCTCGAGCGAGCGTGCCAGCAATATGGGCATGCGCTTGGGTGCGACGCTCCCCTCGTCGCGCGCGGCACTGCCGATAACGAAATTGGCGCCGACCGCCGCCAGAAGCGGCAGGGCCACGGCTATGACCATGCGAGCCTTCAGCTGTCCTCGCCAAAGCGCACATGCCAAAACCACCAGACCCAGCCCGGCGAACAACGCCAGATTGCCGTAATGCGACAGCAGCGCGGCGGTCGCGAGGCAAGCAAGGACCACGGCCTGCCACGCGCGAAGCCCGGAGAAGTCGCACAGCACGATGGCGAGATAGATCGGAAGGATCGCTCCCAGAATGTCGGGCATCGCATAGGATGCGAACCAGGGAAGGCTCGAGATGGCTGCGACAATCAGGCCGCCGCCGACCAGGACCAGCCGTCCCTTTTGCGAGAGCGGGGGCACGAGCGCGAATAGTGCCCAGAGAACCGCGGCGGTTTGAAGCCAGCATGTCACGATCAGGCCGAGCGGAGTGGACGAGGTAACCGCGACATACAGAGAGTAAAAAGCGGATCGCAGGGCCCCGGCCTCGCGCGGCGTATCGCTCGCGGCCTGCCCCGGCGCCTCGAGTGGAAGGCCGACGAGCTGACTCAGCATGCCGGCAATGGCGTCGCCCCGCTCGAGATAGCTGATAGTGTCGAAATAGATGACGGGGCCGCCGAGCACGAGAATCGGCCAGGAGAGAATGAGAACCGCAAACGCTGCAATTCCCGCCCCACGCAGGTTCAAAAACGGCGCATCCTGGGGTTCGTCCTTCGAGGCCGCGGCCCGGCTCACGAAGACGGTGTCGCCCCGCCCTTGCCGATCTCGGCAATGTATCCGGCCACCATCGCGACCTGGCTGAGCGCGATCAGTGCCGACTGCGCCAATCGATTGTGCCCAGGATTGCGCAGCGGGTGGGACAGCATTCCGAAATAGAAGCGCGCGCTTTCAAGCTTGGGTCGCGGATCCTCGCGCTGGTCCATGGCAAGGTGGAGGTGGCGCGCCCCGCGCCCGTAATTGCGGTGCTGCCGCCAGAAACTGGCAAGACCGAGATCGTGCGCGTGCGCCACCACGGCGTCGGGGGCATACACCAGCTCGCCGCCCGAAGCGCTCCAGCGAATGCCGAAATCTCGATCTTCCGAGGCGATCGGGAAGCGCGAACCGAAGCCACCCGACTTAAGAAAGTCCTCGCGCCGACAGCACATATTGTTGGTCGTGAAGAAGATCATGTCGCTGCCGCTCGCTTGGTAGAACTCGTAGAGATAGGTCGAAAGCGACTGGCTGGCCGAAGAATAGACGTTGCGGGGAAGCGCGTTGACGATCCGTCCGCCGACCAGGCGGCCGGGCACGTCGCTCTGGGCCTCGACAAGGCAATTGGCCCACTGCGGCTCCGGCATGCAATCGTCGTCGATGAACAACAACAGGTGCGCGTCTTCCGCCTCCTCGACACCGCGGTTGCGCGCAGCGCCGGGACCAGCATTGTCCTGACGCACCAAGCGTACGTTGGAATAGGGGGTGCAAACCTCGCCGAGCGCGACCTTGCTGCCATCGTCGACGACGACAATCGGCCAGGGACCGCCGTCCAGCTTCGCGAGCGCGGCAAGGCACGTCGCGAGTTGCCGCGGTCGATTGTAGGAGGGAATGATGATCGTAGCCTGCATGATCGAGCCGTTTTAATCTGCGCCCTTTATCTCAAGCCCTTTATATCGGGCCTTTATCTTGAGGAACGCGCCAATAGCTGCCAAGACCGATCGCGTCCTACCCCATAGCAGCGAATGCACGAAAGCGCGCAAGTCCGCCGCGTGGCCGCCATGCCCCGCATTCACTCCGATTGAAAGCATAGGCGATTAACGCTCCCCATGGATAATCTCCAGAATATCAATCACGCCCGGAAAGTCGCAATCATCGGCGGCGGTCCCGCAGGATTGACTGCCGCCTACGAATTACAGCGGCTTTCGGATACGCACGTGCCGATCGTCTTCGAGGCGGGCGAAATGGTGGGCGGCATCGCCCGCACCGAAAGCCATCGCGGCTATCGTTTCGATATCGGGGGCCACAGATTCTTCACCAAGGTCGCCGAGGTCGAGGCGATGTGGCGCGAAGTGCTCGGCGATGAATTCATCACGGTGCCCCGCCAGAGCCGCATCTTCTATCGCGGCAAATATTACGACTATCCGCTGCGCATCTTCAACGCGTTGTCCAATATCGGCGCCTACGAAGCGACCCGGATCATCGTCAGCTATATCAAATGGCGGATGCTGCCCCACAAGGTCGAGGAAAGCTTCGAACAATGGGTACAGAACCGCTTCGGCGGGCGCCTCTACATGCATTTCTTCCGCAGCTACACCGAGAAGGTGTGGGGCATTCCCCCGACCCGCATCAGGGCCGATTGGGCCGAGCAGCGCATCCGCAACCTCTCGCTCGTCAAGGCAATATGGAATGCGATCTCCGGCGCCAACGATACCGCCAGCCTGATCGAGGAATTCGAGTATCCACGACTCGGCCCGGGTCAGATGTGGGAGGAGACGAGCGACGCCATCGAGCGCAAGGGTGGCAAGGTTCACCTCGAGAGCCGTGTCGAACGCGTATTGCGCGAAGGTTCGAAGGTGACAGCGATCGAGGTGCGATCGGAGGATGGCAAGCGCGCGATCCACGAAGCGGACGAATTCGTCAATTCGATGGCCCTCGCAGATCTGATAGAAGCGTTCGACCCCCCGCCGCCCGAACCTGTGCGCGAAGCCGCGCAAAAGCTGCGCTACCGTGACTTCCTCATCGTCACGCTGATCCTGAAATCGGCCGACCCCTTCCCGGACAACTGGATCTACGTCCATGAGCCCGACGTGAAGGTCGGCCGGATCCAGAACTTCCGCGCCTGGTCGCCCGACATGCTGCCCGATGCGGCCACCTCTTCGATCGGGATGGAATATTTCTGTCAGGAAGGCGACGGATTGTGGTCGATGAAGGACGAGGATCTGCGCGCCCTCGCCTCGCGCGAACTAGAGCAGCTCGGCCTGGCCCGCGCGGACGATGTCATCGATGCCGCGATCATCCGTCAGCCCAAGGCCTATCCCGTCTATGATGGCACTTATATGGAAGCCCTGGCGGTAATCCGCGACTGGCTGTCCAGCCTCGAAAACTTCGCGACGGTCGGACGCAACGGGCTGCACCGTTACAATAACCAGGATCATTCCATGCTGTCGGCCATGTTCGCGGCGCGCAATATTCTGGGTGCCAAACACGATGTGTGGGACGTCAATGTCGAACGCTCCTATCACGAGGAGTTCGAGATCGACGGTTCTGGCAAGAAAGCTGCCTTCGCCGCTTAGGTAGCTATCTGACGAGGGTGGCATAGGCAAAGCCGAGACCTGCCGACAGATAATGCAGCCACAGTAGCGGCACGGCGAGAAGCGCATCGCCGGCCCCGAAAGTGCGCCGCATCAGTCTCAGGAACTCGCGGTTGAGCCATGCAAGCAGCGCCACCATGGCGACAATTACCGCCACCCCGAACGTAGGCGAAATCAACGCGAGCCCAGCGCCGATCAGCGAACCGGCGACGCTCAATCCGGAAAGGCGCCCGGTCAGCGACAGATTGAGACGATAATTCGACGCTTTGCCGAGCGGAGTCCTTAGCAGCCTGGTCCAGGGCACCGCCCGGTTTACAAGGTCGGTCCAGAACATTGAGGTCAGTTTCCAACGCTTGAGATGCGTGGCCTGAAGATCGGGATCGAGCCGAATGCGATGTCCGTTGGAATGGAGTTTAAGGCCGAAACGCACATCTTCCATCATGCGCTGCTCGGAATCGAACCCTCCGACGATTTCGAAGGCGTCGCGCCGAACCGCACCGCAACCCGTCCAGAAGGTGACCGCATCGCCGGCCGACTGAACATGGACATGGCGATGAAACAGATTGCGAAAGCGGTTCACCAGATGATCGCCGGCGGGTTGATCGTCATAACAGCCGAATATCGCCGCATATCCGGTTTCGGCCGCGAAAAAGCGATCGATCCGCTCGCGCGCGTCAGGATGGACAACGACGTCGGCATCGACAAAGAACAAGATGTCGCTTTGCGCGCGGCGAGCCCCGGTATTGCGAGCATATGCGGCCCCCTGATTGTCTTCCAGCACCAGGGGCTCGATCCCCATCTGCCTCAGGAAATTGGCGGTTCCGTCGCTCGACCCGTCATCGACGCAGATAATTTCTTCGTGCGCAAAACCCGCCGCGAGCAGACCGTGAATGCATCGGCCTAGGTAATCCTTCGCGTCGTATGCCGGCACGATTACGCTGCACGAAAGGCGCACGGGCTGTTCTGAGTAAGGCGCGGTCAGAGCCTCGTCGAGATCGACAAAGCGTTCGCTTCCGGGCGTATCGCGCAGTTTGGGATCGTTCGGATCGTCCATGCGAGCGGCCCTAACCGAGGCAGGACCTGAGGTAAACGATTGTGATTATTGTGGGAAAGGACATTACACCGACCCCGCCCCAAAGTTCTCCCCTTCGCGCCATGGGCGAAGTCGCCCTTCGCCAAGCTCAAAAACTCGGTCGCAGTAACGCAGGGTCGAGCGGCGGTGTGCGATCATCAATATGGTCAGATCGCTCTTCAGGCGCGCGATCGAACCCAGAATGCGCGCCTCGGTTTCATCGTCGAGGGCGCTCGTGCTTTCGTCGAGGATGAGGAAGCCCGGCTTGCGATAAAGCGCCCGCGCCAATCCGATCCGCTGGCGCTGACCGCCCGACAGCCGCACGCCGCGCTCGCCTACCCGCGTGTCGGAGCCCTGCGGCAGGCCGGCGATATAATCGGCAATCTCGGCATGGCCTGCGGCCTCCCACAAGCGCCCATGATCGATCTCCGTATGCGTGCCAAAGGCGATATTGGCGGCTATCGTATCATCGAGAAGGAAGACGCTTTGCGGCATATGCGCGATCTCGGCCTGCCAGCGCGCGCAATTGGTCTCGTCCAAGACTTCGCCGTCGATCAGGATCCGCCCCGCAGTGGGGAGGAGTAGTCCGGAAAGAAGGTCGACCAAAGTGCTCTTGCCCGCACCCGACCGGCCCATCAGCCCGATCCGCTCGCCCTTCTCTATCGCAAGGTCGAGATGCTTAAGGACGGCTGGCTGATCCTCCGCATAGGCGAAATCGACCGCGTCCAGCGCGATCCGGTGGCCTCTTCCGCTTCCCTCGAAGCGCTGGGCGAACGAGGTTTCGCGCGGGACGGTGAGCAGTTCCTGGATATCTGCCAGCAGCCCGGAATAGGTCGCGAGCGACGAGCGCAGAAGATAGATCTGCTGCCACAGCGGCACCAGCCGGCGCAGGCCGTATGCAAGCGCGCCGACGACCGGCAGGGCCGACAGGAGCCCGCTGTCGTTCAGGGCCAATAAGGCCACCGCGAGGACGATGAATGCAAGTGCGACGCCCTCGATGATGAGCGCGGGTGATTTCGCGATCAGACCGGAGTCGATCTTGGCGTCGCGGTAGCGCGTGTCGACCGCTTCGAACCGTGCTAGGATGTCCTTCTCCGCCCGTCCGATCTTAATGTCGCGAATACCGCCAAGCCCTTCCTGAACCAGCTTCACCCGCTGAGTGAAGGTGGCGGACAGCTCCTGCGATGCCTGGCCCAGCCTGCTGTGCGAGAGACGGGTGATAACGAAATAGAGCGGCACCAGCACCGCCAGCACGCCGAGCGCCATGACCGGCGCGATCAGGAACAGCGCAGCGGAGATGATGATCCCCATCACAAGACCCAGCAGGGCGTCGATCGCCGGGCCGATGACGCCTGCAACCAGGCCCCGGACCTTTTCCATGCCGGAGATGATGTCGCTCGAATTGCGCGCGACGAAATCGGCGTAGGGCTGCCCCAAGGCGCGCTCGAAAATGCGCAACCCGATTATGTGCGCTGCGTTCTCCTCGAACTGGAGTTTCGCTTTGAGCAAGGCAAAACGCGCCGCTGCCGCAATAAGGAACAGAGCGGCGATACAGGCAGCGAGGATGACGAGGCTGTCGCCCCCGCTTCCTGGCGCCAATACCGCCCGAGCGAAGGCGGGAAGATCCGCAAGGGTGCTTCCGGCCATGACGCCGAAGAAAGGCACCAGCATCGCCGTCGCCGCGCTTTCGCTGAGCGCGACAAGGACGCTGAGCCCGAAACAGAGCCACAGCCGCCCATGCTTGGCTTTGGGCAGCGTCTTGACCAGCGCGATCAATTCCGCAGCGACCCTCCTTGCGGGAAGGGCGAGGTGGCGATTGTCGATCTTGGAGCGGGCCAGCGGCTCGTTCATGCGATTGTCTGGCCGGTCATGCGTTCGCCCTAGCAAAGACGAGGAGGTTCAGGTAGGGCGCTGTTTTTGGAAGGCGAACCCACAGTAATGACTGCGAAAAAGCCTGCCAGTGCTGTCTTGATGGGGTCGCTCTCTGCCGCGAGCGAATGTTTCGATTTCCTTATGAGCGACGAGAATTTCGATCTGGTCGCCGTGGTTTGCCGCGACGATGATCCACGGCAGGTTGGCGAGCAATACGTTATCGACCGGGCTCGCCGTGCGGGGGTCGCTGTGTGCGCTCTGGATAACATGCCGAGCGCCGATGTCGGTATCGCGGTGCGCTTCGATCGGATCCTGACGCCTGCACACCGCGCGAGGTTCAGCCGTGGCGTGGTCAATCTGCATGGCGCCCCGCTCCCCGAAATGCGCGGTTCGCTCTGCGAATGCGCCGCTATCCTGGAAGGCAGGGAGCAATTCGGAGCTTCGCTTCATTTGATGGATGACGGGATCGATACCGGTCCGCTTCTCCACGTCGAACGCTTCGTGATCGCACCCGATGCCACTGCCGGCTCGCTCCTGCGCGAGGCAAATGCGCTGGGGATCGAAATGATCAAGGAGTATCTGCACGCCTATATAGAGGGCGAACTTGAACCCATGCCTCAGGAAAAGCGCGCTGGCCTTACCTATCGCAAAGTCGACGTGCTGGCCCGGCGGCAAGTGCCCGCCGATGCCGGACCTGCCGAGCACGACCGCGTGCGCCGCGCGTTCTGCTACGATCCGAAGGGTTTGCCGGCGCGCTCCAGCCTTCGCGAACGGCTTATCGGATTGGCACGGCGCGTAGCGTGAACCGGCTGACATCCATGGAACAAGCAGGCGCGACGAAGTGCGAGACCGCCGACGACGGCGGTGACAGTCAGCTCGTCTTCGGGGTGATCGGCTGCGGTCAGATCGGACGCCGCCATCTTGCCGCCATTGCGCAGGAACCGCGTTCGCAGGCGCTTGCGGTGTGCGATATCGACGCCGACGCGCTCGAACGCGCCGGTGCCGCGCTCCCGCACCTCGAATGTTTCCACGATCTGCGCGATCTGCTCGCGATGGATGAGATCGATATCGTCTCGATCTGCACCCCGCATCGCTCGCACAGCGAAATTGCGATCGCCGCTGCGCAGTCGGGCAAAGATGCGCTGGTCGAGAAGCCGATGGCGCTGAACGAGGCGGATGCCCGCCGCATGATCGATGCCGCCCAGGAGAACGGGACGCGTCTCATCGTGGTCAAGCAGAACCGATTCAATGCCCCGGTCGAGATCGTCGCACGGGCGCTCGAAGAGAAACGCCTCGGCCGCATCTACATGGTGCAGTGCAACGTCTTCTGGAACCGCTATCCCGGCTATTACGCCGGCTCGCCCTGGCGCGGCACGCTTAGCGAAGAACAGGGCGCCCTCCATACCCAGGTCAGCCATTTCATCGACCTCTTGGTATGGTGGCTTGGCCCGTTGCGCGATGCGCGCACGATCACCGGAACGCTTCACCACGATATCGAGATCGAGGATTGCGGCGTATCGGCACTGCGTTTCGAAAGCGGAACGATCGGATCGCTGAACTGGAGCACGGCGGTCTACAACGTCAATTACGAGGGCAGCATCACGATCATCGGGGAAAAGGGGACCATCAAGATCGGTGGCCGCTATCTCAATCAGATCGAGTTTTGGGACGTCGAATCCTACCCCCAGCCCGCGATCGACGGTCCGCCCGACAAGCCAAACGATTATGGCGGGTATATGGGCTCGGCGGCGAATCACGGGCGCTTGTTCCACGAAGTGGCGCGCCATGTGATCGAGGCGCGCGGCGGCATCGTCGAAGGCGACGAGGGTATGCTGACGGTTTCTGCAATCGAGCGGATCTACGACGGGGCGCGGTAATGGGCAAATACGCGCCGGCCCATTTCCGTTCGGACGATGCGCCGAACCTCTTCACCTCGCCATCCTGGCGCGAGGTCATGACGCGCACCTACGGCTTTGACTTCCATGAGGTCGCAGGACTGCATTTTGCGCTGATAGAGGACGCGCTCGGCGCGCGCATGGTGGCGCCCGCTTTCGGCGATTATGCTCGGCGCTTCGTTCGGGACGAGCCGGGCGATGGACCGTCGCAGGGCCAGACCAATGCCCTGGAAGAACGTATCGCAGCTGCCCGCGCGGCCTTCCCGCATGCGAGCTTCACCATCAAATGCGCAGGCGATGCGGGCCTGCCCGACGCGCAGCAGGTGCGCGCCTCGTTCCTGCACGAACTAGATCCCTCGAAGGGGCTTGCCGGAGCAAAGCCTGCTTTTCGGCGAAATGTCGCAAAGGCGAAGCGCGCAGGTCTTGCCGCTCGTCTGACAACCGAAGGCGAGGCCCTGCGCAGGTTCTACGACCTTTATGCCCGTCAGCGCTTGAGCAAATTTGCATCGCTGCCGCAGCCGCGCCGTTTCGTCGAAGCGATTGCGGACATCTTTTTTGCAGCCGGTGACGGCTTTCTCGTCGAAATCTACCATGAGGATCGCAGTCTCGCCTTCGCGCTCGCGCTTCGGCATGAGGGGGTTCTCTATTACAAGTTCGGCGCCAGCGATCCCGAGAGTTTGCATCTGCGGCCAAACAATCTCGCCATGGCGGCCCTGATCGATCATGCGGTTGAGACCGGGATGACGCGCCTGGATTTGGGTCTTACCCCAAGCGAGGGCGGTCTATCCTCCTTCAAGCGGGCGATGGGCGCGCGCGAATGGCCACTAGGCACTTATCGCTGGCCGCCGCTTGATGGACGCGAGGACATTGCGGGGGAAAAGCGCGCTCTGCTGAGCGAGGTGACGGCCAGCCTCGTCGCAAACGATCCAGATCCGGACGAGGCCAGCCGCTACGGCGAGGCGCTCTACAGGTATTTCGTATGACGATCTCGCTGTTTGGCCTGTCGCAGCAGCATGCAGCGATCGCCGACGAACTCGACCGGGCCCTGAGCGAACTCATCGCCGAATCTCGTTTTATCGGCGGCGAGACGGTGCGCCAGTTCGAAGCGGCTTTCGCGCAATATCTCGGCACGGACGAGATGGTGTCGTGCGGGAACGGAACCGACGCACTCGAAATCGCGATGGAGGCGCTGGGGCTGGGCGAAGGCGATGAAGTGATCGTCCCGGCCATGACTTGGATCTCCACCGCCGAGGCGGTGGTGCGGATCGGTGCGCGGCCGGTCTTCGCGGACATTCTGGCGGACGAATGGACGATCGATCCGGGCGCTGTGCGCGAGGCGATTACGCCGCGCACGCGCGCGGTTCTGCCGGTTCATCTTTATGGGCGACCAGCGCGCTTGAACGAGCTGCGCGCCCTCTGCGAAGAGCATGGGCTATGGCTGATAGAGGATTGCGCGCAGGCACATGGCGCCTCGTTCGCCGGCAGAAAACTCGGCGCGATCGGCGATGCGGCGATCTTCAGCTTCTTTCCCACCAAAAATCTGGGCGGATTCGGTGATGGCGGGGCCATGGTGTTCGCCAACCCCAAGCATGCGCGCACCGCCAGGCTGATCGCCAACCATGGCCAGACCAAGCGGCATCATCATACAATGGTCGGCCGCAACAGCCGGCTCGACGCGCTCAACGCTGCGGTGCTGTCGATCAAACTGCCGTATCTCGACGACAACACCGCCCGCAAACACGGCTTGGCGGAGCGATATTGCGAGGCGCTGCAGGACGCCGGATGCGGCCTCCCCGCCCCCGCCCGGGCAGGAGAGCATGGCTGGCACCTGTTCGCCGTGACACATGAAGCGCGCGGCGCGCTTCGCGATCATCTCGCGCAAGCAGGCATCGAGAGCGCGGTACATTACCCGCACTCGCTGCCCGAACAACTTGCCTTCGAACCCATGGGCGTCGATCCCGGCGCGCATCCGCAAGCCTTACGTCTGGCGCGCGAGGTGCTGAGTATCCCGCTCCACCCTTCGCTTTCGCCGGACGATCAGCAGGCCGTTATCGACGCAGTGGGTTCCTTCACCCCGTGACGACGAAGCTCATCAAGTTCGATGTCGTCCATCCGGCTGGCTATCTCGCGCGCAAACATGCCGAACATCCGCAGGTTTGGGCGATGACGCTCGCCGAATACCGCGAATGGCTGATCGGCCTGCGCAGCAATTATTCCGATTTCTATACCTATTGGCTGGACGAAGAGGGCGGCTGGGCCGCAGAGGAATTTTTCCTCAACGATCCCCTTTTCATCGACAAAGCGGCCAAAGAGCTATTTGGCATCGGGTCGACACCTCGCCGAATTGCGGCGGGCCTCACACAGCGATTGGGCCGCGCGGACTGGCAGGAAGCGGTGGTCGCCGCCTATTGCGAGGAACATCGCCCCGACGTCGTATTTGCGCGTTCCAACCCGATCCGCAGCGAACTCTGGCCGCGCACCGGCGCTTTCGCGGTCTCGCGGCTCGCCGCGCGAATGCCCTGGCGCTGGCATCCGCAGCATTTCGACCTCCTCTTCTGCGACGACACGGTGTTTCGCGATTTCTTCGAACAGCACGGCGTTCCCACCCATCTCAATCGCCAGGGCTTCGACCCGCGGATCGCCGAGGAGCTCGCGCCGGCGGCCGAGCGGTTCGGGGCGGTCTTCGTAGGCGGTTTGGGAATTGCCAATTTCGCCCGTCGCACGCACTTTCTGGAGGAGCTTGCGCAGCGTCTCGCTCCAACGGACCTTGCTCTCGACCTTTGGGGCTATTGGTGGGATGAGACCGGCCCCGCATCCTCGCTGGCCGTTTTCCCGGCGCTTGCCGATCGATTTCACGGGGCCACATCGGGTCTCGAGATGTACCGGATTTTCGCCGATGCGAAGATCGTCCTAAACGATTACGTCGATCTCGATATCCGCAGCGGGATCGGATACAACCAGCGCATGTTCGAGACGATGGGAGCCGGCGGCTTCCTGCTGACCCGCAAGGCCAGCAATCTCGAAAACGACTTTCCGCCCGGCCTGTTCGAAACCTTCACGGACATCGAGGATTGTCTGGATAAGATCCGCTATTTCGCGCGCAACGAAGCCGAACGACGCGAGATCGCGCAGCGGGGACAGGCCCACGTGCTCGAACATTTCAGCTATCGCGATATCGCGCTCGATTTCGGAGAGAAGGTCAAGGCCGGCCTCGTCGCACATGGGGGCTGCTCATGAGGGGGCATGACGACTACCGGGTGCGCGTCACCCAGCCTTACATGCCCGATCGCAGCGAATACGAAGAGCTGCTGGAAGGCATCTGGGATCGCAGCTGGCTTACCAACGAGGGGCCTTGCGAGGTAGATCTCGCGCGCGCGCTGCGATCCTATTTCGGTGCCGAACATCTGCAGCTCGCTTCCTCGGGAACTTCGGCGCTGCAGCTTGCGCTGGCGGCGCTCGAGCTGACGGGCGACATCATTGTCACAGCCTATTCCTTCGCCGCGACCCGCAATGCGATCATTCGCCAAGGCTGCCGGCCGATCTACGCCGATATCGATCCGGTCAATTTCGCGCTTGATCCGGCGGCGGTGGAGCGGGCGATCACGCCCGGAACGCAGGCGATCCTGGTGACCACCTCATACGGCCTGCCCTGCGACTTCGACGCTCTGCAGGATATCGCCGATGCGCACGGACTGAAGACGGTCTACGATCACGCCCATGCGACCGGTTCTTTCTACCGCGGCCGCGCGATCGTGACGCATGGCGATATTGGCGCGCTCAGCTTTCATGCGACCAAGGTATTTCACACCGCCGAGGGTGGCGGCGTCATTTGCAGCGATGCTGCGATCGATCGGAAGGTTCGGTTGCTCAAGAGCAATGGCGTCGATGGAGATCGCCTCGTCCTGCCCGGCTTCAACGCCAAGATGTCCGAACTCCACGCGGCGATGGGCCTCGCCATATTGCCGCAATTGCAGAACCTTATCGATGCTCGCCGGAAGCGTTTCGAGGCCTACGCCGCGGGCCTCGCCAGCAGCGATTTCGACATGCTCGATCCATCGCGTTGGGACGGTCTGGAGTGGAATTACGCGTATGCTCCGATCATCTGCCGCGACGAGGAAACCACGACGCGCACGCAGAGCGCGCTGGCCGATCGGGGGATCGAGAGCCGGCGATATTTCCGCCCCGCCTTTACCAAACGCGAGGCGGGCCATGCCCCCTGCCCCGTCGCCGAAGACATCGCCGAGCGCGTCCTGTGCCTTCCGCTCAGCCCTATGCTCGCGATGGATGACGTCGAACTGATCGCAAGCGTCGTTGCGTACATTTGACCCGGGGATTCGACAGCGCTCGGCTGACGGCGGGGGACGCGGCGGGGCCGAAGGGGCCGCGCGTGGTCGTGATGCAGCCCTACTTCCTGCCGTCCATCGCCTATTTCCATTTGCTACACGCAGCGGATATTTTCGTATTCTTCGACGATGCGCAATTCGTCACCAAGCGCTTCACCCACCGAAACAGCATTCCGCTGGATGACGGCGAATACCGTTTCACCGTCCCTCTGCGAAACCGCAGCCAGAACCGGCGGATCGACGAGATTGCGCTCCACCCCGAACAATATCCGCACTGGCGGCGCAAGTTTCTCGCTTCCCTGCGAATGCATTACGGTCCATCGGAGGCGATCGAGGAACTGGCCGAGCTGATGCAGTCCGACGATATCGGCCTCGCACGGTTGGCGGAACGATCGGTGAAATGGGCGGCGCAGCGCATCGGACTGACGCCGGACTATCTGCGCAGTTCGGAAATCGACTATGATCGCGGCTCGGATGCATCCGGCAAGATGCTCTCGATCTGCCGCCAACTTGGCGCCCATACCTATGTTAACGCCTGGGGAGGACGCGCGCTCTATGAGAGGCCGAGTTTCGAGCGCGAGGGCTTCGATCTCGTCTTTGCGAGGTCAAGCGGAGATGCGCAGGCTTTCATCGCGCAAAGCATATTGGCGCTCATTCTAACCCTAGAGCCACGGGACATTCGCCGATATGCGGCGAGCTACGATCTTGTAAGGGTGACGCAAAATGAATGACGGCAAACCCATCGTGATCTTCGGCATCAGCCAACTCGCCGATCTCGCGCGCTTCTATTTCCAGCACGATAGCGACCGCGAAGTGGCCGCTTTCACGGTCGACCGCGACTATTTCGAAAGCGATACACATGATGGCCTCCCCGTCGTCGCGTTCGAGGAGATCGCATCGCACTATCCTGCGGACGAGTTCGATCTGTTCCTGCCGATCAGCTTCAAGAAGATGAACGCCGTTCGCGAAGCACGGTTCAAACAGGCCAAAGCGATGAGTTACACCTGCGCCAGCTATGTCAGCTCCAAGGCGACCACATGGCCCGATCTCGATATCGGTGAGAACTGCTTCATCTTCGAGGACAACACAGTCCAGCCCTTCGTGACGATCGGCGACAATTGCATCTTGTGGAGCGGAAATCATATCGGCCATCACACCCGGATTGGCAGCCATGTCTTCATCACCAGCCAGGTTGTCGTCTCCGGAGCATGCGAGATAGGCAACAATTGCTTTCTCGGCGTCAATGCGACGATTAGGGACGAGACGACGCTCGCGCCTGGTACGCTGGTGGGCATGGGCGCCGTCATCACCAAAGATACCGCCGAGGATGAGGTCTGGCTGGCCCCGCGCTCGGTTCGCGCGCGCGTAAGCAGCGACCGGATCGACAGCCTGTCGCACAAATCGGTAGGCTGAGGGCGCCGCCGTGTGGAACCGTTCGGGGCTGATCTTCGAGCCGAAAGGCAAGCGTCCCTGGATGCATAGCCATGCCTGCACGCCGACCGCGTTCTTGCAGAATGAGGATACGATCCGGCTCCTGTTCGCCCCGCGCAATGAGAAGGGCCAATCCATTCCAAGCTATCTCGATGTCAGCGCAGAGGACCCGCAGCAAGTGCTCGCGCTGGGAGAGCGGCCCATCATGACGCTCGGGAAGACGGGCACGTTCGACGATGGCGGGATCATGCCGTGCTGCGTCGTACCGTTCGAAGACGAGCTGCGGCTCTATTATGTCGGCTGGAATGCGAGCGTGTCGGTGCCCTATCGCAACGCCATCGGAATGGCGGTCAGCCGCGATGGCGGGAAGAGCTTCGAGCGTGCGTTTCCTGGCGCCGTCGTCGATCGCAACCGGGACGAACCCTATTTCACGGCATCGCCATGGGTCTTCAGGCGGGGCGACACATGGCAGATGCTTTATACCTCGACCGTGCGTTTCGTCGAAGTTGAGGGCCGGCAGGAGCCCATTTACGTGATCATGCAGGCGACCTCGCACGATGGCATCGAATGGCAGCGCGACGCGAAGCCCGTCCTACCCGCGCGCCACGATGAAGAGGCGATCGCCCGCCCGACGGTCGATACGCATGACGGCGTCTATCGCATGTGGTTCTGCCACCGGGCCAGCCGCAACTTTCGCAACGGGCCGGGCAGCTACCGGATCGGCGAGGCCATCTCGCAGGACGGGCTTTCCTGGGAGCGTCTCGATCGCTCGGGCGGTCCCGACACGACGCCCGGAGTTTTCGATGCGAAAATGCAGACCTATCCCTGCATCTTGCGACATCGCGGCATTCTTCACCTGTTCTACAACGGCAACGGGTTTGGTGAGCGTGGCATCGGCCATGCCTGGAGGAAGGCATGATCGGCATTCATCGTTACGACCTAGCCACCTTCCCCTTTCCCGATGCGCTGGCTGAAATGCTCGGAGTTGACGACCTCACTGCCTTGCAGGCTGAAGCAGGGTCGAAGCCCGACGGTTCGATTTATAAGGTCATGGAGCACGATCCGCTTTACCGGAATCTGCGAACGGCTCTTCTGGACGAACGCTCGGAGCGTTTTCGCGGCCTCTATCACCGCTTCGTTGCCGAAGTGATCCGCCCCTTGTTCGAGGAGCCGATCCATTATCAGGCGTGTCCAACGGTGCGGCTGCTGTTCCGCGAGACCTCGGGCGAAGCGCGGTTTCATCGCGATGCCGATTATGGTCATGCCCTGGAGGAAGTGAACTTTTGGGTGCCGTTGACGTCCGCTGCCGGCACAAACAGCATCTGGATCGAAAGCGCGCCTGGGCACGGTGATCACGCGCCGGTGGAAATGGGACCAGGTGAATTCCTAGCATTCGACGGCGCCTCGCTGAGCCATGGCGCAGCCGCGAATGACACAGGTCGCTCGCGCGTTTCGTTCGACTTTCGGGCCATCGCGCAGAGCCGAAGCGCGAAGCGGCAGCTGATTGATCGCGGTCCGCCAGAGCGGCTCGATGCGCATCTATTCACCAGTCTCGATCGATGAAGCGTCCTTCGCTCGATGTTTCGATCATCACCTACAATCATCGTGATTTCATTGGGCGGGCCATCGACAGCGCGCTTGCTCAACAGACCGACTTTCCCGTTACGATCCATATCGGCGACGATTTTTCGGACGACGGTACGCGCGGCATCCTGCAGACCTACCGTGACCGATATCCCGATCGCATCGTGCTCAACCTTCAACCGGAAAGGCCGAGCGGTATCCCAGGCCGGGTCAACAACATCGCCAACCTTGAAAGTTGCACAGGCGATTACCTCGCTTTGCTTGATGGAGACGACTACTGGCTCGACCCGCTAAAGTTACAGCGCCAGGTGGACTTCCTCGAACGCTCGCCCGGTCATGGCGGGGCGGCGCATGGTTTCGTCATCAGCCGCTCGCCCGAAACCTTGTCCTATGACCAAGTGAGACAGGATGATGGAAAGCCGCTCGATTGCCAAACTGCGGACATCTTCGACAAGCAGCTCATTCAGACATCAACCTTCGTCTGCCGTCGCCATCTCATCCAATTTCCAGATTGGTTCAACGACGTTCATGCCGCCGATTACGCGCTGTTTCTGATGGCTGCGAGCCACGGGCCGATCCATTTCGACCCCCGCATCCGTTCGGTCTATCAACAACATCGCGCGTCGGTAACCGATCGTCAGGGCAACACAGAGTGGGCGCAAACCTTCGTCCACGACTGGCCGCTCCTCGCAAAGCAATTCCCGCAGGCCGTGACTTTACGCCAGAAGATGAACCTGTTGCGCGCACGGCGCATCGTTGCGCTGGCCGAGGGCCGCTTCGCCGAGGCAGCTTTGCTCGCCGGGCAACTGGTGGGGAAGGACCCCGCCGCCATTACCCGCTGGCTAGAACACGCGCTGGGCCGGCGGCGCTGAATAGATAAATCAAGCGGCGAAACGGTAGGCGGCTCGCCGCAGGGCGAACTCATGCTGCTTGGCTGATCCCAGCACGGCTTTCGACGGCGATAAAGTCGGAAGCAGCTACCATCTCCAACGGATTGCAGATTTCGCTCAAGGCAAATGATGCCCCGTCCTCATACTGCTGGGACAAATCCGACAGGCTGAGAATGCCGCAAAGGGTTCCATCGCGGTTCTCAACGGGCAGCCTTCGGATCTGGCATCGCGCCATCAGCGCAACGGCTGTCTCGATATCGTCGGTAGGCAAGCAAGAGCGAACATCGCGCGTCATGATCTTGGAGACCGGGTCGGTACTCAACGTTCGGAATTCCGCGACCGACCTCAGCACGATGTCGCGATCGGTCACTATTCCGACAACCCGGTCTCGATAAGTCACCGGAAGCGCGCCGATATTCTCATCACGCATGATAGTGGCCGCTTCCTCGATCGAAGCCGACGACGGAATCGTCACTACATCTTTGGTCATCAGCTTCGAGATTTCTACCATAGAACATCCTTTCGTGGTCGGCTTCGCGAAAATAGGGCGAAGACAAAAGGGGCACCCCAACATTGGTTTGGTTGAGGAGATACATTCGCTAGGAGCTGCCTCTATTGCTCGAAATGACTAATAGATTCAGCAAGGTAGGGCGCGCTTAAGAAAAAACGCTCGGAATTTCGGGTTCACAACAATTTTAGGGGTCAATGGCCTCAGCGTGTGTCATTTCTCTTTTTCCCCTGGCGAGCATCCCCCCTTGCTCGCATTTTCCCCCTCCCCGGCCACTTCTCCCGACCCTGAGCCGGTGGAGGGGGAATCCTGTGTCGCGTGCGAACACATGCCGTTCGAAGGTCGAAGGGGGCGGAAATAAGCATATTTCGGCCATTTGCACGTCGGACCTTCGCGAAGTGGCCATTGTTTGTTATCGAAGGTTCATGCGATTTGGCGTTGGTGGCAAAATTCCCGCTGGGCGAACTTCGACGAAGGCCACCCGCCATGTATGAGCGGCCGGGCCCGCGCGTCGCTTTAATGCCTTCGGGTGGGAAGCGGGCCACCCAATCGACGTGGGATGCATTCGTCACATCGCTCAAGCGTTACGACCCCGAGCTTCGCTTGCCCGACATGCGCAGCGTGCTCACGAATATCAGGTCGACCGACGACGAAACCATCATCTGGGCCAACCCCGATAGCGACCAGTCGGTATATCTGCTGCTCGACGGCGTTGCTTTCACCTTCAATCATCTTGTTGGCGGGCGCCGCCATATCGAAGATTTTTTCGGGCCGGGTTCCATCTGCAACTGGGGCCGGATCGACGACCCGGACTTCAAGCCGAACCTGCAGATCAAACGCGGGGCGAAGGTCGCTGTCCTCGACCCGTCGAAATTCACATCGTTCCTTGACGAGCACGCGGCGCTGAACACCGCTCTGAAAGCGGCCGAAGATGCTCGCCGAAAACGTCTTTGGCAGAGGATCCGCACGCTCATAGCATTGCCGGCTTCGCACCGCGTCACGATCTATCTGCTCGACCTGATCGAGGAGTTTTTCATTCCGGACGCCTCCTCGACCTGGATTCCTTACTACCTGACACAGGAAGAGATGGCAGACCTGCTGGGATTGACCGAAGTTCACGTGAACCGGGTCCTGTCGCGTATGGAGAAAGCCGGCGAGATCGAACGAAAGCGAGGACGCTTCCGGTTGACGGACCCGGCTCGCCTTAGGCGGCAACTGCACTACGAGGGATCATGCTAGGAAATTCGGCATGACGAACCTCGACGGAAATCTACCTGCTTCAGATAAGGCGGTCCACTCGACGTTGCTGGAACTCGCTCTCGAGCAAGGAGATATGGGTACCTGGTCGTTTGATCTCGAAAGCGGAGAAATCGCGCTCGATGACGCTTTGCGGGACCTTGTCGGCCTCGATCGTGAACAATCCGAATCGAATGCTATCCCTTTCCTGAGAAGGATCCACGGCGCGGATCACGATCGGGTGCTCGCGGCATTGCGGCGCGCCATCGAAACGGGCGAGGCGGTTTCGGAAAAGTTCCGCTTCTGCGGTCCTTCCGGAACCACGATGCTGCTGATGGCATCGGGCAGGAGGGTAAGCGGTCCGAACGAGTCCCTACGGATCGTGGGTGTGATGTGCGATGCGACGCATCGACACAAACAGGCAGTCGAATTCGAAAGCCTGTTGCGGGATGTCGATCATCGCGTGCGAAATCTTGTTTCGGTCATTCTCTCCATCCTGCAAACCACATCGAAGAGCGCTTCGGACATAGACGATTTCAAGACGGCTTTCGCGGCGAGGCTCGAAGCGATCGCAAGATTGCAGGGGCTGCTGTTGCAGTCGCGATGGAGCATGATCGATCTTAACACCCTGCTGCGGGCGGAGCTGGGGCAATTCGAAGCGGACGGCCGGGTCGCGATATCAGGGCCGCAAATCCTGCTCCCCGCTTATTATGCGCAACCGCTTGCCATCCTGTTCCATGAACTCGCTATCAACGCGGCCAGCTACGGCTCTCTCTCCGACCCAGAAGGGCGCGTGCGCATCGACATCTCCCGCCAGGGGGATTTCGAAAAGAGCGTCATCATTTCCTGGATCGAAGAAGGCGGCCCGGACGCTCCCGAGCCAGCAACCCATGGTTTCGGGATGAGCGTTCTGCACCAATTACTGCCGGAGCAGCTGGACGCTGATGTCACAAGCGATTGGGGCGCAGGCGGGGTATCATTGAAGATTGCGATACCTGTCGAAAACGAAGCACTCGACGAGCTTGGCCCGGACGATGATGAATTCCTGCCCCAAAAGCGCCTCGATCACGGTCGCCTGAAAGATACAAAGGCGATCGTCGTCGACGACGAATGGCTGCTTGCGGAACAGAACGCCGATGCGCTGGAGAGGGCAGGTGTCGACGTGGTCGGCACGTTTACGAAAGTTCAGGATGCCCTGAAATTCGATCTTTCGACGATCGATTTTGCCGTTCTGGACTTCGCGATGACGAACGAGTCCATCCTTGAGCTTGCAGACCGCTTGGCGGCGCTGCGAATTCCGACGGTTTTCGTGACTGGGTTCGATGTGAAGGCCGAGTTGCCGGAGCGCATGGCGAATGAGATCGTTGTCGCCAAACCCGCGTCACAGGCCGTACTGCTCGACGGTGCGGCGGCAGCCGTAGCCAGCCGGGTTAACTAGACGCCGCTTTTCTTCGAGACTGTGGTTTCATTCCACCTGCCACACCGGAGTATCGCGCGAACCGACGTTGCGAATGCGGGCTAGACGGCGATCGCCTTGCCATAGTTCGGACGGCCTGGACCCGCATTTTTGCTGCGCGAGCATAAGCGCCTCGTACCGCGTCTTCGCTTCGAGTTCGAAGAAAATTCCATCATCTGACCCGCCCGATGGCGAAACGACTCGCACTTGATAGTTTGACATATCGTAACTCCCGTTGAGGCACTATGCGTCCAAAACGTTCGATACCGGCACAAAAAATGTTGGGGTCTTTCTCAGGATGATGCGCAGACGGGTGCTTCGTTGCACTATCTTTCCTGTTCACGGGGGACTTCAGCATTCCGGGTATGTTAGAATTTCCGCCGATTGTAGGAGTTTGCTCCTCGTGCTGGTCCAGGCCAGCTTTCTGGAAACAGACGGATGGCTACGTCTTCTGTAAAATCCGCACCGGTATCATGATGGCGCAGTTTCAACATGTTAGGGGCTTATGACCGAACCTAAGGAAAACGAAGGCTGCCCTATCGTTGGTATCGGCGCTTCGGCAGGGGGACTGGAGGCGCTCAGCGAGCTCGTAAAAGCCATTCCGGAGAATACCGGTATGGCCTATGTCATCATCCAGCACCTTTCGCCGAACCATCCCTCGATCATGGATCAGCTGCTCGGCACCCATGCGGCCATTCCCGTCGTAAAGATCGAGGAGCGCCAAAAGGTCGAGCCCGATACGATTTACGTTCTGCCCGCAGGTCCCTCGGCTACAGTCGAAGGCTCCATGCTCCACCTTCACGAGCGTGATACAGACCAAACGCTGCGCACTCCGATCGATCAGTTTCTGGAATCGCTGGCAGAAGCCAGAGGTCGATCCGCCTTCGCAGTCATATTATCGGGCACAGGCAGCGACGGGACGATAGGTGTTCGAGCGATCAAACAGGCAGGCGGTTTTGCGATCGTTCAGAAGAGCGAGAGCGCGCGTTTTCCCGGGATGCCCGACAGCGCAGCTGCAACCGGGCTTGTCGATTTTGCGCTGACGCCGCGACACATTCCCGCCCGCCTTACCGAAATTCTGAACCATCGCATCGAAGTGCTTAGCGAAGCGGGGGCGCAGCAGCGGCAAAAAGATATAGAAGAGGCTCTTGATGAGATCACCGCAACGCTCGACGATGGTGAAGGCCACGATTTTTCCGAATACAAGCCGGGAACGCTGATCCGGCGGGTCGAGCGACGAATGACCCTCCGGCGCGAACGCGATGTCGGCGGTTTCGTCGACGTTCTGCGCAACAACGCCGAAGAGCGAAGCAGGCTCCTGCAGGATTTCCTGATCGGCGTCACCCGCTTCTTCCGCGATGACGATGCCTTCGTCCAGCTTAAGGCGAAGGCGATCGTTCCGATGCTCAATCGCGATCAGAACAATTTCAGGATCTGGGTGCCGGGATGCTCTACCGGCGAAGAAGCCTATTCGATCGCGATGCTCCTTTCCGAGGCCATGGCCGAAAGCCGCGACAAACGGCAGTGGCAGATCTTCGGTACGGATATCGACGGAGCGGCGCTGACCCATGCGCGGGCCGGCTTTTATTCCGAGAGCCAGCTCGAAGGAGTGTCGGAGGAACGGCGCGATCGCTACTTCCAAAAGACGAACGGTAACTACCAGGTCGCCCCCGAATTGCGCGAGAAATGCATTTTCGCGCCTCACAATCTTTTGCAGGATCTTCCCTTTTCCCGGCTGGATCTGATCGCCTGCCGAAATTTGCTCATCTATCTTACCACGGAGATCCAGAAGAAGGTCATTCCGCGCTTTCATTATGCATTGAACAAGGGCGGATTTCTGTTTCTCGGCCCCTCCGAATCGCTGGGCGACCAGTCGAAATACTTCCAAACGATCAATCGAGACACCCGGCTTTTCCAACGCAACGACGAAACGCAACCGACATTCTCGACACTTCCGACGACCCATACCGATGCCCTGCGCCGCGAGCGGCGTTTGGTGCGACCCCAACAATCGGAGGGGATGGAAGCGGCCAAGCTCGAACCAACATTCGAACAGCAATTGTTCTCCTATTTCGCCCGGCAAAGCGCGCCACCTTTCGCCAGCATCAATGCGAATGATGAAATAAGCTACATCTCCGAGAGGATGGCCAGCTACATCAAGCCCGCTCAGGGAATGCCATCGGCGGCGCTGGACCAGTTCCTGACGCGGGACCTGAGATTGCCCGTGCGCAGCGCCATACGCGAGGCGCGCAAGAGCGGCGCGATAGCGACGGCGAAAAACATTTTCGTCACCGAGGTCGGCGAACCGCATGTCGTAGACCTCGAAGCTGCACCCCTGCCCTTCCAGCAGGACGCGATCCTGATAACCCTCCAGCCGGTACGAACGCAGGAATTGGCGGAAATCACCGACGCCGCCGAAATTCGCGACGATGCCGAACGCGACCTGGTGGAACGAGAGCTCGCCGCGACACGGCAGAAGCTCAACGCCACGTTGGCGAGTTACGAATCCACCGAACAGGAGCTGAAAAGCTCCAATGAAGAACTGCTTTCGATGAACGAAGAGCTGCAGAGCTCGAACGAGGAACTGGAAACCTCGCGCGAGGAACTGCAATCGATCAACGAAGAGCTCGAGACTGTCAATTCGGAGCTTACCGAGAACAATCGGCAGCTATTGTCCGCCAACTCCGATCTCAAGAACCTTTTCGACAGCACGGATATCGCGACGGTCTTTCTGGACGAGGGCCTTAGCGTCAGACGCTATACCCCTGCGTCTCAAAGGCTGTTCGGCATACAGGATCGCGATATCGGACGCTCGATCAACGATCTGAAATGGAAGGTCACTTACGAAGAGCTGGAAGCCGATACCGCCAAGGTCGCCGAAACGCTGCAACCGATCGAACGCGAGGTTACAATGGACGCGACCGGGGAGACGTTTCTCTTGCGCATCCGGCCATATCGGCGGGTCGATAACCGTATCGATGGCAGCGTCCTTACGCTGTTCGACATAACCGCTCGAAAGAAGGCCGAACAACAGCTTCAGGAAAACGCCGACACGCTCGCACGGCAACTGGCCGAACTGGAATCCCTGTACGATACGACCCCCGTCGGTCTAAGCCTGCTCGACAAGGAATTGCGCTACCTTCGGATCAATGAACGGCTCGCCGAGATCAACGGCTTTCCGGCAGAAGACCACATTGGGCGGCTGCAGGGCGAAATGCTGCCGGACATCCACGAGCAGATAAGCGGCATTCAATGCGAAGTGATCGAAACCGGAAAGCCATCGCTCCACAACGAGGTGGTGGGCACAACGCCGGCTCAACCCGACGTCGAACGGTACTGGATCGTTGATTACTACCCCGTTCGGACGCTCGAAGGAGAAGTCTTCGCGGTCGGTAGTTGCGTTACCGAAGTCACCGAGCAGAAACGCCTCCAGATGGAGCTCGAGCAAACGCTGGTCGAACTTAGCGAAAGTCAGGAACGTCTGAACTTTGCATTGAGCACGGGCGAAATCGGCGCATGGGATTACGATCTCACAACTAATGAACTAGAGCGAACCCTCCTGCACGATCAAATCTTCGGACATGAAGAACTCGTGCCGGAATGGAACTTCGAGATCTTTATCGAGTATGTCGTGGAAGAGGAGCGGGAAGCCGTTCGAAAGACATTCGACGAAGCGGTAGCGAACAGGAGCAGCTACGATTTCCAATGCCGCATCAGGCGTGCGGACGGCGAGATAAGGTGGATTGAAGCGCACAGTCGACCGCGGCTTACGAACGATGGCGAATTGGAAGGCTTTGCCGGGACGGTGATGGACATCACCGACCGTCGAAATGCCGACGATCAGCAATCGCTGTTGTTACACGAGTTGCAACACCGGGTAAAAAACACCCTCGCAACCGTTATGGCGATTATTCGGTTCTCGTCGAACAAGGCAACCGATGTCCAACAGTTCACGAAGACGCTGACCGACCGCATTTATGCGATAGCGAAAACACACGATTTGCTGACAGAGCAAGATTGGAGGGGCGCGCGCCTCAAAACGATCGTTCGGCAGGAGGTCAAGCCTTTCGTCGAAAGCGTTTCGGATCGCTTGAAGTTCGAAGGCGATAATCCGAAACTTACGCCGAAACAGATGCTTGCTCTGACCCTGGCTTTTCACGAGCTCGTGACGAATGCTGCAAAATATGGCGCCCTCTCAAACGAGCGAGGTCGCATCCACCTGACGTCGACGATCGACGAGGGCGGTCTGTTGCAATTGGACTGGACCGAAACGGGAGGGCCAGATGTGGCAAAGCCGGACGACACCAGTTCAGGTTTCGGCAGCTTTCTGCTTCAGAAGGTCGTGGGTCCCGATCTGGAAGGCACCGCCGAGATCGAGTATGCGAAAAGCGGCCTTAGATGGTCGGCGAATTTTCCGCTGGATCGGGAATGAGGGGCGCGGCAATTGGGTGAAGCTCCAACAGTCCTGATCGTCGATGATGAAATGCTCATCGGCATGGCGCTCGCCGACGAGCTGAACAGCCACGGGTTTTGCGTGAAGGGACCGTTCGGAACGACGGCAACTGCGCAAACCGCATCGGAGGGCGACTTGCCCGACATCGCATTTCTGGATGTCAATCTCGGCAAAGGCAGGACCAGCCACGCATTCGCAAACTGGTTGCTCGATCAGGACGTGCCGGTCGTCTTTTTGACGGGCTACAGCAAGTTGCCACCGAGCGACCCGAAGTTCCGCAAGCTTCCGGTGCTGTCGAAACCCGTGTCGATCACGAAGCTGATCGAGACGATCGACTCAACATTGGGCAAGCGTCCCGCATGATCCCCGAGTCGTAGGCACGGGAAACCGCGAGGACCTTACAAAAGTTAAGGCCTGCCGGGCGGTCCTACCCTAGGCGTTTCTTTACAATCGAACCTTTACCGGAGACGCGACCGAAGACCGGCCGATCGAACATGCTCGCGCCTTCGATCAATACGACGAGAGAAACAAGACCATGTCGAACGGAGCAAGCCAGCAACAAGATCAATACGTCACACCCTCCTTTAGCGAACCAACACGCGATCGCAGGGTAGACGAGGGGGTGTCGCGGTCCGACCTGATCGCATCCAATAGGGTCGAGGGTACGCAGGTTTATCGGCCCACGGGACAGAAGATAGGCCAGGTCGAATATCTCGGGATCGAGAAACGCTCCGGTCAGGTGCGCGTCGTAGTGATCAGTTTCGGCGGCTTCCTCGGGATGGGGAAGGAGCATCGACCGATCCCCTGGGATGCGCTGAACTACAATACCACTCTCGAGGGCTATGTGCTCAACGCCAGCGACGACGTGCTGCGCGCTGTGCCGACGATCGAAGAAGGCGACGAGATCGAATGGGACGTGCCATACCGGCAATCGGTGTTTTCGATCTTGGGCTGAAGAAATGGCGGAGAGGGAGGGATTCGAACCCTCGGTACTCGTGAGAGCACAACGGTTTTCGAGACCGCCCCGTTCGACCACTCCGGCACCTCTCCGCGTATCTCGCCTGCGCTGCCGCTCCGTGTTCGAAATGCGGATCATGGCGCGCCGACCCGGTCCGGCCGACGACGAGAAGCGCGCCGTTAGCGCACGGTTCCTGCCTTGCCAAGCCCCGTTCAGCCCGCGTGCGGCTTCGCCCTGCACGTGATGGCAACCCGAAATGCGGGCATATCTGGACTTCGAAAGACGCAACTCGCTTGTTTTGCGCGGACAAAGCGCCATATCTTCAGGCTATGGAACGCGCTCACTTCTTTTCCAGTCAAGCGGGACGCACCATCAATGCGCCGCGCCAGACCCGCAGCCGGTTCGGCATCGGCGACGTCGTGCGTCATCGCCTGTTCGACTTTCGCGGTGTCGTTTTCGATGTCGATCCGGTCTTCGCGAATAGCGAGGAATGGTACGAATCGATCCCCGAGGACATTCGCCCGCCGCGCGACCAGCCCTTCTACCACCTCCTCGCCGAAAACGAGGAATCGAGCTACGTCGCCTATGTCAGTCAAGGTAATCTCGTCGCCGATGGCAAAGGCGGTCCGGTCGATCATCCCACAGTCCCGCAACTGTTCGAGACTTACGAGGACGGCCGATACCGCATGCGCCGTTCGCTGACGCACTAGGGGGGGGGTTCTCAAACAGCGCCTGCGTCAGACGTCCGTGCGCGGTGGCCGGCATCCTCGCAGCCAGTCCCGAACAGCCGACACATCACGCTACCGAGGCTTCCTCGCGGGTAAACTGGCGGACCGATTAATCCGCTTCTTCTAGCTCTTGAGTTTCCAGCCCGAGCGCAGGACCAGATAAACGGCAATCGCCACCGCGATATTGAGCACTCCGAGTCCGGCGGCGGCCGCCAGGACTGCGGCGTCAGAGCCGATGTCGCTTTCGCCGAGAAAGCCGTAGCGAAAGCCGGAGATTACGTAGAAGAACGGGTTCGCGCGGCTGACCGCCTGAAAAATGGGCGCGAGGTTGTCGATGACGTAGAACGTGCCAGACAACAGCGAGAGCGGGGCTATGACGAAATTGGTGATCGCGGCATTGTGATCGAACTTTTCGGCCCAAATACTGGTCGCAAGACCCAGCAGCGCGAGCAGCACCGCGCCCATCAACCCGAACCACGCGATTGCCCAGCCATGTTCGATACCCAGCGTCACGCCGGGCCACAGCAACATCGCGAGCGCCACCGTGCATCCTACCGCCACCGCCCGCGTGACCGCAGCGGCAACGATGCCAGCCATCAATTCTCCGGGCGACAAGGGCGGCATCAAAAGATCGATGATCGTCCCCTGGATTTTGCCCGACAGCAGCGAGAAAGAGGAATTGGCGAAGGCGTTCTGCATCATTCCCATGACGATCAGTCCCGGCGCGACGAAGCTCGCAAAGCCCACGCCCAGCACTTCGCGTCCGCCCCTCCCCAGGGCGACCGTGAAGATCACCAGAAACAGCAATGTCGTTACCGCCGGTGCCCAGATCGTCTGCGTCTGGACCTTGAGAAAGCGCCGCACCTCCTTCATATAGAGCGCCAAGAGCCCGACGCGGTTTACCCCGGTTATGACCGGCACGCCGCGTTCGGGAAAGGCGCGCGGTTTGGCGATGTCCTTCGCGGCATCGTCGGCGGGCGGCGGGCCGCTTACCAGGCCGGGCGGGGTGAATTCGTGTGCCATCTCGGCATTCGCCTAAGGCCTCTGGCAGGATGTGACAAGTTGCCCTCCCTCCCATTCGGGTCAGGAGCGCGCAGGATAGGAAAAGACAGTTTATGAGTTGGACCGACGAGCGGATCGCAACGCTGAAGAAAATGTGGGAAGGCGGCGCCACGGCGAGCCAGATTGCCGATGAGCTGGGTGGTGTGAGCCGCAATGCCGTGATCGGGAAGGCCCATCGCCTTGGTCTCAAGTCGCGCCCGTCGCCGGTGAAAGCCAACGAAAAGATAAAAGCCGCGCGCAAACCCGCTGCCAAGAGCGGCGCGGCGAAGAAGGCGGGCGCCAAGCCGGCGGTCAAGGCAAACGCGCAGATCGAGGCGAAACAGGATACGCCCGCACCTGCCAAACCGGCGGCTTCGACCGGAACAGCCGCAAGCCCGGGCGGCGCGAGCAATAGCGGCGCGCCTTCGCAGCCCGTCCCGAACCCGTCGCCCGACCTTCCCAAGATCGTCTCGGTCGGTCCCGGCGGGTTCCTGCGCCAGGGCCCTGGCGACCAGCAGGCCCCGATCCCGCCCGCACCGCCGCGCCGCCTGGTGCCGGCCAAACCCAGTCCGGAGATCGCCGACAAGACTTCTCTGCTCGATCTTTCGGAAAAGGTGTGTCGCTGGCCGATGGGCCATCCGGGCGAGCCCGACTTTCATTTCTGCGGCGAAGCTGTGAATCCCGGCTTTCCCTATTGCGTGGAACATTGCGGCCGCGCCTACCAGGCGCAGTTGCCGCGCGGCGCGCGCCGCCCCCCGCCCCCGCTGCCCTTCGGCGGCCCGCGCGTTCGCTGATCGATAATGTCTTACCGGACCCGGTTGCCGCTGGGCAGTCGGGTCCTTTCCCGTGTCAGGATAGCATCCCCCATGCCGCTTTCGCTTCACGCCGCCTTCGTCCCCAGCGCCATGCAAATGCTGGGCACAGCCTCGCATCTTCTGCGCAAGACCCAGGAGTGGTGCACGGACCGCGATTGCGATCATGCGACGATCCTCGAAGCGCGGCTGATCGAGGACATGCTGCCCTTCACTTACCAGATCAAAAGCGTCGCGGAACATTCGCAGGGCGCGATCGAAGCGGTTCGCAAAGGCGTCTACTCGCCCGACCTGAACCCTCCGCCGACAACTTTCGCCGCGCTCGAGGCGAAACTCGGCGCAGCCAGGGACTTTCTCGGTAATATCGGCGAAGAGGAAATGGAAAGCTGGATCGGGCGCGACATGCGCTTCGAGTTCAAGGACAACGGCATGGATTTCACTGTCGAGGACTTCCTGTTGAGCTTCGCGCAGCCCAATCTCTACTTCCATGCCAGCGCCGCCTACTCGATTGCCCGCCATCTGGGGGTCAATATCGGCAAGCGCGATTTTCTCGGACAGGTCCGCGCGAGGCAGGTGTGAGCCCGCGATATCGCATTTCGGGTTGCGTTGCACTTGCCGTGGTTGGCGCGCTCCTTCCGCTCGAGGCAGCTCACGCCGAACTCCCCGCATCCGTCCGGGCGATGATCGAGGAAGCGATCGAGCGCGGCGACGAGGACACGGTGCGCACGGTGATTGACCTGGCGCGCGCGACCAATCCCGACGAAGGGGATGAAATCGACGCGATCCTCGCAGGCTACGAGAACGATCTCGCCGCCGCAAACGCAGCGCAGGCTCTGGCCGAGCAGCAGGCCATTCGCGAAGCCGGGCTGTTCGACAACTGGTCCGGCCGCGGCGAACTGGGCGCTTTCGCCGCCAGCGGGAACGCCGAGAACACCGGCGTGACCGCCTCTATCCAATTGACGCGCGAGGGGATCGATTGGCGACATAAGGTGAACGCCCGGGCCGACTTTCAAAGCACCGAAGGCGTCACCACCCGCGAGCAATATTTCGCCGCCTACGAACCCAATCTGAAACTCGGCGAGCGTCTGTTTCTCTACGCTCTGGCGCAATATGAGCGCGACCGGTTTCA
Source organism: Erythrobacter sp. (assembly GCF_036351135.1). Classification (GTDB taxonomy): domain Bacteria; phylum Pseudomonadota; class Alphaproteobacteria; order Sphingomonadales; family Sphingomonadaceae; genus Erythrobacter. The sequence goes on from NZ_JAZBON010000023.1 coordinate 44,269, forward strand.
AGGATTTTCGGCGCGCTATGCCGTTTCGGGCGGGCTCGGCTACCAGATCTTCGACAATGACGCCGTAACCCTCTCGGCGAAGGCAGGGCCGGCCTACCGGATCACGCAATTCGTCGATGGCGGCAGCGAAGACGCGCTCGCCGCGCTGGTCGGGCTCGACTTCGACTGGCGGATCACCGAGCGTCTGACGCTGACCCAGGACACCGATGCCGTCGCCGAAGCGGGTGGGTCGGCGACTGCGATCGTCGACGGTTCGAATACAAGCCTGAACCTCGTCACAGGCCTGAACGCAAAGATCAGCGATAACCTCTCCGCGCGGCTCTCCTACGCCTACGAATATGACAGCAACCCGCCCGCGGGCGCACAGAGCACCGATACGCTGAGCCGGATCACGATCATCTACGATTTCTGAGTGAGCAATAAACCCAAGGTTGAGGCACAGCTGGTTCAGGCGGGTTCAAGCGCGGCGCTGGCCCGGGCGACAGATCGCCGCTTTTCTAGAGGAAGGCGGCCAAGCAGCGTCGCAGAATAGGCGGCCAGCAACCCCACTGCGATGCCGGCCACGATGTCGATGATGTAGTGGCTGCCGATAGGGACCGCGGCGAGCGCCATCCCGATGTTGAGAGAGAGAAACGGCCAGCGCAACAGCGGATACCGCCAGAACGCCCAGGCCAGGATCGTCGCGGCGCAGGCGTGGAAGCTCGGCACGGTTACCATCCCGGTAAGGCATTGTGTCTCGATAGCGCGAATGGAGCCATCGCGCATACCTTCCATGACCGGCAGGAACCGCCACGGAAGATCGGTCATATGATCGGGCAGGTCGGCACGGCCGATGCCGTAATAGGGCACCGGCGAGAGCGCGGGGAACCAGTGAAAGGGCGCAATACAGGCTAGGAGACCCAGGCCCCACGCCGTGATGAAGGCACCCATGTCGCGGACTTGCCCGAGCCACGCTGCTGCCAGAATGAATACGACGGGCTGCCATTCCAGGCTGTTGTACACCTTGTTCATTGCCCAATAGAGCGTCTCGAACCGAGGCAAGCTCAGCGCGACCGCTTGCCAATCGTAGAATGGGAATAGGAGCGCGTCGATCCGCACAAGTTCGGGGTCGATATACTCTCCGCCGCCGATCGCATTGGCCGCCGCGGCAAGCGCGGCGATCATCGACAGCAGCGAAAACAGGCAGAAGGTTACGACACCGGCCGCGAGTTTCGAAGTCGGTTCGGCGCAGCGCGCTGCCATCGCGATCGCCCACACGCCGATGAAAAACAGGAAGGTCGTCGTCATCCCGCCTGTGCCGTCATAACCTTCCGGCAACAGCCAGATACCGCGGGCGACCATTACCGCGAACACCGCAATGACAACAAGCGGCGCAGCGAAGCCTTCGCTTAGCCCGCGCGCCAGCGAACGGCCGAATTTCGTAGTGAGGACGGTCGCCATAAGGCGTCCTGCCCTAGTGTGGCTTGCTAAACGCTGTGTAAACGAGGCTCCGGCGATGGGCGTGTTGCAACAGAATCCTGCGTTTATGCTTCCTCGCCGAACTCGGCCATCAACTTCAGATATTCACCGTCGCATATGCGCAATTCGCGTCCTTCGCGCGACACGATTCCGCGGTTTTCCCATTCGGACAGCAGGCGGCTCACGCTCTCGCGCGAGAGACCGGCGAAGGCGCCGAGATCGCTCTGGCTGGGACTGTAAAGCAGCCGGCCCTCTCCTTCCTCGCGGTCGATCAATCGCACCAGGGCCAGTGCGAGGCGCGGTCCGGCGGAAAAGGTGCGATCGCTTTCGATAACGAGGTTCTGCTGACGTACACGCTGGGCAAGTTCGCGCATCACGCGAACCATCGAATCGGGATTCGCCATAAGCGTTTCGAGAAACGAACGGCTGGGCAGTAGGAGCACGCTCGACGTGACCGCTGCGGTAACGGTCGCCGTTCGCGGTCCGCTGTCGAGCAGCGCAATCTCGCCAACCAGTTCGCCCGGTCGGCAATAGCTCAGAATGATTTCACGTCCGCCCGCGGAGACGAAGCTGACCTTGAGGCCGCCCGACAGCACGAAGACCGCGAAATCGCCGTCCTCGTCGCCCTGCTCGATTATGGTGTCGCCGGCCTCTAGCGAGCGAGGGCTCGCGCGATCGAGCAGTGCTTCGAGCTGTGCCGGTTCGAGCGCTCGCAGAAGGCTATCGGGAGCGAGGCTGGCGATGGCGTCTTTCGGGCTGTCCAAGAACGTCCCTTTCGGCAGGACGCGCGCTCGGCGATAGCGCGCAGCAGATGCATGAATGGCAGTGGGGAACGATCGGCGCAACCGCTAGCGTGCGCCTCCAACGAGGCCGGAGATGCCGCACCGCCCCTCGCTCATGCCAGTCGCGGTCAATTTTATTTTAACCATGTGACCCGCGTCACAGCGGGCGGCACCGTGTTTGCTTACAACCTCTTCATCGATCGAATGCCTGTGGGGTGATGCGGCATGACCATCGACACGTCACGGGAGGTGCAGCCCGTGCGGAAGGGAAACCCCCTTCCGCCGACTTGGCCCACGTCTCCGGGGGGGAGGTGTGGGCCATTTTGGTCCGACGGCGCTGGGGGCTCTGCAAGGCTCTCAGCGCCGCTTTCGCGCAAACCAGATAATGTGATGCGCGCCTTTATTGTTGGGGCGCGAGCGCACGCGCTTCTCCTCGACATCCAGCCCTGCCTCCTTGAGCCGTCGCCGAAAAGCCGGATCCGGCGCCGCAGACCAGACCGAAAGGATGCCGTCTGGCTTCAAGGCATCGCGCGCCTTGCCAAGGCCGGTGCGGCTGTAGAGACGGTTGTTGTCCTCGCGCACGAGGCCGTCTGGGCCGTTATCGACGTCCAGCAGGATCGCATCGAATTTCTCGCAGGTCCCGTCGATCGCATCGTCGATAAGCGCGGCGACGTCGCAGATTTTCAGATCGAGGCGCGGGTCGGACAGCGTGTCACCTGTCAGTTCGGCCATCGGCCCCTGTGCCCATTCGAGGATCGAATGCGAAATCTCGCCGATAACGATCTGAGCTCCCTCGCCGAGCCTTTCGTGGGCGGCGCGGTAGGTGAAGCCCATGCCATAGCCGCCGATCAGGATACGGGGGTTGTCGGCTTCGAGCCGCTCGACCGTCAAGTCGGCCAGCTGCTCCTCCGAGAACCGCATCCGCGTGCTCATCAGTTCGTTGCGACCGAGCACGATCATGAAGTCGCGACCGTGCGAATAGAGTTCGAGTGTTTCCCCGTCGTCGATTTCAGCGGTGTCGATAAGTTCGCGTTTGAGCATATGGGTCCTTTAGCCAAAAGGAAGGCCCGCCGAAATCGCTTCCGGCGGGCCTCCTTGTTCGATTGTCTGGAAGGGTCAGTCCTTCAGGAAGTCGGGCATCGCTGCGGGGCCATCGTTGCCACCGCCGTCACGATTGCCGCCACGCTCGCCACCGCGGCCACGGCCACCGCCGCCTCCACGACGACGATCCCCGCCGCGACCACCACCGCCGCCACCGCGGCCACCCTTGTCACCGCGCGGTTCGCGCGGTGGGCGGGTGTCTTCGAGCTCTTCGCCAGTTTCCTGATCGACCACGCGCATCGACAGGCGAACCTTGCCGCGATTGTCGATCTCGAGGACCTTGACCTTCACTTCCTGACCTTCGCTGACGACATCGGTCGGCTTTTCGACACGCTCGTTCTTCATTTCGGAAACGTGGACGAGGCCGTCCTTGCCGCCCATGAAGTTCACGAACGCGCCGAAATCGACGATGTTAACGACCTTGCCGGTGTAAATCTTGCCGACTTCGGCTTCCTCGACGATGCCTTCGATCCACTTCTTCGCGGCTTCGATTTCATCGGCATTGGAAGAGCTAATCTTGATCGTGCCTTCGTCGTCGATGTCGACCTTGGCGCCGGTTTCGGCGACGATCTCGCGGATCACTTTGCCGCCCGTACCGATGACGTCGCGGATTTTCGACTTGTCGATCTGCATCGTCTCGATACGTGGAGCGTGCTTGGAAACTTCGGTGCGAGCACCGGTGAGCGCCTTGGCCATTTCACCAAGGATATGCGCGCGGCCGGCCTTCGCCTGTTCGAGCGCCTTTTCCATGATCTCCTTGGTGATACCGGCGACCTTGATGTCCATCTGCAAGGACGTAATGCCTTCTTCCGACCCGGCCACCTTGAAGTCCATATCGCCGAGATGATCTTCGTCACCCAGGATATCGGAGAGAACCGCGAAGTTCTCGCCTTCGAGGATCAGGCCCATCGCGATGCCCGACACCGGACGCGCGAGCGGAACGCCGGCGTCCATCATCGAAAGCGCGCCGCCGCAGACGGTCGCCATCGAGGACGAGCCGTTGGACTCGGTGATGTCGGATAGGACGCGGATCGTATACGGAAATTCCTCCGCATCGGGCAGAACCGGACGCAGCGCACGATAGGCTAGCTTGCCGTGGCCGGTTTCGCGGCGGCTGGTGAAGCCGAAGCGACCCACTTCGCCGACCGAATAGGGCGGGAAGTTATAGTGGAGCATGAAGTTCGAGTAGGAGAGACCCTCCAGCCCGTCGATCATCTGCTCGGCATCTTTGGTGCCGAGCGTGGTGGTGCAGATCGCCTGCGTTTCGCCGCGGGTGAACAGCGCCGAACCGTGCGTGCGCGGCAACAGACCGACCATGGCTTCGATCGGGCGGACCTGATCCACCTTGCGCCCATCGATACGTGTGCCGTCCTCGAGGATCGACTGGCGCACGATCTTGCTCTCGAGCTTCTTCACCAGCTTGAGGCGACCGAGATATTCGCCCGGATCTTCCTTATCGAGCTTCTCGTAATGCTCGCGCGCCTTGGCACGGGCGGCATCGATCGCGTCGCGGCGGTCGCTCTTGTCGGTGATCTTGTAGGCGGCAGTAAGGTCGTCGCCGATCAGACCGCGCAGTTCTTCCAGCACGGCCGACTTGTCTTCGACCGGGTCCAGGTCCCACGGATCCTTGGCTGCCTGTTCGGCGAGATCGATGATCGCACCGATGACCTTGCGGCTTTCCTCGTGCGCGAACATTACCGCGCCGAGCATTTCGTCTTCGGTCAGCTCCTTCGCTTCGGACTCGACCATCATCACCGCGTCCTGCGTCGCTGCGACGACGAGGTCGAGACGGCCATCCTCGCCCAGCGCGTCCGCGACGGTCGGGTTGAGGACGTATTCGCCATCATTGGTGAAGCCGACGCGCGCTGCGCCGATCGGGCCCATGAAGGGAACGCCGCTGATGGTAAGCGCAGCCGATGCCGCAATCATCGCGACGATATCGGGCTCGGTCTCGCCATCGTAGGACAGGACCTGGGCGATGACGTTGATTTCGTTGTAGAAGCCTTCCGGGAAGAGCGGACGCACCGGGCGGTCGATCAGACGGCTGGTGAGCGTTTCCTTCTCGGTCGCGCGGCCTTCGCGCTTGAAGAAGCCGCCGGGGATACGGCCGGCTGCGGAAAACTTTTCCTGATAGTGGACGGTGAGCGGGAAGAAGTCCTGCCCTTCCTTGACGCTGCGTGCTGCGGTGACCGCGCACAGAACGACGGTTTCGCCATAGGTGGCGAGGACCGCGCCGTCTGCCTGACGGGCAATACGGCCGGTTTCCAGAGTGAGGGTTTTTCCGCCCCACTCCAGCGATACGGTTTTCGTGTCGAACATGAATTTTCCTTTATGACCCGCGCGGCCTTATTGCGCGCACGGGGCCTACAGTTTCCGGGTTAGACCGGCCCGGTCCGGTGCGGGGCTATTCGCGCCCCCATTGTCCGATCCCAGCCGAATTGCTTGGGAGCCGGATAGACAAAGGGCGGCCCGTTGGAACCGCCCTTCGCAAAACTCTTATTTTCTGAGACCCAGCTTCTGGATCAGGGCGTTGTAGCGCTCGACGTCTTTCTTCTTGAGATAGGCGAGCAGATTGCGACGCTTGTTGACCATCATTAGGAGGCCGCGACGCGAATGATTGTCCTTGTGGTTGGACTTGAAGTGCTCGGTCAGGTTCCGAATACGCTCGGTAAGGATCGCGACCTGCACTTCCGGACTGCCCGTATCGCCTTTGGCCTGGGCATTGTCCTGAATAATTTCCTGTTTCTTCTCGGCTGTAACCGACATAACTTTCTCTTTCTACTCAGCGACATCGGGTAGGTTGAAGCCCCTGACCACGCGCGCGGTCCCGTCCTCGACTTCCACCAGCGCCACCGGAACGCTGTCCAGCATCGCACAATAGAGCCCGGATGGTTGGGGCAGTTCAGACAGGACCCGGCCCTGGCGGACCGCCTGCGCGTCTGTCTGATCGAGGTGGAGGGCCGGGATGTCGTCCAGCCCCGCCTCTAGCGGCAGGAGGAGGTCGGATAGAGGCGCGCCCTTGCCGATTTCGTTGAGTTTGTCCAGCGAAATCGCCTGCTGCGCATGGAACGGGCCAGCCTTCGTGCGACGCAAATAGGTAACGTAACCGACGGTTCCAAGAGCAAGCGCGATATCCCGTGCAAGGGAGCGGATATAGGTGCCTTTGGAAACGTGCGCAGTAAGGGTGATCTCTTCCAATTCACTGTCATTCCCGCGAACGCGGGAACCCAGGGCGGCCTGGTCGGAGCTGTGCGACCCCAGGTCCCCGCCTTCGCGGAAATGACAGATATATAGCGAGTGAATGGTCACCGCTCTCGTCGTCAATGCCACCTTCTCGCCTGCCCGAGCCAGATCGTAGGCGCGCCTACCATCGACCTTGAGTGCCGAAAAGGCCGGCGGCACCTGCTCGATCGGCCCGGTATATTGCGGCAAAACCGCCTCGATCGCGGCACGCATTGGGCGCACTTCGCTGCGCGCCGTCACCTCGCCTTCGGTATCGAGCGTGTCAGTCTCTTCGCCGAACCGGATCGTGAAATCGTAGACCTTGTCGGAATCGAGCATGCGCCCGGCCAGCTTGGTCGCTTCGCCAAGCGCGATCGGCAGCACCCCTTCGGCCAGCGGATCGAGCGTGCCGCCATGGCCGACCTTCACCTTCGGATAGCCGCCCTCGCGCAGATTGCGCTTTACCGCGGCGACACCTTGCGTCGAACCGAGCCCGCGCGGCTTGTCGAGGATGATCCATCCATGCGTCATCTGTGCCCCGGCGCCTAGCGCGCGTGCGACCGGCTACGCAATGGTTCTGATATGCATGTGATGCAGGCGTTAGGCGCGGTGATGTCAAGGCCGCGCTATTATGCGGCTTATCATCCATCCCGGCCTCCACAAGACGGGCTCGACCTATCTCCAGCACGTCTTGAACGACCATCACGCAGCGCTGGCGAAACGCGGGATCTATTACGAATGGCAAGAAGGTTATCCGGCGCATCACCATGCCGCCTGGCGCGTGCTTCAAGGTGATGCGGAGCCCATCCGCGCCATGGCGCAGCGCGCTGCGGAGAAGGGATGCGACACGATCATCTTCTCGTCCGAAGACCTCGAAGGCGCACTTTACGACGAGCGGCCTTTGCGCGCCGTCGATAAGGCGCGCGATATTGCGGGGATCGACGCGGTCGAATGGCATGTCGTGCTGCGCGACCCGGCAAAGGTCTTTCAAAGCCTCTTCGCCCAACTCCAGCACCACATCTATTACGATGGCTTCCAGCTGTTCTACGATACGATGCGCCGCGGCTTCGTCCATTTCGCAGCACCGGTGCCGGAGAGCGGCACGCCCTATTGGTATTATACGTTCGATCCCGCCTGCGACCTCGCCCGCCTGCACGACTGGAACTGTGACCCCGTCATCGCGCACGATTTCGCAGCACAGGACCCCTTCCCCGGCGCTTCCCTGCTCGAACATCTCGGCGTGCTCGATGTGATCGACAAACTGCCGGGCGACGATGCGCGAAATGCCCGCCCGAAGCGCGACGACATCATTCGCGGCTATGTCGCGCGGGTGAGCGAAACGGTACCATCAGGCGAAGACCAGCAAAGGATTGTCGATGGGTTCCTTACCTGCCTGGAAAGCGCGCTCGACAATGTGAGCACCTATGCCGAGTTGATCGGTGAGAAATACCGTACCTCGCACGAGACCGCGCTGATGCTGTTCGGGAAGGAAAAGGACGAAGGAAGCCGCGAGCCATCTTGTTCGGCCCGCCCCGGTTAGACGGCAGAGATCGGCACCGGGGCTTGATAGGCGCGCGGCGAAGGTGCAGCAGGCGGGTCTTCTTTCCGCCCTCCCCAAGGTCTCCCCGCCGCGTGTCCCTCCCTTCCGTCCCTCCCCCATACGACCTGCTCGTTATCGGCGGCGGCATCAATGGCGCCGGTATCGCGCGCGATGCGGCGATGCGCGGGCTGTCGGTCTGCCTCGTCGAGAAGGACGATCTCGCCGCGGCCACATCCAGCGCCTCGACCAAGCTGGTCCATGGCGGCCTGCGCTATCTCGAGCATGGCGAGCTGCGGCTGGTGCGCGAAAGCCTGATCGAGCGCGAGCGGCTGCTCGCCATCGCTCCGCACATCATATGGCCGCTGCGTTTCGTGTTGCCGCACGATGCCGGATTGCGGCCCCGATGGATGCTGCGGCTCGGCCTGTTCCTTTACGACCATATCGGCGGACGCCGCCTGCTGCCCGCTACGTCGGGGGTCGATCTCACCGTCCCGTCTCATGTGGGGGTTCTGCAGGAGCGGCTCAGCAAGGGCTTCGAATATTCCGATTGCTGGGTCGAGGATGCACGCCTCGTGGTGCTGAATTGCATGGATGCACGGGCGCGCGGAGCCCACATCCGCACGCGCACCCGCTGCGTGGCCTTGGATCGCGGCGAAAGCGTCTGGACGGCGACCGTGCGCACCTCGCGCGGGGAGGAGACGATTACCGCCCGCGACGTGATAAACGCCGCCGGGCCTTGGGTCGACACCGTGCTCGAACAAGCTTTGCCGGACCAGCGTCATGCGAATCTGCGCCTCGTCAAGGGAAGCCATCTGATCTTCCCGCGCCTTTACGAGGGCGAGCATTGCTACATCTTCCAGAACCGCGATGGCCGCATTCTCTTCGCGATCCCCTATGAAGGCGCCTTCACGCTCGTCGGGACCACCGATGTGCTATTCACCGGCGATCCGGCGGGTATCGACATCAGCGCGGAGGAAGCGGCCTATATCTGCGACGCGGCAAGCGAATATTTCGGCGCGCCGCTTTCGCCCGGGCAGGCAGTGGCGAGCTATGCCGGAGTGCGTCCGCTCTACGAGGACAAGGCCTCCTCCAACGCAACGGTAACGCGCGACTACCAATTCGAACTCGACGAGGGCCCGGGCGCAGGCGCGCCGCGCATACTCTCGATCTTTGGCGGCAAGCTCACGACCTATCGCAAACTCGCCGAACATGCGCTTAGAAAACTGGGCGTTTCCGGGCCGTCATGGACGGCAAAGCAGCCCCTGCCCGGCGGCGCGATCGATCCGCTGCGCTTCGACCGGTTCGTTGCCGAACAGGCGCGGCGCTTTCCCTGGCTCGAGGCGACAACCGTGCTGCGTTTCGCCCGCGCCTATGGCACGCGAATGGGGGATATGCTGGGGGATGCGAGTGGACCCGGCGATCTCGGCGAGCATTTCGGATCTGGTCTCACGGCGCGCGAACTCGAATATCTCGTGCGCGAGGAATTCGCGCAAACCAGCGAGGATGTGCTTCGCCGGCGCAGCAAGCTGTATCTCCATCTGTCGGACGAAGCGCAGGCCCAGGTCGCACGTTGGTTCGAGGCGAACGTGCCTGCGCCCTATATCGGCTCTAGAACAGTTGCGGATTGTAGCCGAACAGGCCGAACAGCCCCGTGAGGACGAAGTCGAGCACCGGCAGCACGGTGGCTTCGAGCCAGCCGGTGCCGAAAATCCAGCTATAGGCGATGACGCCCAGGATCAGCACCATCCCCACCCCTTGCAACCGCGTCCAATAATGTCGCAGCCGGCCAGGCAATAATCCGCCGATGATATGCGAACCGTCGAAAGGCGGGATCGGCAGAAGGTTGAACAAGCCGAGAAACAGGTTGATGAGAACGAAATAGACGAGCGCGGTCTCGATCGGGAGCGAGGCGCCATCCGCATCGGCCATGAAGACCAGGCCGCCCGGCCCCGGCACGAGGCCCACCGCCTCTCCGAACAGGCCCAGCAGCGCCGCGCCGATCGTCCCGAGCACGAAATTGATCCCCGGACCTGCTGCCGCGACCGCCATCATCCCATAGCGCGGGTTCGACAGCCGCCATTGATTTACGGGAACCGGCTTCGCCCAGCCGAAAGGCGGTCCGCCCAGCGCGATCAGCGCGCCCGGCACCAACAGCGTGCCCACCGGCGAGACATGGCGGATGGGATTGAGCGTCAGGCGCCCCCGCTCGCTCGCGGTCGGATCGCCCAGCGCCTTCGCCATGTAGCCATGCGCGACCTCATGAAAGACGATGGCAACGACGATGCAGGGGATGACCATGAGCGCAAAGGCGAGCGAATCGGGCATGGCGCTCATATGGGTGGCGCTCCGCAGCTAAACCAGTGTCGGCTACATGAGCGCTTCGCGAAAATGCTTGCGGCACAGGGCGACGTAGCGATCGTTGCCGCCGATCTCGGTTTGCGCGCCTTCGGCGATCGCCTGTCCTGCCGCATCGACCCGCAGGTTCATCGTCGCCTTGCGCCCGCAGTGGCACACCGCCTTCAGTTCGACGAGCGCATCGGCGATCCCGAGCAGTACGGCCGATCCTGGGAAGAGCTCCCCGCGAAAATCGGTGCGAAGACCGTAGCACAGCACCGGTATACCCTCTTCGTCCGCCAGCGCCGCCAGCTGCCAGACCTGCGCCGACGTCAGAAATTGCGCCTCGTCTAGCAGGACGCAATCAAGCAGTGCGTCTTCGTGGACTGCAATTACTCGCGCGCGCAAATCGGTGTCGCCGTCATAAAGATGCGCGCTCGCCTCGAGCCCGATGCGGCTGCGCACCATGCCGGCCGAGCGCGTATCGAGCGCCGCGGTCCAGATCATCGTGCGCATGCCGCGCTCGCGATAGTTGAAATCGGCCTGAAGCAGCGAGGCGCTCTTTCCGGCATTCATGCTGGCATAGTAGAAATAGAGCTTGGCCATATCGTGCGCTTCGTATCGCCCTGTGCGCGCTTTCGCCACGTCTTGCCTGTTGAGAAAACGGGCGGTTAATGCCTGTGACAGGGCGGTTGCGCGATGCTAACCCCGCACGCATTCGGATCAGCGGACGACAGGGACAAGAAGCATGGCAACGGCCGCAGGCGCGACCAGCACGGAACAATCCACTGAGCGGATGACAGGCTTTCTCGGCTGGATCGAAAAGAGCGGCAACAAGCTGCCCGACCCCGTTTTCCTGTTTTTCTATCTGATCGTCGCACTGGTCGCGATCTCGGTCCTGTGCGCATTGCTGGGCGTGTCCGCGCTCCACCCGACGAGCCTTGATGAGGAGACCGGCCAGGCGCTGCGCATCGAGGCGGTAAGCCTGCTTTCGGCGGAGAATATCCAGCGTTTGTGGGTGGAGATGCCCAAGACCTTCACTCACTTCCACCCGCTGGGCTATGTCCTCGTCGTGATGCTGGGCGCCGGCGTTGCCGAACGGTCCGGTTTCTTCGCCGCGGGTATGGCAAGCGCGGTGAAGAGCGCGCCCAAGAAGTTGCTGACCCCTGTCGTCGCGCTGGTTGCGATGATCGGCAATCATGCTGCCGATGCAGGCTATGTCGTGCTGATCCCATTGGCCGGCATCCTTTTCGCCGCTGCCGGGCGTCATCCGATGGCCGGGATTGCCGCCGCCTTTGCCGGCGTTTCAGGGGGCTTTTCGGCGAATGTTTCGCCCGGACAGCTCGACGCGCTGCTGTTCGGCATCACCGAAGAAGCCGTCGGCGCGAGCGCGCTCGACCCCGCCTGGACCGCAAACCTTGCCGGCAACTGGTATTTCATCAGCGCGATGACGCTGATCTACCTTCCCATCATCTGGTATGTGACCGACAAGGTCATTGAGCCCCGCCTCGGCGCGTGGAAGGGCGGCGCTATGGCACCATCTCCCGATGGCGAGGAAGACCCCGATCCGACCAAAGGGGATCCCGCGCTCGCCAAGAAGGGTTTGAAAGCCGCCGGCCTGGCCGCGCTGGGCATTGTCGGCCTCTGGGTACTCATGGTTTTCGCTCCCGGCACCCCGCTCATCGACGAGTCCGCCTGCGACGGGCTCGCCGCCGCCGATTGCTCGATCCACAGCCAGCTGCGCCCCTTCTATCAGTCGTTGGTCGCCGCCTTCTTCATCCTCTTCCTCGCCTGCGGCTGGGCTTATGGCCGCGCGGTCGGCACCATCGAGGACCACCGCGACCTCGTCGCCATGATGTCCGAGAGCATGAAGGATATGGGCTACTACCTGGTCCTCGCCTTCGCCGCGGCGCATTTCGTGGCGATGTTCGGCTGGTCCAATCTCGGCCTCATTTCCGCCGTGCACGGCGCCGCTGGCATTCAGGCGACCGGCTTGCCGCTGCCGCTAGTGATCGGGCTGATGGTGCTGTTTTCGGGCCTGCTCAACCTCTTCGTCGGCTCGGCCAGCGCGAAATGGGCCCTGCTGGCGCCGATCCTCGTGCCGATGCTGATGCTGCTCGGCGTCAGCCCCGAAGGCGCAACCGCGGCCTACCGCGTCGGGGACAGCGCTACCAATATCATCACCCCGCTGATGGTCTATTTCCCGCTGATCCTGGTATTCGCGCAGCGCTGGCAGCCGAGCTTCGGTCTCGGCAGCCTGACCGCGATGATGATCCCCTATTCGATCTGGCTGCTCGCCTCGGGCACGATACTGATCGTTGTGTGGTTCTATCTCGGCATTCCTCTCGGGCCGGATGCGCCAGTCGGCTATGCGTTGCCAGGCGGCGGATAGGACCGCGGTGGAAACCGATCGCAGCTTCCGCGCGTATGGTTGACATGTCCGCCCTTCAAAACCGCACGCTGCACCTATTGCTGATCGCGCTTCTCGCGCTGCTCCATCATAGCGACATCTCGGCCAATTCGAGCGCGCCGATCGGCTACAATCTCGATGCCGGCGCCAGCGACGTTACCGCGAAGGTTTCCTTCTTTGGCCTCGCCAGCAAGACCGCGCGTTTCCCCCGGATGGAAGGCGACGTGACGATCGTGCCAGGCGCCCCCGAACGCGCCCGGATCGACGTGACCTTCGATGCCCGCGCAATCGAAGCGCCCGACGAGACGACATTGAAGCGTTTGCGCGGCGAAAAATTCTTCTGGGTCGAGCGCTATCCCTCGATCCGTTTCGTCGGACGTTCGCTCAGCATGAGTTCCCCAACCACCGGAACCGTCACCGGCGAACTGACGGCGCGCGGCGTAACGCGGAGCGAAACGCTCGCAGTGGACTTCGCCAGCGATCCTTCGGCTTCCACAGGCCGGCCCGTCAGATTTAGCGGCGAGATGGAGATCGACCGCCGCGATTACGGGATGGACAGCTATCAGCTGATCGTCGGCAACACTGTCGATATCAAGCTGAGCGCGCGCATGATCCCGCGCTAGGACGGCTTTTCGTCCTCTTCCGCTTCGCCGCCCTCGTCCAGATCTCGCGCCACTTTGGGATCGCGCAGCAACGCCTCGATCCGATCGGCTTCGGCGTAACTCTCATCAGTGCGAAACTTGAGCTTCGGCGCGAATTTTAGCCCGAGCCGCTTGGCAACTTCGCGCTGGAGGAAAGCGGTATTATGTCGCAGAGCAGTCACCACCTCCTCATCCTGCAGTTCCGGTCCGCCGGACAGCAGCGGTTTCACATAAGCTGTCGCATTGCGAAGATCGGGCGTCATGCGCACCTCTGTGACCGCGATGTTCGAGGCGCTGACGACCTCGTCATGCACCTCCTGACGCGCCAGCAATTCGGACAGGATATGGCGCACGCGCTCGCCCACTTTGAGGACGCGGACCGAATGCTGTTCGGCGGTAAAATCGCTGCGGCGGGCCATGCGGCTCGTCTCCTGTTCAAAGCTCCGGTCCGGCTGTGAGAGCTAACAGCCTTTGGCTGGCGCGGCCACGGCGCGAAGTCACATTTTCGCGCCGAAAGCGCTCGCTACCGGCTCATGCCGGTTTGCGTCGGCGAAGGGCGCGGCGTGGGTAGCGCGGTGGACGTCGCGCGGGCATAAATTGTCCCGTCTTCGGCCAGCAATTCGCCTTCGAGAAACACCACCCGGCGTCCCGCCTTTACCACCCGGCCCTTGCCCGTCACGACGGCACCTTCCGGGATCAGACGGATGAGGCTCATTGACAGGTCGAGATTGAGCGGCGCGAGTTCGCCCTCGGTCGCGGCGACCAGCGCATAGCCCATCACATCGTCCAGATAGCCCGCGACCAGACCGCCCTGCACACCCCCGCGCCAGGTGCACATTTCCGGCTTCACCGTAAAGCGCATAGTCGCGGTCTGGCTCGCCTCGTCGAAGCCGACGAACTCCGAGGCGAGCAGCGACGTGTGCGGAGAGCTATGATCGTCGTTCGAGAACGCGTCGGTCCAGTCCATCATTCCCCCTCAGGCATGGGCTTGAGCACCGCACCAGGGGACTGCGATTGCTGTCCCCCTTCCCGAACGCCCTGCGCTGCGCCGATCGGCCTGTCTACGACACCTCGATCGTGCGCTCGCGCTCCTCGACCTCGAAGATTTCGAGGCTGTCGCCCTGCTGGATGTCGTTCGTATCCTCCAGCACCACGCCGCATTCGAGACCCGAGCGCACTTCGTCGACATCGTCCTTGAAGCGCCTCAGCGAAGCGATGGTGGTGGCCGAAACGATGACGTCGTCGCGCGTCAAGCGTGCATGAAGACCCTTGCGGATGACGCCCTCGGTAACCAGCAGGCCGGCGGCCTTGTCCTTCTTGCCCGAGCGGAACACTTCCTTGACCTCGGCGCGGCCGACAACGGTTTCGACCCGTTCGGGGCCAAGCTCGCCGGCCATCTCCTTGGCCACTTCCTCGGTCAGATGATAGATCACGTCGTAATACATCATGCGAACGTTATCGCGCTTGACGAGTTCGCGCGCCTTGGCATTGGGGCGCACGTTGAACCCGATGATCGGCGCGTTCGAAGCCGCAGCCAACGTCACGTCGCTCTCCGTAATCGCGCCAACGCCAGCGTGGAGCACGCGGGCCTTGATGTCGTCGGTCGAGATATTGTGCAGCGCGTTGACGATCGCTTCGACCGAACCTTGCACATCGGCCTTCACCAGCACCGGCCATTCGATGACGTTCGACTGGAGGTTGTTGAACATGGTATCGAAGCTGGTCGGAGCGAGCGCGGTGCGCTTTTCGGTCGCCTTTTCCTGGCGATACTGAGCGACCTCGCGGGCACGCTGTTCGTTCTCGACGACGGTCAGCTGGTCGCCCGCCGACGGGACGCCGCCGAGGCCAAGCACCTCGACCGGCATGGAAGGACCGGCCTTCTTGATCTGCTTGCCCTGGTCGTTGACGATCGCACGCACGCGGCCGCTTTGAGTGCCGACGACGAAGGTGTCGCCGCGCTCGAGCGTTCCTCGAGTCACCAGCACGGTCGCGACCGGCCCACGGCCCTTGTCGAGCTGCGCTTCGATCACGGTCGCATCGGCGTCGCGATCGGGCCGCGCCTTCAGTTCGAGAAGTTCGGCCTGAAGCGCGATCTTTTCGAGCAGCTCGTCGAGACCGGCTTTCTTCGTTGCGGATACTTCCACGTCCTGAACGTCGCCCGAAAGCTTTTCGACGATCACTTCGTGTTCGAGCAAGCGATTGCGCACATTGTCCGGATCCGCTTCGGGCTTGTCCATCTTGTTGATCGCAACGATCATCGGGACGCCGGCGGCCTTGGTGTGGTTAATCGCCTCGATCGTCTGCGGCATGATGCCATCGTCGGCCGCGACCACCAGCACCACGATATCGGTCACGTTCGCCCCGCGCGCGCGCATCTCGCTGAATGCGGCGTGGCCGGGCGTGTCGAGGAAAGTGATCGTCTGCTTGTCCTTCGTCGTGATCTGGTAGCTGCCGATATGCTGGGTGATGCCGCCGGCTTCGCCTTTGGTCACATCGGTCCCGCGCAGCGCGTCGAGCAGGCTGGTCTTGCCGTGATCGACATGGCCCATGATCGTGACCACCGGCGGACGCTCTTTCAGCGTCTCTTCGGGATCGACATCCTCTTCGGCCTGAATGTCGACATCGGCCTCGGAGACCTTCTGGATGTTGTGACCGAATTGTTCCACGAGCAGCTCGGCAGTGTCCTGGTCGATGGTCTGGTTGACGGTGACCATCATGTCGAGATTGAACAGCTCCTTGACGAGGTCCGCGCCCTTCTCGCCCATCCGCTTGGCGAGTTCGCCCACGGTGATGGCTTCGGGAACGACAACGTCGCGCACCTGCTTCTCGCGCGGCTTGGAAGAGCCGCCGCCCTGCATGCGGCGCTCCTTCTCCCGCGCACGCTTGAGCGCGGCGAGGCTGCGGGCACGGCGGCCCTCGTCCTCGTTCAGCGCCCGGTTGACGGTAAGCTTGCCTGCGCGGCGCTTATCCTTGGGACTGGGCGCTGCGGGCTTGTCATCCTTCTTGCGCGGTTTCTTCTCTGGCCGCTTCGGCTCGGGCCGGGCGACCGGCGTGAACTTGCGGCCCACGGGCGCAGCCGGCTTGGCCGTGGTCGCGTCGGCTGCTTGCGCTTCGGCACTGGCCGCGTCGGCCTCGGTGCGGCGCTCGGCTTCGGCGTCTTCTCGCGCCTGCGTTTCGGCCTCTTCCTCGGCCTTCTTGTTCTCTTCCTGGCGGCGCTTCTCTTCCTCGGCCACGTCCTTTGCGCGCTGGTCGTCGCGCTTGCGCGCTTCTTCGGCGAGCTTCAGGCGCTCTTCTTCGGCCTCGCGCTGCAGGCGTGCGACGCGTTCCTGCGGGGTCTCGCCGGCCGGGGCCTTGGGCGCAGGCGCGGGCTTGGCCGCCGGTTTCTTGGCGGCGGGAGCGGGCGCCGGGGCAGGCGCCGGAGCGGGTGCTGGCGCAGGTTCGGGCGCGGGGGCTTCACCCGGCTTAACGAGCTTGCGGCGCCGCTTCACCTCGACTGCGACCTTGTTGGTGCGGCCGTGGCTGAAGGTCTGCTTGACCTCGCCGGCGTCGACCGCCCTCTTCAATCCCAGTGGCTTGCGTGCAGGTTTTTTGTCTTCGTCGCTCATTCTGGCTGGTTATTCCTTTGAAACTCGTCGTCGTCCCGGCGCTGCCCGTTATCGGCCTCGCGCGGTCGTATTGTTCAGCTCCGCTCGCCGGGCGGATCGCTGTCGCTAAACGCGCGAAGGCGGGTGACGTCGCGTCCGACCCGGTGCGGCGCGCCGCCTGGCGATCCCTGCCGGCCCGAAACCCCAAGATGGACGACATTTTCGCGGCCCAATGCCACAGACAACGCCTCGCGGTCCAGTGGCAAGACATCGCCGCGCCGACCCGACCCCTCTTCGTCCAGCCCGACCCGCCATGCCTGATCCAGGCGTTTGCGACCATCTTCGCTGCTGTCGCTTGCATGCAGCAGCAGCGCGATCCGGCCCGAGCGGGCATGTTCTTCCAGCCTGGCCGATCCCAGCACGATGTTTCCCCCGCGTAGTTCAAGACCCAGCCGATCGAGCAATGTTCGTGCCAGCGCCGCCTCGATTCGATGTGGCAAATCCTCGCTGTAGGAAAGCCGCGCATCGGCCGGACCTCCCTTGAAGGCACGCATCAGCGCCCGTCGCAGGCTGCCATCGGCAATCGCGACTTCGAGCGCGGCACGGTCCGGGCGGATCCACGCGCCGCGTCCCGGGGCCTTGGACAGCGGATCGGGATGCACTTCGCCATCGGGCGCCAATGCCAGCCGGATCAGCTCGCCGCGCGGTCGGCTTTCGCCCGATAGCACGCAGCGCCGCTCGCTCCCGAAAGCATCTCCGGGAGCGGGCAGGTCGGCGATGTCGGAACTTACGCGCTCATTGGGTGGAGTCCGCATCGGCGGCCTCCTGTATCTGCTCCGCTGCGGGAGCCTCCGTGGCCTGCGGCGCCGGTTCCTCGTCGTCGAACCAATGCGCACGGGCGGCCATGATGATTTCGTTGCCCTGCTCCTCGGACAGACCGTATTCGCCGAGCACGCCGCCCTTGTCGGCCTCGCGTATCGGACGATCGCGGCGCATCGGCGGGCCGTCGGGCGAATTCTGCCGCCGGCGGGGCGCTTCGCGCTTTTTCGCGATCAGCTCGTCGGTGGCGAGATCCGCGAGGTCGTCGAGCGTCTTGATCCCCGCCTTGCCCAGCGTCACCAGCATGGCTTCGTTGAGATGCGGAATTTCGGCGAGGTCGTCTTCGACGCCCAATTCGCGCCGGGTTTCGCGATGCGCGGCTTCCTGCCGCTCGAGCGCTTCGATTGCGCGGCTCTGAAGCTCTTCGGCGAGTTCTTCGTCGAACCCTTCGATGCTGGCGAGTTCCTCGAGCTCGACATAGGCGACCTCCTCGAGTTCGGCGAAGCCTTCGGCGACCAGCAGCTGCGAAAGCGTCTCGTCGACGTCGAGCTCTTCCTCGAACATCTTGGAACGCTCGGCAAATTCCTTCGAACGCTTTTCGGACGCCTCTTCCTCGGTCATGATGTCGATCTGATGCCCGGTCAGCTGGCTCGCGAGCCGCACGTTCTGCCCGCGCCGGCCGATGGCGAGGCTGAGCTGATCGTCGGGCACGACGACTTCGATCCGCGCGTCTTCTTCGTCGAGCACGACGCGCGCGACCGTAGCCGGCTGTAGCGCGTTGACGACGAAGGTCGCGGTGTCTTCGGACCAGGGAATGATGTCGATCTTCTCGCCCTGCAATTCCTGAACGACGGCTTGAACGCGGCTCCCCTTCATGCCGACGCAGGCTCCGACCGGGTCGATGCTGGAATCGTGGCTGATAACGCCGATCTTGGCGCGCGAACCCGGATCGCGGGCGGCGGCCTTGATCTCGATGATACCGTCGTAAATCTCGGGCACTTCCTGTGCGAACAGCTTGCGCATGAAATCGGGCGCGGCGCGCGACAGAAATATCTGCGGCCCGCGGTTGTTACGCTCGACCTTGGTGATGAGCGCACGGACGCGCTCGCCCACACGGGCGGCTTCACGCGGGATCTGCTGGTCGCGGCGGATGACGCCTTCGGCGCGGCCGAGATTGACGATCACGTGACCGAACTCGACCGACTTGATCACACCGGTAATGATTTCGCCCGCGCGATCCTTGAACTCCTCGAACTGACGCTCACGCTCGGCATCGCGGACCTTCTGGAAGATCACCTGCTTCGCCGATTGCGCATCGATACGTCCGAGATCGACTGGAGGCAGCGGGTCGACGATGAAGTCGCCGACGCTCGCCCCATCCTGAAGTTTCTGCGCCTGTTTCAGATCGACCTGCTTGAAATAGTCCTCGACCTCTTCGACGACTTCGACCACGCGCCAGAGCGTCAGGTCGCCGGTGTTCGGATCGAGCTTGGCGCGAATGTCATTCTCCGCGCCGTAGCGGTTGCGAGCCGATTTCTGGATCGCCTCTTCCATCGCCTCGATGACGATGCCCTTGTCGATCATTTTCTCGGATGCGACGGAATTCGCGATCGCGAGCAGTTCTGCCTTGTTGGCGGAAATGGCACTGGCCATCAGTCGTCTGCCTTTTCTTCTGTGTCTTCTAGCACTTCGTCGACACCTGCCGTGTCGATGGGTTGGGTCGCGGCGATAAGCCTGTCGGTCAACTCGAGCTTCGCGCTGTGCATCTGTTCCTGCGGGAGCCTAGACTCGCCAGCTTTCGCATCGGTGATGGTCACCATACCATTTTCGATGCCGACAAGCTCGCCTTTATAGACGCGCTGACCGTCATAGCCCTTGGCCATCACGATCCGCGCTTCATGGCCGGCCCAGTTCGCGAAGTCCTTTTCGCGGGTAAGAGGTCGGTCGATGCCCGGCGAGGACACTTCGAGATGATAGGCACCTTCGACCAGCACCTCGCCATCCTCTTCGCGCGCATCGATCGCATCGGACACCCGGCGCGAGAGCGCGGCGCATTGCTCGATCACCAATTGCCCGGTCGCCGGATTCTCCGCCATGATCTGCAAGGCCTGACCGCCATCTCCAGCCTCCGATGGCATCATCTTCACGCGCACGAGTTCGAAACCCAGAGCTTGCGCTTCGGGTTCGATCAGGTCGGTGAGGCGCGCGATATCGGTCATTCGGTGGCGTAGTAGTCCTTCAATTTGGCCAAGCCGTGTGGCGCCGGCCCCTTGCGGCGCCAGCCCCTTAAAAGTCTCGACGATGTCGGGATGGATGTGCAGTTAGGCGCGACAACATGCTTTGGCAAGAGGGGACGACCGATTTCCCCATACCCTTTTTCCGCTCCCCCTTAGCGTCAATCCGCCTCTTCCATCAAACCGTGCTTCTTGATGCAATGGCGCAGCTGATCGTAGCTGAGGCCGAGGGCTTTGGCCGTCTGGCGCTGGTTCCAGCGATGCTTGCCCAGGCAATGTTCGATTATCGCGCGCTCATGACCGTCGACCGCCGCGCGCAGGTCGTCGATATCGTCGAAATCGGCAGGACTTGCTTTGGCGGGGGCTGACGCCTCGCTCGCTGGGTTCCCGGCGTTCTGCGAGGCCGCAGAGGTCGCGCGGTGGGGCGGAGCCGCGGGTTTCCAAGGACTGTCGAAGGGATCGAATTGGACATGGGCGACCGGCTCTTCGGGATTGTCCCAGCGGTAAATCGCGCGCTCGACCACGTTGCGCAGCTCGCGCACATTGCCGGGCCAGTCATGTTCCTCGAGTTGCTGCGTCACATGCGGCGCGAAACCGGGCCACGCCATCCAGTCGAGCTCGGCCGCCATGCGGCGCGCGAAATACTCCGCCAACACTCCCACATCGCCTTCGCGCACGCGCAGCGGCGGCAGGGTGATGACCTCGAAGCTCAACCGGTCGAGCAGGTCCGCACGGAACTCCCCGCTCGATGCAAGTCCGGGCAGGTCGTCATTGGTCGCCGCAACGATCCGCACATCGACGCGCACCGGGCGAGAGGCGCCGATCCGTGTGACCTCGCCGTATTCGACTGCGCGCAGCAGGCGTTCCTGCGCCGCCATCGACAAAGTGCCCAATTCGTCGAGAAATAAAGTGCCCTTGTCGGCTTCCTCGAACCTTCCCGCGCGCGCCTTGGTAGCACCGGTGAAGGCTCCTGCCTCATGGCCGAACAATTCGGCTTCGATCAGCGTTTCGGGGAGCGCGGCGCAATTCATCGTCACCAGTGGCTCGTCCCAGCGGGTCGACAGGCGATGGAGCCGCTCGGCGATCAATTCCTTGCCGGTCCCACGCTCGCCGATGACCAGGACCGGGCGGCTCATCGGCGCGGCACGACTGGCCCGCTCGACCGCGTCGAGAAAAGCGCCGGACTGGCCGATAAACTGGTTTTCCCGCTCCACGAGAGCCCTCCTTTCGGCCAAGATATAGTGAAATTTCCCAATAGTTGGCAAGACTCACTAGGTACGGTAACGAGTTTGCTTGATAGGTATCTGTAATTGCTTGGCTTTTCGGTTTTGGCACGCAAGATGCAAAAAGAGGGGCGAGACTAGCAGACACGCATCAAGGAAAGACCCAACCCATGTACAGCTTCGACTTCTTCCGCACCAAGCTCGGCCACGCTTCGCTCGCCAGCATCGCCGCGATGACCGCCATGGTTGCGCTGACCACTCAGATGAACCTGGTGTCGGCCGATGCGCAAATGGCGCAGCCGCAGGTTCCGGTTGCGATCGCCACGGTCGAAATCGCCTGAAGGATCGAGTTGTGAGCAGCCACGATGAATTTCCCCTAGGGCCGGAGCGCGGCGCGAAAGGCGACAAGCCCGACGCGGCCGGCGATCGCTCGGATGATCAGTCCCCGCCAGCCGGGCACGGATCGCAAGCCGCTTCGGCCCGTCCGGCTGCTTCTGCCCCTTCGCCCGCTCGCCGCAACTCGCGGCTCGATGCAGAAATCGAGGCCTTGCGCCGCAGCCCCACCCCGACGCAAGATCGCGCTCGCAGCGCGGGCGCGGACGACTCGCGCGCCAACAGCACCAACCCGTTTCTCGATGGAGTAGCCTTCATGGGCATTTTCAGCCGCACGCGTGACATCATCGCTGCAAATTTCACCGATATGCTCGATAAAGCGGATGATCCTTCGAAAATGATCCGCATGATTATCCTCGAGATGGAGGAAACGCTGGTGGAAGTTCGGGCGAGCGCCGCGCGCACGATAGCCGATCAGAAAGAAATGCACCGGCATGTGGTGAAGCTTGACCGGCTGCAGGCGGACTGGGGCGAGAAGGCACAGCTTGCGCTGTCGAAAGACCGCGAAGACCTGGCCCGCGCCGCGCTGGTCGAGAAGAAGAAGGCGAGCGGCATGTCCGAACAGCTGCGCGCCGAGATCGCCGTGCTCGACGACGCGCTGCGCGCTTACGAGGACGACATTCAGAAGCTGCAGCATCGCCTGCGCGAAGCCCGCAGCCGCCAGACCGCGATTGCCGCGCGCCTCGAAAGCGCGGAAAACCGCGTCAAGCTGCGCACGCTGATGAGCACCGAGCGGACCGACGAAGCATTGGCGCGCTTCGATCAGCTCGAACGCCGGGTCGATTATGCCGAAGGCCGCGCCGATGCGATCGCCATCGGCAATGAAGGCCAGCCGACCCTGTCGGACGAGATCGCCGCGCTCGAAGGCGCCGATGCGATCGACGACGAGCTGGCTCAGATGAAAAAGGCGCTCGGCAAGCCCAACGACGCCGAAGAAGGGAAGTAAATCATGGATGGAGATCTGATCGTCATTCTCGGAGTACTCTTCATCGCCTTGCCGTGGCTGATCCTTCACTATACCACCAAGTGGAAGACCGCGGCGACGATCACCTCGGACGACGAGGTTCTGCTTGAAGAACTCTACAATCTCGCCAAGCGCCTCGACGAGCGCATGGATACGGTCGAACGCCTGGTTGCCAATGACGACCCCGCCTTCACTCCGGTGAAGCGCCTGCAGGCCGACCAGGAACGCGACAACCAGCAGCTGCGCGAACTCGAACAGCTGATCGCCGAAAAGAAAGGAGCCAATTCATGAACAGCCCCCGCACTTCGCTCTACCGCGACAAGCACAATGCCAAGATCATGGGCGTGTGCTCCGGGATTGCCGACTACACCGGGATCGACGCCTTCTGGCTGCGCCTGGGCACGGTCGCGCTCACCATCGCCTTCGGCTGGCCGCTGCTCGCCTATTTCGTCGCTGGCTTCCTGCTGCAAAAGAAACCGCCGCATCTCTACCGCGACAATCAGGAGCAGCAATATTGGCAGCGCGTGCGCCAGAGCCCGAGTCGCTCGGCCCGCGAAATCCGCGCCCGCTTCCGCGACATCGACCGCCGCCTCGCCGACGTAGAAACCTATTACGTCAGCAACAATCCGCGCCTGACCGCCGAGATCGAGGAGCTGCGCTGAACCGGAGCGGGCGAGAGATGCGTCGGACCGACCCCACCCTTCGCACCACGCGCGAAATTCAAGATCCGGCAGGAATAGAACACAGGAGAAAGACGACATGTGGGACTGGGCCTATCTGATACCTCTCGCGCCGTTCCTGATGGTGGTGCTCATTGTGTGGATGCAGCAGCGCAACAAGATGGAGGAAAAGCGGCTCGAGGCAACGGCGTCGCAAAGCGCGGAAAAGGCCGCGCAATATTCCTCGCAGATCGCCCAGCTTGAAAGCCGCGTCCAGGTTCTCGAGCGTATCGTTACCGATGGCGGCTACGATGTCGCCACCCAGATCGAAGCCTTGCGCGATGTGAAGGACGTGCAAGAGCGCCGCGTCGCCGAGGAAGACGGTTCTGGCGTGCCCCTCAATATTGCGAAGAAGGAGGATGTCGGATGAGCATCGATGCCGCGGCCACTTTGGCGCCGCACCTGCCTTGGATCATCGGCGGCGGGCTGGCCGTTGCGGCGGCCGGCGTGGCGGGATGGATTCACACGACCCGCCTCAAGATCTCGCACGGCTATCCGCTCGAAGGCATGTGGGGCCAGTCGCTGCGCCCTAGTTCGGACAGCCAGTCGAAACAGCGAGTGACGCTCCTCACCCAGGAGAACGCCGAGCTTCGCGCCGAGCTGGGCTCGGTCAAGGATCGCCTTGCCAATGTCGAGCGGATCGTGACCGACAGCGGTTACGCACTGGGCTCCGAAATCGAAAGCCTGCGCGAGCGCACGCTCGAGCAACGCAAGGACGAAGGGAACGCCTGATGAGTTTGTGGACCGCCGCTGTCGTCATCGTGGCGATCTGGGCCTTCGTCCAGATCTGGACACGCCGCAATGATCGCGATCTCGGGGTCACGCGCGACGAGGACGGCAACCCGGTCTTCGCGCCTCCACGTGATGACGAGGCGGATGCCACGCGCCGCGAGATCGAACAGCTGCGCGATCGGCTGCACGTGCTCGAACGCATCGCCACCGACGGCAACAACCCCGATGCACGCGAGCGTGCGCGGATCGCCGCGGAAATCGAAGCCCTGCGCGCGCCCGAGGAAGGCTCGGTCGCCGCGCAATCGGTAAGCGGGACGTCGCAATCAAGTGAGAAGGAGCAAAGCAAATGATGATGGAACCCACGCTGGTTATCACCGCTGCGTGCCTTGTCGGGATCTGCGTCGTCGCCTTCGCATTGCTGCGCGGATGGCAGAACTGGCTCGAATACAAGCGTCAGGAACTCGATCGGGGGCCGCGTAAGGCCGCCCGAGCCGAAATCGAGGGCGGCGCGCAGGCCGGCGCTGCGCGGATCGAACTCGCCGATATGAAAGAGCGGATCAAGAAGCTCGAAGCCATCGCAGCGGGCGTAGAACTTTAAACCCTCGCGCTCGTGTCTTCGCGCCCCTTCCTTTGCGGGCCGCCCATTCCTAGATGCACCGCCATGCGCGAACTCTCCGACATTCTCGAAGAATATGAATTTCTCGAAGGCGACGAACGCTATGCGTTGCTGATCGAACTGGGCCGCGAACTCGACGCCATGCCCGACGCGCTCAAGACCGATGCGACGCTGGTTCGCGGATGCTCGGCGGCGGTCTGGGTCTATCCGACCGAAGCTGGCGCCGGCGATGAGGCGCGCCTCCACTTTCTCGCCGACAGCAACGCCGCAATCACCAAAGGTATAGTCGCGCTGGTGATAGCTGCGGTCCAGGACAGGCCGGCACGCGAGGTCGCGCAGATGGACGTGATGGAAGCGCTCGCACCCTTCGATCTCAAGAACCAGCTCTCCTCGAACCGCACGCAAGGCGTCCCCAACATGATCGCGCTGGTAAAGGAGCATGCCGCGCGGCTGGCCGATGCCTGACCTTACGCTACGGCCGCTTCGCGAGCACGAACTGGCCGATGCGAGCGCGCTGTGCCTGCGCTCGAAGGCGTATTGGGGCTACGACACGACCTTCATCGAAGCATGCCGGACGGAACTGACCCTGCGACGCCGCGATCTTGTGCAGAGTACCGTGATCGCCGCGGAGCAGGACGGCAGGATCGTAGGTATTGCGCAATGGCGATCGGATGGGCGCGGGATGGAGATCGAAAAGCTCTTCGTCGATCCGGACCGGATCGGCAGTGGGATAGGTCGCGCCTTGTTGAAGCGAGCTTATGCAAGGGCGACCGCAGCCGGAACTGCGCATCTGATCGTTACAGCGGATCCGGACGCCGCCGCGTTCTATCGCCTCGGCTTCGAGCTTCAGGGAGAAGAGGCGTCGGGCTCGATCCCCGGACGGGTTCTCCCGGTCCTGACGAAGACACTGCGCGAAACCGATGCGGACCGCTGACGCGATGCGCCGCATTTATCTCGTGATCGGCCTGTTGTTCGTCGCCTTGGCGGCTATCGGCGCGGCCCTGCCCTTGATCCCGACCGTGCCGTTCCTGCTGGTCGCGATCTATTGCTTCGCGCGCAGCAACCCGGGCTGGGAGCGCCGCATTCTCGAGCATCCGACTTTCGGTCCGCAGGTGCGCGAATGGCGGGAGCGGCGCGCGATACCGCGACAGGCGAAGGTCTGGTCGGTGCTTTCGCTGCTGGCCGGGGTGGGCTTTACGTGGGTGACGCTCGGCTTCCCCTACGCCTGGATCTCGATCGCGGTCCTGATACTCGTCGGAAGCTGGATCGCGACGCGGCCGGAATAGGTTCTCAGGCGAGCCTAGGCCCGGGCGCTGTCACGTACCCGCGCGACGCCCGTTTTCGCCTGTTCCCTCAACTCTGTCTTGAGCTTCGCCGGATCGCGGGCAAGGACGAAGCCGAAACTGACCCCGCCCTCTTTGCCGATCGTCGCGTGATGCAGCCGGTGCGCTTGCACCAGTCGCTTGGCATAGGCGTTCTTCGGCACGTAGCGGCCGAAACGCTGGTGAACCATGCCATCATGCACGACTGCGTAGACAACGCCGTAGAGATTGATGCCCAGCGCCGCCCACCACAACGCATCCCAGTAGAGCGCGCCGAAAATATACATGGCGGCGTTGACCGTGCCGAAGACGACCGCGAACAGGTCGTTCTTCTCCAGCGTGTTGTCGTGCGGCTCGTGATGGTCGCGGTGCCAGCCCCATGCAAACCCGTGCATGATGTATTTGTGCGCGAACCAGGCGAAGAACTCCATGAAGACGAGCGCGCCCATCGTAACGGCAATGGCCTCGATCCAGCTCATGCGATCGGCTCTTCAAATGTGCCCATGCCCGCTTGCTCCTGATCCACGCGGGTTTGCGTGACACCGCCAATACCTGCCCGCTTCGCCCGGGGCAGCGCCCACCAGGGCACATCGGGCCGGCGATGATGCTCGAGATGATAGCCGAAATGAAAGCAGGTGGCGAGGCTGGCGATCGTGCGGAAATTGTCCGTGCGCGCATTGTTGGCGTCGGCAAAGGGCGCATCCTTGCGGTGACAATGCGGGCGATAGGTGCCGAAATAGAACAGCTGCAGCGAGGAAAGTAGCGCCGGCGCGCCGTAGAGGAGCACGATCTGCACCATCGGGATGTCAAGGAGGAGCCAGTAAATGCCGACCACGACATGCACGAAGACGAGCGATTGCCAGCCGAAATAGCGCTTGAAGAAGGTTGCATACCATTTGGCGAAGTTGCCCGGATTGGTCTCATCGAAGTCGGGATCGCCCGCCCGCCCCGCCATCCGGTGATGTGTATGATGGGCGTCGCGCAGGGTGGGCCAGCGGAAGCCGGCATAGAGAAACAGCAGCGGCGCCGCGATCCAGCCGTTCAGCCGCTTTGCCGAGGGCGTCAGGGTCCCGTGCATGGCATCATGGCAGACGATGAACACCCCGACCGAAAGCCAGCACTGCACCGCCGCCATTGCGAGCGCGAGCGGCAGATTTGCCCAGCTGAGCTCGAAGACGAACATCGCAAATGCGTGGATCGTCAGCCAACTACCGGCGATGGCAAGGGCAAGCACAATGCCGATCGCGCTCTGGACCGCACGGGGCGGAAGGAGAGAGGCGTCATCGTTCATGCTGGGAGAGATACGCAGGCGGAAAGCACCTGGCTTCGTATAAGCTGTTGAGCGGCCGGCGCAATCGCGCAGGTTCGCCCCCCGAACCCGCGATTTCAGGTATCAGGTTCGGGAAAGAAGAATTCGCGCAGATGTTCGCCGATGCGCGCCGGCCGCAGGGTTTCGGCATCGATGCAACACCAGCTCGACTGCACTTCGGCAAGCACGTCCTCGCCCCGGCGGATCACCGTGCGATAGAAGGCGCGCGCGCCATAATACCGCTCGAGCACGGTCTGCGCGATGACATCGTCGTCGAGAAAGGCGGGCTTGCGATAGGTGATCTCATGCTTGAGCGCGACCCATGCCTTGGCCGCAACGTCTTCCGCCGGCGCGATCTTGTTCCAATGCGCCAGCACCGCATCCTGCACCCAGCCGAGATAGCGCGCATTGTTCACGTGCCCCATGAAGTCGATATCTTCGGGCGCGACGGTGATCGGATGGGTGAAGGGCCTTGCTGACATGAATGTCAGTTAGACGGAAAAACCTTTCCTTTCCATGACAAACTGCACCGAACTTGCGCTATACCTTGTCAGTGCGACCGGGCCGCCGCTACTCCGATGGTCCGGCATCCAAAAAAGGACCTTTGATGGCGAGCTGCCCGCGGACATTGTATGAAAAGATCTGGGACGATCACGTCGTCGAAACCCGCGATGACGGGACCGCGATCCTCTATATCGACCGGCATCTGGTGCATGAAGTTACCAGCCCGCAGGCATTCGAGGCGCTGCGCCTCGCAGGTCGCGCGGTGCGTCGCCCCGAACTGACGCTGGCCGTCCCCGACCACAATCTGCCGACCACCGCGCGTCGCGACGCGGCCGGAGCGCGGCTGCCGATCGCCGACCCGCAAAGCGCCGCGCAGCTCGCCGCGCTGGAGCGCAACGCGCCAGCCTTCGGCATCCGCTATATCGATGCATTGGCGGCCGAACAGGGGATCGTCCATGTGGTCGGCCCGGAGCAGGGCTTTTCCCTCCCCGGTGCCACGATTGTTTGCGGCGATTCGCACACGGCCTGTCACGGCGGGCTTGGCGCTCTGGCCTTCGGGATCGGAACGAGCGAGGTCGAGCATGTGCTCGCGACCCAAACACTGCTGCTCAAGCGCTCTAAGACAATGGAAATTCGGGTCGAAGGTATGCTGGGCGAAGGCGTCACGGCGAAAGACCTGATCCTTCACATCATCGGCCAGATCGGCGCATCGGGAGGCAGCGGGCATGTCATCGAATATCGCGGCCGCGTCTTCGAGGCGATGAGCATCGAAGAGCGGCTGACTGTCTGCAATATGAGCATTGAGGCGGGCGCGCGTGCCGGGCTGATCGCGCCGGACGAGACCACTTTTGCCTATCTGAAAGGACGTCCGATGGCCCCGCGCGGGGCAGCCTGGGACGAGGCCCTCGCCTATTGGCGCAGTTTGGCGACGGACGAAGGCGCGGTGTTCGATACCAGCGTGACGGTGGATGCAACCAACGTCGCCCCGACTGTCACCTGGGGCACCAGTCCCGAAGACGTCGTGCCGATTACCGGCACGGTTCCCTCCCCCGAAAGTTTCACGGAGCAGGACAAGCAGCGTGCGGCGCAAAAGAGCCTCGATTATATGGGCCTCACCGCCGGGACGCCGATGACCGAGATTGGAATCCAGAACGTCTTCATCGGCAGCTGCACCAACAGCCGGATCGAGGATTTGCGAGCCGCCGCCGCGGTGCTCGAGGGGCGGCGCAAGGCGGACAATGTGCGCTGGGCGATCGTCGTGCCCGGTTCGGGCCTGGTCAAGCGACAGGCGGAGGCGGAGGGGCTCGATCGCATCTTTATCGACGCCGGTTTCGAATGGCGCGAGCCGGGATGCTCGGCCTGCCTCGGCATGAACCCCGACAAGGTGCCCGCAGGCGAGCGCTGCGCCTCGACCAGTAATCGCAACTTCGTCGGACGCCAGGGTCCGGGCGCGCGCACTCATTTGCTCTCCCCCGCCATGGCCGCGGCAGCAGCAGTCGCGGGAAAGCTCGCCGACGTCCGGACCCTCGAAAGTTGAAAGCAACCTGCCTGTGCGGCGGGGTTACGATCACGCTGCCCTCCCGGCCCGACGAGGTGACATTCTGCAACTGCTCGCTGTGCCGCAAAGCGGGCGCAGCTTGGTCCTATTTTCCACGTGGCGCCCTACACATATCAGGAGTGACGCAGTGTTATCTGCGCGAGGATGTTCCTAATCCTTCGGTCGAACTGCATTACTGCGGACGGTGCGGAGTAACGACGCACTGGACCGCGACACTCGCTTCCGGACGCGATCGAATGGGCGTCAATATGCGCCTGTTTGCGCCCGAAGAGCTTGCCGGTATGCGCGCGCAATACATTGACGGTGCTGGCTGGGACGGCACCAGCCCGCCGGAACATTTGCGATCCAGCGGCGTGATCGGCGAGGACGCGTTTATATCGTGAGCCGGTTTGCGCCGATTGTCTCTTGTCTCGCATGCAACAGCCGATCATGAGTAAACTATGACCAATACCAGCAAAGCCGCCATCGCCGCTGCGGGCGCGATCGGTTCCGCCGCCATCGCCGCAGCCCTGCTCTATGCCGGCAAGCGCAAGCAGAAAAACACGCCGACCCAGCCCGGCCCGATCCCCTCGGGCGAGCCGCCCGAAACCGATTGAGGTGCGGCGCCGCAATGGAAGCCATCTCGCAAGTGACGGGCCGCGCCATTCCCTATGGCGCGCGCAATGTCGATACCGACATCATCATCCCCGCCCGCTGGCTTAAGACGATAACCCGCGAGGGGCTTGGCAAGGGCGCGTTCGAAAGCGTGCGCGCGCAGCCGGGCAATGTGTTCGACGACCCCGCCTTTGCGGGCGCGCCCATCCTGCTCGCCGGCGATAATTTCGGCTGCGGATCGAGCCGCGAACACGCCGCCTGGGCGATGCTCGACCTTGGCATCCGCGCGCTGATCGCGCCGAGCTTTTCCGACATTTTTTCCGGCAATGCGGTCAAGAACGGTATCCTCCCGATCGTCCTGCCCCAAACGGCGATCGACCGCCTGATGGAAGTCGCGCGCGAGGGGCATGCGATCGATATCGACCTCGAGACCCAGACGGTCACCACACCCTTTCAGGATCGCTTTGCCTTCGATATCGATCCGTTTCGCAAGACCTGCCTGATGGGCGGTCTCGACGAGATCGCGCTAACCCTCGAGCGTCGGGACGCCATCGCCAGCTTCGAGAGCCGCCGCGCCACGGCGCAAGGCTGGCTCGCCACAGGAACACGAGAATACGGAGAGACCCCATGAAAGCGATCCAGACCCACGAGAAGGGCGGACCCGAGACGTTGAAGCTCGACGAGGTCGAGGTGCCCACCCCCGGCAAGGGTCAGGTTCTGGTCGATGTGAAGGCTTGCGCGATCAATTATCCGGACACGCTGATGATCCGCGATCTCTACCAGTTCAAGCCCGAGCGGCCCTATTCTCCCGGCGGCGAGATCGCCGGTTTGATCGAGGCGGTCGGCGAAGGCGTCTCGGGCTATTCGGTCGGCGACCGGGTGATGGCGGGTATCGGCAATGGAGGTCTTCGCGAAAAGGCGATCGTGCCGGCCGACCGCATGTTCCCGGTGCCCGCCGGCGTCCCGTTCGAAAAGGCCGCCTCGCTGCTGATGACTTACGGCACGACCATTCACGGCCTCAAGGATCGCGGCCATATCGAGGAGAGTGACACCGTCCTCGTGCTCGGTGCCGCGGGCGGTGTGGGGCTGTCGGCGGTCGAGCTTGCGAAGGCGTTCGGCGCGCGGGTCATCGCTGCCGTCTCTAGCGAAGCCAAAGGCGAGGTCGCGCGCAAGGCGGGAGCGGACGAGGTCGTCATCTATCCGCGCGGGGAGATGGACAAAGACGCGTCCAAGGCGCTTTCCGCCAAGTTCAAGGAAGCGACCGGCCCGGAGGGCGCGAATATCGTCTACGATATCGTCGGCGGGCAATATTCCGAACCGGCCCTGCGCTCGATCGCCTGGGAAGGACGCTTCCTCGTCGTCGGTTTCCCAGCCGGGATCGCCAAGATTCCGCTGAACCTGACCCTGCTCAAAAGCTGCGACATCTGCGGCGTGTTTTGGGGTGCCTTCACCGCGCGCGAGCCGGAGAAGTTCCGGGCGCAGGTCGAGGAATTGTTCGACCTGATGCAGGCGGGAAAGATCGACCCGTTGGTTTCCGAGACCTTCCCGCTCGAACGCGCGGGCGAGGCGATCGCCAAGCTGGAAAATCGCGAAGCCGTCGGTAAACTTGTCGTCACGATGGACTAGGTTGCGAGAGCGGGCTGGCGATTGCGCCATTGCCGCCCGCTCCGCGGCGCCCTATGCGCTAGAGGGCATTACCAAAGGGGATCACGATGACCGATTTCAAGGATCGCCAGCGCGGCGAGGAAGCCAAATTCGTCATGGACGAGGAAACCGCTTTCAAGATCGCGGTACGCCGCAATCGGCTGCTCGGCGAATGGGCCGCTGGTCTCATGGGTCTTACCGAAGAGGAAACCGAGGCCTACAAGAAGGCGGTGGTACAGGCCGATTTCGAAGAAGCGGGCGACGAGGATGTCATTCGCAAGCTGCTGGGCGATCTCACCGCCGCGGATGCCGATGTCAGCGAGGCCGACATCCGCGCCAGGCTCGATGAAAAGGCGATTGAAGCCAAGCGCCAGTTCATGAGCCAGAGCTGATCCGCAATGCCGATGGCGCGCGAAGACATCGAGGCGGCAATCCTCGCCGCCCTGCCCGGCGCGAAGGTCGAGTTGCGCGACCTTGCCGGGGACGACGATCACTGGGCCGCGACGGTCACCGCCCCGCAATTCGCCGGGAAGAGCCGGGTCCAGCAGCACAAGCTGGTCTACGCCGCGCTGGGCGAGAAGATGGGCGGGGATTTGCATGCCTTGCAAGTCACTACCGTGGTCCCCACGTAACTGTTCGACAATCGCTTTGCCTGTCGGTTCGCGCGGCGACCGATGCCATCAATCAAGGGCTTTTGATATGGCTGACACCAATTCCCGCATCCAGTCGCTCGTCGGCGAGAACGACGTCGTTCTGTTCATGAAGGGCACTCCGCTTTTCCCGCAATGCGGCTTTTCGAGCCGCGCCGTGGCGATCCTCGATCATTGCGGGGTCGCCTATGAAAGCGTCGACGTGCTTCAGGACATGGAAATCCGCCAGGGTATCAAGTCCTTCTCCGACTGGCCCACCATCCCCCAGCTTTACGTGAAGGGCGAGTTCGTCGGCGGCAGCGACATCATGATGGAGATGTTCGAAGCGGGCGAATTGCAGCAGATGATGGACGAGAACCAAGTCGCCAAGATCGAAAGCTGAACAGAGCGTCCCCAAGGAAATCGCAGACCATACAAACGAAAGCCGCCTCGCACCGGGTAAATGCGAGGCGGCTTTTTGTTTGGGGAGGTGAGTTCAAGGACCAGGAGAAACTCACCTCGGGTCGAAGACCACTTGCTTCGTCAATCGTTATGCATCCCTCGTGCCAAACTGAAATAATGTCGCGTTTGCCGGGGAGACGATGGTTAAGCCGGGTTAACCAAGCCCCCTCTTGTAAGCATATCCGACAGGGCGCGCGCGTCCCCCTTGGCAATCGTCCTTCGCGGCGGCACACCTTCTGCCCATGGCCGACGATTCTCCTGCGCCCGAGGGCATTCCCGCTGCGACCATCATCATCTTTCGCAACTGCCCCGAGGGCGGGTTGCCGCAGGTGCTAATGACGGTCCGCTCGCGCACGATGGCCTTTGCAGGCGGCATGGCGGTCTTCCCCGGCGGGCGAGTCGATCCCGAAGATTACGAATTGGGACAGGATGCAGCGCGCGAAAGCAATGGTGCGATAAGCGCGGATGAGGCTGCGCATCAGATTGCCGCCATTCGCGAAACGCTCGAGGAGACGGGCCTTGCTCTCGGCCTTGCCGGCGAAATCGATGCCGAAAAAGCGGACGCCGCACGCGCCATGCTGGAACGCGACAACAGGCTTGGCCCGGTGCTGGAACGGTTCGACTGGCGGCTCGACCTTGCGCAGATCGTGCCGTTCGCGCGCTGGTATCCGAAGAACGAGCGCCTGCCGCGGGTCTACGACACCCGCTTCTACCTCGCCGATCTGGGGACGGGAGCCGTCGAGGTCTCGGCCGACAATTCGGAAAATACGCGCCTGTTCTGGACCAGCGCGAAGGACGCGCTCGCGGCTGCGGAGCGCGGCGAGATCAAACTGATCTTCCCCACCCGCCGAAACCTCGAGCGCATCGCCCTGTTCGACAATTTTGCCGAAGCGCGCGCTCAGGCGGAAGCTATTCCCGTGCGAACGATCGTCCCAGAGATCGACACGAGCGGTGAGAAACCGCTTCTCCGCATCCTCAAAGATGCGGGCTATCCGGTGACCAGCGAACTTCTGGAAAGCGCTCACCGCGGCGCTTGACCGCCAGCACTGCGCCCGCCCGCAACGACCCCTCCACCCGAATGCCTGAGGGATTAGAGACCAGAAAAGACAAACGCGCGCCCTGCAGGATTCGAACCTGCGACCTCAGGATTAGAAGTCCCGTGCTCTATCCAGCTGAGCTAAGGGCGCCCGGGCACGGCCCATAGCGCGCTTTGCCGGGCATTCAAACATGCGCTACGCCGCCGCTTCGATGACAGACAGTTCGATCCCCCCCTCCGGCGGCCCGATCCGCGCGACGAGCGAGGCGCCGGTCTCGTTTCGCTATTATGATTTCGTCATGGCGAGCTTCGTCGCCATCCTCCTGCTGTCCAACATCATCGGCGCGGCCAAGCTGACCTTCGTCGATGTCGCTTGGTGGCCCGAGGGCTGGTGGCCGGCACCGGATGGGGTTTTCGTCTACGGCGCGGGCACTCTCTTCTTCCCGCTCGGCTACGTCATCGGCGACATTCTCACCGAAATCTACGGCTTCGCCCGTGCACGCAGGGTGATCTGGACCGGCTTTGCGGCGATGATCTTTCTCGCATTCATGAGTTACGTGGTCGTCGCCCTGCCAGCTTTCGAGGGCTGGTCCTGCGCTGCCAGCGGCTTCGATGCCGAGGGGCCGCTCACCATGCGCGGCGATGCTGAAGGACCGCCGGGCGCGATCTGTCAGCAAACTTATGAAAGCGTGTTCGGCAGCACCTGGCGCATCGTCGTCGCCTCGATCGTTGCGTTCTGGGCGGGTGAGTTCGTCAATTCCTACGTCATGGCGCGCATGAAGGTCTGGACTAAAGGCAAGGCGCTATGGACGCGCACGATCGGCTCGACTGTGGTCGGACAGGGGGTCGACAGCCTGATCTTCTATCCGGTCGCGTTCCTGGGGATATGGACAACCGAGGCGGTTATCACCGTGATGGTCACCAACTGGCTGCTAAAGGTCGTATGGGAGGCGGCCTTGACGCCGGGTACCTATTTTGTCGTCGACCGCCTGAAGCGGGCGGAGGGTGTCGACCTTTATGACACCGACACCGATTTCTCCCCTTTCTCGAGCCGCGAACACCGTGGGGGCGTCTGACGAGGGCTAGCTCTCCATCGCGAGGTCGGCGCGGAGCGCTTGAGCGTCGACCACTTCCAGCGACCAGTCGAGGCCAAGCTGGCCGGCGAGCAATTTGATGTCCTTTTCGGTCGGCAGACCGAAAAGCGCCTCGTGGCTTTGGGATAGGCGCAGGACAAGCTCGCCCTTGCGGCACAAAAGGCGGCTTTCCTGAAGCGAGCGCTGAGAGCGCGCGCCCAGTCGGCGTGCGAGCCGCGTCGCCAGGCCCCAGGCCACCGCCTCGTCCAACGCCTCTTCATCCGCGAGCGCAGCGATTTCCTCGGGCAGTTCCAGTTGATTGCCGTTGGCCGCAATAGCGGCGGCGAGCATCGCGCGCTCGGCGGCGTCGATCCCGATCCATCGCTTATGCATGGCCCAATCGATCGCTTGGGGAAGGCGGATATTGGGCTCGATCTGCATCGAGGCCAGCGCGAGCATGGTTGCAGCCAGCCGCAGCCGTTCGCTGCCCGAGCCGCGTGCCGGCGCGGCATCGACCGTCCACGCCGCAATCCGCGTTGCCAGCGTCGGCGGCGCACCGCGCTGGGCCGCAAAGGTCGAAATTCCCGCCAGCAGCGGGTCCTGGGCGCGATCATGCGCGGCAAGCGCATCGAACAGCAGCCCTTCGCGAAGGCCCCAAGAAGAGAAAACGAGGGAGCTGGGCTCGAAACGGTTCAGCATTGCCTCGGCGAGAACCGAGGCGTCGGGCAGCTTGTCCGCACGCATGGCCGAAATGCGCGGGCGTTCCTTGAGGCTCTCGACCGTCTCGCCCGCCAACGCCTTGCCGAGCATTTTCTTCGCCTCGGACGGGGTAAGTTCGAAGCCATGCGGATCGGACAGCGGATGCCCCTGCTCTTGCATCGCATAGACCGCCATCGTGCGCAGCGTCCCGCCGACCAGGTAAAGAGTCTCCCCCGCCCTAATATGCTTTGCGCCTTTCTTGAGTATCTTCTCCAGCGTCTTGCGCATCTCGCCGCGCCCCTCGCCTCGAAAAGCGGGCAACCGCAAGGTGCCGAGCGGCAGCGACACGCCCTCGCCAGGCTCGCCATTGTCGATCGGCACGAGTTCGAGGCTGCCGCCACCAAGGTCCGCCACCACCCCGCTCGCCCGCGGAAAAGCGCCGGCTACACCGCGCGCGCTGAGGCCCGCCTCTTGCGGGCCCGACAAAATACGTGGGTCGAAGCCTATGGCGCGCAAGTCTTCCAGAAATTCCTTGCCATTGCTCGCCTCGCGCACCGCCGCGGTCGCGACGGTCTCGACATCATCGATACCGAGATCGGCGAGGAGCAACGCGAACCGCTTCAGCCCCCGCAAGGCAAGATCGATAGCTTCGGGAGCGAGCGTCCCGTTCTCGGCGATGTCGCGACCGAGTTTGGCGGTGACTTTCTCGTTCAGCAGCACCATGGGCGCGCGCAGCGACCCGCCATAAATGACCAGGCGTACCGTGTTCGAGCCGATATCGATGATCGCGCGTTGCGGCGTATTGCCAGCAAAGGCTCCGGCGCGGTCCTCGCGCCGCTGGCGAAGGCTCATCCCGCCCGGCCCCGACGTAGCGACAGCTTGGGAACCGCCCCCGCCTCGAGCGCCCCGCCACGACCGGACAAGGATGGGTTGGTCATGAAATAGCGGTGACAGTTGAACGGCTTCACCCCGTTCTTGCCCGATGCCCGCACGCGCGAATAGCTGCCGTCGGGATGCAGCCACCAGCTTTGTTCGGTGTCAAGCATGTTGGCGAGCAGGACCTGTTGCAAAAGCTGGTCATGCACCGTGCGGTTGCGGATCGGGATCAAACTCTCGACCCGGCGATCGAGATTGCGGCTCATCAAGTCGGCCGAAGAGATGAACATTGCCGCGCTCGGCCCCGGCATCGCGCGGCCATTGGCAAAGGCGTATATCCGGCTGTGTTCGAGGAACCGTCCGATGATCGACTTGACCCTGATGTTCTCCGACATGCCGGGCACTCCCGGACGCAAACAGCAAATGCCGCGCACAACGAGTTCGACCTGTACGCCGGCATCGCTCGCAGCATAGAGCCGGTCGATCATGCCCTGGTCGGTGATTTGGTTGCACTTCATCCAGATCGCGGCGGGCTTGCCTTTTTCGGCATTCGCGATCTCGGTGTCGATCCGGCGATAGATTTCTTCGCGCAGATTAAGCGGCGCAATCGCGATCAGTTCGAGTTCGTGCGGTTCGACGTAGCCGGTGACGAAATTCATCATCTTGGCAGCGTCGCGTCCGAGCTTTGCATCGGCGGTGAAGAAGCTGATATCGGTGTAGATCTTTGCGGTGACCGGGTGGTAATTCCCGGTGCCGAAATGGCAGTAAGTGCGAAAGCCGCTATCCTCGCGTCGCACCACGAGGGCGATCTTGGCGTGGGTCTTCCAGTCGCTGAAACCGTAGATCACCTGAACGCCGGCACGCTCGAGTTTGGTCGCCCATTTCAGGTTCTGTTCCTCGTCGAACCGGGCCTTCAATTCGACCACCGCGGTGACGGACTTGCCGTTCTCCGCCGCTTCGATCAGCGCATTGATGACGGCGGATTGCGAACCGGCGCGATAGAGCGTCTGCTTGATCGCGACCACATCCGGGTCGGCAGCCGCCTGCCGGATGAAGTCGACCACCACCTCGAAGCTTTCGTAGGGGTGGTGAATGACGATGTCCTTCTCGCGGATCGCAGAAAAGGCATCGCCATCGTGTTCGCGGATACGTTCAGGATAGCGCGGGGAATAGGCGTCGAACTTAAGGTCCGGGCGATCCTCTTCGACGATCTCGGCCAGTCCGTCGATCCCGATCATGCCGTCGGTCTTAATGACGGCCGCCTCGTGGACGCCAAGCTGTTCGAGCAAGATGGTCTCGGCCTTGGGATCGAAATCCTCCTCAAGCTCGAGCTGGATGACCTGCCCGCGGCGGCGGCGCTGGATCGCGCTGCGGAAGGTGCGCACCAGATCTTCGGCCTCTTCCTCGATCTCGATATCGCTGTCGCGCAGCACGCGGAACAGGCCATCGCCCTGAATCGTGAAGCCGGGAAAGAGCTTCTTGGCATAACGCTGAATGAGGCTCGCGATCGAGATATAGACTGCCTCGCCGGCCCCCGCGATATCGCCCGGCACGCGAACGAAGCGCCGCAGGGCCGTCGGGATCAGGATCATCTCGACGATCTGTTCGCTGTCGGCGTCGCGGGTCAGCGTGAACAGCAGGCCCATGCCCTCGTTGTGGACGAAGGGGAAAGGATGCGCCGGGTCCAATGCCTGCGGCGTGATGATCGGCAGGATCTCCTCAAGGAAGAATGCCTCGAGCCAGTCATGCGCCGCCGGCTCCACCCGTTGTTCGTCGGCGATGTGGATGTCGCTTTGGGCAAGCGCGCGGCGCAAGTCGCGCCAGATGCCCTGCTGTCGCTCCGACAAGTGGGCAAGCTTCTCGCGGATTGCCGTCAGCTGCTGCGTCGGGCTTCGTCCGTCGAGCGCCGGCTTGTCGATCCCCCGTTGCGCCTGGCCGACCAGGCCGGCCACGCGGATCATCATGAATTCGTCGAGATTGCTGCCGGAGATCGAGAGGAATCGCAGCCGCTCGAGCAGCGGATATTGTTCGTTGCACGCCTCCGCAAGAACTCTCTCGTTGAAGGCCAGCCAGGACAGTTCGCGGTTGAAATAGGCCTCGCTCTCAGGCGCGACTGGAACCGCGGGGACCGACGGCGGAGCCGCGGCCGAGACATTGGGTTCGCCGCGCTTCTCGTCGGCACTTGCGGGATCGATGCTGGTGGCGGTGTTCATCTTTCTCGTGAAACCTCATGGCCATAGCCCCGATGGGATGTAAATCACGCTCGGGTGAATGTCACACGATTGTGGCAGCTGCTTCGGCTCGAGACCGCGGCTGGTATCAGAGGAGCGATGCGCTTTCGGCGATAGCAGTGATGCCGCGCTTTCCGTTCGCATCGCGGCCCAGTTGGACGAAGACGTCGATGACGCTCGCCGCATATTCGATCGTGTCCTGACGGGTGAGGCCGATGCCCGTCTGCATCACCATCAGCGACAATTGCTCGAGCGCGCCGCGCAGCGAATTGGCGTGAATGGTCGAAAAACTGCCCGGGTGACCGGTATTGATTGCGCGCAGGAAGGAGACGCTCTCCCCGCCGCGCAATTCGCCCAGCACGATGCGATCGGGGCGCAGGCGCAGGGCAGCCTGGAGCAGCGCGTTGGGCGTGACCTTGGCCTCGCCGAGCTCCCCCTTGACCGCGACGAGCCCGACGGCATTCTCGCCCGGAAATTTGAGTTCCGGGGTGTCTTCGACCAGCACCACGCGTTCTTCCTGCGGGATCTCGCTGAGCATCGCGTTGAGAAAGGTTGTCTTGCCGGTGCTGGTCCCGCCCGAGACGAGGATCGTGCGCCGGTGACCGATCGCGGCTCGCAGATAGGCGATCGGCTCGGCATTGGGATCGGGCATGGACACGATCTGTTCGCCGGTGAGCGGGCCGGTATCGTACGCATCGAGCGGCAGATCGAGCCGACGGTGCCGCCGGATCGCCATGACCCAATGGCGACGGCTGGCGGGCGGACCACAGAACTGGATACGCGCGCCGCCCTCCTTCCCTTCCGCCGGCAAAGTCGCGCCGAGCAGCGGATGCTCGCGGTTGATGCCCTGGTGGCTGACCCGCGCGACCTGTTCGGCAAGGCGCTGTATCAGCCGGTCGTCGATTTCGGGGGTCTCGATTCGCTTCATCCCGGGATCGCGCGCATCCTCGACCCAGACCTCGCCCGGACGGTTGACCATGATTTCGGTGACCGTGTCGCGATCGAGCCAGCGTTTGAAGGGCGCGAGATAGGCGTCCAGATAGACGCTGCGCTCGGCACTGATCGGTATGCGGGCCGCTTCGCTCTCGCCCGTATCGGCGGCAGTGGAAGCGGCTGCAGCATGCGCTGTGCCGTGACCGAGCGGATGAATCTGCGCGCTCATGTCGACGCGCCGCTCACGATACCGTGGTGAAATCGAGATCGCGGGCGGTGAATACGCGGATCGGTTCGCCCATACGCACGCGAATGGTCGGACTGATCTGTCCATCCTGCTGCGCCGCGATCGACGCCGCACCCTGCCCTGCGCCGCCGAGCACCACTGCGGAACCGCCGCTGGCAATCGCTCCGAGACCGCCAACCACCGAAAGCAGCATGGCCGAGCCGAAACGGCGGAAGAAATGGTTGTCGACATCGCCCGCGAGCCCCGTCGTTCCGTCGAAGGCGACCGCCGGCGAAGCGATATTGACCGACGCGCCGTCGGGCCGGATAAGCCGCGTCCAGATGACATAGGCGCGCTTCTGTCCCTGCTGCACGCCCGACTGATACTGGCCGATCAGGCGCGACGAGCGTGGGATGAGGATCTTGGACCCGTCGAAACTGCGCACATCCTGGCTCACCACCGCGCGGACATAGCCGGGCACGTCGGTGTTGATCGCGGTCTCGAGGACGGCGGGGATCATGGTCCCCTCGGTGACGGTGGTCGCCGGGTTGGTCATCGCGCGCGCCTGCGCGGGCGCGCCGCCGACGCCGCCCAGACGGCTCGCAAAGGCTGCCGCCGCGCCGCCTGCCCCGGCTTCACCCGCCGCTCGTCCCGCCGCCGCAGCCTCGCCGGGTGCCGCTTCGGCTGCGCGCGCGGCCTGGACGGCGGCGCGGCTCGCGTCGAACACCACTGTGGGGCTGGCATAGGGATTGGCCGCAAGACCTGGATCCGCACTCGGCTGAGCGGCGAGGACCGGCGCGGGGGCGGGATCGGGCAGAGCCACCGCAGGGCTGATCGGTGCGGGCTCTACGGCAGGGGTCGCGGCGGGCGCGGTCGCGGGTTGAGCCGGAACATTTGCCGCCATCTCGCCCGCCTCCTGAGGCAGCTCGGCTGCGTTCATCGCCCAGAAGGTGACCGCGCCCAACAGGCCGACGATGGCCACGCCCGCCGCAAGTCCCAGCCCCTCGGTCTTGGTGCGCCGTTCGGCTACGGCGGAAAAGCCGTTGCGGCTCGCGAGATCGATGATCTCCGCACTTTCGCCTTCGCGCGGGTCGCCGGTTTTTTCAAGATCCTCTCCGCCCTTCTTCGGCGGCAGTCGCATGGCAAGACGCATGGCTCTATCTTTCCTTTTTAAGAACCGCGGGGGTCGGCGCCTTGCGCCCTTGCGCTTTGCGCCGGGGCCGGGGCCGGGCCGGTATTGGTGAGCGAGGCCGCATCGCCGCCTGCGCGAAGAATGATCTGCGGCGGAACGCTGTCGAGCACGACGGTGTCGCCGCGTACGGTAAAATTGACGGGCCCCTCCTCGCCATCTTCGTTGGTGACGAGGATGGCGGGGATGGCGGTTCCTGTCGGCCAAACCAGGAACAGGGCGGTGCCATTGTCATAGGCGCGCGCTGGCAGAAGTTCGCGCGTCCCCTGCGCCTCCCAAGCGAAGTTCAACCGCGCGGGATCGACGACGGCATAGGGATCGCGCGCTGCGGCCAGTTCGAGCGCATTGGCTTCCTCGCGCCGCGCGTCCTCGGCTGCGGCGAGCGCGGCCTCAGCCTCTGCTCTCTCGAGCTCGGGATAGCGGAACTGCATGACGTAGAGCGGCGCATTGCGCGGAGAGGCAACGAGATCGAAGAGATAGGTTCGCCGGGTCGTCACCACGGTCATGTTGGTTCGCGCGGCGGGTTCGAGCGGTTTGATGAAAAGCAGCGTCTGCGCCTGGTTGGGCTGAACCTGCCAGGCATTGCTGTCGCCGATCGCGACGTTCTGGATCGCCTCGTCGGGCGCGAACTTAACCGTGGTCTGGACCTTGACCTTGCCGTTGATCGTGTAGACGCGGTTTTCGTCGAACACCTGCGTAACGAGCCGCGGATCGGCGGGCGCCGTCGGGGCGGGCTGGACGACTTCGTTCTGTGCCGAAACCGGGGTGTGCGCGGCGAAGCCGCACGCGAGAACGAATGCGAGGATACCGGCGCGCTTCATGGCCGTTTCTCCAATTTGACAGCGGCCCCTCCACCCGGGCTGCTCCGAAAACGATTGCCGATGCCCCGCGTGCGCGAGGCTGCGGTGCTGGCCAGGGCGCTTTGACCCTGACCCGAGGACGTCGCGAAGACCTTGGTCTCGCGCACCTGCGTGCTGCCGGCGGCTCCGCCCGTATCGTTGGCCGCGGCGGCGACGGGCACGGCAACGTCGATCCGGCGGCGCGCATCCGAAGCGAGCGCTGCGGGGGCAATTTGTGCCACGCGGGCCGGGGCGGTGGCGGGTGCGGGCGCAGCAGGCGTCCGCGTCATGTCGCTGCCATCAGTGACCGAGCCCGCCTCCCCACGCTCGGGCGAAGCGAGGCCGAAGACCTGCCAGCCGGCCACCATGCTCGATGCGACCTTGAGCACCATCAGCATGAGGAGGACGTGAACGAAGCCGACGACGAAGAACGCCATCGCCGCCTGCTGATCGATCACGCCCGGCACCGCGACCAGCGCGGCAAGGATCGGCACGGCCATCTCCAGCATGATCGACCCGCCGACCACCGCGAAGATGGGCGCGATCGCAAGCATGACCAATCCTTTGAGCCATCCCGCGAACAGCCCGCGCGTCCCGTTGAACAGCGCCAGCACGACGAAGATCGGCCCCAGTGCGAGCAGTAGCGCGAGCCCGATACGCGCCGTCACCAGCAGCCCGACAGTGCCGAGCAAGAGCAGCATTGCGCCGGCCCACATCATCCCTTCGGGCGAGAACAGGGAGATGTTTTCCGCGTCCCCGCTCGCTTGCTGTACGGCGAGAAAGACGATGTCGAGCTTGATCGCGAAGGTCGCGGTGGCCGAGCCGTCATTGGTCGTCAGCAGCCCGCTGATCCAGTCGGGGCCGAGCACGAAGATATTGTAGAAGAAGCTTTGATAGGCAACGAAACTGGTGACGAAGGTGAGCACGAGGCCGATCGTCATCATGCGCGGGATCATCGTGCGCACCGACAGGTTAGACCGGCCCAGCATCAGGCTGATCCCGAAAAACGCGACATAGAGCGTCAGCAGGATGGTGAGCACCGTTCCCAGCTGCCCGTCGGTGCCGAAAAGGCGTTCGAAAGCCTGTTCGCTGACTTCGCTGGCGATGCAGTCGACCGCGGTCAGCGCCGCGGCGACGCCGGTGCCCATGTCCTGTGCGGCAAGATCGCAACTCGTGGTCATTCGGCGGCCTGCCAGATCGGAAGTCCGTCCTGGTCGACTTCGCCGCCGCCATCGGGCCAGGCGGTGCCGGTCAGCGCAGGATACCATGCGGCGGGTTCATCGCCGACCGCTTCGCGCAGCAGATCGAGCCGGCGCACCGCCGCCTCGCGACCCGATAGCACGGTGAGGACTTCGGGTGCGCCGGAAAGGTCGAGCCGGACGACCACACTCGCATCGGGCTGGCGCACGAGGAAACATCGGCTGTGCGCGGGCAGCGTTCGGATGAGCGCGAATTCGTGTTCGGTAAGGCCGAAGCCTTCGCAATAATCCTCGGGCCGTGCGCGGCTGTTGGGCATGAAGATCATCGT
The DNA here is from genome assembly GCF_036351135.1 of Erythrobacter sp. Lineage (GTDB taxonomy): Bacteria > Pseudomonadota > Alphaproteobacteria > Sphingomonadales > Sphingomonadaceae > Erythrobacter. The sequence goes on from NZ_JAZBON010000023.1 coordinate 87,693, forward strand.
CGCGGTCTGTTCGACCAGCGCCGTTGAGATCCGGCTTTCGAGCGCATCGCGCGCGCTCTGCGTTGCGAAGCCGACAAGCGCGTTGCGTTTGCGCAGGGTCTTGAGCCAGTCGCGGATGCGCGCGGCGAAGACCTCGTCGTCGAGCGCCTTCCAGCCCTCGTCGATCAGGATCATGGTCGGCTCGCCGTCGAGCCGCTCGTCGATCCGGTGGAAAAGATACATCATGGTCGGGGTGCGCAAGCGCGGATTTTCGAGCAGCTGCGTCATGTCGAAGCCGAGCACGCGCGAGCCGAGGTCCAGCCGATCGTGCTCGTTGTCGAACAGCCAGGCGTGTTCGCCGCCGTCTCCGCCAGGCGATCCGATCCAGGCGCCGAGCCGGTCGGCGAGATCGCCCGGTTCCGGACGGCGGGCGCCGGCGAGCAATTCCTTGAAATGCCGAAGCCGTCTCAAACCTGCATCATTGGCATAGGTCGCATCGACCGCGCCGCTGATGATCGCCTGTTCCTCCGGCCCCTCGGCCTTGAGCAGCACGCCCAGCCATTCGCGCAGGAATGCGCGGTTGGCGGGGGTGTCCGGGAGCGCCAGCGGGTTGAAGCCGGTCGGGCGGCCCGGATCGATCCGATCATAGCGCCCGCCGATCCCGCGAATGAACAGCTCCGCGCCGCGATCCTTGTCGAACAGGATCGTGCGCGGGCTGAATTTCTGCGCCTGCGCCGCAAGAAAGTTCATCACCACGGTCTTGCCCGATCCGCTTGGACCGATGACCGAGAAATTGCCGAGATCGCCGTGATGGAAATTGAAGAAGAACGGGGTCGCGCTGGTCGTCTCGAGCAGCGTTACCGCCTCGCCCCAGTGATTGCCGCTCGCCTGTCCCAGCGCAAAGCCGTGGAAGCTGCCGAAGCTCGCCATATTGGCCGAGGAGATGAGCGCGCGGCGCACGACATATTCCTCGTTGCCGGGGAACTGCGCCCAGAAGGAGGGTTCGAGATTGGTGTCCTCGCGCACCGCGATCGCACCCGTATCCGCAAGCGCGGCGGCCGCAGCGGCGGTGGCATCGTCGAGCCGGTCGAGCGTCCGCTCGCGCACCAGCACGGTCAGATGATGATCGCCGAAGCCGACGCCGCCATTGCCCAGGGCATCGCGCGCCGCCATCATGTCGGCGCGCTCAGCGGCCGCCTCTTCGTCGACCGAGCGCGAGCGGCGCAGCGCGAGATCGATCCGTTCCTTGGCGGTGGTGCGCTCGCTCGGCGCGTAGCTTTCGGTGACCACCATTTCGAAGGGCAGGCGAAGCAGCGGGTCGATGAGGCCGGGCGAGGTCGCTTCGGGATAGTCCTTCAACCCCAGCATCGCGGCGAATTCGGGCGCGCCGCTGCCGCGCAATTCCATCGCGTCGAGCCCGAAACTGGCACGGCGATAAGGCAACATGTGGCCGATATCGGTCTCGGGCGCAGGCCGGCGCACGGGGCGCATCTCGCCGTTGTACAGCGCCGAGAGCAATTCCAGCATTTCCGAATTGGTGCCGCCGCCGGGCACTGCGTAATCCGCCAGCACGCTCGCGCCATAAACCGAGAGCGAGGCGACCAGCCCCGTGATCGCGGCGCGCAAGCTTCGGATGTCCTTGGGATCGGCCTCGGGCTCTTCTTGCCCCTTGCGCGACCAGAACCGATTGACCCGCTCGGGCAATCCCGTCTTGCCGCGCGCGGGGCGACGGATGAGGGTGACGAACTGGTCATTAATGAACAGCGAACCGCCTGCCAGCCGCTCCTTCCAGCGCGCATCGATGTGCCGCGAGAGCGGATCGGGAAACTCGGCGTCGAGCTCGACTTCGACCCGGCGGCGGATTACGTGATGATACAGCACGAAGCGCGCGTCGAGGGTCGAGCGAAGCACCACTTCGCGCGTCGCCGCATGGGCGTTCAGCGCGTCGGTCGCCTCGGTCTCGAACAGGAGGCCCGGCACCTGGATCGCGCTCATGACCGAGCCGTCGCGCAAGAGCACGGTGCTTTCGTCGATCAGCCGCTCATAGGGCAGGCGATCGCCGACGCGCGCTTCCTTGGCGCTCCATGCGGCGGGTCCGATCCATTTCACCATGTCTGGCCCTCCTTAAAAGGCCGTCCCCCAATGTGTTGCTAGGGGGTATAAGAATTGCAGCCCCAGCGCCGAAAATTCGGGATCCGCGGGCATTTGGACACTTTCGTGATCCACAAATCGAAGATGCGCGGCTCGCGCAGAGATGCGAAATAGCCGACCAGATGCGTCGCGATGGGCACCAACAGAAAAGCGAGGATCGCCCAGGTGCTCGCCATCCAGTCCGACAGGATGAGGAAAGCGATGGTCGAGACCATCATGTTGATGATGAAGAAATTCATCGTCACGCCCATGAACATCTGCGGGCGAGTCAACGTACGGTGCACAGGATGGCGGATGAGATTGGTCATGGCCCTGGCCTACGCTACCCCGCCGCCGATTGTCGCGACAAGGCGCGGCGCGCCGAAGATGATGAAGACGCCAATGATGACCGTCGCGCCGTAACGCCAGTTCATCCGCCCTGTCAGCATCATGAAGCCGACGCCCGCCACCGCCATCACGGCGAGCGCGGTGGCGATCGGGCCGAGCAGGATCGACTGCATCCACAAAAGCGCGGCAGTCACCGGGTCGGACCCTTGCGAAGCTGGCTGACCCGCACTCTGGGCCGCCGCGGCGACGGGCGTCGCCAGTACGGTAAAAGCGGCTACGAGTCTGGTCACGTAAGTCTGAAGCGGCATTAAATGTAATTCCATTTCTTATCCGGGAGCGCGCTTCGTCGGCGTCCTATCCGCCGGAAGCTGGCCCGCGCCTGAAGCCTATCTCGGCACGGGGCGCGAATGATCGGAGAGGCGACCCATGATCGCTGCGACATAGGTCTTCGTTTCGAGAATGTTCGGAACGCCGCCGGCGCGGATGACGCGGCCCGGCCCCGCATTGTAAGCCGCCAGCGCCTTTTCGAGGTCGCCTTCGAATCGGTCGAGCTGTTCGCGTAGGTAGCGCGCCCCGCCCTCGAGATTTTGCATCGGATCGTCGGGATCGACGCCAAGATCGCGCGCTGTCCCGGGCATCAGCTGGGCAAGTCCGCGCGCGCCCGCGTGACTGACCGCATTGGCGCGCCAGCGGCTTTCCTGCCAAACCACCGCTTCGAGCAAAGCCGGGCTCAGATCGAAGCGTTGTGCGAGTTCGGCGATTTTGCCGGCGTATTGCGTGGGAATGCCTGCCGCATGCGCGGCGGTGTCGGCCACAATCGCGTCGGGCACCACAACACCCTCACCGGCCTCGAAGATATCGACGGCAAGTGCGGACAGTGCCGGACCGCCCGCCACCCAGCGCGCGCCATCGGCGTTCAGTTCCAAGACGTCGGCTTTCGCATCCGCGCCAAACAAGGCCAGGGATGCGACAAGACAATACAGGCTCGCCCGCGCGAGAATCATTTCCGGCCCTCCTGTCCAACCCCTTGTCTATCCTAAATGACACGAAGGTGACAGTCCGGTGTCACGCACAGGCGTTATGCTGGGCCGCGACGACGGCGCAGCCGGGTTGGCCGGGGGTATTAAGCCGGACAGGCGAAGGGGCGCAGGCCCCTGTCGGACCCACACCCCTCTCGTATCCACATAAGGACTAGTCTTATCGCAACGGTCAGTCGCGCAGCGTCAGCTGTCCTGGCTGCGCCTCGACGCCGAATTCGCCGCGTTCGAGCATGGCAAGCGCATTGCGCGCGAGCTTGCGCGAACTGATCGTGCGACCATCGGCGGTCTCGAGCTGCATGATGTCGCGGGTCGCCATCGCGGCGCGGAAATGCCGGCGCGCACTTGCCAGATCGCCACTCTGCGCCTGAGCAATGCCGAGATTGATCAGCAGTGCCGGATCGTCCGGATTGCTGCGCAGCGCCGCCTTGAGCATGGTGATTGCATCATCGGCATCGCCCGCAGCGAGCGGCTGCGCGGCCAATGCGCGATCCGCCTTTGCGCCCTCTTCGATATCGCTCTGCGCAGCGGCAGGAACGCCAATGCCCAGCGCGCAGGCGGCGGCGAGGGCGAGGCGGGGCGAGAACAGGTTCGATTTTGTCATGGGATACGACCTCCTTCAAATTACGAGGAGCATCCTGCGCCAACTTTCTTAAAAATGCAATATTATTGAAACATTGTCATATTTCTGACCGAATATGCGGATTTATCCACCTATTCCAGATGGTTGCCCCGCATCTAAGATTGCAAATTTATGACAGTCCTGAAACTTTTTTCCCCGGACCATGTCATAAAACCGTCGCATGACAGATGTGTCGCACAAACCGCACGTCCGCCAAAATAGTGTCATATCGCGCCCCTAGCGCGGCCCTCGCGTGGCCATTCACGCACATTTCGATTCTCAGGTTTTGAGGGGACCGCAAGCTCGTGAACACCATCCATCGCATTCTCGTCCTCGGCGTCAGCAGCACCGCGCTTGCGGCTTGTGGAGCCGATGAAATTGTCTCGCCCGGTACTTCGGGCGACATCATCATCAACAACCCCGCGCCGACACCCGCGCCAACCCCGACGCCAACGCCTACAGGCGGCACCGGAGTTACCCCGGCGGCGGGCTGCCCCACCATCGCGACGGCCGCAGGCCTCACCGATTCGGGCACCATCACCGGTCCGACCGGCACCTATCGCGTATGTCAGCTGCCGGGCACTTTTACCGCCGATGACAGGCTCCCGCAGATCGACGGGCTTCTCTACCAGATTGCGGGCCGCGTGAATGTCGGCACCGACCAGGGCTTCGACAGCACCGGCACCGACGTTACCTTGACGATCGAACCCGGCGTCATCCTGTTCGCGCAGGCCGAAAGCTTCTTCGTCGTCAATCGCGGCAACGAAATCGCCGCCGACGGCACCGAGGACAATCCGATCATCTGGACCAGCCGCGACAACGTGCTGGGCCTCGCCACCGATTCGAGCGATGCGCAATGGGGCGGCGTCGTCCTTCTGGGCCGCGCACGGGTGGCCGACTGCCAGGACCTCGTCTTCAACACGACGCCCGGCAACTTCACCGCTAACGACCAATGCGAACAGCAGCTTGAGGGCACCGTAACCGCGACCCCCTTCGGCGGCGCGGATGATAGCGACAGTTCGGGCTCCTTTACCTTCAACCAGATCCGCTTCTCCGGTTTCGAACTGCAGCAGGCGAACGAGCTGCAATCGCTGACCACCGGCGGCGTCGGCTCGGGCACTACGATCAGCAACGTCTTCTCGTTCAACAGCTCGGACGATGGCCTCGAATTCTTCGGCGGCACCTTCGATGCGAGCAATCTCGCTATCGTCGGCGCCTCGGACGATTCGCTGGACGTAGATTCGGGCGCGCGGGTCGATCTTCAGAACGTGATCATCGTGCAGCGCACCAATACCGGCGATAGCCTGATCGAACTCGATTCGCCGGGCGGCGAGCAGCCGACCCCGGTCAATGCGCAGCCGCAGACCGTGCTTCAGGTAAACAACTTCACCTTCGTGCAGCGTTCGGCGGCCTCCTCGCAGATCATCCGCGCCCGCGGCGGGGCGGCGCTCGGTCTGACGAACGGTATCCTCGATGCCGACGATGCCGGCGGGGGTCTGTGCTTCCGCATCGACGAGAGCGAAACCCAGGCTGCGATCATCGGGCTCAACTCGATCGTTGGCGATTGCGACGCGGCGCGCCCGGTGCGCGGCTCGGCCAACGACGATGCGACCGACGCGGCTCTGTTCGATCTGTTCGACGACAACAGCGACCTCGATTTCACGCTCTCGCTGACCGACACCTTCGTCAGCGGCGCGAACGAGGACGCGGTAGAGGCCTTCGACGGTGCCGATCTGACCGCACGGTCGAGCTTCTTCACCGACACCGGCTTCATCGGAGCGGTCGCGGACGATCTGGCGGACGATTTCGGGGACTGGACCTGCAATTCGTCGATCATCGACTTCGGCAGCGCCAATGGCAGCTGCACCTCGCTCCCGACCTGAGCAGGCACATTTAGGGGCGCTGCGGGACAAGGTTCCGCAGCGCCCTCTACGCTTATAGCGGGCACGCATGGGCGGCCCCGATATCACGATCAGACCGCATCATGAGGGGGTCTCGCATTATGTCGATCGGCACGCGCCTGGCAGGGCTGCTGCTTCTCACCACGTCGCTCACCTTCCCCGCCGCCTTGCGCGCGCAGGAAACGGACGCCGATGACACGGCCGGCGATCCGCAGGAGACCGAGGTCGCATCGGAAGATGCGCAGGAAGCTCCCGAAGTTTCCATTCCCGGCGGGAACATCATCGTCACCGGGCGGCGCAACCGCGATCCGCAGCGCGCTTCCGCGCAGGTGCTGAGCGTCCTGTCCGAAGCCGACATCGCGCGAACCGGCGAGGGCGACATTGCCGGAGCGCTGGGCCGCGTTACCGGCCTTTCGCTTGTCGGTGACGGACGCGTCTTCGTGCGAGGCCTCGGCGATCGCTATTCCCTGGCACTTCTGAACGGCCTGCCGCTGCCCAGCCCCGAGCCACTGAGCCGCGTCGTTCCGCTCGACATTTTCCCTACCAGCGTCATCGCCTCCTCGCTTGTCCAGAAGACCTATTCCGCCAACTTCCCCGGCGAATTCGGTGGCGGCGTCATCAACCTCACGACCAAGGCCGTGCCGGTAGAGGATTTCCTGCGGGTTTCGGTCGGGGCCAGCGGCGACACCGAAACGACGTTCGAGAACGGCCTCACCTATTTCGGCAGCGAATGGGACACGTTCGGGTTCGACAACGGCAACCGCGACGTGCCCTCGAACCTTCAGACCCTGTTCGACAGCGGGCTGCGCGCGAGCAACGCCGACCCTGCCCTGCAGGAAGCGATCGCCGGCCAACTCTTCCCGACCAATCTCGTCACGCTTCAGCGCAACGACGATCTGCCGGTCAATTTCTCCGGTTCGCTGACCGGCGGCCTGTCCTTGGATGTCGGCGACGACACCTTCCTCGGCATCATCGCGACCGCCGGGATCACCAATGGATGGCGTAACCGGCAGGTTCTGACTCAGCGCGGCAGCCTCGATCTCTCGCAGATCAACCAGCAGCAGGAAACCTTCATCACTGACCAGAACGTCCTGGTGAACGGTCTTCTCAGCTTCGGTCTCGATTTCGGTCCGCACACCGTGCGCTGGACCAATCTGTATATCCGCGACACACTCAAGACCGCGCGGCTCGAGGAAGGCTTCGATATCTTCCCCGGGCTGACCGGCTTCGATTTCATCAACCAGCAGACCGCATGGTTCGAGCGGCAGCTGATCGATTCGCAGGTCGTCGCGGAACTCGATTTCGACCGCTTCGATCTCGACCTGCGCGGCGGCTATGCGCGAACTGATCGCGAGGCGCCGTTCAACACCACCTTCAGCTACACCCGGACCAACATCCCCGCCGCCGGCACGATCGGCGAGAACTTCGTCGCCTATTTCGACCAGACCTCGGATGCGGGGATCTCCACCGTTTCCTTCGACGATCTGCAGGAAGAGCTGTGGTTCGGCGGGATCGACCTCTCCTACGAGGTCACCGACGCACTTTCAGCGACGGTGGGCTACGCCTATTCCGACACCGATCGCCGCTCCTTGAGCCGCGAGTTCCGGCCATTCATCTCCGAAGACCCGCTGACCGATCCGGCCTTGGATGGGCAGGCGATCCAGGCTCTCGGCCTGCGGCGTCCGGGCGACATCATCAACGGGGCGACGCTCGCCGGCTTCAACGTCACGCTGACCGAAGCTGCGCCCATCCCCGTGGTCGATGCCGCGCTGGAAATCCATGGCGCCTACGGCCTCGTGCGCTGGCTGCCGATCGACACGCTGACGATCGAGGCAGGGCTGCGCTACGAAGACGCGACCCAACTCGCGATCCCCGACCCGACGATCGGCGTTGCGCCCGGCTTCATTCTCAATTCGACGAACATCCAGAACGACTATTTCCTCCCCTCGGGCACGATCACCTGGGAAGCGAGCGATGCGCTGCAGCTGCGTCTCGCCGCTTCGCAGACCATCGCCCGGCCGCAATTCCGCGAACTGGTCGAGCAGACCTATTTCGATCCCGAGAGCAACCGCCGTTTCCGTGGCAACCCGTTCCTTCAGGACAGCGAGCTCATCAACGTCGAAGCGCGCGGCGAGTACTATTTCGGCGGACCCGACCGGATAAGCATCGCCGGTTTCTACAAGGAGATCGACAACCCAATCGAGAACTTCCTGATCAACGCTTCGGGACAACTCCTCACCAGTTTCGCCAACGCTCCTTCGGCCGAGCTGTACGGCGCGGAGATCGACCTCGTCTACGGCTTCGACCTTTACGACTTCGGCGGTAGTTTCTTCGAGACCAAGCAGCTCCTTTTCATCGCCAACTACACCTACACCCAGTCCGAAATCTCGGTCGCGGAGGGCGACATCGCCGCGGTTCCCGGAAGCCCGCAGCAAAGCGCCTTCAACCTCTTCGACGATGGCGCGCCGCTGGTCGGACAGTCCGATCACATCGCCAACCTATCGGTCGGCATCGAGGACACCGAGAAGATCCAGCAGTTCACCGTGCTCCTCAATTATGCGAGCGAGCGGGTGACGCTGCGCGGCGGCAACTTTCCCGACGTTGTCGAGGATCCGGGTCTCACCGTCGATTTCGTCGCGCGCTCCGAGCTCAACACGTTCGGGCGCCCGATCGAATTGAGCTTCGAGGTGCGCAACATCTTCGGCCGCGACAATTTCGAGTTCCAGGAGAACGAGATCAACCGCGTCGAGATCAACACGTTCGAGGTCGGCACGACCTTCGCGCTGGGTCTCTCCACGGAGTTCTGAGCGCGGTTCATTCCCTGACCGAGACCTGATCCATCGCCGGGAGCGGCATGCCCAATCCCGTCGGTGCCTTGGGGCGGTAGGGCGCTTCGAGCGTCGCGACCTCGTCCTCGGACAGCTCAATGTCGAGCGCAGCCACCGCCGCGTTGATGTGATGCGGCTTGCTCGCCCCGATGATCGGCGCCGCGACGCTCGGTTTGGTGAAGTGCCAGGCGAGCGCGAGGCTTGCCATCTCCTCCCCGCGCGCCTTGGCGAGATCGGCGAGCGCATCCACGATCGCCGCGTCGGCTTCGTCGTCGTCCTTGTAGAGCGACTTGCCCACCCCGTCGGTCTGGCTGCGCACCGTCTCCTCCCCCCGCGGCCGCGCCAGCCGCCCGCGTGCCAGCGGGCTCCACGGGATGACGCCCACACCCTCGTCCTCGCACAGCGGCAGCATCTCGCGCTCCTCCTCGCGGTAGAGCAGGTTGAGCTGGTTCTGCATCGATATGAACGGCGTCCACCCTTGACTACGCGCCGTCTCCTGCGCCTTCGCGAACTGCCAGGCGTACATGGAGGAGGCGCCGATATAGCGCGCCTTGCCCGCCTTCACGATGTCGTGGAGCGCCTCCATCGTCTCCTCGATCGGGGTATCCTCGTCCCAGCGGTGGATCTGGAACAGGTCGACATAGTCCATGCCCAGCCGTGCAAGGCTGTCGTCCACCGCCTGCATCAGGCTCTTGCGCGAGAGCCCGCCGGTGTTGGGCGCGTTGCGCCACGGGATGAAGGCCTTGGTCGCGACCACGATCTCGTCGCGGTGCGCCATCTCGCGAAGCAGCTTGCCGGTGATCTCCTCCGAGCTTCCGCCGGCATAGCCGTTGGCGGTGTCGAAGAAGTTGATGCCCACCTCCAGCGCCTGCCGGAAGAAGGGGCGGCTCTCCTCCTCGTCCAGCAGCCAGTCGCCATGCCAGCCCTTCGACTTGTCGCCATAAGTCATGCAGCCAAGGCACAGGCGCGAGACGGAGAGGCCGGACGTGCCTAGTCGGGTGAATTGCATGGCGTTGCTCCTTCAGGGTTCGCCCGAAGTCCTACAGGATGGAACACATGGAACACAGTCCTGGGGAAGAAAACTCGGGCTTCTTGCGGGCGATGGGCCGGAAGATGGAGCAGGTGAGACAAGCGCGGTTTCATGTACTTCGTGTCGCATGAAGGATGCGGCGTAGGAAAGGTCTGCTCCCTCCTCCAGTCGTCATTGCGAGCGCAGCGAAGCAATCCAGAGCTTAGCGCGCCGACGCTCGGGATTGCCGCGCCGCTTCGCGGCTCGCAATGACATATGTGGCTACGACAGCGTCAGTCCGCCATCAACCACCAGCGTTTGCCCGGTGACATAGCTCGCCAGCGGCGAAGCAAGAAACAGAGCAGCCCCCGCCATATCCTCGGGCGTACCCATGCGGCGCAGGGGGATTGAGCGCAGCGCGCCCTCGCGGCGTTCGGGGTTTTCCGTGGTGACGGTGGTGAGCTTGGTCGGGACGAGCCCCGGCGCGATGCCGTTTACGCGGATGCCGTCCCTTGCCCAGGCTTCGCCCAGCGATTTCACGAGGCTCGCCGCGCCCGCTTTCGAGGCGGCATAGGCCGGGTTGCCGAGCGCGGATTTGAACGCCGCGACCGAGGAGACGACGATCATCGCTCCGTCGCGTTGAGCCAGACCATCGTGAAACGCGCGCGCGCAGTCCATCACCGAATTGAGGTTCACGTCCATCACCACGTCCCACCCCTCGCGCGCAAACTCTTCGCGACCATAACGGACGGTTCCCTGGCTCATCACGAGCACGTCGAGCGCCTCCATCGCGCCAGCTAGCTCGTCCGCCGCGGCGCGATCGGTCACGTCCAGCTGAGCGTATTTCAGTCCGCGAAGATCGCTGTCCTCGGCTTCGAGATAATCGCCCTCGTCGGGCCGCGTGCCGGTGACGGTGACATCGGCGCCGTGCTCGCGGAAACCTTGCGCGATGCCGTTGCCGATCCCGGACGAGCCGCCGATGACGAGGACGGATTTGCCCGTGAAGTCGAGAGGGGTGGTCATGGGGTCTCTCTCCTTTGCGCGGATAGGAGAGCGCCTGCGCGCGTTTGTAAAGCGCGAGCTAGAGGTCAGAAGCCTAACCCCGTGTCAAGCACGGGGTGACGTGAGGGGTTCGGACCGGCCTTCAAAATCGTCGCCCCGTGCTTGACACGGGGCTTGGCTTTCTTCTTCTCGTGCCGATGACAAAGGGCGGCTGGGTCTACATCATGGCAAACCGGTTTCGCGGCGGGATGTATGTCGGCGTCACGTCCGATCTGATGGCGCGGGTCCATCAGCATCGCGAAGGCGCGGGATCACAGCACGTAAAGGACTTCGGCAAGATACGGCTGGTCTATGCCGAACGCCACGAAGAGATCGAGCGAGCTATTACGCGCGAAAAGCTCGTCAAGAAATGGAAGCGTCAGTGGAAGTTCGAGCTGATCGAGGCGGACAATTCTGAATGGTCTGATCTTTGGGAAGCGTGGTTCGCTTCAGACCCGCCGAAAAAGTAGCCGAACCCCGTGTCAAGCACGGGGTGACGATAGCGGGTCGAGGCAACAGAACACCCCGTGTCAAGCACGGCGCGACACCGGTGTTTCCGCTACCCCACAAATGCGCGTTCGATTACGAACTGGCCGGGCTTGTTGTTCGCGCCTTCCTCGAAGCCGCGCTGTTCTAAGTCGGCGGCGTGATCCTTGATCATCGCCATCGAGCCGCACAGCATCACGCGGTCGTTCTCCGGATCGAAACGCTGCGGTCCCTTGGACTGCTCGAACAGGCGGCCATCGTCGATCAGGGTCTGGATGCGGCCCTGCGTGCGGAAGCTTTCGCGGGTCACGGTCGGGACGTAGATCATGCGCTCGCGTTGGTCGTCTTCGAGCAGCGGATCGCCTTCGAGCTTGCTTTCAAGCAGCTCGCGATAGGCGAGATCGGCGACGCGGCGCACCGAATGCACGACGATCACTTCTTCGTACATGTCGTAAACTTCCGAATCGCGCACGAGGCTCATGAAAGGTGCAAGGCCGGTGCCGGTCGACAGCATGAAGAGCCGCTTGCCCGGCAGCAGCGCATCGGTGACGAGCGTGCCGGTCGGCTTCTTGCCGAGATAGACCGGATCGCCTTTCTTGATGTGCTGGAGGCGCGAGGTGAGCGGGCCGTCCTGGACGATGATAGAGAGGAATTCGAGCTCCTCGGCATAAGCGGGCGAGGCCATCGAATAGGCGCGCAGCAGCGGCTTGCCGTCTTCCTTTGGCAGGCCAATCATCACGAATTCGCCCGAGCGGAAGCGGAAGCTCGCCGGGCGCGTCATCTTGAGGCTGAAGAGATCGTCGTTCCACTGATGGACATGCGTGATCGTCTCGACCGTGGCGGCGCCGCTTTCCTGGAAAGCCTCGCGCGGGGGGATCGGGTTGGTCGTGGTCGTCGTCTCGGTCAAGAAATCGGCCTCGTTGCAAATTCTTCGCGAAGCAGGGGCGCGTCCTGCCCCTGTCGCGGCGCCAAATGGACGCTTGCCCTGCGCCTATCAAGCTAGTTTAGCGTCGCTCGCTTAAAGCGCGGCTTAATTGCCCGGCCGGGAACCGGCGTGCGCGCGGGTTAGTTCCAGCCGGCCTCATCGAAGAACTCCACAGCGCGGCGCTGGTTCCTGCCGATCTCGGCGGCATTAAGCTCGTCGGGGGTGAATTCGCCGAGTTCCTCCACCGCCGAATTGGCTTCCAGCCCGGCGACGGCGGGATATTCGTTGTTGCCGTCGGCGAAGTAGCGCTGGGCGCTTTGCGAAGTGAGATATTCGAGGAAACGGATGGCGTTTTCGCGGTTGGGTGCATTCGCTAGCACGCCGGCGCCGCTGATATTGATGTGGGTGCCGGTGCCCTCCTGATCGGGGAAGATGACGCCCAGACGGTCGAACACCGCGCGCTCTTGCTCGTCGCCGCCGGCAAAGCGCGCGAGGTAGTATGAATTGACGACGCCGATGCGGCATTCGCCCGCTGCGACGCTTTCGATCTGGGAGGTATCGTTGCCCTGCGGATCGCGGGCGAAGTTGCCGACGACGCCGCGTGCCCAGTCCTTCGCCGCCTCTTCACCGCGATGGGCGATGATGGCTGAGAGCAGCGAGATATTGTAGATGTTGGACGAGGAGCGAATGCAGATGTCGCCGCGCCAGGCGGGGTCGGCGAGGTCGGCATAGGTGTCGAGGCCCTGCGGTACACCTTGCGACTTGTCGTAGATGATCACGCGGGCGCGGGTGGAGAGGCCGAACCACAGGCCGTCCGGGTGGCGCAGGTAATCGGGCAGGCGCTCTTCGAGCACGGGCGATTCGACCGGCGACAGGATCCCCGCCTCCTCGGCGCGCCACAGCCGGCCCGCATCGACCGTCACGAGCAGGTCGGCCGGAGAAAACTCGCCCTCGCTCACCACCCGCTCGATCAGCGCGTCGGCATCGGCCTCGATCCGGTTGACCGCGATGCCGGTCTGTTTGGTGAAGTCCTCGTAGAGCGCGAGGTCGGTGTCGTAATGGCGCGAGGAATAGATGTTGACCTCGCCCGCATCGGCCACGCTCTCCGCCTCGGTCTCGCCCTCCCCGCATGCGGCAAGCGAAAGCAGCGCGGCGGCGGCGCATAAAAGGCGTTTCATGGCGGGGGTGTCCTTGTTCGGCGAGCTTATTTGCAAATGATTTGCAATAGTGGAAGGGCGATTGCAAGCGCTAATTGCGCGGCGGCGCGGTCTACCTAGCGTCTAACCACGTTCGAAGGCGCGCAAGCTGTGCAGGCGCGGGACGACCCGATATCTCTTGCCCTCTTCGACGTGCGAATTGGTGTGGATGGCGATCGGTCCGTCCCCGGCGCGTGCCTGCAAAAGCACCCGGCGACCTTCCCCGCCATCAGGCTGCCCACCGAGCGCTTGCACGTCGAGCGCTTCGAAACCCTCGTCGTCCTCCTCGCAGTCCAGCGCCCCTGCCGGCATCAGCAAGTCGAACTCGTCCGTTTCGGGAATGTTACCTGCGATCGCCGTCACCGGCCAGCGGCCCAACGCCGTTTCGATCCCGCCATGTGAAATCCGCGCGCGGAGCACCTGCGCGCCGCCGAACATCGCGCCGATCCCGGCGCTCACCGGCGTTTCGCGCAGCTCGCCCGGCGCACCGAATTGCACGATCCGTCCAGCTTCCATCACCGCAATTCTGTCGCCCAGATCGAGCGCTTCTTCGGGATCGTGCGTCACCATTACCACCGTCGTGCCCGCGCGGCGCAGCAGGTGGCGGCATTCGCGGCGAAGGCTGCGGCGCAGCACGATGTCGACGCTGGCGAAGGGTTCGTCCATCAAGAGCACGCGCGGGCGCGGCGCCATCGCCCGGGCGAGCGCGGCGCGCTGCTGCTGCCCGCCCGAAAGCTCGTGCGGATAACGCCCGCCGAGCCCCGCGAGCCCGACCCGCGCGAGCCAATCCTCCGCCGCCCCGCGCTCGGCGCGCGGCAGGCCGAAGGCGACATTCTTCGCGATCGTCATATGCGGGAACAGCGCCCCGTCCTGGAACACCAGCCCGATCCCACGCGCCTCGGGCGGGGGATGATGGCCGGGCGCGGCGAGCGGCGTCCCGCCGACGAGGATTTCGCCGCGCTGCACCTCGAGCAGGCCCGCGGCCAGTCCGAGCAAGGTTGACTTGCCGGAGCCCGACGCGCCAAGCAGGCACGTGATCTCACCCCCCGCCGCGGCGAGGGACACGTCGGTGAGCGCCGCGACCTCTCCGGCGGCGCCGCGATACGAATGGGCGATATGGCGAAATTCGAGGCTCAAATGGTCTTCCAGCGCGCCGCGGGAAAGCGCAGCGCATGTTCGTAATGCGCCTTAGGCAGAGGCTGGCGCTTCCGGCAAGACCGCGCTTAACCGCCGCGGACGGCGCGGCATTCGACGGCTGGAGTGCCGCGGCGCTCGCACTCGGGCTGCTCGCGGCGCTGCCGATCCTCGCGATCCTGGTCTCCGCCCCTTCCGGGGGTCTCGACGCGCTCGCCCATCTCGCGCGCACCGTGCTTGGCACCTACATCGTCAACACCGCGCTGCTGATGCTGCTGGCGGGCGCGATTGCCGGCCTCGTCGGCACGGGCTGCGCGTGGCTGGTGAGCGCCGCGCGCTTTCCTGGGCGAGGCTTGCTCGCCTGGGCGCTGGTCCTGCCGCTTGCGGTGCCGGCCTATATTTCCGCCTATGTCTATGGCGATCTGCTAGATTTTGCAGGACCGGTGCAGAGCGGCCTGCGCGGGGCTATGGGGCTTGACGCCGGGGATTATTACTTCCCGCAGATCCGATCGCTGGGCGGCGGCGCCTTCGTCCTAGGCATCGCGCTCTACCCTTACGTCTACCTCCTGGCGCGCGCCGGTTTCGCCGCGCAGAGCCAAACGCAATTTCGCGCCGCGCGCAGCCTTGGCGCTGGCCCCGCGCGGGCTTTCTGGCGCATCGCGCTTCCCGCCGCGCGTCCCGCCATCGCCGGGGGGCTGGCTCTGGTCCTGATGGAGGTGCTCGCCGATTTCGGCGTGGCGGAATATTTCGCAATTCCCACCTTTTCGACCGGCATCTTTCGCAGCTGGCTGGCGATGGGAGACAAGCAGGCCGCGCTCAAGCTCGCCGCCTTCATGCTGCTCTTCGTCGCCGCGCTGGTCTGGCTCGAGGCGCGCACGCGAACCGGGCGAACCACGGCAAAGGACGCCAGCCGCGCGCAAGAACCACTTATCACTCTTTCGCCGGCGGGCCGGATCGGCGCGAGTTTCGCCTGCGCGCTGCCGGTGGTGCTGGGTTTCGGCATACCGGCGCTGCACCTTGCGACGCTCGCGTTCGGCGATGCAGCGGTGGCGGCGAGCGGTGCGCTCGGCGACTATGCGCGCGGCAGCTTGTGGCTGGGTCTTGCAACCGCGCTGGTTAGCCTGATCGCGGCGACAATTCTGGCTTTCGTCCGCTCGCGCTCGACCAGCGCGATCGCCCGCGCCGGCATTCGCACAGCGACGCTCGGCTATGCCCTGCCCGGCGCCTTGCTCGCGGTCGGGTTGCTGGCGCCGCTCGGCGCTGTCGATGCAGCGCTCACGCGGAGCCTTCGCGACATGTTCGGCTATGGCGGCGGACTGGTCCTCACCGGCACCAGCATCGTCCTCGTCTACGCGCTCTCGGTGCGCTTCCTGACCGTCGCCTATAACAGTGTCGACAGCGGGATCAGCGCAATCCCCCCCTCGCTGGCCGCGGCCGCGCGTTCACTGGGCGCCGGCCCCTCGCGCGTGCTGGCGCGGATCTACGCACCTCTGCTGTCGCCCAGCCTCGCCGCCGCCGCCGCCCTCGTCTTCATCGACACCGTGCGCGAACTGCCCGCAACGCTGATCCTGCGGCCCTTCAACCTCGAAACGCTGGCGACTCGGACCTATCGCCTCGCCAGCGACGAACGACTGGCCGAGGCCTCGATCCCGGCGCTGATCCTGCTCGCGGCGGGGCTGATCCCGGTGCTGCTGCTCACCCGCACGCGTAGCCGATGAATTCGCTCGAACAATCCGGGGCAGCGACGTGACGCGCGCTTGTCGAACCGGGCGATAGCGTTCAAAAGCGGCGCCCATGGCCCGGTTCCCTTTTTCCGCCATCGTCGCGCAGGACGAGATGAAACAGGCGCTGCTGATCGCGGCGGTCGATCCCGCCATCGGCGGGGTCATGGTGTTCGGCGATCGCGGCACCGGAAAGAGCACCGCCGCGCGCGCGCTGGCCGGCCTGCTCCCCCCGATCACAGCTCACCAGAACTGCGCCTATGGCGGATCGAAGGAGGATGCGGAACGCTATCCCGACGTCTGCGGCGGAGGGCCGTTGCGAAAACGCCCCGTGCCCTTCGTCGACCTCCCGCTCGGCGCGACCGAGGACCGCGTGATCGGGTCACTCGACCTAGAACGCGCACTGCGATCGGGCGAGAAGGGATTTGAGCCGGGCCTCCTTGCCAAGGCGCATCGCGGCTTTCTCTATATCGACGAGATCAACCTCCTCGAAGACCACCTAGTCGACCTGCTGCTGGACGTAGCGGCCTCGGGTGAGAACGTGGTCGAGCGTGAGGGCCTGTCTGTGCGGCACCCGGCGCGCTTTGTCCTGATCGGCAGCGGCAATCCCGAAGAGGGGGAGTTGCGCCCGCAGCTGCTCGACCGCTTCGGACTGTCGGTAGAGGTGCGCACCCCGGTCGAGCTGGACACACGGGTCGAAATCATGCGCCGTGTGGCCCAGAATGAGCGCAGCCCCGAAGAGTTCGCCGAGAAATGGGCGCCGGAAGACGCGAAAATCCTCAAGCAAATCGCTAGCGGTGCCAAGCGTTTGGAAAAGCTCGAGGCGAGCGAAGACGTACTGAAAGATGCGGCGCAGCTATGCCTCGTCGTGGGCGCGGACGGGCTGCGCGGCGAGCTCACCCTGATGCGAGCCGCGCGCGCATTGGCGGCTTTGGAGGGCGCGCGCACGGTCAAGCGCGAGCACATGATCGCGGTCGCCCCCAGCGCGCTCAGGCACAGGCTGCGCCGCGACGTGCTCGACGAAACGGGATCGACGGTGCGCATCAATCGCGCGATCGAAGAGCTGTTCGGGTGAGCGCCGAGCCGCCCGCCGATCCTCTCGACGACGCGCTGCTCGCCGCCCGGCTCTTCATCCAATCCCCGCTCCTTTTCGGCGGCATGATCCTGCGTGGGGCGAGTCCGGCGCGCGATGCGCAGGTCGCGGCGATCGGGGAGGCAATGCCCTGCCGCCGACTGCCCGGACATGTGGATGACGAGCGTCTGCTGGGCGGGATCGACATTGCCGCAAGCCTTGCTGCAGGAAAGCCGGTTGAAACCGCTGGACTGCTGGCGGAGGCGGCGGGCAGTGTGCTGATCGTACCCATGGCGGAGAGGATGGACGAAGCGGTTGCGGGAAGATTGGCGCAGGCGCTCGACGACAGACGGGTCGCGCTGGTGCTGCTCGATGACGGCATCGAGCTGGACGACGGACCGCCCGTCGCACTGGCCGAGCGCTGCGCCTTTCATTGCGACCTCACCCATTCGCGCCGATGGAAAGATGTGGCACTTTCGCCGGGCAAGGGCGGGAAGCCCAGCCGCCTGTCCGACGATCAGTTAGCCGCGCTCGCGGCGACGGCTGCGGCGCTGGGCGTGCATTCCGTCCGCCCGCTCCTTCATGCCGTCGAGGCGGCACGACGTCACGCAGCGCTGCATGGACGCACAGACATCGCAAAAGCCGATCTCGAAGCGGCAGCGCGGTTGGTGCTCGCCCCGCGCGCGACGCAATTGCCGCCATCCGAGCCTGCTCCTGAAGAGGAACAGGAACCGCCCCCTCCCCCGCCGGACAACAGCGACGGGCCCGAGGACAGCAAAAAGCCAACGCCCGAGCAGCTGGATGACATGCTGGTCGAAGCCGCCGCTGCGTCGATCCCCGCCGACCTCCTCGCCGAGCTTGCGCAAGGCAGGGCGCCCAGGCGCGGCGCATCGGGTACAGGGCGGAAGCGTAAGGCGGGCCTACGCGGCAAGCCGCTGGGAGCACGGCCGGGAATACCGCGCGGCGGCGCGCGATTAGCGCTTATCGACACCTTGCGCGCCGCGGTGCCGTGGCAGGCGGTGCGCAGGCGAGAGGAGAATGCCGCGGGCGACGCACCGATCCTGATGCGGAAAGAGGATTTGCGCATTCGCCGCTTCGAGGAAAAGGCGGCGCGGCTCACCATCTTCGCGGTCGACGCCTCGGGATCGGCGGCGGCGGCCCGGCTGGCCGAGGCCAAGGGTGCGGTCGAGCTAATGCTGGCGCAAGCCTATGTCACCCGCAGCGAGGTCGCACTGATCGCCTTTCGCGGCACGGATGCGGAATTGCTGCTGCCGCCGACCCGCTCGCTCACCCGGGCGCGGCGCGCGCTCGCCGAACTGCCCGGCGGCGGGGGCACGCCGCTGGCGCTCGGCCTCGCGGCGGCAACCGACCTGGCGCTCGCCGCCCGCGGGCGTGGTCGCAGCCCGGCGATCGTCGTGTTGACCGATGGGCGCGCCAATGTGGACGGTGCCGGAGAGCCGGGCCGCAAGCAGGCGGGCGAGGACGCGGACGCGCGGGCCAAGGCGATCGCGCGCGAGGGACTTGACGCGCTGGTGGTCGATATCTCCGCCCGGCCCGGCGCCGAAGGACGCGCGCTGGCAGACGCCATGCAGGGCCGCTATCTCGCCTTGCCGCGCGGCGATGCGAGAGCGCTCCACGCCGCGATCGCGCAGGGCCAGCCGGCATGAGCGCCGCTCTCGATTGGGATAGCGAAGGCCGATTGTGGCCGCATCGCGAGGCTTCGGAATTCGTCGCGTCGGGCGGCGCGCGCTGGCATGTCCAGCGCTTCGGCGAGCCGGGCGCCCCGCGTCTGCTTCTGCTTCACGGAACCGGCGCCTCGGTTCACAGCTGGCGCGGCCTCGCTCCGCTGCTCGCCGAGCAATACGAGATCCTCGCCTGCGACCTGCCGCGCCACGCCTTTACCGGGGGCCATCCGCCCGAAAACACCTCGCTCGTGCGCATGGCGGCTACCACCGCACGCCTCCTCGACACTTGCGACTTTGCCCCGGACGCCATGATCGGCCATTCCGCCGGAGCCGCGCTCGCGCTGCAATTGTCGCTCGACCATGGCTTTCGCGGACCGGTCGTCGGGCTCAATTCCGCGCTGCGCCCCTTCCCCGGCCTCGCCGCGCAACTGTTTCCTGCGGTCGCCAAGGTGCTTTTCGTCAACCCGCTCGTGCCGCGGCTGTTCTCAGCTGCAGCGGGGTTCGGCGGCGAAACCGAACGCTTTCTCTATCGCGCCACCCATTCGCGCATCGATCGCGAAGGGCTCGCCTGTTATGCCGCGTTGCTGCGCAATCCGCGACACACGAAGGGCGCGCTGGCGATGATGGCGAATTGGGATTTACCGACCTTGCGCACCCGTATGAGCGAGGTCGCGAGCCCAGTGCTGCTGATCCATTCGGACAAGGATGCAGCGATCCCGCTCGATTGGGCGCGCGAAGCGCATGGCTGGCTGAAAGGCTCGCAGCTGGAGGTGTTGGAGGGCCTCGGCCATCTCGCCCACGAAGAAGCGCCGGAGCAAGTCGCCAGGCTGGTGCACCGCTTTCTCGAGCCGCATCTTGCGGGGGCCGATTAGGAGGGAGGCGATGTGGTTCGGCATTCTCGAACTTGTGTTCTTCTACGGCATCGCCATCGGCGTGGCGTTCTGGCAATGGGCGAAGATGCGCCGCGAAGTGCGCGAAATGCGCGCCGACAGGGAAGCGCGCGAGGCGGCGGAGGCGGAGGCAAAGAACAACGAAGAAACCCGCTCATCCTGAGCTTGTCGAAGGATCGTCCTTCACCTTAACTGCCGGTCAAAAGGAAGGGCGGCCCTTCGACAAGCTCAGGGCGAGCGGTTGGTGTTCTATGTCGCCTTCCGCGGCATCCTGAACGGCAGCATGAATTGCACCGCGCCGCTGGCAAAGCGGCGCATGTCGAGGCTCTCCTGCACTGCGGCGACCTCTTCGCCCAGCAGCTTGGTGGCGAGCTCGCTGCGGGCGTAGAACGGCGTGTCCTCCCAGGTCCGGCGCACCCGCGCGACGCCGATCTGCGAGCGGGTGCGACGCGCCACGCTCCATTTGCTGCGCGGCAGCGGGGCGATCGCGGGAAGCTCGATATCCTGCGGTGCGGCGTCCCGGTCGAATCGGATGGCGCTCGCGAAGACCGAGCCGTCGGCGCGTTCACCTTCGTAGCAGACCACCGCGCCGTCGCTCAGATGCGCGCGCGACCAGTGCCAGGTGTCGAACCCGCTTTCGAGCGGCTCGCGGCCGCGATTGTGATCGAAATACCCCGAGCCGCTCCAGCTGAGGCCCGGCTCGCGCATTTCGACTTCGACCCGCGCGCGCGGCGCCATGCATTGCCAGATATGGTTCTGCGCCGGGTCGAGCGCGAAACTTGCCGCATTGAGCGCCTCGGGATGAACCCTCACCTTGCCCGCGACCCGGCGGTGTACCGGGTTGAACAGCCGCGTGTCGCGCTCCTCGATGTCGATCTCGAGCACATTGCCGTCCCAGCGCAGCGCGCTCGCCCCGATTTCCAGGTGGTGCGCCTCGCGCGCGATGCAGCTGCGCGGCCGCTCGTGCATGACCCAGCGATGCTGCGGCCCGTAAAGCGCGATGTTAAGCGAGCAATGATCGAGCGGATCGCCGCGTCCGCTGGCCTTGTAATAGGGCGAGAAGACGCTGCCCAGAAAGGCGATGATGGTCAGGGCGTGGCGCCCGTCCGCGCTGATCGCATCGACATACCACCAGGCATAGCCGCCCGGTTCGATTTTGCGGTCGAAGCAAGGTCCGCGTCCAGCACCTTCGCGGCCAGCAGCCCGGACAAGGCGGCCATCGGGACCCCGGCCGAGGGGTGCGTCGCGCCGCCGGCGCAATAGAGTCCCGCCATCCGCGTGCGCGGCCCTTGCCTCAGGAAGGAGGCCGCCGAGCCGTGCGAAGCCCTGCCATAAAGCGCGCCGCCCGTGCCGGGAAACAGGCGTTCCCAATGCACCGGGCTCGCCACTTCGAGCGGGGCGTCCGCTTCCAGTTCGAGCCCGCACCTGCGAAGCGTCGCTTTCATCTGGGCCGTACATCGCTCTTTCTCCTCGGATGAATAGGTGTTGGTGTCGCCGTCGGCAGGCGCGTTGACGATGATCTGGATGCGCTCACGCTCGCCGACCAGCGTCGTTTCGCCGGCAGCGGGCTTGAGCCGGGCCGGGCGGTCCTGCGCGCACATATAGACCGACGGTGAGGACGGGGTGCGCCCGGCGGCAATTTCCTCGAATTCACGGGCGTAATCGGCGGAAAAGAAGACGTTGTGATGCGACAACGGCGGCCCGTCGGTGGCCGCGTGGGCATACCAGACCATCGCCGACAGCGAGCGCTTGGCCGGCGGCAGCGGCCGTACCGACCGGGCCACCTCATCGCCCAGTTGCCCGCCGGCAATCGCGCCCGGATCGGCATTGCAGATGACGGCGTCGGCGGCGACCTGCGATCCGTCGGCCAGCCGCACGCCGCTGACCCTGCGCCCGCTTTCGGCAAGCACTTCGGCGACCGGCGTGCCGGTATGAAAGCGCACCCCGCGCGCCTCTCCCAATCGGCGCATCGCATCGGCGAGCGCGTGGATGCCGCCATCGATCAGCCACACCCCCGCCTGTTCGACATGCGCGATCAGCATCAAGGTGGCGGGCGCCTCGAAGGGCGAGGAGCCGCAATAGGTCGAATAGCGCGCGAACAATTGGCGAAGACGCGGATCGGGGAAGTAGTCGCCGAGCGCCGACCACATGGACTGGTGCGGGCGCATCGCCGCGAAATCGCCGAGGCGCCACCAGCCGATCCGCCACAGCAGCGGCAGTGGGCTCGACACGTTGGCGCCGCGCATCATCGGCTTGTCGAGAATATCGTGGATCCGCCGGGTGTCGCCCCGGAACCGGCGATAGCCCGCTGCCGCATCGGCGCCGGCGAAGTCCGCGATCGCCTCCTCGCTGCGCACCGGATCGGCGAACAGATCGAGCCGCGCGCCATCGTCCCAGGCGTGGCGCGCGAGGACTTCGGCGCGGCTGAGATGGACGAAATCCTCGAGCCGGGCACCGCATTCGCGAAACAGCCCGTCGAAGACGTCGCGCATAGTGAAGACGGTGGGTCCGCCGTCGACTTCGCACTCGCCGACGGAAACGCGGCGGGCCTTGCCGCCGACATGCGGCTCTTTCTCGAAGACGCTGACGTCGTAACCGCGCGCGGCAAGGCGGGCGGCGCATGCGAGCCCGCCGATTCCTGCGCCGATCACGACGATATGTCCCGTCACCGAGCCTCCCCGTGCCTGGCGGAATTGTTCACCGCCCTCGATCCGCCCCGCACAAGCGATGCGCGGCGAATATGATTGACGCCGCTTTAGCATCTGTCCAATCATTTGGACATATGATCTGTAAATTTATCGTAATATGACGCGGCAGAGCGGGTCGCGGGCGGTCCCGGACAGTAAGCGCGCGTCCTGGCGTGTGCGCTGGGTGGCGCAGCGCAATGCGGTGTTTGCCGATCCGCGGTTTCAACACTGGTGTGCGCGCCTCCCACTGCTGCGCCGGATCGCGCGGGCGCGGGCTGGCCAGGCGTTCGACCTTGTCGCCGGCTTTACCTATTCGCAGATCCTGCGCGCCTATGTCGAAAGCGGCCTGTTTGCGGTTCTGGGCGAAGGTCCGGTGGCGGCGCGCGATGTCGCAAGCGCGCTCGATCTGTCGCAAGATGCGGCTTTGACCCTGCTGCGGGCGGGGCGCGCGATCGGGCTATCCGAGGAGCCGGTCGAAGACGGCTGGATGCTGGGCGAGACCGGCGCGGTGCTTGCCGCGGATGCGGGTGCGCAGGCGATGATCCGTCATCATCGACTGCTTTATGCAGACCTTGCCGACCCGCTCGAACTTCTGCGCAAGGACCGGCGCGAGGCGAGCGAACTTTCCCGCTTCTGGTCCTATGCCGGGGCGCTGCACGGCGCGGCGGAACGGGGCCGGGCAACGCGGGAATATTCGCAGCTTATGGCCGCCTCGCAGCATTTCGTCGCCGACGAGGTTCTGGGCGCCTACCGCTTTCCCGCGGGTGCCCGGCTGCTCGACATGGGCGGCGGGCATGGCGCCTTTCTGGCGCGCATGGGCGAGGCGCATCCGGCGCTCCATCTCGGCCTGTTCGACCTGCCCGAAGTGGCGCGCGAAGGTGCGGAGAAGCTCGCCGAACGCTTCGGCGACGCGCGGGTGAGCGCGCATCCGGGCGACTTCTTCGCCGATCCGATCCCGCCGGGTTACGACCACGTCTCGCTCGTGCGGATCCTGCACGATCATGACGATGAGCCCGCCATGCGCCTCCTCGAGAATATCCGAGCAGGGCTTGCTCCCGGCGCGCACCTGCTCATCGCCGAGCCGATGGCGCGGGCAAAAGGCGCCGAGGGCATGGGTGAGGCATTCTTCGGCATGTATCTATGGGCCATGGGTTCGGGCCGCCCACGCAGCGCGGACGAGATCGCACAGATGGTGCGGCTCGCCGGATTTGCCCGCGTGCGCAGCGTGCTAACAGCCCAGCCCGTCAACGCCGGACTGGTCGTCGCGACAGTTTGAGCAGGAATAGTGTCTGCTTTGATTGACACCTTGATGTGTAAGGCGTAGCAAACGCATGGGAGAGAATAGCTCTCTTGCCTTGCACGAGTCGGAGGATCGACCGTGTGCAGCAGGGAACGGGGAAGCAGAACGATAATGGAAACGCTGGCCGTGATACTCGAGAAACCGGAGCGCGTAGCGCTCGGGACGCTCGAGCTCGATCCGGTCGGCGCGGGCGACGTTCTTGTGGAAATCGCCTGGAGCGGGATCAGCTCGGGCACCGAGAAACTGCTCTTTACCGGGCGGATGCCCGACTTTCCGGGAATGGGTTATCCCTTGGTCCCCGGCTACGAATCGATCGGACGGATCGTCGATGCCGGGGCCGCTTCGCAGGGACGCATCGGCGAATGGGTGTTCGTACCCGGCGCCAATTGCTTTACCGGCGCACGCGGCCTGTTCGGTGGCAGCGCGCAGCGGATTGTCCTGCCCTCCGCCCGCGCGCTCGCCGTTCCGGAACGGCTCGGCGCCGACGGCGTGCTCTGCGCGCTCGCGGCGACTGCATTGCACGCCATCAATGGCGGCACCGCGCCCGATCTCATCATCGGTCACGGCGTCCTTGGTCGCCTGCTCGCCCGTCTTACCGTCGCATTGGGCGCAGCGCCGCCTACGGTGTGGGAGACCAGCGCGGCGCGCCGCAATGGCGCGGACGGCTACGCGGTCGTGGCGCCCGAGACCGACAAATGCAGCGACTATGCCTCGATCTACGATGCAAGCGGCGATGCAGGTATTCTTGACACGCTCGTCACACGCCTTGCCAAGGGCGGCGAGATCACGCTGGCAGGTTTCTATTCCGAGCGCATCAATTTCGCCTTCCCGCCCGCCTTCATGAAAGAAGCGCGGTTGCGGATCGCCGCCGAATGGCAACCAAAGGATATCGCGCAGACGATCGCGCTGATTGACGCAGGTGCGCTCGATCTTGGCGGCCTCATTACAGATCACAGTCCCGCATCGCGCGCCAGCGACGCCTATCCGCGCGCTTTCAGCGATCCCGACTGTCTCAAAATGGTTCTCGACTGGAGCGAAGCGGCATGACGATGTTGGACACCGATACTGCCCTGCGCGACGAAGCCGCGATCGAACCCGATCCAGTCCATACCGGCGAGGTGACCAAGGAAACGCAGGTTATCGCGATCTATGGGAAGGGTGGCTCCGGCAAGAGCTTTGCGCTGTCCAATCTCAGCTACATGATGGCGCAACAAGGCAAGCGTGTGCTGCTGATCGGCTGCGACCCCAAGTCGGATACGACGAGCCTTCTCTTCGGTGGCAAGAGCTGCCCGACCATCATCGAAACTTCGTCCAAGAAGAAGCTGGCCGGCGAAGACGTCACCATCGAAGACGTGTGCTTCCAGCGCGATGGCGTGTTCGCGATGGAACTCGGTGGCCCGGAGGTCGGTCGCGGCTGCGGCGGTCGCGGTATCATTCACGGCTTTGAATTGCTCGAGAAATTGGGCTTCCACGAATGGGGCTTCGACTACGTCCTGCTCGATTTTCTCGGTGACGTGGTGTGCGGCGGGTTCGGCCTGCCGATCGCGCGCGACATGTGCCAGAAGGTAATCGTCGTCGGCTCGAACGATCTCCAGTCGCTCTATGTCGCCAACAACGTCTGCCACGCGGTCGAATATTTCCGCAAGATGGGCGGCAATGTCGGTGTGGCCGGCATGATCGTGAACAAGGACGATGGCACCGGCGAGGCCCAGGCTTTCGCAAAGGCGGTCGACATCCCCGTGCTGACCGCGATCCCGGCGCACGAGGATATCCGCCGCAAGAGCGCCAACTACCAGATCATCGGCAAGCCCGGCGGCGAATGGGCCTCTCTTTTCGAAGAGCTCGCGGTCAATGTCGCCGAAGCGCCCCCGCGCCAGCCCACCCCGCTCGATCAGGACGGTCTGCTGAACCTTTTCAGCGCCGAAGATACCGGCGGCAATGTCAAACTCGTGCCCGCGACGCAGGCCGACATGCGCGGCGGCAGCTTCGAAGAGAAGCCCTCGCTGGAGGTCATTTACGACGAAGTATGAGCCAGCTATCGGCCTCTGACGCGGAACGCACCCCCGACACGCTCGATCTGAGCGGCGCTGGCGCTGCGAGCGAAGGCGGCTGCTCGAGCGGCGAGACCATGCGCGAAGCGGCTCGCAAGGCGGGCAAATCCGAGATCCTCGATCAATATGCGAAGGACTATCCGGTAGAACCGGACACCGGCCCGCACGACCAGCCGCAATCGATGTGCCCGGCCTTCGGATCCTTGCGTGTCGGCCTGCGCATGAAGCGCACCGCGACCGTCCTTTCGGGCAGCGCCTGCTGCGTCTACGGGCTCACCTTCACCTCGCATTTCTACGGCGCTCGGCGCACGGTGGGCTACGTCCCCTTCTCCTCCGAAACGCTCGTCACCGGCAAGCTGTTTGAGGATATCAAGGAGGCGGTCGAAGACCTCGCCGACCCCGCACACTACGACGCGATCGTGGTGACCAATCTCTGCGTCCCCACCGCCAGCGGCGTGCCGCTGCGCTTGCTGCCCGATCAGATCAACGGCGTGCGCATTATCGGCATAGACGTCCCCGGCTTCGGCATTCCCACTCATGCCGAGGCGAAGGACGTCCTCGCCGGCGCGATGCTTAAATATGCGCGCGAGGAAGCCGAACAGGGCCCGGTCGCCGCGCCCGCTGCGAAAGCCGCCGACACGTCAAGCGACCGGCCGAGCGTCACCTTGCTGGGCGAGATGTTCCCCGCCGATCCCATCGGCATCGGCCAATTGCTCGAACCGCTCGGCCTTACCGCCGGCCCGGTCGTTCCCACCCGCGAATGGCGCGAGCTCTATTCGGCGCTCGATTGCGGCGCGGTGGCGGCGATCCACCCGTTCTACACTGCCGCGATCCGCGAGTTCAACGCAGCCGGTCGCCCGATTGTCGGCTCCGCGCCGGTCGGGATCGACGGCACCGCCAATTGGCTCCGGCAGATTGGCGACACGTTCGACATCGCTCCCACCAAGGTCGACAAGGCGGTCGACGCCTCAACACAGGCCATCAAGACGGCACTCGGGCGCATGCCGATCAAGGGCAGGATTACCGTGTCGGGCTATGAAGGCTCCGAATTGCTCGTCGCGCGCCTGCTGATCGAAAGCGGCGCCGAGGTGCCTTATGTCGGCACGGCCTGCCCCTCAACCATGTGGTCCGACTGGGATCGCGAATGGCTCGAGGATATGGGTGTCCGCGTCAATTACCGCGCGAGCCTCGAAGAGGACATCGCCGCGATCGAGGAATTCGGCCCCGACCTCGCGATCGGCACCACTCCGGTGGTCCAGCACGCAAAGGCGAAGGCGATTCCGGCGCTCTATTTCACCAACCTGATCTCCGCCCGCCCCCTGATGGGTCCTGCCGGTGCGGGCAGCCTCGCGCAGGTCGTGAATGGCGCGATGGAGAACAAGGCGCGCTTCGATACGATGCGCGAGTTTTTCGAAGGCGTGGGCGAAGGCCATGCCACCGGCATATGGGAAGAGACGCCTGTCGACCGGCCCAAATTCCGCAAGAAATATGCGGCATTGAACGAAGCGGCGCGCAAGGCGGCCGAGGCGGTGGGCACATGACGCTTGTCTTGGACCATGATCGCGCCGGCGGATATTGGGGCGCAACCTACGTCTTTACGGCGGTGAAGGGCCTGCAGGTCATCATCGATGGTCCGGTGGGCTGCGAGAACCTGCCGGTGACCAGCGTGCTCCACTACACCGACGCCCTGCCCCCACATGAACTGCCCATCGTGGTGACGGGCCTGGGCGAAGAAGAGCTTGGCAAGACCGGCACCGAAGGCGCGATGAAGCGCGCCTGGGACGTGCTCGATCCGGAGCTTCCCGCAGTGGTCGTCACCGGCTCAATCGCCGAGATGATCGGCGGCGGCGTCACGCCCCAAGGCACGAATATCAAGCGTTTCCTGCCGCGCACGATCGACGAGGATCAATGGCAGAGCGCCGACCGCGCGCTCACCTGGCTTTGGACCGAATTCGGGCCGAAGAAGATGCCGAAGGTCAAGGAGCGCAAGGAAGGCGAGAAGCCGGTCGTCAACATAATCGGCCCCTCTTACGGCATGTTCAACATGCCGAGCGATCTCGCCGAGATCCGCCGCCTGATCGAAGGGATCGGCGCAGAGGTCGGCGTCGTCTTCCCGCTCGGCTGCCACCTTGCAGACATTCGCAAGCTCGGCATGGCCGATGCCAATGTCTGCATGTACCGCGAATTCGGCCGGAACCTGTGCGAAACGCTCGAGCGGCCTTATTTCCAGGCGCCTGTCGGCCTGTCCTCAACCACCAGTTTCCTCCGGGCTCTGGGCGAGGAGATCGGGCTCGATCCCGAACCGTTCATCACGCGCGAGAAGCACACAACGATCAAGCCGCTATGGGATCTGTGGCGCTCGGTCACGCAGGATTTCTTCGCCACCGCCAATTTCGGCATCGTCGCCAACGCCACCTATGCGCGCGGCATCCGTCATTTCCTCGAACAGGACATGGGTCTCCCCTGCGCCTTCGCCTTCTCGCGCGAGGCCGGGGTCAAACCCGACAATGCAGCCGTGCGCGAAGCCATCCATGCCGGCGCGCCGCTGGTCATGTTCGGCTCCTACAACGAGCGGATGTACATGGCCGAAGCCGGGGCACGCGGGACGTTCATCCCCGCGAGCTTTCCCGGCGCCGCGATCCGGCGGCATACCGGCACGCCGTTTATGGGCTATTCGGGCGCGACTTATCTCGTCCAGGAGGTCTGCAACGCGCTGTTCGACGCGCTCTTCCACATCCTGCCGCTGGGCACCGATATGGACAAGGGAGAAGCGACACCGGCGCGGCTGGCTCAAGCTTCGCCGACGGGCGCCCAATTGCAAGAGCGCTCCACCGCCGAGCCGCAACGCGCCCTCGCCTGGGATGAGGACGCCAAGGCATTGCTCGACGAGCGGGTCGAGAAACATCCGGTCCTCGTCCGAATTTCCGCCGCAAAGCGTCTGCGCGACGCGGCCGAAGCCAGCGCCCGCGCGAAAGGCGCGCAGCGCGTTACCAAGAACTGTCTCGCGGCGGCATCGCTCGAAGGGGAGGCGGTATGATCGCACTCGCCTTCGCAGCCGCCCATCCGGGACTAAGCATTTTGCCTGATCGTATCGGGCATCCGCATTCTGCGTGGGGGATCACGCGCGGATACCGCCGGGGGCACCTTCGTCCCCGCTCCAACATCCCAATACGGAGATACAATTATGGCTGATCCTATCGATCGTACCGCCACAGGGACGCCCACACGGGATCGCCCCGGCGTGGGGACGTATCTGACCGACGAGGAAGCGAAAGAGATCCACGGCGCCTTCATGGGCACCTTTGGCCTCTATGTCGCAATCGCGGTCGTCGCGCATATCCTGATCTGGATCAACAAGCCCTGGCTGCCGATCTAGGACCTCCACTGCCCGGGCGCTGAGCGCATATCCCTTACGGGAAATGCACAGCGCCGTCCCGAGCAAACGGAACAAGGAATTTACACATGTACAAGATTTGGCATCATTTCGATGTTCGCCGGACGCTGGTTGCGCTCCATGTCGGCCTCGCGGTCCTGGCGTTCACGATCCACTTCATCCTGCTCAGCACCGAAAGCTACAACTGGCTGAGCTGACGATGGGGCAGCCGGACCTTTTGCGGGACGGCTGACGCATGAATGCGTGAGGAGGCAGGTTCGCCTGCCTGCCTCCCACAACAGATACGCACAACTCAGTAGACCCGCCTTTGCGGCGGGAAGGATGGACCTATGGCGCTCCTAAGTTTCGAGCGGAAATACCGCGTGCGCGGAGGCACATTGATCGGCGGCGACCTTTTCGACTTCTGGGTCGGCCCGTTCTATGTCGGATTCTTCGGAGTATTGGTGGCAATCAGCGCAGCGCTCGGCACGATGCTGATCTTCGCCGCCGCCGCTCAAGGGCCGACCCTCAACCCCTGGCTGATCGATATTCAGCCCCCACCGATCGAGACCGGACTCGCTTTCGCGCCGCTCGAGGCAGGCGGATACTGGCAGGTCATCACGATCTGCGCAGTGGTCGCCTTTACCTCGTGGGCGCTGCGACAGGCCGAGATTAGCCGCAAGCTCGGCATGAGCTATCACGTGCCGATCGCGTTCGGCACGGCGGTCTTCGCCTATGTCACCTTGAACGTCATCCGCCCGGTGTGGATGGGCGCCTGGGGGCACGGCTTTCCCTATGGCATCTGGACCCACCTCGATTGGGTTTCCTACACCGGCTACAACTATGTGAACTTTCATTACAATCCGGTCCACATGATCGCGATCACGTTCTTTTTCACGAACTGCCTCGCGCTCGCCCTTCATGGCGGTCTGGTACTCTCGGCGGTCAATCCCTCGCGCGGGACCGACGTCAAGACGCCCGAATATGAAGACACCTACTTCCGCGATTTCGTCGGCTATTCAGTCGGCACGCTCGGCATTCACCGGGTGGGGCTGTTCCTGGCGCTCAATGCGGGCTTCTGGAGCGCGATCTGCATCGTCATCTCGGGCACGCTGATGACCGGTAGTTGGGTCGAGTGGTGGGATTTCTGGCGCGACATCCCGATCTGGGAAGGGGAGGCGATCTGATGGCGACCTATCAAAACATCTTCACGCAGATCCAGGTCAAGGGGCCGCCCGAAATGGGCGTACCGCTGGATCCTTCCGAGGACATCCGTCTGCCGGGCACCGGGTACAGCTACTGGTTCGGCAAGATCGGTCAGGCGCAGTTCGGACCGATCTATCTCGGCTGGTCGGGGCTCCTGTCCTTCATCTTTGGGACTGTGGCCATCCTTATTATCGGGCTCAATTTCTGGGCGCAGGCCGGATACGATCCGCAAACCTTCATCCGTGAGTTCTTCTGGCTGTCGCTCGACCCGCCGGCGCCCGAGTGGGGGTTTAGCCCGTTCGTACCGCTGAATGAAGGCGGCTGGTTCATCATGACCGGCGCGTTCCTCACGATTGCGGTGCTGTGCTGGTGGGTGCGCACCTATTCCAGGGCGCGTGCGCTCGGCATGGGCTACCACATTCCCTGGGCTTTCGCCTCTGCGATCTGGCTCTTCCTCGTGCTCGGCTTCATTCGCCCGATGCTGCTCGGCAGCTGGGCCGAGGCGGTGCCCTATGGCGTCTTCAGCCACCTGGACTGGACCAACAACTTCTCGTTGATCCACGGGAATCTGTTCTACAATCCGTTCCACGCGCTCTCGATCGTCTTCCTCTACGGCTCGGCGGTCCTTTTCGCGATGCACGGGGCGACGATCCTCGCAGTCAGCCGTTACGGTGGCGAGCGCGAAATCGAGCAGATCACCGATCGCGGCACCGCATCCGAACGCGCCGGCCTGTTCTGGCGCTGGACGATGGGCTTCAATGCGACGATGGAATCGGTCCATCGGTGGGCCTGGTGGTTCGCGGTGCTGACCACGCTGACCGGCGGGATCGGCATCCTCCTGTCGGGAACCGTGGTCGACAACTGGTATCTGTGGGCGCAGGAGCACCATTACGCCCCGCGGGGTTAGGCGCCCTAGCGCCTCAACCATAGGTCCAAGCAAAAGCCCGGCTGCGCACGAAGCGTAGCCGGGCTTTCTTTTGGCGCTCGGAGTGCTCAATTCCCCTGTTATGGCGATAAAAACATGCGCATGCCGAACCATTCGACGAGCGGGGTGCTCGAGTTGGCAGACGCTCGCGCTCTCCCCGCGGAACGGGTAGCATACCGACCGATGACAATTTTGAGAGCTTTTGTGGCATTGGCCGTGGCCGCTCTTTTCGGCGCCGCCGCATCCGCCAACGAATATGCGCAGGCGGCGCGCGACCTCGATGAGACCATCGCCGCGCATTACGCATATCTCGACAAGCTGCCGGACAAAGAACTGCCAGATTCCGATGCGCTTCGCCAAGAGCGTGATGCGGTCCGCGATGAGCGCACTTTGCTGGCCTATGCCGAAAACCGCGTGGCGACGCTTGCAGATCACCACGCCATCACCGGCAGCTCGTTCCGCGACAGCTGGGCGGTTGTTCCGACCTACACCGACCTGTGGATCGTCAAGCGCGGCGACCGCTTCTTCGTTGACACCGTGCGCGAGGCAAGCCCCGCGGCCGATCTAAAAATAGAAGCGGGCGACAGGATCGTCTCGATCGGCGGAGTGCCGACTGCCCAAGCGGTGTCGGATTTCTGGAACGAGCTCGGGCTTTCGACAACGCACCATCGTGCGGAATATGCCGCGCGCGTTCTCGTGGCCGGTCGGCGCGATCGCGCTCGGCATATCGAGATACTGACCAGCTCGGGCCAAATGCGCGACTTGATTCTTGCATCGCTTTACGATCGAGCAGACGAAGCGCCGCCCCCGATAAGCGTGTGCGATGTCGGCGACTACCGTGTGGTGCGCGTCAATAACAGCCTCGGGGACTTTGCCACGATTGCCGCGTTCGATGCGGCCATGCGGGACATTCCGCGGGCGGTCCCGCTTGTCCTCGATCTTCGTAACACCCCATCAGGCGGGAACACGACGGTCGCGCGCGGCATATTGGGCTGGTTCGTCGATCGGCCGGAGCCCTATCAGATACACAATCGCCCGTCCGAGGAGCGGCGGACCGGGATAGCGCGCCAATGGACCGAACAGGTCCTGCCGCGCGAAGGCAAGCTGCGCTCTGAACTTCCCCTGGTCCTCGTCGGACGCTGGACGGGAAGCATGGGTGAAGGGATCGCCATAGGATTCGCCGCGCTGGGAGCCGATATTCAAGGCGATAGGATGGCCGGGTTGAACGGATCGGTCGAAGACCTGCAGGTTGGAGAAACCGACCTCTTAATCAAGCTACCCACAGAGCGACTCATGACGGTGGATGGCCTCCCCCGAGAAGATTTCGTGCCCCGGCCAATCGCGGACATGCGCCTGAAATCCTACCGCTGCTAGGCTCGCCCGAGAATGCGCGATTAGGATGTCGAAAGCGGCAGGCAGCTTACCTTGAGCCTGTCGCCATCCGACCGATAACGATCTAGCTGTTAGCTGTAATCCGACCTCGCAAATCTATGAGATGCAGCGGCAGCGAAAGCGCGAGCAGCAGCGCGACCCATTCCCACCCCGCGCCCACCAGTGCGGCGCGCAGGGCCAGGACGATGAAAACCGCCGGCCCGACCAGTCCCGCGATGCGCTTGAGGCTCCACCCGCGCGATACGAGCCATACGGCCTCGATTGCCAGAACAACCAGCACGAGATCGGCCGCGTGACCGCTGGCAAAAAGCGGCTGGAGATAGGCGTTCGCGAGATTTTCCAGCGGATCGATGGCAGCGTTCCCCTTCGCCCCTTAGCCGAACGGGCCGTTCAGATCGACCACCGCCCAATTCAATGCGGCGGCGAAACTCACCCATGCCAAATAGGGCAGAAACAGCAGCGCGGCGGCGCGGGAATAGCGTCCGCAATAGGCAATCAGCGCGAGGATCGAAAGCCACAAGAGCAGCACTTCGATGAACGCCCAGTCGGGGCGCTGGATGCGGAAAAAGATCATCGACCAGGTGATGTTGAGGAATGCGTTCAGGGCAAACAGCCCGATGATCGTGTCCGAGACTTTGGGCGTTGGTGCCGCGCGCCAGGCCGATACGATGGCGGCCGTGTTAAGCGCGAAGATGATCGTCCAGCCGACGGGAAAGAGCACGTCGGGCGGGTTCCACGCCGGCTTTTCAAGGCTTTGATACCATGGCCCGAGATCGGTGATGGTCGCGCCCAGCGCCGCAACCATCGCTGCGGCGATCGCAGCGACGATCGCCGGTAGAATCCAGGTCTTGCCAAGGCTCATTGCGATCGATCCCTTATCGCGTGTCTGATATCGGCGCCGGAGTAACACGCCCGCATGTACGAGCGAAGAGCCGCCGTACCGTCCCGGGCCGTTCGCCTTTCTAGCTGCTGGCCGGTCTCAGTCCTAGGAGATGCGCCGTGTCCTTCAGAAAGATCTTGACGTGGGCCATGGGCTTCTTGCGCACCAGCTTCTTGTTCATATAGGCCTGCCAGGTCAGCTGCTGGACATCCTTGTCGTCGCACATGTCGACGAAGCGTTCGCGCCTCTTGTCGCTGGAATACCAGAAATACTGCATCATTCCGAGAATCCAGAAGACGCGGCCATGCTCCTTCATGAAGCGCCGGCGTGCGGTCTTGAGAGCTTTCGCCTCGCCGGTCTTCAGGAAGTCGCTTGCCGCCTCGGCGCTGAAGCGGCCCCCGACCATGGCATAGTAGATGCCCTCTCCCGAAGCCGGGGCAACGATGCCCGCGGCATCGCCGGCAACAATCACGTCGGCGCCGTTGTCCCAGCGTTTTAGGGGTTTGAGCGGGATCGGCGCACCTTCGCGGCGAATTGTCTCGCAATGAGAAAGGTCGAGCTCGGAGCGCATTTCGGTGACAGCGCCGCGCAGGGAAAAGCCCTTGTTGGCGCTGCCAACCCCGATGCTGGCCGTTTTGCCGTGCGGAAAGACCCAGGCGTAGAAGTCCGGCGAGAGCTTGCCCTGATAGAAGACGTCGCAGCGGTTCGCGTCGAAGTCCTCGCCGTCGCTGTCGGGCGAGGCGATGATCTCGTGATAGGCGAAAACGCATTTCACCCGCTCGGCATTGGGCAGGCACTGTTTCGCAACCGCCGAACGTGCGCCATCGGCGCCGACGACGACGCGGGCGCGCACCCGTTCGATCGGGCCGCCCCGTTCGCGGCGGAAGGTCACCAGCGGGTGAGCGTATTCGTCGCGCTCGATTTTCTCGAAGGTCGCGGCAAGGCGATCGGCGCCGCACTCGCTCGCCCGCACACGCAACCATTCGTCGAAATCCTCGCGATCGACCATGCCGACATAGCCGATCTCACCGACCGGCATGTCCACCGCGCGGCCTGAAGGCGCGATCATGCGGGCCGAGCGCGCGCGCGCGACCAGCAGGCTTTGCGGAATGGCGAAATCCTCGAGCATGCGCGGGGGGACGGCGCCGCCACACGGCTTGATCCGCCCGCCGCGCTCCATCAGCAGGACCGAATGGCCCGCCAGCGCGAGCTCGGTCGCCGCAGTGGCGCCCGCCGGGCCGCCGCCGACGACAACGGCGTCGTACAATGTCTCGTTCATGCGAAAATCTCCCCTTCGCTCGTCGCGCCAGTATGGATTGTGTTTTTGGCGGGCGGTGCGCCCCGACCTGTGACAAGATGGCGGGCGGTCGCGCGCACGGCGAGCCAGGCGGCCAGCACGAACAGGCCCGCTTCGATCGCGAAGACGAGCTGGAACGCCTGTGCATCCTCGCCGATCATCCGCCGCGCGGCATCGAGCCCGCCGCCACCCAGCATCCCGCCGAGCCCGAAGGCGATCGCCTGAGCCGCTCCCCAAACGCCCATCCGCACACCTTCGCGCGTGGTCTCGCCACTGCCGGCGAGCCCCATCATCGCGCCGATCGCCGCGACCGCGAACAGGCCATTGCAAAGGCCGAGCACGAAGACGTTGAGCGCGATCGGCCAGCCCGGACCCACCTGCGCGCCAACAGCCAGAAGCGCGAGCGACAGGGCGGAACCGAGACAGCCGAAGGTGATCCAGTGGCGCAATTCGAAAGGCAGGCGGCCGGCAAAGGCGCTACCGCCCAGCCCGGCGATGATCATGCCCGCGAGCACCCCGCCCGATTGCATGCCGCCGAGCTGCGTCGATTCGCCCGGCGTCATCGCGAAGATCAGGCCGGCGAAGGGTTCGAGGATGAGGTCCTGCATGTTAAAAGCCATCATCGAGACGAAGATGAAGAGCGTGAAGCGGCGCGCCGCGGTCTCGTGCCAGATCTCGCGCAGCGCCTCGCGCAAGGGCGGCGGAGTGCCAGAGCGGGCGGTGTCGAACGCGGCGCCCCCGCGCGGTTCGAGGCGGGTGACGGCCATCGCGGTGACGAGCACACATACCGCCACCAGTCCCGCCGCCACCGCCAGCAGGCGTTCGGGCGAGAATGGCTGTAACAGAGCGCCGACCGCGATCGCTGAAACGACGATACCCGCCACCATCATGATCCAGGTGACCGCTGCCGCCGCCGCGCGCCGCTCGGGCATGACGCCGCTCGCAAGCAGAGCGAGCGCCGACGTGCCGCTCGCGCCGACGCCGACGCCGATGAGCGTGTAGCCGAGGATCGCGAGCGCCATGGCGGCGGCAAAATCCTGCGCGACCATCACGGTCGCCTGCACCGCCAGCATCGCGCCGAGCCCGAGCACAGCGATCCCGCTGACGATCCACAGCGCGCGGCGCCCGCCGCCGGTGCTGGCCCGGTCGCTGCCATGGCCCCAGAGCGGGCGGGCGAGTTGCACGGCATAGTGCCAGCCGACCAGCCCCGCCGGGATAGCCCCGGCCAGCGCATATTCGACCACCATCAGCCGGTTCAGTACGGTCGTGATCAGCATCACTATTGCGCCGATCGAAGCCTGAACAAGCCCGATGCGAATGATAGCGAACCAGCCGAGGCCCTGCGGCGTTTCGGTTTGACGGTAGGCGGTGGAGGCCTGCATCACAGCACGCCCTCGAAATATCCGCCGAGCCCGAACGCCGCGGCCATCATGCCGAGCACGTAGAGCGTGACGCCAACGCCGTTATACCAGGGCGCGTAGCGGCGCGGATTGCTCAGCAGGCGGGGCATCGCGGCCAATTGCGCAGCGAGCGCGGCAGCGACCAGCCAGGCCGACAAAGTTATGCCCCAGAAGGCGAGCAGCGCGATCACTGCAACTTGCGCCGCGGCCATGGTTGCGCAGGCGAAGCGCGCGGCCTTGGCCACACCGAGAACGACAGGAAGCGAGCGCAGCCCCGTTGCCCGGTCCCCCTCGACCGCTTTGAAATCGTTGAGTGTCATAATGCCATGCGCACCGAAACTGTAGAGGAGCAGCACGACGAGAACTTCGCCGCGCGGCATCGCGCCGAGCATGACGGCCGCGCCGGTGAACCAGCTTAGGCCCTCATAAGTGAGCCCAACCACGAGCGGCCCCGTCCAGCCGCTGGCCTTCAGGCGGAAGGGCGGCGCGCTATAGGCCCAGGCGCAGGCGAGCCCGAACAGGGCGGCGAGGAAGACGATCGGTCCGAGCAGCCAGCCGACAGCGGCAGATAGTGCGCTTGCGATGATGGCGATGGCGAGACCCCACCGGCCCGGGATGCGGCCCGAGGGGATCGGACGATCGGGTTCGTTGATCGCATCGACATGCCGATCGAACCAGTCGTTGACCGCCTGGCTGGTGCCGCAAACCAGCGGCCCGGCGAGAAAGGCGCCGCCGATGACGAACAGCCACCGTCCCTCGCCCGCGAAAATATCGCCGCCCGAGAACAGGCCGACGCCCGAGGAGATCGCACCGCAGACGAACGCCCACATCGGGGGAAACCAGGTGATCGGCTTGAGCAGCTGGACGATATCGCGCAGCGCCGGAACCGGCGCGGGGCGAGTCGAAACAGCGGACCTTTCCATGAGGAGAGGCTATGCCTGACAGGGGGTGGCGTCAAACTAAATTGACACCCTGCTCGCCCGTGTCACCGGATTCCGTTCATTCGGCGCCAGCTTACCGGCAAGCTCGATTGTTCCGGGTTCGTCGCAAATGCCCGCGCGGCGCCTGGATCTAGTCCGGATCGCTGGGCAGGTTGCCGAGCCCATGGCGGTGGAGCTTGGAATAGAGGCTTTGGCGCGAAAGGCCGAGAATTTCGGCGGCGGAAGCGCGATTGTCCGAAGTGTATTGCAACGCCGCCTCGATGCAGAGCCGCTCGATCAGATCGGTGCTCTCGCGCACGATCTCCTTCAGCGACATGCGCCCGACGAGGTCGGTAAGCTGCTCGACCGAACGGGGCAGATCCTGCGAACCGGGCGGAAGATCGCGCAGCCGCCGACCGATCGGACGAATGACGAAGCCGTAATAGCTCTCCGGACCGGAACTTCGCACCGCCGACAATTCGATCTGCTCGCCTTCGATATCGTTCCCCGTACGCAGGACCGTGCTGACATTGCGCACAGCCCCGTGCTGATCGATCTGCCCTTCGATGAGGTCGAGATCGATCCCCGGCCGCCCGATCCAGTTCGACAGGTGCCGCCCGATTACCGGATCGATACTCGGCGCCTGAACAAGTTCGACGAAGGCATGGTTGGCGCTTAGCACGTCGAGACTGGCATCGGTGATGACGAAGGCATCGGGCATCCGCTCGACGAGATCAGCGAGCGGTGAGGGATCCGTGCGCGGCGCAGTCTCCGCATCGATCAGTCGCAATAGCAGAAATTGCGTGCGATCCTGGATGAACCCGCTGGCCTGCGCCTCGACCTCGCGCGAGCCTTTAGACAGAATGAGCGTTGCGGGCGATGGCGATGCCGAGGCAAGCGCGGCGCCAACGAGATTGCCGAGCGTATCGCGCGCGCCCTTGTCGATGAAGCCCGGAAGTTTCTTGCCCGGCAGCGTTCCCGCGCGCGCGCCGAGCAGCCTATGCGCCGCCGAATTCGCCTCACGGATGCGCAGACCCGACGCCTCGACGATCAGCACCGGTTCGCTCGATTGCTCGAACAGCATGCGATAGCGCGCTTCGAGCTGGCGCATATGAAGATAGTCGCGTTCGAGCGATTGCTGCACCTGCAACAGGCGCTGCTGCATCCGCCCCGCCTCGCGCAGATCGCGCCCGAACGCGATGCGGTTTTCCCCGCTATTGACGGCGAGGATGGCATAGCGGACCGGCACGTCGCCGTCCCGGGTCGGATGGTTGACCTGGCGCCAGTGCTGCACCTCGCCGCGGCGGGCGGCAGCAAGCATTTCCATGACCTTGGGCCGCGTTTCGACCGTGACGGTCTCGATCCAGTTGGTGCCTTCCCACCCCTCGAAACCGGGAAATTCCTCCGGATCGAAAGCGGTGTCGAGGATCGTGCCGCTGTCGTCGAGCACCAGGGTGATGTCGCCGGCGACCATCGCCAACTTCATCGCGGAATCGGCGTCGAGAGTGTTGAACAGCTCGGCAGCCTTGCCGAACGGATTCTTGCCTTCGATCGAGTGTTTGCGAGTCAACATCGGCGCTTGCCGCCTATTTCAGCGTATGCGCACGCACCTCGGCGGACTGGACCAACGCGCGTGCCACTTCGAGTGCGGCGCGAGCGTCGGCGCCGGTCCCATCGGCTCCCACTTCGGCAACGATTGCGGGGTTTTGGTTGATCATGCGACCACCCACGAGGATCGACAGATGCGGGTTGCACGAAACGCTCCGCATCGCCTTGATTACATTGGTGAGCGCGGCGCTAGGGCAATCGCGCGAAAGGGTCAATCCTACGACGTCGAAGGGCTCGCGCGAGAGACTGTCGAGCACCTCCTTGCGCAGGGGATGAAGCAGCATGACGGTGTCCCACCCGGCGCGGGCGAAGACGTCGTCCATGATCATCGGACCGAAATTGTGCTGATCCCCGGGCATAGCGGCGAACAGCGCGCGCGGCGCATCTTCCGCCGGGATCGCGGGGGTGGCAGGAACGCGGGCAGACACCTCGCGCATCACTTCCTGCAAACGCCAAAGCCCCATCGTTACCTCGATGAAGTCGCAATCGTCGCTTTCCCACAACTCGCCCAGCCGGCGCGCGGCAGGAGCGAGGAGGTCAATATAGATCGCCTCGATGCTGACCCCTTGCGCGATGAAGGCTTGGACCTCTTCGAACAGGCCGGGGGCCTCGAGCCGGAGCGGCAGAACGGCGAAGCGTTCCGCCTCGGATTGACGAATCTCGCGGTCCGGCCTTGGTTGCTCCCGATGATTTTCGAGCGCATGCGCCATCAGTAGCCGGGGAATGATCTCACCCTCGATGATGGTGTTGATCGAATCGTCGGCAAGCGCTTGCCTATGCGAAGTGCTGTCGGAGGGCGCGGGCTTGCGGCGGCCGATTGAGCCGCCGACTAAATTGCGCAGCGCGGCCGAGCCGGCGCCGATCATTCCGGAACCCTTCGCTGAACTCATGCAGTCCCTCCCGTGTCCCGGCTGATAGTCTCCGGGAATGGCGCGGACTTACGCGTCGAGGTCGATGCGGCCGAACATTCTCCCGACTCCTGTCCCATCGACGCCGTGACTTCTACACGAAACACCCCTTGCTGGCAAACGGCGTTGCAAGCCCTTCACATTTCCCGTGAGGAAGGGTGATCGCGAAAGTGTCCACTTTCTTTTACGTCTAATGTATTTGACACCTCTGGGGCCAGAGGCGTAGTGTCCATGACGGGAATCGAGGGCTCGACACGGGATGCACAGCCATAAGCAAGACGCACAGTTCGCATCTGCTTCCGTAGGGGAAAGCAGCAAGGCGACACGCGAAGCGCACAGTTCGCTCTACTCCGTTGAGGAGCGGCAGCGGCGTGACGCTTCGGTCTGGACCGTTGTGCAAGGCGTCCTCGCTCCGCTTCAATTCGTCGTTTTCCTGGTCAGCCTCGGTCTGGTCCTGCGCACGCTGTCGACCGGCGAAGGCGCATTTGCTGCCGATGCCTCGATCGTCGTCAAAACTCTCGTTCTATACACGATCATGATCACCGGCTCGATCTGGGAGAAGGTCGTCTTCGGTCGCTGGCTGTTTGCCCCGGCCTTCTTCTGGGAAGACGTCTTCTCGATGCTCGTGCTAGCGCTGCACACGCTCTATCTCGTGATGCTGTTTGGCGGCGTCGGCACAATGGAAGAGCGCCTTCTGGTCGCGCTCGCGGCCTATACGACCTATGTCATCAATGCCGGCCAGTTCCTGTGGAAGCTGCGCGTCGCGCGACTTCAGGGTACTACGGTTGAGGCGGTGCCCGCATGAGCCCGCCTGACGCCATGACCGCGACCGCGCTTGCCGGTTGTGCCGCTCCAGCGAAAGCAGACGCGCCGCGCCCCGTTCTACGCGAACGCGGGCAGCGGGAAGTGTTCTGCGGACTGACAGGCATCGTGTGGCTCCACCGCAAGATGCAGGACGCTTTTTTCCTCGTAGTCGGCTCGCGCACCTGCGCGCACCTTCTGCAATCGGCGGCCGGCGTGATGATCTTTGCAGAACCGCGCTTCGCCACAGCGATCATGGAAGAGCGCGACCTTGCCGGGATGGTCGATGCGCAGGAAGAATTGGACCGGGTGGTCACCCGCCTTCTCGATCGGCGCCCGGACATTAAAACGCTGTTCCTCGTTGGCTCGTGCCCATCCGAAGTCATCAAGCTCGATCTGGCGAAAGCCGCGCAGCGCCTCGGGGCGCAACACATGCCTAATGTGCGCATCCTCAACTATTCGGGCAGCGGGATCGAGACGACCTTCACCCAAGGCGAAGACGCCTGCCTCGCCGCGCTCGTGCCCGAAATGCCCGCCGCGGCTAGCGACGCGGCAAAGCAGCTGCTGATCGTCGGCGCGCTCCCCGACATTGTCGAAGATCAGTTTCTGCGGCTCTTCGAGCAGCTCGGCATCGATAATGTCGGCGTGCTGCCTGCACGCAATGCCCGCGACCTGCCGCCGGTGGGTCCGAACACGCGCTACCTGCTAGCCCAGCCTTTCCTCGCCGATACGGCGATGGCGCTCGAGAATCGCGGCGCGACGCGGATCGACGCGCTCTTCCCCTTCGGCGCTGAGGGCACGACCGGCTGGCTCCACGCCGCCGCTCGCGAATTCGGCGTCGACGAAATGCACTTCAACCGTGTCATCGCTCCGGGCCGCGAGCGGGCAAAGCGCGCGATCGAACATTCCCGCGCGGCCCTCGAAGGCAAGCGGATCAGCTTCCTGCCCGATTCGCAGCTCGAAGTGCCGCTGGCGCGCTTCCTATCGACCGAGCTCGGCATGGAGCCCGTCGAGGTCGGTACACCCTATCTTCACAAGACGCACTGCGCGCAGGAACTGGATCTGATCCCGCCCTCCGCGCGGATCAGCGAAGGCCAACATGTCGACAATCAGCTCGACCGCGTGCGCGCAGACAAGCCTGACCTGACCGTGTGCGGCCTCGGCCTTGCCAATCCGCTCGAGGCCGAAGGGTTCACCACCAAATGGGCGATCGAGCTCGTCTTCTCGCCGATCCACGGGTTCGACCAGGCGGGCGACCTGGCCGAACTCTTTGCCCGGCCCCTGCGCCGGCGCGACAGGCTGGAGGTGTAGCGATGCAGCTCTCTGTCTGGACCTATGAAGGACCGCCGCATGTCGGCGCCATGCGCATCGCGACCGCGATGGACCGGCTGCATTACGTGCTGCACGCGCCGCAGGGCGATACCTATGCGGACCTGCTCTTCACCATGATCGAGCGGCGCGGCAAGCGCCCGCCGGTGACCTACACGACCTTCGAGGCGCGCGATCTCGGCAAGGATACAGCCCAGCTGTTCCAGGACGCGGCGCGAGAGGCGGCCGAACGGTTCAAGCCGCAGGCGATGATCGTGGGCGCCTCGTGCACCGCAGAACTGATCCAGGACGATCCGGGCGGTCTGACCGAGGCGATGGACCTCCCCTGCCCCGCCATCCCGCTGGAGCTGCCGAGCTATCAGCGCAAGGAGAACTGGGGCGCATCGGAAACCTTCTACCAGATCGTGCGCCACCTCGCCGATCAGGACATCAAGCCTTCTCCGCGCGAAGGACGCCGGGCGCGCGCCAACATCCTCGGCCCCACAGCGCTCGGATTTCGCCACCGCGATGACCTCGTCGAGGTGAAGAAGATCCTCGAAGCTCTCGATGTCGAGATGAACCTCGTCGCCCCGCTCGATGCGACTCCGTCGGACATTGCGCGCATCGGCGCTGCCGACTTCAACATCGTTCTCTATCCCGAAATTGCAGACGAAGCGGCCCGCTGGCTCGAACGCACGTTCAAGCAGCCCCGGGTGCGCTCAATCCCATTCGGCGTGAGCGCTACAAAGGCGTTTATTGCTGAAGTCGCCGAGTTGGCAGGTGCAGATCCCACGCCTGCCCTCGGCGACACCTCTTCCCGGCTCCCGTGGTGGAGCCGCAGCGTCGATTCGAC
>NZ_JAZBON010000024.1:0-2886 GCF_036351135.1 Erythrobacter sp.
CCCCTGATCCGATAGGTGGAACCGCTCCTGCCGAGGATGATGTCATCGGGGTGGGGCCAGGGATCTTCGGGTTCGTCGCGGCCCGCAGCGAGCGCGTCGGTCCATTTCTTCTGCTGCGTATGTTTCAGTTCCCGTAGGTAGCGACGCCAGCTCGCTTCTTCTGCGGCGCGTTCCTCGGCCCTGCGCCGTTCGGCTTCTTCCGCGGCCTTGACACGTTTCGCCGCGCGGGCCTCAGATTCTCGGTGCAGCCGGATCGCGTCTCGCTGGGCGACCTGGCTGCCCTTCAGCGCATCGGCGGCCT
Source organism: Erythrobacter sp. (assembly GCF_036351135.1). Classification (GTDB taxonomy): domain Bacteria; phylum Pseudomonadota; class Alphaproteobacteria; order Sphingomonadales; family Sphingomonadaceae; genus Erythrobacter. The sequence goes on from NZ_JAZBON010000024.1 coordinate 302, forward strand.
GCCTTTGCATGATCGCCTCGATCACCTTGACGTCCCTGCGGACCCCGTTTTCGCTTATTGCGATCGTCTTGCCGAGGACGCTTTCGATAATGCGGTCGAGCTCGGATTCGGGGCTGGTCTCCGGATCAGGCCTTTTCTTCGGGGGACGCCCGTTAGGATTCCTGCGCTCGCCCGGGCGGATCTGCCCCGATTTCGGCGGCCGACCAAAGCCGACGTATTCGTCGTCGTCGCGATCAGGCATGGGCTTTCTCCTCGCGAAGCTCGAACGTTTCTCCGCTCTCGACGTGGTTGGCGCTGCGACCGGTATAGGCCTCCCAGCGCCTGATGATCGTGTCGCAGTAGAGGGGATCGTATTCGATCAGCCTTGCCCTGCGCCCGGTCTTCTCGGCGGCGATCAGGGTCGAGCCCGAACCCGCGAAGCAGTCGAGCACGATCTCGCCGCGGCGCGAGCAGTCGAGAATGGCATCGGCAACCAGCGCCACCGGCTTGACCGTGGGATGCATCGCGAGTTCCTCGGCGCGGGCTGTGCCGATCGAGGAGATACCCGGGTGGTCCCACACATTCGTGCGGTAGCGACCCGTATCGCCCAGGCCGAACGTGTTGGTGTGCGGCGCCTCGCCCTGCTTGAAGACGAAGATCAGCTCGTGCTTCGACCGGTAGAAGGTGCCCATCCCGCCATTGGTCTTGTTCCAGACGACGAGGTTCTTGAGCTCGGTGAAGACCGATCGACCGGCATCCAGCAGCTCGCCCATATGGCGCCAGTCCATGCAGATGAAGGCGATGCTGCCGTCGCGCATCACGCCCGCGGCATTGCCAAGCGTATCGGTAAGGAACCGGATGAACTCGTCCTCGCTCATCTCCCCGCTGGCGAAGGCGAACTCGCGGTGTCTGACCTCGCCCTTGCCGCAGACATTGCCGTCGATCCGGACATTGTAAGGCGGATCGGTGAAGACGAGGTCGGCGCGGCGTCCTTCCATCAGCGCAGCGAAGTCCGCCTCCGAGCGGGCATCGCCGCAGATGAGGCGATGCTCGCCCAGCTGCCAGATGTCGCCTCTGCGAGATACGGCGACCGGCCGCTGCTCCGGGATATTGTCCTCGGGCGCATCGCGGGCGGCGGGATCGGCCTCCGCAGCAGCCCCGATGGCGAAGTCGATTTCCGCAAGGCTGAAGCCGGTCAGCTCGACATCGAAGTCGAGATCGATCAGCGCCTGCATCTCGATCGCGAGGATTTCCGGATCCCAGCCCGCATTGAGCGCGAGCTTGTTGTCGGCAAGCATGTAGGCTCGACGCTCCGCTTCGCTCATGTGCGAGAGGGTAAGGGTGGGGACCGCGGTCATGCCGAGCAGTTTCGCGGCTTCGAGGCGGCCATGACCGGCGATGATCCGCAGCTTGTCATCGACCAAAACCGGGTTCGTAAACCCGAAGCGTTTGATGCTCTCGGCGATCTGCCGGATCTGCTTGCGCGAATGGGTCCGCGCGTTGCGGGGCGAGGGGGTGAGGGCCGTTATGGGCGTCTCGACCACCGCGCGGGGCAGGCAATTCCCGCCCGCGCCAGCGGGGGAGTTTTCGCGTTCAACAATCGATGAGCGCGCATTGGAATTAGAGGACATCACCGGTCTCCTTTGGACATGTGCGCAAAGGTCGCACCGGTGTACGATGATCTGTATCGCAATTTTTCGCGCCCCGGAACGAGTTCCGGGCACCTGTGGACAACTTTTTGAAGTTGGTGGCTCGACGACCGATCCGGGCGCAGGCCGAGAGCGATTGGAACGCCTTCGGCATCGGGTGCGCGACAGCAGCGCAAAGGCTGTCAGATTGGCATGAGCCGGGATCTGGCAATGGGCCAATCCCGCGATACGATCGAACGATCGCGAGTGATCGAGCGACGGGCGGACTTGCCCTGTTCCGGACGATTAAATCGCCTGTTACGAGCGATTAAAGCCCCTGTTACGTCGAATTAATCGCCTGTTCCGGCGAATAACAGGAAAACCGTCCCGGCCCGGCATCAAGTACCTGAAATTGCTTCTTTATTGTGCGAGTCCGGACCGGAGGAACACGCGTCAGGGCCTGTTTTCGTCTTTCAAATGACGTTTTTTCCCTGTTCCGGTTCGGTTTCCTGGCCTGCGCGGCCGTTCGCCGGCTGCCGCAAATCGCCGCTTCCAGCCCAAAGGCGCTTCGCTGCTCGCCGCGGACGAATTCCCAGTTATGCGCGAATGAATTCCCTGTTATGCCTGCGCGAGTTCCCTGTTTCGAACGCAGGGAATTTGCGCGGAAAACGACCGAAAGCCTCGGAAAACCACGCCTTTTCAGGGTCATGCGTGACTCCGACAGCCGGCAAAATTCGCGGATTTCGCTGTAAATTCCCGCAAAACAGGGAATTTCCGGGAAAACAGCGAAATCGCGCCGCTATCACTCAAGCCCGATAAGCCGAGGTTGCCCAGAAGTTGCTGCGCTAGAGCAGTAACCCGAACTGGCGCTCAAGTAGCGGAGCGGTAGCGCGATAAACAAAACTGCCACCCTCGCCCAATAACCCTCTTTTGCGCTCAAGGCCCGAAAGCCCGAGCGGCAAAAACGCCGCCGCGCGA
>NZ_JAZBON010000025.1:0-265865 GCF_036351135.1 Erythrobacter sp.
AGACGATATACGGACCCGTGTTACACGCAGGCGCCGGCGGCGGAGGCGGCGGCGGTGCCGGAGGAGGAGGCGGCGGCGGCGGGGGAGCCGGCGGCGGGGGAGGCGGCGGCGGAGGCGGCGGCGCGGCGGCCGCGCCGAAATTGTAGAGCACGCTCGCCAGGATCGAATGGGTCTGAGCGTCGACTTCGAGCGGATCGCCGTTCGAGCCTTCGAATTCGAATTCGTCCACCACGAAATACCGGTATTTCAGCCCCAGATCGAGATTGTCGGTCACCGCGAAGCGCAGGCCGGCCAGGCCCTGATAGGCGAAGTCGGTCGCGCTGTCGTCGGCGAGCGAGCCGAGGCCAGGCACGTTCACGTCGAGATCGACCCGCGCAATGCCGACACCGCCGCCGACGAAGAACTGCACCCCGTCGTCGCTGCCGAATTCGAGCAGGCCGTTGACCATGCCGCTGATGCTGGAAAAATCGCTGTCGGGTTCGACCACGGTGCCGACCGGCACGCCTGCGCCGTTGTTCGGACTGACGATGGTGAGCGTGTCGTAGCCCTGCTGCTTGTAACCCGCTTCCGCTTCGAGCCGGAATGCGCCGAAATCGTAGCCGAAGACCGCATCGATATCGAAGCCGGTATCGGTGTCGCCGAAGGCGCCGTTTTCGGCGGGCGGGCCGACGCGGTCGATATCGACCTGGTCTTCGAGCACCACACCGCCATCGACGCCGGCGTAGAAGCGCCCCTTGCGCGCTTCGGCAGGAACGGCGACCAGCGCCGTGGTGGCGGCCAGTAGCAAAGCATATTTTGTCATGAACGGCTCTCTTCCCTCGGATGAACTTCGCGAAACGGGCTTTAAGACGGCTGAATGGCAATGGCGTGACAGACCGAAGCGCCGCGGGCAGCGGCGCCGATGCCGGTGCGAACCGGGGCTGGGAAAGCGCGATTGCCAAGGTCGGCCGCCCGCGCCATTATCGAGGGCAAACGACAACAGGAGAGAGATGAGCATGGTGACCCAGACCCTTGGAGCGATGCAGGACTGGAACATGCGGATCACGCGTGTCATCGATCACGCGGCGCGCGAGGCGGGCGGACGCGAGATCGTGACTCGCTGGGCCGATGGCAGCCAGACGCGCACCGACTGGGCCGGCATCCGGAGCGATGCGCTGAAAATGGCGCAGGCGCTGCAAGCGCTGGGCATCGAGCCGGGCGAGCGCGTGGCGAGCCTTGCGATGAACCATTCGCGCCACCTCGTCAGCTGGTATGGCGTCGCCGGCATGGGCGGGGTGCTCCACACGGTGAACCCGCGGCTGTTCGAGGACCAGCTGGAATATATCGTCAACCACGCCGAAGACCGCGTGCTCCTGTACGACGCCGCATTTCAGCCGATCGTCGACAAGATGAAGGATCGCTGGACGAGCGTTGAGCACTATATCTGCTACGATTCCGGTGAGCATGCGACCGCGTTCGAGGACTGGATCGGCGAGCAGGACGGCGATGCGCAGTGGTATGAGGGCGACGAGCGCGACCCCTGCATGATCTGCTACACCAGCGGCACCACCGGCAACCCCAAGGGTGTGCAATACGAGCACCGTTCGACGCTGATGCATGCGATCGCGGGGCTACAACCGGCGGCGTTCAACTTCTCCAGCGCCTCGGTCATGCTCCCGGTCGTCCCGATGTTCCATGCGGCAAGCTGGGGCCTCCCCTATGCGGGCGCGATGGCGGGGATCAAGTTCGTCTTTTCCGCGGTGAACGACCCCGCGGTGCTGCACGAATTGATGCTGAAGGAAGGCGTGACCGACAGCGCGGGCGTGCCGACCGTATGGCTCGCGCATTTCCAGTATTGCGACGCCGAAGGCATCGACCTGCCGCCGCTAAAGGCCGCGACCATCGGCGGATCGGCGGCGCCCAAATTCATGATCAAGCGGCTGCTCGAAAACGGCACCCGCGTCCAGCACGCCTGGGGCATGACCGAGACCAGCCCCATCGGCACGGTCGGGGGGCCGACCTGGGACTGGGATCTGCTTACCCTCGATGAGAAAGTCGAGAAATGCGCGATGCAGGGCCGCCCGATCTTCGGCGTCGAACTTCGCACCGTCGATCTCGACGACATGACCACCGAATTGCCGCGCGACGGCAAGACGAGCGGCGCGCTCCAGATCCGCGGGGCCTGGATCATCCAGCGCTATTTCAAGGCGGAAGAGGACGCGGTAAATGAGGACGGCTGGTTCGACACCGGCGATGTCGGCATCCTCCACCCCGACGGCACGTTGCAGCTTACCGACCGGACGAAGGACGTCATCAAGTCGGGCGGCGAATGGATCAGCTCGGTCGAGCTGGAGAACGCCGCTTGCGGGCACCCGGCGGTTGCCGAGGCGGCCTGCGTCGGGATGTATCATCCCAAATGGGACGAGCGCCCCGTCCTGTTCGTCATCAAGAAGGACGGCGCGGACTGTTCGAGCGAAGAGATCGTCGAATATCTGCGGCCCCAGGTCGCCAAATGGTGGCTGCCCGACGCGGTCGAATTCGTCGACGACATCCCGCACACCGCGACCGGCAAGATCAGCAAGAAGGACCTGCGCGACCGCTTCTCCGACTACAAGCTGGAGGCGTGAGGCCGTGAGCGAAACCTATATCGATCCCTCGCCCGCCAATTTCCAGGCGTTCAAGGATCTGCCGCGCGATCAGCCGATCCATATGCTCAACCTGCTGCGCTACCGCGACGATGCGCAATACCCGGATGGCCATGAGCATCACGGCAAGGGCTGGTCTGGCAGGCGGGCCTACGAGGAATACGGCAAGACCAGCGGACCGATCTTCCGGCGCGTGGGCGGCGCAATCGTGTGGCGCGGCGCGTTCCAGACGATGGTGACCGGACCGGAGGCGGAGAACTGGGACGACGGCTTCGTCGCGCAATATCCCAATGCGGGCGCGTTCTTCGAGATGATCAAGGAGCCCGACTATCAAAAGGCGGTCGTCAACCGAACCGCCGCGCTGATCGACAGCCGCCTGATGCGCTTCAAGCCAGGCGAGGGTGGTGCAGGCTTCGGATAGGCTCGAAGGAGCGACAGGTGCAATCGGACATCACTACGCGCGGCGACACCGCGCTTATCGACATTACTTTCGGCTCCAAGATCGATCGCGCCGAGGTCGGGGCGATGGCGGAGCTGGTCGAGGACGCGACGGAAACGCATGATGAACTGCGCCTGTTGCTCGATCTGACCGCGACGGATGAGATCGCGGTGGGCGCGATGGTTTCGCCCGAGGGCGCGCTGGTCAGCTTTAAATCGATCGATCCGGTCCAGCGATACGCTGTGGTCGGCGCCCCGGCAATTGCGGCGGGAGCCGTGGAGCTGTTCGGCAAGCTCCTGCCGCTGGAGTCGCGTGCTTTCGATCCGAACGCAAAAGAGGAAGCGCGCCGCTGGGCTTTCGCGCCCGATTGACCCAACCCGCGACGAATGCCGCGTCCGGCAGATGAGTTGCGCTATTGCAAATCAATTGCGTCCTCCGTGCCTTAGCTGTAACTATTGCCGCACAGATCGAAGGGACCCCCGATGAGTATCAAATCCATCGCCGTAGCAACCGATTTCAGCGCCCGCGCTGATCGCGCGATCGACCGGGCCAAGATACTGCGCGACCAGTTCGGCGCGCAATTGCACCTGATCCACGCGACCAATCTTGCCGACGACGATCCGCCCGACATGGCGGATATGGACCGGCGGATGTGCGCCGCGTCGGGATTGTCGTCGGACGAGAAGGGTGTAGAATTCGCCTTCCCATCCGGTTCGCCGCCAAAAGCGATCGCAAAGGCCTGCGCGAACTGCGATGCGGATGTCCTCGCGCTCGGCCCAGCACGGTACAACACGATCGGCGATTTCTTCCTCGGAACCGCGGTCGACCACATTCTGCGCAACGCCGACCTGCCCGTGCTCGTCGTAAAGTCCCGCGCCCATGCCCCCTATGACAGGATCATCGCGGGCACCGACTATTCGGATGCGTCGGCGCACGCGATCATTCGCGCCGCGCGCATGTTTCCCGACGCGAAGGTCCATATCGTCCACGCCTGGGAAGTGGCGTTCCAGGCGTTCAACAAGGACGCGCATGTCGCCGGACAGACGCAGGACGACGAGCAGCGCCAGATGAAGGACTTCCTCGCCAAGCTGCGGGAAAAGGAGCCGCGGCTCGCCGAAGCGACCTTTCAGCTCGTCCGCGGCAACACGATCAGCGCGCTGCGCGAAGCCCTGCAGAAAGACCCGAACGCGCTGGTCGTTCTCGGCAGCCACGGCGAGAGCGGGTTCAAACAGGCGACGATCGGCAGCGTGACCAGCGAACTGCTGCGCTATCTCGAAGGCGACACGCTGGTGATCAACACGAAGGATGCGGAATAGGCGCTCGTCACAGCAGCCGCATCTGACCGCCGATCTCGGGTGGGCGGAAGTGCGAGCAGTCCAGCTCGAACTGTCCTTTGCCGATGCCCGCCTTCTTGCAGGCGACGCGGAAACGGGCGCGCAGGAGGTCGGCCCAGACGCCTTGCGGGTTGAGGCGCGAGAAGAATTGCGGATCGTTGTCCTTGCCGTCGCGGATCGAGCGCACGATGCTCATCACCTTGCCCGCGCGCTCGGGGAAATGGACGTCGAGCCATTCGCGGAAGAGCGGCGCCACTTCGTGCGGAAGGCGCAGCGGGATCCAGCCGACGCTGCGTACGCTGAGTTCGCCCGCGCGCGCGACAATCTCCTCTAGAAATTGGTCGGTGATCGAGGGGATGATCGGCGAGATCGAGCAATGGACCGGCACGCCCGCCTCGACCAAGCGGCCGAGCGCGGCGAGCCGTTTGGCGGGGGCGGGGCAGCGAGGCTCGAGCTTGCTGGACAGCCTTGCGTCGAGGCTCGTTACCGAAATTGCCACCGCGATCAGCCGCTTGGCCGCCATCTCTGCGATCAGGTCGAGATCACGCAGCACGCGGTCCGACTTGGTCGTGATGGTCACCGGATGGCAGGCGTCGAGGCACACTTCGAGCACCTCGCGCGTGATGCGATAGCGCCCCTCGATCGGCTGATAGGGATCTGTGTTCGTGCCCATTGCGATCGGGCGGGCCGCATATTTGCGCTTCGCCAGCGTCTCGCGCAGCAGCCGCGCCGCGTCGGGTTTGGCGAAGAGCTGCGTTTCGAAATCGAGCCCGGGCGATAGGTCGTGATAGGCGTGGGTGGGCCGCGCGAAGCAATAGATGCAGCCATGTTCGCACCCGCGATAGGGGTTGATCGAACGGTCGAAGGCGATGTCGGGCGACTGGTTGAAGGAGAGGATCGTCTTGGGGCGCTCCTCGGTGACGGTGGTGCGCAGTTTCACCGGCGGCCCGTCCAGCGCCTCGACATGATCGCGCCAGTCGCCGTCGGTCTCACGCGTGGCGAGGCCGAAACGCGTCGAGACATGCCCGGAAGCAGCGCCGCGCCCGCGCTCGGCATCTGGGTGATCGGGACTCCGCATGAGCGGAACATATATAGAACAAAGAGGCCGGCGCCACCAAATTCGTCATTACGAGCGACCGAAGCGAGCGCGGCAATCCATGGACCCATGGGGATGTTCAGACGGATGGCCCATGGGTTGGTTCGTCGTTTCACTCCTGGCAATGACGAACAGGTGAAAACGCTTTCCTACGCACGGGTCGAAAGCGCATTACTCACTCCATGATCCGGCACCAGAGAGCCCCACAAACCGCAGCGCGGAAATCGAACGCCAGGACAGTGTTCCATGTGTTCCATCCTGTAGGAATGGCGCTTTGGTCAGCGCTCCCGAAGGCGGGGCATCAGGTCGACGAAGTTGCACGGGGCGTTGCGGCTGTCGAGCTGCTCGGCGAGGATGCCGTCCCAGCCATCCTTGACCGCGCCGTTGGAGCCGGGGAGCACGAAGATGTAGGTGCCGCGCGCGACGATTGCGCAGGCGCGCGACTGGACGGTGCTGGTGCCGATGCTCTTGTAGCTGAGCCAGCGGAACAGCTCGCCGAAGCCGGGGATGGGTCGCGCGCCCTCGATGCGTTCCAGCGCCTCGGGCGTGACGTCGCGGCCGGTGAGGCCGGTACCGCCGGTGCTGACGATAGCGTCTATCGCCGGGTCGTCGATCCAGCGGTCGAATTGCCGGACCAGCGATCCAGCATCGTCGGCGACAATCTCGCGCGCGACGAGGTTGTGTCCGGCGCGCTCGATCCGCTCGCACAGGATGTCGCCCGAACTGTCGGTTTCGGGCGTGCGGGTGTCGGAGACGGTGAGGACCGCGATACCGACGGGGATGAAGGTCTTGCTTTCGTCGATCGCCACGCTTGGAGCCCTATCGCGCCGCGGCCGAACGGCGCGCGTGGGCCTGCGGAAAGCGCGGCCATTCGCCGCGCACGAGCGCATGGCGGCTGGGCGAGGGCACGCCGGCGGCGCGCTCGTACATCCAGTAATTGCGCATCACGATCGCGACATAGCCGCGCGTCTCCCAATAGGGTATCGATTCCATCCAGAGCAGCGGGTCGCCCTGATCGTTGATCTCGTAGTTCCAGCGCTCGACCGGGGTGAGCCCGGCATTGTAGGCGGCCATGATCTTGGGCAGCAGGCCCTGAGTCGCGCTCGAATCGCGCAGCATTTCAAGATGTTGCTGGCCATAGGCTAGGTTCACTTCGGGATCGTTCAGATCGGCATAGCTCGCGCCCAGATTGAGCTGGCGGTTATGGTCGCGCGCCGTGCCCGGCATGATCTGCATGAGCCCGCGGGCATTGGCCGGGCTGACCGCGGCGGCGCGGAAATTGCTCTCCTGCAGGGCGTGGGCGAAGGCGAGCGAGGGGTCGACCCGCCAGCCAGTGCTCGGTTGCCAGCGGGCGACCGGGAAGCGCAGCGCCGGATCCGCGCTCTGGCCGTAGGGCGCGTTGCTCGCCATGAAGAGCTGCGTCGAAGGCAGGCCGAGCTCGCGCGCAAGCCGGGCGAGCGCCGGGTAGTTGCCCGACGGCCCGATGCGCACCTCGTGCCGCAGCACTTGGTCGGCGAGGCCCTGCCGCCCGATCTCCGCCAGCGCCGCCGCGGTGCGGATGTTGGAGCGATGCTGGAGCGCCGCCCAATCCTCGCCGTCGAAAGGCTCGGCGGGCGCGGCGGCGGGAGTTTCGATACCCTGCTGGTCGATGGCGAGCATGCCGTAAAGCGTCTCGTCGAACCGCGCGGCGCCAGCGAGATGCGGCTGCGCGGCGTCGGGCCGGCGGCAGCGAATGAGCGCGCGGTGCGCCCAGTAATGCGCGGCGGCGGTGAGCTCGATATTGGTCGATCCCTGCGCGGCTCGCGCGAAAGCGTCGCTTGCGAGGTCGCAATCGCCCAGGCGCCAAGCGGCCAGTCCCGCGACCCATTCGCCCTCAGCGACCCAGGGGCCGGTGCCTTCCCCAACCGTGCGCGCCATCGCGAGTGCGGCGCGGTCGTCATTCTCGATATAGAAGCTCCAGGCGACGCGCTGGCGCCATTCCGCGCGGGCGGCGGAGCTGAGGCCGTTTTCGGCTTCGGCGAGCAAGGCGCGCGCGGTATAGGGATCGTCGCCCCGGATCGCTTCAAGAATGGCGGCGCTGGTGGCATCGGAAATCGAACCGTCGCGCACCGGGCGGGGCCGCATCCGTTTGGAAGGACCGGGCTGGCGCGACAGGCGCTGGCTTTGCGGGAGCATCGGAAGCATCTCGAGCCCGCGATTGAGGCCGATGCGCCCGATCTGTTCGGCCTGCGGGAGCTCGACGCCGAGATCGAACCAGTCGGCGACCTGACCTGCGCTCACCTTCGGGCTGTTGGCGTGGGTGTAATATTCGGCAAGCGCCACCTGATAGAGCGGGCTGGCCGGATAGAGACCGAGCCCCTCGCGCACCGCGTCCCAGTTCTCGGCATCGATGGCCGCGAACAAGCGGCGATAATGCGCGCGTTCCTCTTCGTTCAGCACGGCCGGCACTGCGCTGTTGGCGAGCGCGTCTTCGTCCCAGTTGGCCACCATGCTCGAAGGCTGCGCCGCCGCTGGAGCAACGGCGACGACGGACGCTGTGAATACGATCATGGAAGCGCAAATTCGGCGAATGCGTACAGACTTCATCATCGCTGCACCGTGAAATCTTGCGACCATTCGATCCATCTCCGCCATAGACGCGCCTTCAACCGCGGCATCGCGATCAGGCTTTCGAGCCCCTCGCTCACCATCAGCGGAATGCTGCGCCCCTTGTGGTTAATATTGTCCAAACCGGAAATATCCTGCGCCGTGCTGTGCCCGATTAGCGGTGCAAGCCCTGTGCCGAGCGCTAGCACCCGTTGCGGCGCGGCGAGCGCGATATGATGCAGGGTAACCGCATCCATACCGCCCGCCGCCAGCCGGACCGTGTCGGCCATCGGCGTGTGGCGGGGAAGCGACGAGGCGAGATAGACTTCGCTTTCGGCAAGACCTGCGGCAGCGAGGAACGCGGCGAGGAGCCGGCCCTGCGGTCCATCCAGCAGCCGCTCGCGATCGCCCTCCTCGGGATCGGTCACCAGAACCATCAGCGCCGCCCCCAGCGTCCCGCGCGGCGGCACGCGCCCGCGAGGCCCGATCGCGTCGAGCCCCGGCGCCTCCAGCCACCAGCTCCGGAATGCGGCGAGATCGCGGGGCGGATCGTCGCCGAGCAGGTCCACCCGCTCTTGCGGTGCAGGGTTCGGGACCGGTCGCTCGGCGACCTTCGCAGTTTCGCGAGAGGGCGCGTTGCCGGCTTGCCCATCCGTTCGGCCGGATGATTTTGGGGCTTGGTCGTGCTCCGCTTCCGCAAGCCAATTCCTGGCTTGGTCGGCAAAATCGCAGTCCACTCCGGCCGCACGCCACCAACCCATCGTCGCGTCAAATTCGGCGGCAAGATCGGCGGCGGGCGGGGGGTTGGGCGCGTTCATGTTGTTTTCGCGGCAGGTCTTGACTGTCCACCCTGCGCTCCGCAAGTGCAATGCAACAGGATAGTCTCCATATTTTTCGCAGCGTCCCCATGTAGAAGGCGCTGACAGATCATCGGGATACAAAAGCTCATGAGCGAACGCGAATCAATGCCTTGCGACGTCGTGATTGTGGGTGGCGGGGTTGCCGGCCTCTCCGCCGCGATCCGGCTGAAGCAGATCAACGAGGAACTCGAGGTCGTCGTTCTCGAAAAAGGATCGGAGATCGGCGCGCACATCCTTTCGGGCGCTGTGGTCGACCCCAAGGCATTGGACGAGCTCCTGCCCGACTGGCGCGACATGGATTGCCCGATGGCCGAGACGCCGGTGACGGACAATTGGCACTGGGTGCTGAGCAAAAATGGCAAGACCTCGCTGCCCCACGCGATCATGCCCCCGCTGATGAGCAACAAAGGCTGCTACACCGGCTCGCTCGGCAATCTGACGCGCTGGCTTGGCGAACAAGCCGAGGGTTTGGGCGTCATGGTCTTTCCCGGGTTCCCCGCCGCCGCGCCGATTTTTGACGAGGATGGTCGTATCGGCGGGGTCGTTACGCAAGATATGGGCATCGCCGCCGATGGCAGCCAGAAGGCCGACTATCAGCCCGGAATGGAGATTCAGGCGAAATACACCTTCTTTGCCGAAGGCGCGCGCGGGAACCTCACCAAGGTGATGAAGGCGCGCTTCGATCTCGAAGCCGATTGCCAGCCGCAGATATACGGCCTCGGGGTCAAGGAATTGTGGGACATCGACCCTGAAAAGCACGTGCCGGGCCGCGTCATCCATACACAGGGCTGGCCGCTCACCGAAAGTGATAGCTGGGGCGGAGGCTTTCTCTACCATCAGGCGAATGGCCAGGTCGCTTTGGGCTTTGTCACTGCGCTCGATTACCGCAACCCCTGGGTCTCGCCCTATCATGAATTCCAGCGCTGGAAGCACCACCCGGCGATCCGCGAATATCTCGAAGGCGGCAAGCGCGTCTCCTATGGCGCGCGAGCGATCAACGAAGGCGGCTGGCAGTCGGTGCCCAAGCTCACCTTCCCCGGCGGCGCGCTGATCGGCTGTGCGGCGGGCTTCGTCAACGTGCCCCGGATCAAGGGGAGCCACACCGCGATGAAGAGCGGCATGCTTGCAGCCGAAAGCGCCGCCGCCGCTATCGCCGACGGCCACGAGAAGACCGAGCTTGCCGATTACGACGCGGCGGTGCGCTCGAGCTGGATCGCGGACGAATTGAAGAAGGTCCAGAACGCGCAGCCCGCGGTCGCCAAATATGGCGGCGATATCGGCACCGCGCTGGCCGGCGTCGACATGTGGATGCGCACGCTCAAGATCGGCCTGCCGATCAGCATGGGCCATCACCGCGACTACACCATGACCGGCCGCGCCGATCTCTATCCGAAGATCGACTACCCCAAGCCCGATGGCGAGATCAGCTTCGATAAGCTGACGAACGTCGCCTACAGCTACACCAACCATGCCGAAGACCAGCCGGTCCACCTGCAGGTCGGCGATCTCGAATTGCAGCGCGAGAGCGAGCTCGAAGTCTATGGTGGACCTTCGGCCCGCTACTGCCCGGCAGGGGTCTACGAATGGGTGATCGAAGAGGGGCAGGAGCCCAAATTCGTGATCAACTCGCAAAACTGCGTCCACTGCAAGACCTGCGACATCAAGGACCCGAACCAGAACATCAACTGGGTGACGCCCGAAGGCGGCGGCGGTCCGAACTATCCGAATATGTGATGGGTTCCGTCGCTTCGTTCGTCATTGCGAGGAGCGAAGCGACGCGGCAATCCCGAGCTGCCGCGCGCTTTGCACCGAAGTGCTTCGCTTCGCTCGCAATGACGAGAGAGGTTGGAAAACCCCTTGAAAGAAACCGCTTACGCCAAGATCAACCTCGCGCTGCATGTTCGCGCGCGGCGGGAGGATGGCTATCACGAGATCGAAACGCTGTTCGCCTTCGTCAATGCAGGGGATGTGCTCGTCGCAAGGGCGTCGCAGCAGGACCGCGTGACAGCAGTGGGCGCGTTTGCGAGCGGCATCGAAGACTCTTTCGACAATCTGGTCGCGAAAGCATTGTCCGTTCTCCCGCGTCCCCAGGGCCTCGATGTGACGCTCGAAAAGAACCTGCCGGTTGCCGCGGGCCTTGGCGGAGGATCGGCGGATGCAGCGGCGATGTTTCGCATCGTCGAGCAAATGCATGGCCTGCCCGATGACTGGCCCCGGCGAGCCGCCCAGCTTGGTGCCGACGTCCCTTGCTGTGTGCGCAGCGAGCTGGCGATTGGGCGCGGGACGGGCACGCAGCTCGAACCGATCGAAAACGACATGACGGGCATGGCGGTGCTGCTGGTCAATCCACGCACGGCGCTCGCCACCGGCCCGGTCTTTGGAGCATGGGACGGGCAGGATCGCGGCGGTCTTCCCGAAGGCTCCGCTCGCCAGATCGCCCGGGAAGGCCGCAACGACCTGCGTGCGCCCGCTATTGCCCGATGCCCGGCCATCGCCGACATATTGAGCGCGCTTGGGGAAACCGATCCCTGGATATGCGAGATGTCGGGTTCGGGCGCGACCTGCTTTGCACTTTACGAAAGCGACGAAGCGCGCGACCGGGCCGCCGAAGCGATCGCGCAGGCCGAGCAGAATTGGTGGATGATGATGGGGAAGCTGCGATGATCGATGGCCAGGTATACAAGCAGATCGGCGGATCGGTGCGCGGCGGGCTTGTCTGCGTCGCCGACCATGCCTCCAACTTCGTGCCGGACGAAGTGGTGCTCGGCATCGCGCCCGAACTGCTCGAGACGCATATCGCGCTCGACATCGGGGTCGCGGGCATCGCCGAGCGACTGGCGCGGCGACACGCGATCCCAGCCCATCTGGCGCAGATCAGCCGCCTCGTGGTCGATCTCCACCGCGAGGAGGACAACGAAGCCGTGGTGCCGACCAGCAGCGACGGGCACCTCATTCCCGGCAATATCGGCGCGAATGTCGAAGCGCGGTTGCAGCGTTACCATCGGCCCTACCATGAAGCGCTTGCCCGTTGGCTCGAAGCCGCTTCGCCCGACCTCATCCTCTCGCTGCACAGCTTCACCCCGCGTCTGGAAAGCGCCGGCGAGGACCGGCCCTGGGAAGTCGCGCTGCTCTACAACAATGACGACCGCGCGGCGCGCCATGCCATTCGCCTGTTCGGCGAACAGGGATTGAATGTCGGCGACAACGAACCCTATTCCGGCCGCGAGCTGAACGCGACCATGAACCGCCATGCCGAGGCGCATGGCCGCCATTATTGCGCGATCGAGATCCGGCAGGACCTGATCACTACTCGCGCCGACCAGTCGCGCTGGGCCGCGATGATCGCCGATGTCTGCGGCAGGGTTGCGCTGGCGCTGCTGTAACGGCAGGGCAGGCCTGACACACGGCGATCGGATCGGGGAACAGCCATGCCATTCGACAAGTCCAAACTGCCAAGCCGCCACGTTTCGGTCGGCCCGGAACGCGCGCCGCACCGTTCCTATTATTACGCGATGGGGATGAGCGAGGAGGAGATCGCGCGCCCCTTCGTCGCGGTCGCCAGCGCCGGCAACGATTCTGCACCCTGCAACACCATGCTCGACCGGCAGGCCGATATCTGCCGCGAAGGCGTGGTCGAAGGCGGAGGCACCCCGCGCCGGTTCAATACCATCACCGTTACTGATGGCATCGCGATGGGGCATCAGGGCATGAAAAGCTCGCTGGTCAGCCGCGAGGTGATAGCCGACAGCGTCGAGCTTTCTGTGCGAGGGCATTGCTACGATGCGCTGGTTGGCTTCGCCGGATGCGACAAGAGCCTGCCCGGCATGATGATGGCGATGCTGCGGCTGAACGTGCCCTCGATCTTCGTCTATGGCGGCTCGATCTTGCCCGGCACCTACAAGGGCGAGGACGTCACGGTCGTCGATGTGTTCGAGGCGGTCGGTCAGCATGCGGCGGGATCCTGCCCGTTGCAGGAGCTAATCGCGCTGGAGAAGGTCGCGTGCCCGGGCCATGGCGCATGCGGCGGTCAGTTTACCGCCAACACCATGGCCTGCGTCGGCGAAGCGATCGGATTGTCCCTGCCCAACAGCAACATGGCGCCTGCTCCTTATAAATCGCGCGAGGAGGTGGCGAGGGCCGCCGGCAAGCAGGTCATGGCGTTGCTCGAGCAAAATCTGCGCCCGCGCGACATCTGCACGCGCGCCGCTTTCGAGAACGCCGCCCGCGTTGTCGCGGCGACCGGTGGTTCGACCAATGCCGCGCTGCACCTGCCTGCCATGGCGAGTGAGGCGGGCATCGCGTTCGATCTGTTCGACGTTGCCGAGATTTTTAAGTCGACGCCCTATATCGCCGACCTCAAGCCGGGCGGGAGATATGTCGCCAAGGACATGCACGAGGCGGGCGGGGTCTATATGGGCATGAGGACACTGCTCGATGGCGGCTTCCTCGATCCCGAACCCATGACCGTCACCGGCAAGACACTGGGCGAGAATATCGAGGAGATCACCTGGAATCCGGACCAGAAGGTCTTCTACGAAGTCGCCAACCCGATCACCGCGACCGGCGGGGTCGTCGGGCTCAAGGGCTCGCTCGCGCCGGACGGGGCCATCGTGAAGGTCGCGGGGATGGAACGGCTCCAATTCGCCGGGCCGGCGCGGGTTTTCGAATGCGAGGAGGATGCCTTCGCCGCGGTGGAAGCGCGTGACATCGCCGAGGGCAGCGTCATCGTCATCCGCTACGAGGGTCCCAAGGGCGGCCCCGGTATGCGCGAAATGCTCGCCACCACCGCCGCGCTGTATGGTCAGGGCATGGGCGAGAAGGTTGCGCTCATCACCGACGGGCGGTTTTCCGGGGCCACGCGCGGTTTCTGCATCGGCCATGTCGGCCCCGAAGCCGCCGATGGCGGACCGATCGCGCTGGTCGAGGACGGCGACACTATCCGCATCGACGCCGAGGCCGGAACGATCGATCTGGACGTAGACGACAAGGTGCTCGAGGAGCGGCGCGGGCGCTGGCAACCGCGCACAAACGACTACCAGTCGGGCGCCTTGTGGCGCTATGCACAGAATGTGGGGCCTGCCTATCAGGGGGCACTGACCCATCCGGGCGCGGCATCGGAAACCCATGTCTTTGCGGATATCTAGCGCGGTCGGCTTTGCTCTTGCCGTCTCGGCTTGCGGCGATCCCGTCAGCCCTGCGCCCGAGGGCGAAATAGTCGAATGCGCTTTTGCCGGATCGAGCGAGCTCGCGCCGCAATGCGTGTTCGAGCGAACCGGCGCGGAAAGCTTCACAATCCACCACCCGGACGGAAGTTTCAGAAGGATGGGATTCGATGCCGCGGGCCGGATGCCGATGATAGTCGACGGCGCGGAAATGGTCTTCAGCACCGAACGGGTGAGCGAGCGTTCGATCGAATTCGAGATTGGTACAGCGCGCTATCGCATGCCGCGCGACCTGCTAGTGGCGCCGGATCGATGAGCGCAAACCAGATACTTACCGCCGAGCAGATGGGGGCTGCCGAACGGGCGCTGTTCGACGCGGGCACGAGCGAGTTCGAGCTGATGCAGGAGGCCGCGGGCGGCGCCGCTGAATGGATCAGACGCATCGCCTGCGGACGCAGCGTCACGGTGCTGTGCGGGCCGGGCAACAATGGCGGCGACGGCTATGTGATCGCGCAGTTGCTGCGCCGAGTGGGCAATGCGGTGCGCATTATCGCCCCCGTGCCGCCGTCGACCGAGACGGCGCGTCAGGCACGCGATCTGTGGGGCGCGGACGTGCAGACCTCGGATGGCGGTCGGCGCGGCGACGTCTTCGTCGACTGCCTGTTCGGATCGGGCCTTTCGCGACCTCTGAGCGGCGAGCACGCCTTGCTGCTGCGCGACCTTGCGCACCGTCACGATTACCGGGTTGCAATCGACGTACCATCGGGCATCGCCAGCGACACGGGCGAAGTGCTCAATGAAAGGGTGCCGCGCTTCGATTTGACGCTGGCGCTGGGCGCTTGGAAGTTCGCGCATCATTTGCTTCCCGGACGGCGACTTATGGGAGCGACGCGCCTCGTTCCTCTGGGGATTGCGGCACAGGATGATGCGTCTCGCCTCATCGAAAAGCCCGAGATCGCGCCGCCCCGCTTCGATGCGCATAAATACCGGCGCGGTCTCGCGGTCATCGTCGCCGGCGCAATGCCCGGTGCCCCGCAGCTCGCCGCCGCCGCTGCGATGCGGGCAGGCGCCGGCTATGTGAAGCTGTGGGACCGAAGCGAGGAGGCTGGCGCCGATCCCTCGCTGGTGGTCGAAAGCGGTGAACTGACCGAAGCACTGTCCGACGAGCGCATTTCAGCGGTGCTCATTGGGCCGGGCCTCGGCCGCGACGCCCGAGCCGAGGAGAGGCTGCAAACGGCGCTCGCCGCCGAGCGTGCGCTCGTCTGCGATGCCGATGCCTTGCACCTCCTCACGCCTGAAATACGCGGGGAAGCGGGGCCGATCATCGCCACGCCGCACGATGGCGAACTTGATGCGTTGTGTCGCCGCTTCCCCGTGATGGCGGGTACGCGGATGGAGAGAGTGCGCGCGCTCGCCCGCATTTCCGATATGGTGGTCGTCGCGAAGGGCCCAGACACCCTCATAGCCGCGCCCGACGGTCGCCAGGCGATTGCCCCGCCTGCGCCCACCTGGCTTTCCATCGCTGGAACGGGCGATGTCCTTGCCGGGATTATCGTGAGTCGCGCCGCGACCGGACGTCCGCCATTCGAAGCGGCCTGCGAGGCGGTGTGGCTGCATGGAGCGGCGGCGCGCCTGGCAAGTCCAGCGTTCACGCCGGACGAACTTGTGAGAACCATCCCGCAGGCGGTCGCCCGGTGCCTTTGAACGCGCGCGAACCCATCGTGCGGATCGCGGCGCGCGGCGACGGGGTCACTGCGAGCGGACGGCATGCTGCGCGCGGTCTGCCCGGCGATGTGCTGCGCGAAGACGGTTCGCTCGAAGAGGGGCCGCACCATGTCGAGCCCCCCTGTCGCCATTTTTCGGCTCGCGGCGGGGCGGGTTGCGGAGGATGCGAATTGCAGCATGCGGACGAAGCCGCCCTGCGCACCTTTGTCGAGCAGCGCGTGCGCGGCGCCGCCGAGGGACAGGCGATTGACGCGCGCGAGTGGCTCGATGCGCATCTCTCGCCCGCAAACTCCCGTCGCCGCGCAACTCTCCATGCCATGCGCACCGCCGGGGCCGCGGTCATCGGCTTTCGCGAGGCGGGATCGCACCGCATCGTCGACATGCGTGAATGCCACGTGCTCGAGCCCACGCTGACCGCGCTCGTCGCCCCCTTGCGCGACTTCGTTGCCGAACACGGACCGCGCGGGGGCGTCGATCTGACGCTGGCGACCTGCGACCAGGGAGTCGATGTCGGGCTCGTCCGTTTCCCGCTCGAGGGACTGGCAGCGACAGAGGCGGCGCTCGGATTCGCCCGAGAGCACGCGCTGGCCCGGCTGACATTCGATCAGGGTTACGGGCCGGAAACCGTATGGGAGCCCGAGCCTGTCACCATCAACCTATCCGGTCTTCCGGTTGCCCTGCCGCCGGGCGCTTTTCTTCAGGCGACCGCCGATGCCGAGGCGCGGCTTACCGCGGATGCGAGCGAATGGATCGACGATGCCGGTATCGTCGCGGATCTTTTCTCGGGGCTCGGCACCTTCGCCTTCGCACTGGCCCGGGCGGGCGGCACGGGGTGCAAGGTGCTGGCTGTGGAAGCCGACCGTGCGGCGCATCTCGCCTGCACGGCTGCAGCATCGCATAGTGGGGGCAGGGTCATCGCTCTCCACCGCGACCTCTTCCGCAACCCCTTGCAGGTCGATGAGCTCGACAGGTTCGACGCCGTGCTGCTCGATCCGCCGCGCGCCGGCGCCCGTGCACAGGTAGCCGAGATTGCGCAGAGCAAGGTGCCGCGCGTGGTCTATGTCAGCTGCAATCCCTCAAGCTGGGCGCGCGATGCGGCGCAGCTCACCCAGACTGGAATGCGGCTTGTCAAGGTGCGAACGGTCGGACAGTTCCGTTGGTCGACCCATGTCGAGCTGGTCAGCCTGTTCGAGCGCTGAGCCTCAGGCGCGCAAAGCCGCGAGGATCTGTTCTTCCAGCCATTGGCGATGCGCAGATTCGACATAGCTGTGCCCTGCATCGGGGCAGATTTGGAGGCGGGTGTCGTCCCCGTCCCACTGCTCAGCAAAAGCCTGTGCTGTACGGTCTGCTCCGGCGAGAAGGATGCGCGCCGGGCCGTCGAAATCGGCAAGCCCGTCCCGCATTTCCGCAGCGAGCGTCGAGGCAGGTGCCGCAGGGCGCACGGCGCGAAGCACACCCCGCGCTAGCTTGCCGACATCGACGCCGCCGCGCAGCAACCGCGCGATCTCGCGCGGGTCCTTGAGCTTGTTGGCATAGCGCGCGCGGATCGCGCCGGGAGCATGCTGTGGTTCGCCCTGATCCGCGTCGCCATCGGCCTCCTCGTCGAAGGTCCAGGGATTGGACAGCACCAGCCCGTCGAACCCCGCTCCGCCCGCCAGCATCAGCGCCGAGGCCGCGTCGCAATTGCCGAAACCGACGACGCGCTCCATCTGCGGTGCCATCGCGCGAAAGGCTTCGAGCGCGCAAGAAATGTCGCCTTTACTCGAGCGGAAACCGCGATTTTCGCCTTCGCTGTCGCCGATCCCGCGCCGGTCGAAACGCAAGGCCGGAAAGCCCCGCTGCGCGATCGCGGCGGCGAGATGCGACTGGGTGGAAAAGGCGCCCGCGCGGACTTCGTTACCCCCGCTTACGATCAGTAGGCCAGTGGTGCCCGGCGCCGTGTCGAGCGTGCCCGCGAGCTTCAGGCTGCCGCAACCGAAGGCGAAGTGCAGCCTTTTCATCCCCCAAGCCCCGCGGCCACGATGTTCGCCAGCTCTTGCGAGGCCGCTTCGTCCTCATCAGGCTCGGCGCGCAGCCAGAGCGGACGGCCGGGGATTTGCGCCTGCGCGATGCTGACGGTCTGCGGATCGTCCAGTGGTTCGGCCTGTTCTAGTTCGCGGAACATCGCCGCGCCGATCGGCCAGCCCGCAAGGCGCACCCCTTCGACCCGCCCTCGTTCTAACAACTGCTGCGAGCTTACCTCTTCCCCGGCCTCGCGCGCCGCGACCACGCCGGCGCGGACCATACCGCGCACGATCTTCCCACCGCTTACCGGCGCATAGAACCATGAGGGCAGTCCCGGAGGCGCTATCAACGCGCCCCCGCGAATGGCGAGGACATGGGTCGCCTCCGCATCGTGTACGGCTTCCTCGGCGGCCTTACGCCATGTCGCCAGGGTCTCCTCCGCAAGCGGAGCCAGGCTTTCGTTGCAACCCGGCAGGTCGGGCAGATAGCTTGCAATTCCCTGCTCGCTAAGAGCACGCATGGCCTGCACCGTGAAACGGCGCATCCGGTTGGCCTCGTCGAATAAAGCGGGCAGCATAAGCAGGCGCGGCTCGCTCGTCCCTTCGAAAGCCAGCAACATTTCCTCGCCAGTCCCGCCGCCGGCGAGCGGCGCATGCCAGGTGAGGTGCTTCATCACGCGCGCCCGATCCGCAGCCCGGCGCTGCCTAAGCGCCGATCAGCTTCGCCTCGGCAAAGGCGAGTAGGCCGCCATAGGTTTCGAGCATTTCGCCCTCGACATCCTCGTCCTCGATCACAATGCCGAGCCGGTCTTCCATCTCGGTGAGCAGGCTCGCCACGGCCATGGAATCGAGTTCGGGCAGGTGACCGAACAAACCGCTGTCCGCATCCATCGCATTCGCCTGCGCGGCGTCGATTCCCAGGATGTCGGCGATAATCGATTTGAGCGTGGTATCGAGTTCGGCGCGGCTCGTCTCCAGCGCAGTATCCGCGCTCGCCATTCTCGCATTCTCGCTCGTGTCGCCGGTCGCAGGTTGGGTGCTCATCGAACAGGCATCCTCGTAAACGCGGCGGCCTTGCGGCCGCCCGGGGCGGTTCTTCGCGTCAGACCGGCGCTGTTAACGGGGCGGGGGGCGGCGTGCAAGTCGAGGGGCTTCGGTGGCTCTTCGATAGCAAGGCAATTCATCAGTTCGCGCGGCCCGACCGTCGGGGGCCGCTCGCAGCGCGACAGCAGAGAGGCCTTGCATATCCTTAACGCTGCCGTGATACCGCGGCCCGATCATCTGCTCCCACTTCGATCGTATCGCCATAATGTCTGCCCAAACCGACCCCGCGCCGTGCCCGATCGACCATCTGGTCGAACGCTCGGGTGCTCGCGGTCTTGGCGGGTCGGATGCCCTCATCCTGCGCGATGAGGTGCTCAGCCATGATACGTTGAAGCGCCGGATCGAGCGGCTTTCCGGATGGTTGTCGCGCGAGATTCCAGGGAAGGGCGAGCGGATCGCGAGCTGGGCGGCGAAGGGCGAACTCACCTGCCTTCTGCCGCTTGCCGCCGCCCGGGCGGGGCATGTCCATGTGCCGATCAACCCGCTGCTGAAACGCACGCAGGCGGCGCATATTCTCGCCGACAGCGAGGCTGCGATGCTGATCGGCACGCCGTCGCGGCTCGCATCGCTCGAACCGGGCGATGCCCCTGCGAATTGCGCATTATGGGAAGAGGCCGACGCGCTCGAAGCTACGTGCGATGCCGACATCGCGCTCGGGCCGAGCCAAGCGAATACCGGCGAGCTTGCGGCCATCCTTTACACCAGCGGATCGACCGGGCGCCCCAAGGGCGTGATGCTCAGCCATGCCAATCTCTGGCTCGGCGCCGCCAGCGTTGCGCATTATTTGAAGCTGCAAGACGACGAGGTGACCCTGGCGGTCCTGCCGCTTTCCTTCGATTACGGGCAGAACCAGCTGTTATCGACCTGGTATGCAGGCGGCGCAGTGGTGCCGCTCGATTTCCTGTTCCCCCGCGACGTGATCAAGGCCTGCGCGCATCACGGCGTCACGACGCTCGCCGCAGTGCCGCCGCTCTGGGTGCAGCTTGCCGAGGTCGATTGGCCGGCAGAAGCGCGGGCGAGCCTGCGTCGGCTGACCAATAGCGGCGGCGCACTCACTGTCGATCTCGTGCGTCAGCTGCGCACGCTGTTTCCCGCAGGCGATCTTTATCCCATGTACGGCCTGACCGAAGCCTTCCGTTCGACATATCTCGAACCCGCGCTCGTCGATTTGCACCCGACTTCGATGGGGCGGGCCATCCCGTTCGCCGAAATATTGGTGATCGATGAGGAGGGCGCTGTCGCTGCCGATGGGGCGGAGGGCGAACTGGTCCATTGTGGACCGCTGGTGGCACATGGTTATTGGCGCGATGAAGAGCGCAGCGCGGAGCGTTTCCGCCCGGCCCCCGCGGCCTCGCATTATGGCGGCACGGCGGTGTGGTCGGGCGACAGGGTGCGGCGCGAGGCGGATGGCCTACTCTATTTCGTCGGACGGCGCGATGCGATGATCAAGAGCGCAGGGAACCGGATCAGTCCGCAAGAGATCGAGGAAGCGGCGCTGGCGACCGGCTTTGTGACGCAGGCGGTGGCGCTTGGCGTGCCCGACGAAAGGCTGGGGCAGGCGATCCATCTGGTCGTGCGTGGAGCGAACGATAACGACGAGAAGAATAGACTTATCAGTGCTGTAAAGCGAGAACTTCCGAATTTCATGCAGCCGCGAGAAGTTCATTGGCGCAGCGACATGCCGCTGAACCCCAATGGCAAGATCGACCGTGCCGCGCTTCTTCGCGAGCTTTCGGGAGACGCGCCGTGATCAAGGCGAAGCCGCTCGGACCGATCCCCGAAGGCTATGAATCCAAAGCTGGCGAGCTTGCAATCGGGGGGCGTACGTCGAGCGAGCTCGTAGAGATTGCCGGTCGCACGCCGCTCTTCGTCTATTCGAAGGCGCATCTGGACGCGCGCATCGCCGCGTTACGCGCCACTATGCCCCGTCGCATCGGCATCAATTACGCGGTCAAGGCCAATCCCCATCCGGATGTGATCGCACATATGGCACCGCTTGTGGACGGCTTTGACATCGCTTCGGCAGGCGAACTTGGCTTTCTTCAGGCGGCGGATATCGCGCCCGCGCGCATCAGCTTTGCCGGACCCGGCAAGCGCGACGAGGAGCTTGAGGCGGCGATCGCCGCAGGCGTGACTCTCAATTGCGAGTCTCGCGGCGAGGCGATGCGCGCAATCGATATCGGTCAGCGCCTAGGCACAGCGCCGCGCATCGCGATCCGGGTCAATCCTGATTTCGAGCTCAAGGGCTCGGGCATGAAGATGGGCGGCGGTGCCAAGCCGTTCGGTGTCGATGCGAACGAAGTGCCGGACCTTGCGCGCATGGTGATCGCCGGGGGGGCCGTGTGGCGCGGGCTGCATATCTTCACCGGCAGTCAGGCGCTTAGCGCAGAAGCGATCTTAGAAACGCAAGCCAACGTTCTGAATTTGGCCGATGAACTTGCACAGGATATCGGTGAGCCTTTGCCCAAGCTGAACCTTGGTGGGGGATTCGGCATCCCTTATTTCCCGGGCGACGAGCCGCTCAATCTTTCCGCGATAGGCGCCGGGCTCGCGCAGCTTTGCGACGATTTGCCGTCAAACCTTGCGGATACCGAATTGTGCCTCGAACTCGGGCGCTATCTCGTCGGCGAAGCGGGGGTCTATCTCGCCCGCATCGTCGATCGCAAGGTCAGCCACGGCGTCACCTATCTCGTGACCGACGGTGGGCTCCATCACCAACTTGCCGCGTCGGGCAATTTCGGAACCGTGGTGCGGCGCAATTATCCCCTGGCCATCGCCACCCGCTTCGCTGCCGATCCGGAGGAGGTGGTTAACGTCGTCGGGTGCCTGTGCACCCCGCTCGATCGGCTCGCCGATCAAGCCCTCCTGCCGCGCGCCGAAGTGGGCGATCTGGTCGCGGTGTTCTGCGCCGGCGCCTACGGCGCGACCGCCTCGCCGGCGGCTTTCCTCGGTCACGGACCGGCTGGCGAGCTGCTGATTTAGGAACCCGCCCGCCGCTGTCCCGCATCGGGATGGGCCTGCGATTTGCAGGTTATTCCTAACACAATGTTCACCAATATCGTCGAGGACGCCGGGCGTCGCTCGCGGCGAAACCCGGCTTGCAGGTCGCTCCTGCGAGAGAAGACCGGGCGGCGGCGCCAGTCATGACCCGAGGAACGTATCGATGCCCCAAAACTCGTCCTTCGCCCGCCTCGCAGCGGCCCTATGCGCGACCGGCGCGCTCACCGCCTGCGGAGCGGGCGGACCCGAACTACCGTCTGCCAGCTACGCCACGGCAAGCACGGCGCCGAGCGAGGAATATATCATCGGCCCGCTCGACGAGATCACGATCCATGTTTGGCGCAATCCGGAACTCAGCGCGGAGAAGATCCAGGTGCGGCCCGACGGGCGCATTACCATCCCGCTGGTGCGCGACATGCCCGCCGTTGGCAAGACCGCGACCCAGCTGCAGGACGATATTCGCGATGAGCTCGTCCAGTATATCGAACAGCCGATCGTCTCGGTCATCGTCAACGAATTTAACTCGACCTTCGACCAGCAAATCCGCGTCGTCGGCTCGACCGAACAGCCCGCCTCGCTCCCCTACCGTGCCAACATGACCGTGCTCGACGCGATGATCGCGGTCGGGGGCCTCGGCGAATTCGCCTCGGGCAACCGCGCCAAGCTGCTGCGGATCGATCGCGAGAAAGGCAACCAGACCGAATATCGCCTTCGCCTCGCCGATCTCCTCAAGCGCGGCGATGCGAGCGCCAATGTGATGCTGCGTCCGGGCGATACGATCATCATCCCGGAGAGCCGGTTCTAGGCCGATGAGCGAAGTCTTCGAGGAACTGCGCGCAGCGCTCCATTCGATCTGGCATCGGCGCTGGCTGGCGCTGGGCGTGGCGTGGGGTGTGTGTCTCGCGGGATGGCTGATCGTCGCGCTCATCCCCAACACCTACGAATCCAAGGCGCGCATCTATGTCGATGTCGACGATGTGCTTTCCGAACAGCTGGGTATTGCCGGTGATGGGCGGGAGGAAATCACGCGGGTGCGCCAGACGCTGCTCTCCTCGATCAACCTCGAAAAGGTGATCACGGCGACGAAGCTCGGCGAAGGCATTTCCGAGCGCGGCGATCTCGACAATGCGATCGCGCGGTTGGCCGAGGACGTGAAGGTCGAGAGCGAGGAGGACAATCTGTTCTCGATCACCGCCAAGGTCGGCAAGTCCGATCTGAGCGATGCGGAGAATGCGGTGCTCGTGCGCAATGTGGTGCAAAAGCTGCTGGATATCTTTCGCGAGGAACACATCTCGGGCAACCGCGCCGAGATCAGTGGCGCGATCGCCGACCTCAACGATCAGCTCGGCGAGCGCAAGCTGGAGCTTGAAGCGGCCGAGGAACGCCGGTTGTCCTTCGAGGCGCAATATCCTGACCTTATCGGCGGCTCCAACGCCCTGACGACGCGGGTGCAGCAGGCGCGGACCGAATTGCGCGACACCGAGGCCGATCTCGCCGCCGCGCAAAGCGCGCTCGCCGCCATCAGTAGCCAGGTCGCGAGCACGCCGCGGGTGCTGATGGGCGGCGCGGATGCGGTCGGCCCGCGTGCGGCGCTGCTCCAGGCGCAGGCCCAGCTTGCCGAACTGCGCGCGCGCGGTCTCACCGAACAGCATCCCGATGTCATCTCCACCAGTCGCCAGGTCGACATCCTGACGCGGCAGGTCGCCAGCATCGGTCCGGGCCAGGTGAGCGGAACGCCCAACCCGGCCTATTCCTCGCTTCTCGCCCTGCGCGCCGATCGCCAAGCGTCGATCGAGGCGCTGCAGGCCCGTCGTGCGGCGCTGCAATCGCAGCTCGCCTCGCTTGCGGCGAGCCAGGCATCGGAACCCGCCGTCGCCGCCGAAGCCAACCGAATCAGCCGCGACTACGACGTGCTGCGCAGCAATTACGAAAGACTGCTCGAAGACCGCGAGAAGCTGCGCACCCGCGGCGACGTGGTCGATGAGACGAGCCAATACAAGTTCGACCTCGTCGACCCGCCGGTGGTGCCGCAACAGCCGGTCGCGCCCAATCGCATCCTGCTGCTCCTCGCGGTGCTTGTGCTGGGCTGCGGAGCCGGGGCGGGCGTCACCTATGCAAGTGCGCAGCTGCGCTCGACCTTCGCAACGAGCCAGCGGCTCGAGCGCGCGACGGGCCTGCCGGTAATCGGTGCCATTTCGCTCACCTTGTCCGACGCGGCGAGGGCAGCGCGCCGCCGCCGCTCGAACCAGTTCGCCGGAGCCGCCGCTGCGCTGGTCGGCGTGCTCGCCATCCTGCTGGTGATCGAGGTCGTCTCGGTCGGAACGATCGCGTGAGGGCCGTGGCATGACGCAACATTCGAAGATCGACAGCACGCAGGTCAAGCCGGCATCGCTGTTCGAGCGCGCCGATGCGTTGCTCGGCGGCGGGGCGTTGAGCGGGAGACCGGTTCCGGCCGATTTGCCGCCCGCGCGCAAACCTGCCGCACCAGCACCTGCGCCGCAAAGCGAACGCCCATCGCCGATTGCCGTGTCCGAACAGGGCGAGTCGGTCGCCTTCACCGGACCGCATCTCGCGATCGACCGCGAGAAGCTGCGCGAGGAGGGGCTGATCATCCCCGAAGAGGCCGCAACCGCGCTGCTTGAGGAGTTCCGTATCGTGAAGCGCGAACTGCTCGCCGATGCGCGTGCGAGCGTGACTGGAACGGCGAACCGGGTGCTGGTCTCTTCTCCCCATGCCGGCGAGGGCAAGACTTATTGCGCCGTAAATTTGGCTATCGCACTGGCGGCGGAACGAGAGATCGAAGTCGTGCTGGTGGATGCCGACATGCTCGACCCGTCCATCCCGCGCCGCCTCGGCGTCGAAAGCGGACCGGGCCTGATGGACGTGCTGTCGGATGAGAGCATCGCGCCAGAGAGCCTTGTTTCGCCGACCGATATCGGAGGGCTCCACGTTCTTAGCGCCGGAAATGGTTCGGTGCGCGATACCGAATATCTGGCGGGCGGGCGGATCGAGGCGGTGCTGGAGCGGCTGACCCGCGGCGCGCCCAACCGCTTCCTAATCTTCGACACACCGCCCGCATTGGCCGCCTCGCCTGCGGCCGAGCTCGCCGCCCATGTCGGCCAGGCGCTGCTGGTGGTGCGTGCGGACGAGACCGCCCATGCGGCGCTCGACGATGCGCGCCAATTGCTGTCGGCCTGCCCCGATATCAAGCTGCTCCTCAACGCGGCGCGGTTCAGTCCTTCGGGTCGCCGCTTCGGCGATTATGGACATTCGGCCCGGTGATCTGGCTCCTACGCCTCCATGCCTTGGCTATCCTTATGGTCGCAGCCGCCCTGGCAGCCTTGCCTGCGCCCGCTGTGGCGCAAGACGGCGAAGAACGTCCGACCACCACCATTCAGCCCTATATCGAGGTTAGTCAGGTCCTCGCCGCGCAGCTATCGCCGGTCAGCGACACGCTCACTTTCACGCAGATCGCCGCGGGGGTCGATTGGAACACACAGGGGCGCAATAGCGGCGCGTCGGTCTCACTGCGCTACGAGCGCAATATCGGCTATGGCGATGCGGTCGACACCGATACGATCAGCGGTATCGCGCGCGGTTCGCTCGCGCTCGTTCCGCGCAATCTAACGCTCGAGGCCGGCGCGCTCGCCAGCCGCACGCGGGTCGATGCGGGCGGCGCGGTTTCGGCCAATCCGCTGGTCAGCGAGGACGCGGCGAGCCAGATCTATTCGCTCTATGCCGGCCCCACCTTCGCTGCGCGCACCGGCGCGGTCGAGGTGACGGGCAATGCCAGCGTCGGCTACAACCGGTTCGAGGCGCAGGACGCGGCTTTCGACGCAGATGGCGAACCGATCGACGTCTTCGACGACAGCGTCACCTATCGCGGCCAGGTGCGCGCTGCGACGCGCGTCGGCGATCCCTTCCCGGTCGGTCTTGCCGTCACTGCAGGCGGCTTTCAGGAGGACATCTCGAACCTCGATCAGCGCGTGCGCGACGTCTTCGTGCGCGCCGACGTGACGATCCCGATCGCGCCCACGATCGCCATCGTCGGCGGGGTGGGATACGAGAATGTCGAAGTTTCGAGCCGCGACGTGCTGCGCAATGCGAATGGCGATCCGGTGATCGGCCCCGACGGCCGCTTTCAGACCGATAGCAGCGCCCCGCGCGCCATCGCCTTCGACGTCGACGGTTTCCTGTGGGATGTGGGCGTCCTTTGGCGCCCCAGTTCGCGCACCTCGCTCTCCGCCTTTGTAGGCGAGCGCTATGACAGCGCGACCTATTACGGCAATTTCACCTACCAGCCCGATCGACGCAGCGCGCTTGCCATCAACGTCTATGACAGCGTCTCCGGTTTCGGCGGGGTGCTCGGCAATTCGCTCGCGCGCCTGTCGAGCGATTTCGTCGCACAGCGCAATCCGGTCAGCGGTGATTTCGGCGGCCTCGTGTCCGACGAGGACGGTGTTGGCTTGGTCAATGCGCTCGGCTCGGTGCGTTCGGCGGCCTTTCGCGGACGCGGCATGGCGGCGAGTTACCGCCGACAGATCGGCCGCCTCACCGCCGCACTGGGCGCCGGATACGATCGGCGCACCTTCCTCGCCGCCGAGGGCACCGTGCTCGAAGAGCTCGACGGTTTGACAGACGAAAGTTATTATATAACAGGCGCTTTGACCCGGCAGTTGGGACGCAATGCGAACCTCCAAGCTAATGCCTATGTCAACTGGTTCGATGCGGCCGCAGAGGGCGAGGGCGCCGGCGGCGATCTCACCGCGCTGGGCGCATCTGCCTCCTACAACCGTTCTCTGACCGAACGCCTGATCGCCCGCGCGGCGATCGCGATCGACTATTTCGACCCCGAGTTCACCTCCGACGATTTCGCGACGGCAAGCGCGCTGCTGGGCCTTCGCTACAACTTCTAACGCCTCTGAAAGCCGAGGATAGACATGCACGATCAATATTACGGCTTCACCGCCCGCCCGTTTCAATTGACGCCCGATCCTGCGTTCTATTTCGAGAGCGCGAGCCATCGCAAGGCGCTGAGCTATTTGGGCTACGGCATGAACCAGGCGGAAGGCTTTATCGTCATCACCGGCGAAGTAGGCGCGGGCAAGTCGACGCTGGTCGAGCTTCTGCTTAAGCGGCTCGATCCGGAGCATATTACGGCGGCGCAGATCGTTACTTCGGCGCTCGATGCGGGCGAGCTCGTCCACATCGTCGCCGATGCTTTCGGGCTCGAAGTCGCAGGTCATGACAAGGCGGCGGCGCTCGGTGCAATCGAACGCTTCCTGCAAGACGAGGCGCGCGCCGGGCGGCGCTGCCTACTGATCGTCGACGAATGCCAGAACCTCGATCTCGCCGCGCTCGAAGAATTGCGAATGCTCTCCAATTTCCAGCTCGGCGCGCACCCGCTCCTGCAGAGCCTGCTGCTCGGGCAGCCCGAATTCCGGCGGACTCTTGCACGCCATCCCGATCTCGAACAGCTGCGCCAGCGGATCATCGCCTCGCATCACCTGGAAGCGATGGAGGCGGACGAGGTTGCCGCCTATATCCGCCACCGTCTCGAACAGGCGGGCTGGGAGGGGCGCCCCGCGCTCGATGACAGTCTGCTTCCTGCAGTTCACGAAGCGGCTGCCGGCATTCCGCGCCGCGTCAACCAGATCATGAACCGGCTGCTGCTGCTGGGAACGGTCGAGGAACGCGACGCGCTGACCACCGACATGTTGGGGCGCGTTCTGGCCGAGATGGCCGACGACCAGACCCGCGGCGCGAGCCCCGAGCCGAGCCCGCTCAGCATCGAGCCGGCGGAGCATGCACAAACGCTAGCCGACGAAGTCCCCGCAATGGCGGGGCACGTCCCGGCGCGCGAAGTCGCCGCGCTTCTCGCACAGCGCGATAGCCGCACTGCGGAGCTCGAGGCGGCCATCAGCGAATTGCAGCGTGCCAGTGTGGACACATCGGGCGATCTGCCGGCGTCACCGCGAGACCTGTCATCCCATCCATCGCTCGAACGGATCGAGGGGCGGCTCGACGAACAGGAAGCCTCCCTACGCCATGTGCTGACGATGCTGATCGAGTGGCTCGAGGACGGTCTGGAGCGCGAGGCTGCCTAAGCATGAATGCCCCCGGTCCCTTTCCCGCGCTGAATGAAAGCGCAAACCGCGACCGTATCGTCAACGGCCTGTCGGTCGATGTCGAGGACTGGTTCCAGGTCGGCGCTTTCGAGGACGTCATCGAGCGCGACGAATGGGATGGGCTGAAGACCCGCGTGGTCGACAATCTGGAACGCATCCTCGATCTGTTTGCCGAGGCGGATGTCAGGGCGACTTTCTTTACGCTCGGATGGGTCGCGCGGCGTCATCCGGCTATCATCCGCCGGATTGCCGATGCGGGCCATGAGATCGCGAGCCATGGCTACGATCACGCCCGCGTCACCTCCTTCGATCGCGCATCTTTCGCCGAGGACATTCGCAAGGCGCGCGTGATCCTAGAGGATTGCTCGGGCCGGCCGGTCACCGGCTACCGCGCGCCCAGCTTCTCGATCGATGCGCGGGTGCAGTGGGCCTTCGCCGAACTGGCCGAGCAAGGCTACGCCTATTCCTCCAGCGTCGCGCCGATCGCGCACGACCATTACGGCTGGCCCGAAGCGCCGCGCTTCGCGTTCTACCCGTTGCCCGATGCCGACCTTGTCGAGCTGCCCGTTGCCAGCGCGATCCTTGGCGGACGCCGAGTGGCGGCGGGGGGAGGGGGCTTCTTTCGCGTGCTGCCCTATGCTTTTTCGCGCTGGGCGATCCGCCAGGTGAACCGCGACGAACAGCGTCCCGCGGTGTTCTACTTTCACCCATGGGAGATCGATCCCGATCAGCCGCGCGTCCCCGGCGCGCCGATCCGCTCGCGCCTGCGCCATTATACCGGGCTGGAAAAGATGGCGGGCAAGCTGCGCGGACTGGTGCACGAATTTCGGTGGGGGCGCATGGATGCACTGGCCCGGCGCGAGGAGCGCCGCGCGGTCGAGCTCGAACTGCTGCTCGACAGTGAAGAACCCGCGCAATGAACGCGCCGGTCCGTCTGGAAACGAGCGTGCATTTCACCACGCTTCGCGATTCGGCGGAAAGGTCAGCCATCGAAGGCTTCGTGCGCGAATGCGAGGCAAGCCTTTTCCACTTGCCGCAATGGCTTACCGCGGTGGAAGCTGGCACGGGTCAGCGGGCCAGCGGCTTCGTCGCATCGCGGGGCGGAACGATCGCCGGGTGGCTCCCGATAATCGAAGTGCGCTCGCGCCTGTTCGGCAGAGCGCTGGTCTCGTCGGGTTTCGGCGTTGGCGGCGGGATCTGCGCGGTGGATGAGGGCGTGGCCGCCGCGCTCGCGCAAGCGGCGCAGTCGCATGCCGTGCGCGACAATTTCGCCAGCATCGAATGCCGCGGTGGTCCCGTCCCCGAAGGTTGGGAGGCCGTTGCGGACAAGCATTGCGGCTTCGCGAAGGAGCTTGCCGAGGATGACGAGGCGCAGCTGCTTGCCAGCCCGCGAAAAGCCCGCGCTGAAATCCGCAAGGCGCTGAAGGATGAAAGTCTGAGCGTGCGAACGGGTCGCGAGGCGGACGATCTGGCAGCGCATTACGCGGTCTATTCCGAGAGCGTGCGCAATCTCGGCACGCCGGTTTTCCCGCGCCGCCTGTTCGCTGAAATGCTGCGCGCCTTTCCCGAGGCGAGCGATATCTTGACCGTCGAACGGCATGGGAAGCCGATCGCCAGTGTGTTCTCCTTCTACCATCGGGGCGCGGTCATGCCGTTCTGGGGCGGCGGAACGCTTGCCGCTCGCGGCGCGCGCGCGAACGAGCTGATGTATTACCGGCTGATGCTGCATGCGCGCCGCCGCGGTATGACGCGGTTCGATTTCGGGCGGTCGAAAATAAAAAGTGGGCCCTATCGGTTCAAGAAGAACTGGGGGTTCGAGCCGCAGCCGCTAACCTACGCGCATTGGCATGCACCGGGCGAGACGCCGCGCGATGTCGATCCGACCAGCCCCGCATATGCGCGCAGGATCGCGCTGTGGAAGAGGCTGCCGCTGTTCATCGCCAACCGGATCGGCCCGCCGATTGCACGCGGCCTGGCCTGATCGCGCGAAGGCTGACAAGTGGGCGACATCCTCTATCTCGCGCACCGCGTGCCGTTTCCGCCCAATCGCGGCGACACGATCCGCAGCGCGCATGTCCTGCGCAAGCTGGCGACGCTGGCGCCGGTTCACGTCGGTTGTTTCGCCGACCAAGGGACAAGCGCTGCTGGAATCGCAGAATTGCGCGACCTCGCGGCAAGCGATTGCATCGTGCGCCGCCGTACACCGCTCGCGCTTGCTGGCTTGCGAAGCCTCGTCGCCGGTATCCCCGTTAGCCTCGCGGCGTTCCGCTCTTCGCAGCTGGCGCGGTGGGTACACGAAACGATTGCGCGTTATGATATCGGAGCGATCGTCGTCTTTTCTGGTCAGATGGGGCAATATGTGCCGCCGGACTTCGATGGCCGGCTTGTCGTCGATCTGTGCGATGTCGATAGCGCAAAGTTCGAATCCTATGCCGCCGGGGCAGGGCTAATTGGCCTGGTTCACGCGCGCGAAGCTAGGTTGCTAGCATGCGAGGAACAGCGGCTTGCAACTCGCGCCGATGCCACCGTGCTTATCAGCGAGCCGGAAGCCGACCTTTTGCGCGAACGTCTGGACGACCCGGGCAAAGCGCGGATCGAGGTGATCGGCAATGGTATCGACACCGCCATCTTCGATCCAGCCCTGGTCAAGCCGCACCCCGACATCGCAGCGCGCCCCGGCCCGCAGTTCATCTTCACCGGACAGATGGACTACCCGCCCAATGTCGAGGCCGCGATCTGGACTGCCCGCCGGCTGATGCCCGCTATACGTGCCGCTTTCCCGGACGCCGAGTTCCACATCGTCGGACGCGAACCCACCCGCGCGGTGCGCGCGCTGAGCGAGGCGGCGGGAGTCGAGGTATGGGGCGAGGTGCCCGACATGCGGCCCTTCCTTGCCGCCGCCACCTGCGTGCTCGCGCCGCTCAGTCTCGCGCGCGGGGTGCAGAACAAGGTGCTCGAAGCGATGGCGATGGCGCGGCCCGTCCTGCTTTCGCCGGGAGCCGCCACGGGCATTGCCGCTCGCGATGGCCAACACTGGCTGGTGAGCGAACTGGACGTGGCCGCGATGGCGAAGCGGCTTGCCACGTTGCTCGAGGATTCAGAAAGAGCCCGCGTGATCGGCGCTGCGGCGCGGCAGTTCGTGCTCGATCGCTATGGCTGGAGCGCCATGCTGACGCCGCTCGAACGCCTCGTCGGCCTGAGAGCAGGCGCGCCCACCGCGAGTAAGGTGCGCCATGCCGCCTGACGCCGCCAGTCCTCCGGCGACCCGCGCGGACACGTTCTCGCCGGGCAGGGCGCAGGCGCTCGCAATCATGGCGGCGGGCGCTGCGATCCTGGCACTGCTGACCGCTCGGGAATGGGGCGAGATGCTGCATCAATGGTGGAACGTCGATACCTACTCGCACATCCTCCTCGTGCCCTTCATCATCGCCTGGCTCGTCGCCATCAAGGCGAGCGAGCTTGCAAAGCTGATACCGCGCGCCTGGCCCGCGGGGCTGTTCCTGCTCGCAGCCGCGCTCGGGCTATGGGTGATCGGACGGATGACCGGCATCAACCTTCTCGCCCATGCCGGCGCGGTCGGCGCGTTGCAGGCGCTGGTGGTGGCGGCGATAGGGCCGCGGGCAGCTTTTGTCGTCGCCTTGCCGATCGCTTTCGCAGCAGCCCTCGTGCCGTTCGGTGAGGAGATCGTCCCGCCTCTGCAGATGGTCACCGCCAAGATCGCCATCGCGCTCACGCAGGCAAGCGGCATTCCTGCCGCGGTCGACGGCACCCATATCGACACGCCGGCCGGGCTGTTCATCGTTGCCGAGGCGTGTTCGGGCGTGCGCTTCCTGATCGCGATGCTGACGCTTTCCGTGCTCGTCTGCGCGACGCGCTTTGTCAGCTGGCGCCGCCGGGCCCTGTTCCTGCTCGCGGCGTTCGCGGTGCCGATCATCGCCAACGGTATCCGCGCTTGGGCTACCATCCTCGTCGCGCAATATTACGGCGCGGAAGTGGCCGTCGGGTTCGATCACATCGTCTATGGCTGGATCTTCTTCGGCATCGTCGTCGCTCTGATCCTGTCCGTCGCCTGGCGCTATTTCGAGCGCGCGCCGGAGGCTTATGGCTGGAACGCGGATCAGGCTGCCGCGAACCCGCTCGTCCGCCGGCTGGAAAGCCCCGCGGCCAGCCCCGTTATCGTCCTCGCCGGTGTCGCCGCGCTCGTCCTATTCGCCTCCTCGGTCACGGGCATTGCCGCCCCGGCGGGGATCGGATAACGCCCCGGCACATTGCCAATGTGCGGTATTGCCGGAATCTTCCACGCCGAAACGCCCAAGCCGGTCGACCCCAAACGGGTCGAGCGGATGTGCGACGCGATGGTCCATCGCGGGCCGGACGGGGCGGGGGTGTGGACCGATCTCGGCGTCGGGCTGGGCCATCGCCGCCTCTCGATCATCGACCTTGCCGGTTCGCCTCAGCCGATGTTATCGGCGGACGAGCGCGCGGTCATAGTCTTCAACGGCGAGATCTACAATTTCCGGGAACTGCGTGCCGAGCTCGCACGCGGTGGCACCCGTTTCCGCACCAGCGGCGACACCGAAGTCATCCTCGCGGCCTGGCAGAAATGGGGCGCTGGGTGCCTCGAGCGGCTCGACGGAATGTTCGCCTTCGCGCTCTACGATCGGGCGAAGCGCCAGCTGTTCCTTGCGCGCGACCGGTTCGGGGTCAAACCGCTCTTCATGACGCGCCTTCCCGATGGCGGGCTCGCCTTCGCCAGCGAGTTGAAGGGGCTGATCGCGCACCCGCAGATGCGGCGCGCGCTCGATCCGCACGCGCTCGATGCCTATCTGACCTGGGGCTACGTCCCCGACAGCCATGCGATCCTTGCCGGCGTGACCAAGCTGCGCGCCGGCAATTACCTGCTGCTCGAACAGGGCAAGCCCATGCCGAAGCAGCGCCGCTGGTATGACATAAGCTTTGCCGAACGCGCACGGGGCAGCGAGGCGGAGCTGTCCGCCGAGCTAATCGGCCGGATGCGCAACGCGGTGCAGTCGCGTATGGTTTCCGACGTACCACTGGGCGCGTTCCTTTCGGGCGGGGTGGATTCCTCCTCGGTGGTCGCGCTGATGAGCGAGGCGAGCGCGCATTCGGTGGCGACCTGCTCGATCGGCTTCGATGTCGCCGCACATGACGAGACGACCTATGCCGAGCGGGTTGCGGCGCAGTTTGGCACAAAGCACGAGGCGCGCATCGTCGGCAAGGACGATTTCGGCGCGCTGGCGCAGATCGCGGCGATGTTTGACGAACCTTTCGCCGATGCGTCCGCCCTGCCGACCTGGCGGGTATGCCAACTGGCGCGCGAAAAGGTCACCGTGGCGCTGTCGGGCGACGGCGCGGACGAAGCCTTCGCCGGCTATCGCAGACAGGTGTTCCACCATCACGAAGAGCGGGTACGCGGAATGCTGCCTGAAGCCTTTCGCGAGTCCGTTTTCGGCGGGCTCGGCCGGGTCTGGCCCAAGGCCGACTGGGCCCCGCGGCCTCTACGCGCGAAGGCGACGCTGCTCGCGCTCGCCCAAGGGGGAGATGCGGGTTATGCGAGCGCCCTGGCGGTCATGGGTTCGCAGGTGAGACATGCTCTTTATTCGAGCGCTTTCAAACGCCAGCTTGCTGGTTTCCGCGCTGAGGATGAGCTTGTCGGGCTGATGCGCAAAGCCCCGGCACGCAGCGGGCTCGACCGGGCGCAATATGCCGATCTTACCTTCTGGCTCCCCGGTGACATCCTCACCAAGATCGATCGCACCAGTATGTCCGTCAGCCTCGAGGCACGCGAGCCGCTGCTCGACCATCGGCTTGTCGAGTTCGCGAGCAGCTTGCCCGAACGCATGCGGGTGCGCGGGACGACGGGCAAATATCTGCTTAAATCCGCCATGGGGCGCTACCTGCCGCGCGACATTCTTTACCGGTCCAAACAGGGTTTCGTCACTCCGATCGCGGAATGGATGCGCGGTCCCTTGCAAGGCGATGTGCGGGCGATTGCGGCGGGCTCTGCACTGGCGCGCTCTGGCCTGTTCGACACGTCGCGGATCGCGCAGATGGCGGAGGATCACATCGCGGGCCGCTCGGACCATTCGCGCGGCCTGTGGCAGATGCTGATGCTCGATGTCTCGCTGCGAAGGCTCGGCGTCTGGTCCTGACATCCGCGGTCGAGCATTTTGCGGGCCTGCTAGCAGGCCGAGGGGAGGGCCTCACCGACTCGCTTCGTCCCGTTTTGCCGACAAAGGATTTGCTATTGCGCCGCCCATCGGCCTAACAATTCTTGTGCAGTGCGGAACATACCGTGCGCACGGCCGCCTTTTCGGCGGACAAAACAGGGTCAGATGGAGAAGCGGACAATGGATAGCGGTGTCGCAAGGGCAATTCCGTTGGACGATGAGGAAGAACTGTTCTGCAAAAGCGCGCTGCAAAGCGCGGTGCCGGGAGCGCTGTTCGAACTCGAAGAACTCGATGTGCTTTACGAGGACGCCAGCGCGGCCTTGTGGACATTTATGCGGCCCGCCGATCGCCCGAGTTTCACTCCTGCGATGCTCCGCGATTTCGAAAGCTGGCAGGATCTGATCGCGGATGGCTTCGGCCCCGAGAAGGTGCCGCTGCGTTATCTCGTGCTCGGTTCGCGCGCGCCCAACGTCTTCTGCTTCGGCGGCGATCTCGAACTGTTTCAGCGCCTTATCCGCGAGCGCAACAGGGCTGGGCTGGTCGAGTACGGGCACCGCTGCTGTTCGATCCTTCATCGCAATATCGCGACGCTCGGTATTCCGATGCTGACGATCGGGCTCGTTCAGGGCGCAGCGCTGGGCGGCGGGTTCGAGGCATTGCTGTCCTTCGACTATATCGTGGCCGAGCGCGACGCGACCTTCGGCCTTCCCGAAATCATGTTCGGCCTGTTCCCCGGTATGGGCGCCCATGCCCTGCTGGCGCGCAAGCTCGGCAGCGCGATGGCCGACCGTATCATCGTCTCCAACGCGACCTACACCGCCGAAGAGCTTTACCAGCTGGGCATCGTTCACCACTTGGCCGAGCCGGGGGACGGGGTGAATGCAGTGCGCGACTTCATCAAGAAGTCCGAGCGTCGCCATGCCGGCCTCATCGGTTCGCGCCGGGCAATCAAGCGGGTGTGGCAGCTGGAGCTTGCCGAACTCAACGAGATCACCGAATTGTGGGCCGACACCGCGCTGCAGCTGAGCGAGACCGACCTCAAGGTGATGAACCGCCTCGTCGCCGCGCAGGGCCGTCTTGCGGAGCGCATTGCCGCCGCCTGATCGATCCGCCGTCCAGTACGGCGGCGCTCACATCTCCCCGCCATGGCCGAGCGCGAGATATGCGTCGCTCTGCATTTCGTTCAGCCGCGACACTGTGCGCTCGAATTCGAACGCGCCGTCGCCCGCCTGATAGAGCGCTTCGGGCGGGCCGGCGGCGGTGGCGAACAGCTTGACCCGGTGTTCGTAAAGCGCGTCGATCAGCGTCACGAAACGCGCGGCCTCGTTGCGGTTTTCCGGCCCCATAAGGGGGATGCCGACGATGATGACGGTGTGATAGGCGCGCGCGATGGCAAGGTAATCGGGCGCCCCGCGCGCTTCAACGCATAGCCTTTTGAAGCTGAAGACCGCGACGCCCTTCAGCGCCTTGGGCACATGCAACTCGCGCCTCGCGCCCACGGCAAGCTCGGCGGAGGGGACATGGGCGGCGTCTTCGGGATCGAAATCGGTCAGCCGGAAGAAGACCTCGCGGACCTGGGCCGTCGCCGCGTCGTCGGCCGGCGCATACCAGGTCTTCATGTCGCCGATCCGGTCGAGCCGGTAATCGACCGGACCGTTGAGGCCGACGACGTCGAGCTCGGCTTCGACCAGCGCGATGAAGGGCACGAAATGCTCGCGGTTCAGGCCGTCCTTGTAGAGGTCGCCCGGCGGCCGGTTGGAGGTTGTGACGATCGTCACTCCTTCGTTGCAGATCAGCTGCGTGAAGAGCCGGCTCATGATCATCGCATCGGCGGAGTTCGTCACGACCATTTCGTCGAAGGCGAGACAGCGGGCGTCTTGCGCGATGTCCTTCGCGACATGCGGGATCGGATCGCCCGGCTCCGCATCGCGCCAAGCCCGCATCATGGAGTGCACCTCCTGCATAAAGGCGTGAAAATGGACGCGGCGCTTTTCCTCGATGGCGAGCGTGTCGTGAAACAGATCCATCAGCATCGATTTGCCGCGCCCGACCCCGCCCCACATATAGACGCCCCGGGCGCGCTCTGGCTTTTTCGCGAAGAACTGGCTCAGAAGTCCGCCGGGCCGCTCCGCCTCCAGCTCCTTTTGCAAGGCATCGAGCCGCAGCGCCGCGCGGCGCTGGTCCCGGTCTTCGCGCAGCTCGCCATTGGCGATCAGCTGCTCGTAGCGGGCGATCATGCGGGTCATTCGCGGGGCCGCGCCTTCATCTTGCGCACGATGCCCGAATAGCTCGCGATAATGCGCTCATCTCGATAGAGGCCGCTTTGAACCGCCTGACCGCGCAGAAACAGCATCCGTCCGGTCTCCCGCACGATCTCGCTCACCGCATCGAGCGGCTGCGCCGGATCGCCCGCATCGACGAACTGGCTGGACAGCTCGACCGTCACCGAGGGGCCCGCTTCGCCCGAGCCGCAAACATGCATGGTGGCGAACAGCGCAATATCGACGAGGCCGAGCGTGACGGCGCCATGGATGTTGTCGCCGAGATTGGTGTGGCGCCGCTCGGGGAACATGCGCAGGCGGCAGCGATCGCCCTCGCGCCTTACCCACATCTCGCCCAGCACGGCGGTGTTGTACCGCGTGCGATCGGTGAGGTTCCAGCTGTACCAGCCTTCTTCTCCGCCCGCATCGGCCGGATCGATGGCGTGATAATCGAACGGGGCATTGATCGCGGTACTGGCGCTGTTCATGCCGGCCCCCATGGCATGGCCCATGCCGGTAGGAAAGGCGACAGCGTCAGATCGCGCGTTCGGCGATCATCTTCTTGGTCTCGGCGATCGCCTTGGCGGGCGACAGGCCCTTGGGGCAGACATTCGCGCAGTTCATGATCGTATGGCAGCGATAGAGCCGGAACGGGTCTTCAAGCTCATTCAGCCGTTCGCCGGTCATCTCGTCGCGGCTGTCGGCGAGCCAGCGATAGGCCTGCAGCAGGATCGCGGGGCCGAGGAACTTGTCGCTGTTCCACCAATAGGACGGGCAGGCGGTCGAACAGCAGGCGCACAGGATGCACTCGTACAGCCCGTCGAGCTTCTCGCGTTCCGCGGGCGATTGCAGGCGTTCCTTGCCCGAAGGCGTCGGGCTGACGGTTTGCAGCCACGGCTTGATCGAGGCGTATTGCGCGTAGAAGTGCGTGAAGTCGGGCACCAGATCCTTGATCACGTCCATATGCGG
This sequence comes from Erythrobacter sp., assembly GCF_036351135.1. Taxonomy (GTDB): domain Bacteria; phylum Pseudomonadota; class Alphaproteobacteria; order Sphingomonadales; family Sphingomonadaceae; genus Erythrobacter. Next base: position 37,484 of record NZ_JAZBON010000025.1, read on the forward strand.
GAGCGGCGTGATGCGGATCTCGCCCTTCAGATCCTCGATCGCGGTGGTGCAGGCAAGGCCGTTCTTGCCGTTGAGGTTCATCGAGCACGACCCGCAGATCCCCTCGCGGCAGGAGCGGCGGAAGGTCAGCGTCGGGTCGATCTCGTTCTTGATCTTGAACAGCGCGTCGAGAACCATCGGGCCGCATTCGTCGAGGTCGATCTCGAACTTGTCGTAACGCGGATTGGCGCCGCTATCGGGATCATAGCGGTAGACCTTGAACGACTTGATCCGTTTGCCGCCCGAAGCCTTATGCACCTTGCCGCCGGACTTGATCTTCGAGTTCTTCGGAAGCGTGAAAGTCGCCATATCGTCACCGATCCCTGTTGGTTGCCGCCATGTTTAACGGCTTGATCGGCACAGGCAAGGCGCGAGGTGTTGCGATGTTCGCGCGCCGCCATGCGGATGCGGCAATCCTACAGGATGGAACACATGGAACACGGTCCTGGGAAGGAAAATTCGCAGCATATTCGCGGCCCGAACGAAAGCCCTGCCTGAGGGCGAAAGTGAGGAACTCGCAGGTCATCCGCTCGGTTTAGCAATGATGGATAAAGTAGGAAACGCGCCGCGCCGGGCGGCGATCTTCGGCAGCACCGGCGGGATCGGCAGCGCACTGTGCGACGTGCTCACCGCGCGCGGATGCGAGATAATCTATGCCGGCTCGCGCGCCGGGTCCGGGCCGGCGGGCGAGAACATCCGTCCTTTCGCCTTCGACCTGACCGATGAGGCCAGCATCGAAGCGGCTGCGAAGCTGATGAAGGACGCGCTGCCCGAATGGGTCATCGTCGCGAGCGGCGTGCTCACCCTTGCCGACGGGACGGGGCCGGAACGGACCTACAAACGGCTCGACTCCGGGGCGATGGCGCAGGCATTCGCGCTCAACACGATCGGCCCGGCGCTGATCGCCAAGCATGTCCTGCCGCTGATGCCGAGGGACCGGCGCTGCGTATTCGCTGCGCTCAGCGCGCGGGTCGGGTCGATCTCCGACAATGGCCTTGGCGGATGGCATTCCTACCGCGCGTCGAAGGCCGCGCTCAACATGCTGCTTCGCAATTTCGCGATCGAGATCCGCCGCACGCATGACGAGGCGATCGTCGTGGGACTGCATCCCGGCACGGTCGACACCGCTCTTTCCGAACCCTTCCAGTCGAACCTGCTCGAAGGCCAGCTGACCGCGCCGGACAAGGCCGCGCGCGACCTGATCGGCGTGCTTGAAGCGCTGTCGCCCGCCGATAGCGGCAAGGTGTTCGATTATGCTGGCGAAGCCGTTGCGCCGTAAGGCCGTCCGTATTGCAACGGCACTGGCCCTGTGGACTGGCGGCCGGGTTCATGAAAGCCGCGGAAATGGTGGGAGAATGCGGCGAACCGCGCTGGCCTTGGCCCATATCGATGGTATAGGTTCGAGGCAACGCAACCTAGGACGGCATGGCCGCAGGGAGATTTGAGATGGCTACTTTCGAGGCATTCGAGCGGTTCGACATCCGCAGCTTCGACTTCACCTTTTTCGGCGACAATTTCGTCCAGGAGTTTTTCCAGGACGATGAGGACTTCGTCATCCAGGGCGTCACCTACTCGGACGGCTACATCATCAACGCGTCGGATGGCACTGATGACCTCGATCTGGAACTCTATGGTAGCGACTTCGCGCTCAATGGATCGGGAGATCTCGTCGCCGGGACCGTAAACGCGATTGCCGGAAACGATTTTGCTGCTCAGGAGCTGATCTTCTTCATCGAAGACCTTTCTCTGGACGCCGCCGATCTGTTCGACGCCATCGTCTCGGCCAGCGCCGCCGACGATCGCGCCATCATCGAGGATGCCTTCTCCGGCGACGATACGTTCGTGTTTTCGGGTGCCGACGACTTCATTCAGGGCTTCGACGGCGACGACACGATCGACGGCGGTGCGGGCAGTGATACCGCGATTTTCTCGGGAACGCGCGCCCAGTCGACCATTACCGACAATAATGACGGCACCTTCACTATCGATGGTCCCGACGGCACCGACACGCTGACAGCTGTCGAATTCGCGCAATTCGACGATACGACCGTCACTCTCACCACCGTGACGCCGCCCTCAGATGCGCCCGATCTGCTGATTCTCAATGCCGATACATTGGTCGGCCTGATCGAGGGGAATGTTTCGGTCGTCGGAACCGCTACGGGCGAGGAAACCGTACGCCTGGAAAGCCCGGTCGCAGGCGATCTGACCACCAGCTTCGATGCCTCCTTCAACGCCGGCGGCGATGCGATTCAGTTCGATGGCGATGCCGACACGTTCACAGCGCAACGCAGCGGGTCGAGCGTCATTGTGACAGACGGCTTCATCACCGCAACGATCCCGGTGGGCACCACCGGCGCAATCCTCGTCTTCGATGACAGCGCGCGGACCTTGGTCTTCGACAGCGGGGCGGGCGAAGTGGCGATCGGCGATCAGGCTATCACCAGCACCGCCACAGCGCTCGATGCCACCACGACCACAACGCCTTTGCCGCTGCCGACACCTTCGGCGACTTCGGCCGATCTGCTGATTCTCAATCCGAACAGCTCGATAGGCTTGGTCGAGGGCGATATCTCCGTGGTCGGCACGACCTCCGGCGATGAAACGGTGCGTCTCTTTACCGCCGCGACAGGTGAGCTGGAGACGGCCTTCGATGCGTCCTTCAATGCCGGCGACGACACGATCCAGTTCGAAGGCAACGCCTCGGACTACACCGCCGAGCGCAGCGGTTCGAGCGTGATCATTACCGACGGCGTCATCACCGCGACCGTGCCCGTGGGCACCAGCGGCGCGACCATCCTGTTCGACGGCGGCGATGCGCGCACGCTGGTTTTCGACAGCGATGCCGGAGAGGTTCTTATCGGCGACCAGGTCATCACGAGCGATGCCGAAACGCTCGATGATGACAACACCGGAACGATCGGCCCCGCTACTCCGGGGACAGGAACCGAGGCGGGGGGCATCGACCTCGACGATGCGCAGGCCGCCATGGCGCCGCCGATCGATCCCGGCGCAATGATGATCGTGGACAGCTTCGCCGCTGGCGCCTGACACCCGGCTGACGGAAATGCGCCGGAAAGCGAGGGCGGCGTGCTTGGCGTCGCCCTCCCGTGCTTCCGACGATTGAATGTCGGAGGCGGCGGGGCCTGTCGCGTTTGCGCGCTATTCGCTGAGCGGTCCGGGCGTCATCCGGTTACCGATCCCTGCCGCGCCGAGCCTATAGCAGCCCGTGCCGCACCAGGCCCTCGGCAAGGATCGTCTCGATCAGCTGTTCGTGCGACCACCCGGCCATGCGCGCCGCCCGGCCGAAGACTTTTTGCGACCACAGATTGCAATTAAGATTGAGCTCGAGAAAGTTCATCTCGCCGGTCGCCTCGTTCACCCGGAACTCGAACCGGCCGTAATCGAACGGGCGATATTCCCCCCAGACCTTTGCAGTCAGTGCGGCGATCTGCCGGGATATCTCCGGGTCGGTGAAGGCCTCGAGCGAGTATTTCGTCTCGCGCTCCACCAGATCGCGCTTCTCGAAATAGGTTCGCAGATGCGAGGGGTCGGACTGGCGAAAGATGAGCAGCGGCAGGATCCGAGGCTCGCCGTCGATGGTCACGACGGGAACCTCGACATCCGAGCCTTCAAGGAAGGGCTCGACGATCGCGTCCTGACCGCCATTGGCAGAGTCCTCGTGGATCTCACGCACCGCCGCTGCGACCTCTTCGCGGCTCGACGCATCGCGCACGCCCCAGCTGGCGGAGGAATTGTTGGGCTTGACGACATAACGCTCCGCCGGCGGCAACGCATCCAGATCGAGCGGCGCGCCCTTGCGAAATACGGCCCAGGGCGCGGTCGGCGCCCCGGCAGCGGCGGCGGCGCGCTTGGCCAGATGCTTGTCGTCCGCCAGCCCGCGCAGGATCGGACTCGCGCCGAGATAGGCGAGGCCCGCCCGCTCGCACAGAAGCGGGACGAGCATTTCGGAATTGAAATAGCCCGCGCGGTTGAGCAGCGGGAAAACGAAGTCGATATCGCCTGGCGGATCGAACAGAATCTCGGGTGTCTGCGCGACCATGAGGTCAAGCCCGATCGCCTCGAGCGTCTCGCGCGTCTCGCGATGATAGATCGCGTGGTTCCCGTCCTGCGGGTGAAGATCGCCGGTCCACCCGGCATTCTTGGCGATGAAGAGAACGCGCAGCCGGTCTTTCGCGGTTTGCGGGATGGTGCGCGGGGACAGGAAGTTCGGGGAGGAGTCGTGCATGGGGCAGGTGCTCTTCGAGCAAAGGGGCGAAGGAAGGGGGCGGTGAAAGCGTCGGAGCGGGTCAGGCGTCTTGCGCCGTTCGCGCGCGATCGGCGCGGCGTTCGAGAATGGTTTCGCAGCACTCGTACGTCCGCGCATTGTCGACGTCGATGGCCAGAGACCCGTCGCGCATGACGACGCGTGCGCATTGTGCGCCAAAACGCGTACCGATCCGCCGCGCCGCACCTGCACTGGTGAAGCGGCGGAGCGCCAGGCCGATAATGTTGAAGAGCCCGAAAGCGCGCACCATCCGCATCTTGCTTTTCATGAACTGGCCGCCCTCGCTGAAGACGCCGATGCAGGCGAGCGCGGCCTCGTTCTTCAGCGCATAGATGTTGCAATTGGCGAACTCGCCATCGCGGAAGCGGTAGAAATTGCGCTGGCCGTCCGGATGGGCGGCAAGGACGTCCTCGCGACGAGCGAGTGCGAAGACAACTTCCGCCTCGCCCAGCGCGCCGCGCATCGCGTCGAACCCCTCGGCTGTCAGCAGCACATTGTCCGCGGTGGTGATGACGACCGGCAGCCGGGCGCCCTCAACTGCCGCAAGGATGGAATCGACCAACGCCTCGCGCGCGGGAACGAAGCGCATCTGCGTCCCGCCCATAACGGCCCGCGCGGCAATCTCGGCAACCGCGTCGTGCGCGTCTTCCTCGAGAGACACGACGATCTCGTGAATTGCGGAAAGCTCGGCAACCGCCGCAAAGACATGCTCGATCAGTGGCTTGCCGGCGATCGGGACCAGGCATTTATGGCTCACCCCGGCGGCGGCGGCGAGGGGATTGCGGATCCCGGCGCGCTGCCCGGCGAGAATGATCACGGTCACGGGAGTGGTAACGGGTACGCTCGGGGTCATGGCAGAGGCCCTGTGCAGTAATGGGCGGGCATGTGTCGCCGTGGATTGTGTAACGATTGTGGCGGGCCGGAGAGTTCGCGGCAATTGCGCGACTGGGTCGTCACTCTGTCTTCCCGAGATGCGGCGGGCCTGCCATTGCCTTCGCCAGAGGGCGATGGCAGGCCCGTTGCGCGATCACTCGCCGAATGTGCGCTGCCACCAGCCGCGCTTGCGCGAGCCGGTCTTCGTCGCCGGGGCGCTGTCCTCGTCAGCGGAATTGTCGTTGCCGCTGGCGTTCTGGGCGGCGGGGGCCGGCTCGGCGACCAGCGTGTCTTCGCTTTGGGCCGCCTGGGGATCCTTCGCCGATACGTCCGTGGCTTTCGCCTTGCTATTCGCAGCTTCCCCGTCCTTCGCCTCTGAGTCCTTCTTCTTGCGGGGCGCGCGCTTGCGCTTTGGCTTTTCCGGTTCGGCGTCGGACCCGTCGGCCTGCGCATCGGAAGCCTTGGCCTCGGCATCCTCGGTTTTCTTCTTGCGAGGGGCGCGCTTGCGCTTGGGCTTTTCCGCCGCGGCGCCATCATCGCTCTCGGCGGCTTTCCCGGCGGTTTCCGGCGCATCGTCAGGGCCGGCCACCACGAGCATGTCGTCCTTCACCTGTTCCGACACCTCTTCGAGGTTTTCCGCCGGGAGTTCGCCATCCGCGTCGCTGTCGCTCGACGCATCGTCGCCGGTATCGTCCTGCTTGCGCTTGCGGCCACGCCCGCCGCGGCGGCGGCGACGCTTGGGCTTATCGTCATCGTCCTCTGCATTGGACGCATCGCCATCCGCATCGTCCTCGTCGCCGTCTTCGTTATCGTCGTCGCTTCCATTGTTATCCTGGGAGCGCTTCTTGTTGCGGCCGCGACCGCCGCGCCGGCGGCGGCGCTTCTTTTTGCGCGGTGCATCGTCGTCGTCTTCCTCGTCCGCTTCGTCGAGCGCAAGGTCGTCCTCGTCCTCGTCATCGTCATCGACGATCGGTTCGAACTTGGGCGCCTCGGCCGGACGCGGGCCGTGGCTGGAGACATCCATCTTCGCGCCTTCGTCCTCGCCTTCGGGCTTGACCTCGACGCTGACGCCGTAGCGCTGCTCAATCTCGATCAGCTCGCCGCGCTTTTCATTGAGGAGATAGATCGCCGCCTCGGTGCTGGCCTCCAGACAGATGCGGATGCCCTTGCCCTTGGCCGCCTCGTCCTCGATCAGGCGCAGCGCCGAAAGGCCGGCGGAAGAGGCGGTGCGAACAAGGCCGGTGCCGTCGCAATGCGGACATTCGCGCGTGGTCGCCTCGAGCACGCCGGTGCGCAGGCGCTGGCGGCTCATTTCCATAAGGCCGAAGCCCGAAATGCGGCCCACCTGAATGCGCGCGCGGTCGGTCTTCAAGGCTTCCTTCATCGCCTTTTCGACCTTCCGGACGTTGGAATTGTATTCCATGTCGATGAAGTCGATGACGATCAGGCCGGCCATGTCGCGGAGGCGCAGCTGGCGGGCGATTTCGCGCGCCGCTTCGAGATTGGTGTGAAGCGCGGTCTGCTCGATCCCGTGCTCCTTGGTCGAGCGGCCTGAGTTGATGTCGATCGACACCAGCGCTTCGGTCGGATTGATGATGAGATAGCCGCCCGATTTGAGCTGCACCATCGGATCGTACATCGCGCGCAGCTGATCTTCCGCGCCGTAGCGCTGGAACAGCGGCACGGGGTCCGAATAGGCTTTTACCCGGCGCGCATGGCTGGGCATCAGCATTTTCATGAACGCCTTGGCGCTCTTGTAGCCTTCCGCACCCTCGACGATCACTTCCTCGATCTCGCGATTGTAGATGTCGCGGATCGCGCGCTTGATAAGGTCGCTGTCCGAATGGATCAGCGAAGGCGCGGTGGACTTGAGCGTGGTCTGGCGGATTTCGTCCCACAGCCGCGCGAGATAGTCGAAATCGCGCTTGATCTCGGTCTTGGTGCGGCTGAGACCGGCGGTGCGCACGATCAGGCCCATGCTCTTTGGCAGCGACAGGTCGGAAACGATTTCCTTCAGCCGCTTGCGGTCGCTCGTCGAGTTGATCTTGCGGCTGATACCGCCGCCATGCGACGAATTGGGCATCAGCACGGTGTAGCGGCCTGCGAGGCTGAGATAGGTGGTGAGTGCGGCGCCCTTATTGCCGCGCTCTTCCTTCACGACCTGGACGAGCAGCACCTGGCGGCGCTGGATGACGTCCTGGATCTTGTAGCGGCGGCGCAGCGCCATGCGCTTGGCCCGCACGGCATCGACCTGCTTGGCGCGGCTGCGGCCCTTCTGCTGGTCGCCCTTGTTACCGCGAGCGCCCTGACGGCGGCGACCGCGCCCGCGGCGTCCGCGGCGGGGCTTGGTCTCTTCGTCGTCGCTATCGTCGGACGAATCTTCCTCGTCGGAGTCGTCGTCGTCGTCATCTTCATCGTCGTCGCTGTCGTCGGCGGCGCCGTCTTCGATGGTGGCGACCTTGTCCTTTTCGGACGTGTCGATTTCTTCCAGACCGTCTTCGGCGAGGTCTTCGGCGAGCGCTTCGGCGCTTTCGTCGTCGGCGTCGTATTCGTCGCCGGGGGTGACGCCCTCTTCCTCTTCCTCGGCGCGCAGGCGGGCCTCTTCCTCGGCGGCCTCGGCCTCCTCGGCGAGCAGCTTTTCGCGGTCGTCCTGCGGAATCTGGTAATAGTCGGGGTGGATCTCGCTGAAGGCGAGGAAGCCGTGCCGGTTGCCGCCGAAATCGACGAAGGCGGCTTGCAAGGAGGGTTCGACCCTCGTGACTTTCGCTAGATAGATATTGCCTTTGATCTGCTTGTGTTCGGCAGATTCGAAATCGAATTCCTCAATCCGGTTGCCTTTGAGCACCGCCACCCGGGTTTCTTCCGAGTGGCGCGCATCGATAAGCATGCGCGTTGCCATTCAATAGTCTCCATACGCCCGGTCCGCCTGCCCGATGGGGGCGGGAGGGGCGCGTCATGTGTTGGAAAACGGCTCGCAAGGTTCGTTTCGCGTCTTGCGGGCCGATATCTAAGAAAGCGCGCCGTGCAGTATCTGCAAGGGGCGCCATGATCGTGTCTGCTGGGGCGAGAGAGCGGCAGGGTGCCGCCCGGCTGCCCGCAGGACCTGCAGCAACGCTCGCGCGCTGGGCATGGTCTTGCGAGGCAAAGCGTCTCGTCACTGCATCAACCTGTTATTGGCCGGCTTGGGTGGGCGCTGCGATGCGCCAGCCGGGCCTTGGTGAACGAAGCGGTGGATCGACGCGCCCAGATGCGCCTGTCGCCATCGCTTCTGGCCGATGCGCTAGCACCGTGGGTTTCGCGCTGCAACTCTATTGCACATAGGTTACGCAACAATCTAAGCGTCGAAGGGCCATGAGTGTGCGCACGCTCCTGCTTCTCCTATTTGCCGTACCCTTGCTTGTCCTGGGCGGGGCGGCGGCATTGGGAAAAGAGCTGCCGGTGCCGCAATGGGGCCGCGACTATGTCCAGCGCTTCGTCCTTGAGCCTGCGCTCGAACCGCTCGAATTGCCGGACGTTGCCGGGCCGGACGATCCCTCCCGCCCGCTGGTGGTGCTCGATGCGGGGCATGGCGGGCGCGATCCGGGATCGGTGGGCGAGGGCGAAGATGGCGAACGCATGCGCGAGAAGGATATCGTTCTTGCGATCGCATTGCTCATGCGCGAGGAATTGCTCGAGGCGGGCGGTATCAGAGTGGCGCTGACCCGCGAGGACGACCGGCTCGTGCCGCTAGGGCGGCGACCCGAAATCGCGCGGTTGCTGGGCGCCGACCTGTTCGTTTCGATCCATGCCGATTCCGCCGGGCGGCGCGAGGATGTCGGCGGGGCGAGCATCTACACCTTGTCGAACGAGGCCTCGAGCGAGGCCGCCGCCCGCTTCGCCGCGCGCGAGAATGCCGCGGACCGGCTGAACGGCGTGCGTGTCGCGGACCAGAGCGAGGAAGTGAGCGCGATCCTGGTCGAATTGTCGCAGGCGCGCGTGCAGGAAGACGCAGCGCAACTGGCGTCCCTGATCGTGCGGGAGGGCGAGGGCCGCATCCGCTTTCACCCGCAGCGCCGCCGCTCCGCCGCGCTCGCGGTATTGCGCGCGCCCGACGTGCCGGGTGTGCTCGTGGAAACCGGCTTCGTCACCAACGAGGCGGACCGGGCGCGGCTGATGACGCGCGAGGGCCGCGAGGAACTCGCCGCGGTGCTGGCGCGCGCGATCCGCATCTATCTCGCCCGCCGGGCCGAGGTCTGACGCGCCGCTGGCATTCGGCGGCAGGGCGCATTAGATAGCGAACCTGAAATGACACGCGATCAAGACACGCCCCTGCCGCCGCTCGATTACTGGCGCTACCGCCTATCCCGCGACCTGTCGGGGGCAACGCAATGGTTCGCCGAAAAATGGCGTTCGAGCACGCTCTTCAGACTGGCGGCGGCGCTGGCAGTGCTCGCCGTCGCGGTGTGGATGGCGGCGTGGCTGTGGCTGGCGAGCGACCTTCCCGAAACCGATCGCCTGGTCGAATACGAAACGCCGCTGCCGACGGTCGTGCGCGGCGCCGATGGCGAGATCGTCCATTCCTATGCGCGCGAGCGGCGGGTGCAGCTGCAATATGGCGATTTCCCCGATTTGCTGGTCGAAGCCTATCTTTCCGCCGAGGACAAGACATTCTTCAGCCATGGCGGCGTCGATTTTACCGGCACGGCCAATGCCGTGATCGACTATCTCAACCCTGCGCGCGAAGGCCGCGCCGTGGGCGGGTCGACCATCACGCAGCAGCTCGCCAAGATCCTGTTGCTGGGCGACGAATATTCGGTCACGCGCAAGCTCAAGGAGATGATCCTTGCCAGCCGGATCGAGAACGTCCTGTCCAAGGAGGAAATCCTCGAGCTCTACCTAAATGAAATCCCGCTCGGCCGCCGCTCCTTCGGCGTGCAGGCGGCCTCGCGCGCCTATTTCGACAAGGATGTCGGCGACCTCGATCTGCACGAAGCCGCCTTCCTCGCGATCCTGCCCAAGGCGCCCGAGCGCTATGGCCGAAAGGGGCAGGAGGAGGCCGCGATCGCACGGCGCGATTTCGTGCTCGAACAGATGGAAGAGAACGGCTTCATCACGGAAGAGCAGCGCCGCGCCGCGGCCGCCGAGCCGCTCGGGCTTGTCCGTCAGCGCAATCAGCAGAGCGCGGATGCGGGCTATTTCCTCGAAGAGGTGCGCCGCCAGCTGATCGAGCAATTCGGCGAAACCGCCGAGGACGGCGAGAACAGTGTCTATGCCGGCGGGCTGTGGGTGCGCACTTCGCTCGACACCCAGATGCAGGACGCCGCGCGCGAAGCGCTGCGCCGGGGCCTCGTGCGCTATCATGGCGGGCGCGGGTGGTCCGGCCCGATCGCGACGATCGATTTGAGCGAAGGAAATTGGGCAAGCCAGCTCGCCAGCTCGTTCATCTCGGTCAATTACGAGGATTGGCGCGTCGGCGTTGTGACCGGGCGCGAGGGCGGCTCGGCGACGGTCGGCTTTTCGGATGGCGAGGAAGCGCCTCTGTCCAATCTGCCCAATGCGCTGAAGGCCGGCGACGTTATCGCGGTCTCCCCGCAAGGCAATGGCTTCCGCGTCGAAACCGTGCCCGAAGCACAGGGCGCGCTCGTCCTGCAGGATGCGCAGACGGGCCGTGTGCTCGCCATGCAGGGCGGGTTCGACCACCGATTGTCCGACTTCAACCGCGCGACGCAGGCGATGCGCCAGCCCGGTTCGACCATCAAGCCCTTCGTCTACGCCACCGGCCTCGACAACGGCATGACCCCCTCGACCCAGATCGATAACACGCAATATTGCTATTATCAGGGGCGGCAGCTCGGGCAGAAATGCATTCGCGGTGGACGCGCGGGCCAGTTCCCGATGCGCTACGGCCTCGAACAGTCGCAGAATATCATGACCGTGCAGATCGGAATGCAGGCGGGCATGGACAATGTCGTCGAAACGATCGAGACGCTAGGCATCAGCGACGATCCCGATCCCTATGCCGCGACTTCGCTCGGTTCGGAGGAGACCACCGTCGCGCGCATGGTTTCGGCCTATTCCGCGCTCGCCAATCACGGGCGGCTGAACGATCCGACGGTCATCGACTTCGTCCAAGATCGCCGCGGCAAGGTGATCTGGCGTGCGGACCAGCGGCCCTGCAACGGCTGCAACATGGCTGAATATGATGGCTCGCCGATGCCGCGCTTCGGCATCAAGGGCGTCCAGGCGATGGATGCGCGCACCGCGTTCCAGGTGATGCATATGCTCGAAGGCGCGGTTTCGCGCGGGACGGCAACCGTGCTCAACCCGCTCGAACTGCCGCTGTTCGGCAAGACCGGGACCACCACCGGGCCCAAGGACGTTTGGTTCGTGGGCGGCACGCAGAGGCTGGTCGCGGGCGCCTATGTCGGGTTCGACAATCCGCGCAATATGGGCGGCTATGCCTATGGCGGAACGATCGCGGCGCCGATCATCAAGGATTTCATCGAACAGACGCGCGAGCGCTGGTCCGACACTCCGCCGATCGCGCCCGAGGGCATTCGCATGGTCCGGGTCGATCGCCGCTCGGGCAAGCGCGTGCTTGATGGCTGGCCAGACGGCGATCCTCGCGGCGCGATCATCTGGGAGGCGTTCAAACCCGACACCGAGCCCGACCGCGCGACCCGGCAGGACGCGATCGCCGCCAAGCGCGACGAGATTCTCACGCTGATCCGGGCGGGCCGCGAAGGGCCACGCGCCAATGCCGGCGGGGAGGGCGAGGTCATCAATTTTGCCGAGGAACAGGGAGGCATCTACTGATGATCGCCCGCACAATCCTCAACGCCGCCTTGGGAATGGTTGCTGCGTTCGGCCTCGCCGCGCCCGTGCTGGCCGAACTGCCCGAAGGCAGCAAGGCGCCGCTCTTCACGACCAAAGCCGCGCTGGCGGGCACCGAGATGGGCTTCTCGCTCGCGGCGGCTTTGCGGCAGGGTCCGGTCGTGCTCTATTTCTACCCCAAGGCGTTCACCCAGGGTTGCACTCTCGAGGCCAATGCCTTTGCCGAGGCGATGGACGATTTCCGCGCCGCCGGCGCGAGCGTCATCGGCATGTCGAACGACGACATCGCCACGCTCAAACGCTTTAGCCGCGAGGAATGCCGCGATGCCTTTCCGGTTGGCGTCGCCGCGTCCGAACTGATCGAAGCCTACGATGTGGCGATGGGCAATTCCGGGCTCGCGAGCCGCACCTCTTACGTCATCGCGCCCGATAGCCGGATCGCCTTCGTCCATGCGGACAGCGATTATCGCGGCCATGTCGCCAAGACGCTGGCTGCGGTCCGCGCGCTCTCCCGCTAACAAGCAACTCCCGAAGCCAGGCCGCTCCGCCCAAGGGGCGTTTACAATGTCGCGCGCCGCGTTAAGCGATGCGGGGCATAATCAGCCAATTTAAGACCAGCGAATTTAAGGATTTCCCATGCGCGCCGAGGCCCAGGCACATATCGACCGGATCGAAGCGGCGCTCGCGCTCGTGCGCCAGTCGCTCGACTGGGAGCGCGCGCTGCGACGGCTCGAAGAGCTCAACGCGCGCGTGCAGGATCCCACGCTCTGGGACGATCCCAAGGAAGCGCAGAAGATCAGCCGCGAGCAGAAACAGCTCGAGGACGCGATTAACACTGTCAACGAGATCAGCGCCGAGATGGGCGATGCGATCGAGTTCATCGAGATGGGCGAGGCCGAGGGCGAGGAAAGCGTCGTCAACGATGGTCTCAAGAGCCTCGAGCGCCTCGCGAAGCGCGCCGATGCCGACAAGGTGCAGGCGCTTCTCTCCGGCGAGGCGGATGGGAACGACACCTATCTCGAAATCCATGCAGGGGCTGGCGGGACCGAATCGCAGGACTGGGCCGAGATGCTGTTCCGCATGTATGGCCGCTGGGCCGAGCGGCGCGGATTCAAGGTCGAAACGGTCGAATATCAGGCGGGCGATCAGGCGGGGATCAAGTCGGCGACCCTGCTGCTGAAAGGTGAGAACGCCTATGGCTATGCCAAGACCGAGAGCGGCGTCCACCGCCTCGTCCGTATCAGCCCCTATGACAGCGCGGCCAAGCGCCATACGAGCTTCTCTAGCGTCTGGGTCTACCCGGTGATCGACGACGATATCGAGATCGAGATCGACCCGTCCGACCTCAAGATCGACACCTACCGCGCATCGGGCGCCGGCGGGCAGCACGTCAACACCACCGACAGCGCCGTTCGCATCACCCACCAGCCCACCGGCATCGTTGTCGCGAGCCAGAATGATCGCAGCCAGCACAAGAACCGCGCCACCGCGATGAATATGCTCAAGGCGCGCCTGTTCGAACGCGAAATGGCCGAACGCGAGGCGGCGGCATCGGGCGAATATCAGGAAAAGAGCGACATCGGGTGGGGCCACCAGATCCGCTCCTATGTGCTCCAGCCATACCAGATGGTCAAAGACCTTCGCACCGGCGTAACTTCGTCCTCGCCGGACCGGGTGCTCGATGGCGATCTCGACGAATATATCTCGGCCGCGCTGGCCCAGCGCGTGACCGGCGAAACGCTCGAGGTGGAGGACGTCGAGTGAGGTTTTGCCGGCGGCTGAGCGTAGCGTTGGCGCCGCTCGTTTTATGCGCTTGCGATGGCTTGACGGGTGATAGCGACCGGCCCGAAACCGCTCTCGACTTTCCGCGGCCCGACCGGACCATTCTTCAGGGGGAGGACGATACCTTTCCCGACGAAGATACGCGCGAAGAGCGCAGCGAAGCGCAGGAAGTGATGGATCTAGCCGATATCGCCAGCGGGATGACGGTGGCCGATATCGGTGCGGGCGAAGGCTATTACACCGTGCGGCTGGCCACCCGCGTGGGCGAGGCGGGCCGGGTGCTGGCGCAGGATATCGACCGCGAGGCGCTGCAACGGCTCGGTCGCCGGGTCGAGCGCGAGCGGCTCGAGAATATCTCGATCAAGCTGGGCGAAGCGGACGACCCGCAGCTTCCGGTCGACAGTTTCGACCGCATCTTCCTGGTCCATGTCTACAGCGAGGTGACCGAACCCTACGCCTTCCTGTGGCGCATGTGGCCCTCGCTGGTTCAGGGCGGGCAGATCATCGTCGTCGAGTATGATCGCCCCGCCGGCAAACACGGCATCCCGCCCAAACTGCTTTTCTGCGAATTCGATGCGGTCGGTTACAAGCTCGTCGAATTCGTCGAGCGGCCCGATCTGAACAGCTATTTCGTACGCTTCGAACGCGGCGGCGATCGCCCGAAGCCCGAGCAGATCGATCCCTGCGTGCAAGGGTAGGGCGGGGGCGGGCCGGACGCTAAGCTAGCCTTTGCTGAAGGCGCCGCGAGGCCCCTTTCCACTGGCATGGGAGGGTGCTAGGCGCGGGTCCTTCGATCGTAGGGCACCTCCAGCAGGGAGGGATCGCGCCAAGGGGACAGTTCGACACGATGAGCGACATGCCAACCAGTTTCGACCGCGACGATTTGCTCAAATGCGCGCGCGGCGATTTGTTCGGGCCGGGCAATGCGCAGCTGCCACTGCCGCCGATGCTGATGATGGATCGCATCACCAATATTTCCGCCGATGGCGGCGAGCATGGCAAGGGGCATGTGGTCGCTGAGTTCGACATCGCGCCCGACCTCTGGTTCTTCGAATGCCACTTTCCCGGCAATCCGATCATGCCCGGCTGTCTCGGGCTCGACGGGCTCTGGCAGCTGACCGGCTTCAACCTCGGCTGGCGCGGATGGCAGGGGCGCGGCTATGCGCTTGGCGTGGGCGAAGTGAAGCTCACCGGCATGGTCCGCCCCGACCGCAAGATGCTGACCTATTACGTCGATTTCACGAAGGCGGTGCAAAGCCGCCGGCTGACCATGGGGGTCGCCGATGGCCGGGTCGAGGCCGATGGCGAAACGATCTACCAGGTCAAGGACATGAAGGTCGCGCTTTCCGAAGCGTGACGCACCGGGTTCGAAAACAGGAAATGCTATGCGCCGCGTCGTCATAACAGGGCTGGGGATTGTCTCCTCGATCGGCAACAACCCGCAAGAAGTGCTCGCCGCGCTGAAGGCGGGGCGATCGGGCATCACCTTCAACGAGGAAATGGCCGAGCACGGCTTCCGCTCGCAAGTGGCCGGCGCAATCGACCTCGACGTTTCCGACCATGTCGACAAGCGGACGCTCCGCTTCATGGGCCCGGGCGCGGCCTACGCCCATATCGCCATGGGTCAGGCGATCGCCGATGCCGGGCTCGAAGAGAAGGACGTGGTGAATCCCATGACCGGCGTGATCGCGGGTTCGGGCGGCCCGTCGACCTCGGCGATGCTTGCCGCGCATCAGACCGTTCTCAAAACCGGCGCGACAAAGCGGATCGGTCCGTTTGCGGTGCCCAAGACGATGTCCTCGACGGTGAGCGCCAACTTGGCGACGGCCTACCAGATTAAGGGCATGAACTTCTCGATCACCTCGGCCTGTTCGACCTCGCTGCATTGCATCGGTATGGCCGCGCAGCAGATCGCGCTGGGCCTGCAGGACACGATGTTTGCGGGCGGCGGGGAGGAACTGGATTGGACGCTCTCCTGCCTGTTTGACGCGATGGGCGCGATGTCGAGCAAGTACAATGACACACCGGAGCGGGCAAGCCGCGCTTTCGATGCCGACCGCGACGGCTTCGTCATCAGCGGTGGCGGCGCCATCGTGGTGCTCGAAGCGCTCGAACATGCGCAGGCGCGCGGCGCAAAGATTTTTGCCGAGGTGACGGGATTTGCCGCCACTTCGGACGGTGCCGATATGGTCGCGCCTTCGGGCGAGGGCGGCGAACGCGCCATGCGCGGGGCGCTGAAGACGATCCCGGAAGGCCGTCAGGTCAGCTATATCAACGCCCACGGCACCTCGACCCCGGTCGGCGATGTCGGCGAGATCGAGGCGGTACGGCGTGTTTTTAGAGAAGGCTCGACCCCGCCGGTCAGCTCGACCAAATCGATGACCGGGCACAGCCAGGGCGCCACCGGCGCGCAGGAGGCGGTTTATTGCCTGCTCGCGCTGGAGCACGACTTCATCATCCCCTCGATCAATGTCGAGACGCTCGATCCCGCGCTGAAGGTAGAGGAAATCGCCACCGAGCTGGTCGAGAATGCCGGCCTCGACACGGTGATGACCAACAGTTTCGGGTTCGGCGGCACCAACGGATCGATGCTGCTGTCGCGCTTCGAGGATTGAGGGCGAACGAGGAGAACAAGATGGGCGTGCTGGACGGGAAACGCGGTCTCATCATGGGCGTCGCCAACGAGCGCTCGATCGCCTGGGGCATTGCCAAAGCCTGCCACGAGGCGGGCGCCGAGCTCGCCTTCACCTATCAGGGCGAGGCGTTCGGCAAGCGTCTCGAACCGCTCGCCGCCAGCATCGGCTCGGACTTCATGGTCGATGTCGATGTCACCGACGATGCCTCGCTCGACGCCGCCTTCGCCGAGCTGAAGGAGCGCTGGAACAGCATCGATTTCCTGGTCCACGCGGTCGCCTTTTCGGACAAGTCGGAGCTGACCGGGCGCATCCTCAATACCAGCCGCGCCAACTTCAAGAACTCGATGGACATCTCCGCCTACAGCTTCATCGAGGTCGCGCGCCGCGCGCATCCGCTGATGGAAGAGGCGGGCGGGACGCTGCTGACACTGAGCTATATGGGCTCGAACCGGGTGACGCCGAATTACAACGTGATGGGCGTCGCCAAGGCCGCGCTCGAAGCGGCGGTGCGCTATCTCGCCAACGATCTCGGGCCGGAGGGCATTCGCGTCAACGCGATCAGCCCCGGCCCGATGAAGACACTTGCAGGCTCTGCGATCGGCGGCGCGCGCAAGACCTACAAGCACACCGAAGCCAACGCGCCGCTGCGCGCCAATGCTTCGCTCGAAGCGGTCGGCGGCACGGCGGTCTATCTCATCAGCGATGCGGGCGCCTGCACCACGGGCGAGATCCTGCGCGTCGATGGTGGGTTCCACGTGCTGGGCATGCCGCAGCACGAGAACCTCTAGCGGTGGAAATCCGGCGCACCGACCTCAATGAGCCGGAGGTGGTGGCGCTGATCGAGTTGCACACGCGCGAGATGTTCGAGGGTTCGCCGCTCGGAACCAATCACGCACTCGACCTCTCCGGCCTCCGCTCACCGGACGTGGAGGTTTTCGCCGCTCGGGATGGCAAGCGACTCCTGTCGATCGGCGCACTTCGCAGGCATGACAATTTCGCAGAGATAAAGTCGATGCGCGCGCATCCGGAGGCTCGCGGCACCGGTGCCGGCAAGGCCATCCTGACCGCATTGATCGAGCGGGCGCGTGAACTGGGCTATCCGTCGATCAAGCTGGAGACCGGATCGGGCGGATTGTTCGAACCGGCGACGCGCCTTTATCGCAGCTTCGGCTTCAAACCTTGCGACGCCTTCGCAGACTACGTGCCTGGCGACTTCAACAAGCTGTATTCCTTGCGGCTTTGAGGCCACCTTTGTTACGTAAACGTCTTTTCGTCACCCCCGGCGAACGCGGGGGCCCGCTACTTGCAACGGTCCAGCTGGGTCCCCGCCTTCGCGGGGATGACAAAAGGGGGCCGGGATAAGGGCCGCGCACTACCCCACCAATGCCGTCAGCACCTGGTCGGGCGGGCGGTGGCCGTCGGCCCAGAAGCGGATATTGGCGATCACCTTCTCGCCCGAAGCCTCGCGCCCTTCGACCGTCGCGCTGCCGATATGGGGGAGGGTGATGGTATTGGGGTGCTCCAGCAGGCGTTTGTCGACATGGGGTTCGTCCGGATAGACATCGAGCCCGGCGCCCGCCAGCTGTCCCGAATTCAGCGCCTCGATCAGGGCCTCGGTGTCGATTAGCTCGCCGCGCGCGGTGTTGACGATGCTGCCACCCGGGATCATCAGCGCGATCCGCCGCGCGTCGATCATGTGGCGCGTTTCCTCGGTCAGCGGGCAATGCAGCGTCAGTATATCCGCCGCGCGAACCAGATCGTCGAGCCGCGCGATATAGCGCACGCCGAGCATCCGCTCGACCGCGCTCGGCAGCGGCTTGCGGTTGTGATAGGCGACCTCGAGCCCGAAGGCGCGCGCCCGGTGGGCGACCGCCTGGCCGATGCGGCCCATCCCTACGATGCCCAGAACCTTGCCGCCGAGCTTGCGCCCGAGCAGGCCGGTCGGCGCCCAGCCGGTCCACTCACCGCGCCGGACGAGCTGGGTGCCCTCGCGGATCCGCCGCGGCACACCGATGATCGCGGCCATCGCGAGATCGGCGGTGTCCTCGGTGAAGACGCTTGGCGTGTTGGTGACGATGATCCGCCGCTTCGCCGCCGCGGCGAGGTCGATATGCTCGGTGCCCGCACCGAAATTGGCGATCAGGCGCAGACGCTCTCCTGCGCCCTCGATCATTTCGGCGTCGATCCGGTCGGTGACGGTGGGCACCAGCACGTCGCAATCCGCCATGGCTGCGACCAATTCCTCTCGCGACATCGGGGTGTCGGCGGTGTTGAGCTCGGCCTCGAACAGCTCGCCCATCCGCGCCTCGACACTGGGCGGAAGGTGCCGCGTGACGACAACCCGCGGCGTACCGGACGGCGGGGCAGGGGAAGTTGCGGTCTCGCTCGCGGCCATGCCCGTGCGCTAGGAGCATTGGCCCTCACCGGTCAAGGCAGCGCGGTCGAGACGATATGTATGGGGCGATATGTTCACGGCGACTTGAACCGAACGCACCTGCGGCGGTATTCGACGGCGGATGCAGGGTTTCAGATTCTTCGCCGTTCTCGTGCTCGTGATTGTCCTCGCGATTTCAATTTTCGCCCCCGCGGCCCAGGCTCAGGTGCGTGAGGCGCCCTATTGGGCGACATTGCGATGGGAAGAGGTCAATATGCGGGTGGGCCCGAGCGCGGAATACCGCATCGATTGGGTCTACAAGCGCAAGGGTCTGCCGGTCAGGGTGGTGCGCCTGCGCGAAGGATGGCGCCTGATCCAGGACCACGAGGGCACGCAGGGCTGGGTGGCGTCCAGCCAGCTCGCGGCCACACGCGGTGCGATCATTGTCGGAGAAGGGCTGGTGGAGCTGCGCGAAAAGCCGCGCGCCACCTCGCCGATGCGCTGGCGCGCGGAGGCGGGCGTGGTCGGAGCACTCCTCGGTTGCGAAGATGGCTTTTGCGAAATCGACGTGCGCGGACGCACCGGGTGGGTTAGCGCAGGCCGGCTTTGGGGCGTCGACAACCTCGCTTCCGCCGACTGAACCCTAATTTTCGAGAGGGGTGACGCGGTAGCTCTCATCCGCATCGACGCGCGTCGATAGGAAACTGCCGTCGGGATCCGGCGGGCCGTTGGTCCAGCAGCGTTCCGTTTTGTCCTCGCCGTCGCCTACGGGATCGAAGCAGATCATGTCGCTTCGGGTGGTCCAAGTGCCGCCGCCGACTTCCTCGCCCTCGGCGGTCATATCGATGTACGTGCCATCGGCGCTAAGGCGCGTACGGGCATATGTCGCATTCTCGTCGCCCACCGCATAAAGGCCCGGCCCCATCTGGAACGTCGCTTCACCGGCCTGGGGAACCTCCGGTATATCGCTCGGCTGATCTGCCGGAGCATCGCATGCGGCAAGCACGGCGACGAGGGCCAGGGCGCTGCTCCTGAGCGCCATCATCATACCACCTCCACCGCCACTGCCGTGGCTTCCCCGCCGCCGATACACAGACTGGCAACACCCTTCGTCTTGCCCTGTTGCTTGAGCGCATTGAGCAGCGTCACGATGATCCGCGTGCCGCTCGCACCGATCGGGTGGCCGAGCGCGGTGCCGCCTCCGTTAACGTTGATCTTGTCGTGCGGGATGCCGATGTCGCGCATCGCGAACATGGCGACGCAGGCGAAGGCCTCGTTGACCTCCCACAGCTCGACCTCGTCCGCGGTCCAGCCGGCCTTCTCCAGCACCTTCTCGATCGCGCCGATCGGAGCGACGGTGAACTTGGCGGGCTCCTGCGCATGCGCGGCCATCGCGACGATCTTCGCGACCGGCTGCTGTCCGTTCTCCTTCGCCACACTTTCGCGCGTCAGCACCACGGCGGCGGCCCCGTCCGAGATCGAGCTGGAGGTCGCAGCGGTGATCGTGCCGTCCTTGGCGAAGGCGGGGCGCAACTGCGGGATCTTGTCCGGGCGGCCCTTGCCGGGCTGTTCGTCCTGTTCGACCGCCACCTCGCCCTTGCGGGTCGAAAAGGTGACGGGAACGACTTCGCCATCGAAGGCGCCGCTCTCTATTGCGTTGTTCGCGCGTTCGAGCGAGGCGATTGAATAATCGTCCATTTCCTCGCGGGTCAGCTGATATTCGTTCGCCGTCTCCTGCGCGAAAGTGCCCATAGCGCGGCCTTCCTCGTAAGCGTCTTCGAGCCCGTCGAGGAACATGTGGTCATAGGTCGTGTCGTGGCCCAGACGTGCGCCCGAACGGTGCTTCTTGAGCAGGTAAGGCGCATTGGTCATGCTCTCCATCCCCCCCGCAACAACGTAGTCCACCGTGCCGCTGGCCAGCGCTTCAGCGCCCATGATGACGGTTTGCATGCCGCTGCCACATACCTTGTTGACGGTGGTCGCCTGCACCGATTTGGGCAGCCCGGCCTTCACCATCGCCTGACGCGCGGGGGCCTGACCAAGCCCCGCGGGAAGGACGCAGCCCATATAGGCGCGGTCAAACTTCTCACCGGCGACCCCCGAACGCTCGACCGCCGCCTTGACCGCGGTCGCGCCGAGATCGGTCGCCGAGACATCGGCCAGCGCGCCCTGCATGCCGCCCATCGGCGTGCGGGCATAGGAGAGGATGACGATCGGGTCCTGCGCGGCGAATTGGGTCATGGGGAAGTGTCCTTGATCGTAGGGAGAGTTCGCTTGCGCGATCTAGAGCGCGGCGCCCGCTATGGCAACGCGGGCGCACTCAACAACTGGTATTAGCTTGCGGGGCAAAGGGGTTTCCCGCAATATTGGTCGCAAATCGAAACCCTTGATCCTATGGAGAGACCGAAATGGCCGACGATCGCCGCGACGAACTGGAAGCGATCCTGAAACTGCAACGCGATGCCTTTACCGCGTCGCGGCCCGAAACGCTCGGCATGCGCAAGGATCGGATCAAGCGCGCTATGGCGCTCTTGAAGGATCATGGCGAGAACCTGTGCAAGGCGATGAGCGCGGATTTCGGCAACCGCGCAATGGAACAGAGTATGTTGACCGACATCTCCGGGACGGTGGGCGCGGGCAAGCATACGCTCAAGCATATCGACAAATGGGCGAAACCCGAAAAGCGCTCGGTCCAGTTCCCACTGAACCTGCTCGGCGCGAAGGCGGAAATTCGTTACGAGCCCAAGGGGGTGATCGGTATCCTCTCGCCCTGGAACTTCCCGGTCAATCTCGCCTTCGCGCCGCTGATGCAGGTCTTGGGAGCGGGCAACCGCGCGATGATCAAGCCGAGCGAATTCACCGAGCGCACCAGCGCCCTGATGGCCGAACTGGTCGAGGAATATTTCACCCGCGACGAGGTCGCCGTCATCACCGGCGGGCCGGAAGTCGCTCAGGCGTTCTCCTCGCTGCCCTTCGATCACCTGGTCTTCACCGGATCGACCGCGACGGGTCGCAAGGTGATGCAGGCGGCGGCGGAGAACCTCGTGCCGGTCACGCTCGAACTGGGCGGTAAGTCGCCGGTGATTATGGGCCGCAGCGCCGATTTCGCCAAGGCGGGCGAGCGGATCGCGCTTGGCAAGATGATGAATGCCGGCCAGATCTGCCTCGCGCCCGATTATATGGTCGTGCCCGATGACAAGGAGGCCGAAGCGATCGCCGGCGTGTCGGAGGGGGTAGCGAACATGTATCCCAAATTGCTCGAAAACGACGACTACGCCTCGATCGTGTCCGACCGCCATTTCGAACGGCTTCAGAGCCTGGTCGAGGATGCGCGCGACAAGGGCGCCGAGGTGATCGAGGTCAATCCCGGCAACGAGGACTTCGCGAATGCCAATCAGCGCAAAATGCCGCTTACCATCCTCAGACACGTGAATGACGAGATGGAAGCGATGCAGGAGGAAATCTTCGGCCCCGTCCTGCCGGTCAAGACATATCGCGCGATCGACGAGGCGGTCGATTACGTCAACGAGAACGACCGTCCGCTCGGCCTCTATTATTTCGGCGAGGATACGGACGAGCAGGATCGGGTGTTGAACCGCACGATCTCGGGCGGGGTGACGACGAACGACGTGATCTTTCATGTCTCGATGGATGATTTGCCGTTCGGCGGGGTCGGACCGTCGGGTATGGGAAGCTATCACGCGATTGAGGGCTTCAAGGAATTCAGCCACGCGCGCAGCGTCTATCACCAGCCGAAGATCGACATTGCCAAGCTCGGCGGCTTCAAGCCGCCCTACGGCAAAGCGACCCGCAAGGCGGCGGCAAACATGATGTAGCCGGGCTACGTACCGCCCATCGCCGCCTGCTGCGGCGAGGCGCGGCGGCCGCTCCGCCGGTTCGCTTTTGTGCAACAGATATGATGCGAATTGGCCGAGTCGTGCCCTTGCGTGGGACCGGCGGGGGGCCTAGATGCGCAAGGCACTGGGATAGCTAGCTTGGAAATCGTCGTGATCGACCTCTCACAGTATCTGCCGATACTGCTGTTCATCATTATCGCCTTCGGTCTGTCGGTGCTCTTCGTCTTTCTGCCGATGGGCGTCTCGCGGTTGACCGGCGCGCACAATCCCGATGCCGAAAAGCTTTCCGAATACGAATGTGGCTTTCCCGCTTTCGAGGATGCGCGCAGCCAGTTCGACGTGCGTTTCTATCTCGTCGCGATCAGCTTCATCATTTTCGATCTCGAGGCCGCCTTCCTCTTCCCCTGGGCCGTCAGCCTGGGCGAAACGGGTTGGGTCGGCTGGATCGGCATGATGACCTTCCTCGGCATTCTCGCGATCGGGCTGGCCTATGAATGGAAGAAGGGAGCTCTGGACTGGGAATGAGCACCGACCCCGCCTTTACCGGAACCGCCTCGCTGAACCCCGCGCTCGACGGTCAGCGCATGCGCGATGCCGCGCTGCCGACCGCGCGCGAAGGCGAGGTGCGCGCACCCGATGCCGATTATTACAAGGCTCTCCAGACCGAGGTGAACGACAAGGGTTTCCTCGTCACCTCGACCGAAGAGGTGTTCCAGTGGGCGCGCACCGGCAGCCTGTGGTGGATGACCTTCGGCCTCGCCTGCTGCGCGGTCGAGATGATCCACGTCAACATGCCGCGCTACGACATGGAGCGTTTCGGCGCCGCCCCGCGCGCCTCTCCGCGCCAGTCGGACCTGATGATCGTCGCGGGCACGCTGTGCAACAAGATGGCGCCGGCATTGCGCAAGGTCTACGACCAGATGTCCGATCCCAAATATGTGATCAGCATGGGCTCGTGCGCCAATGGCGGGGGCTATTATCACTACTCGTATAGCGTCGTGCGCGGCTGCGACCGGATCGTGCCGGTCGACATTTACGTGCCCGGGTGCCCGCCGACGGCCGAGGCGCTGCTCTACGGGGTGATGCAGTTGCAGCGCAAGATCCGCCGCGCCGGTACGATCGAGCGGTAGACACGCAGCACTATGACGGTTTTTCATTCCGCCCCCCGCTACGCCTCGAATGACGGCGTGCTCGATGCGCTTTCGGAAAGCGTCAGCGTCTGGCTCGACGGTGCGCGCGAGGAGCATGGCGAGATCATCCTGAACGCCAAGCGCGGCGACATCGTCACCGTCCTTCGCACTTTGCGCGACGATCACGACTATCAGCAGCTTATGGAAATCGCCGGCGCCGACTATCCCGACCGGCCCGAACGGTTCGAAGTGGTCTACATGCTGCTCTCGCTGACCAAGAACCACCGCGTGATAGTCAAGTGCTCGACCGACGAGCCGACCCCGGTGCCCAGCGTGACGGGGCTGTGGCCCAATGCCGGCTGGCTCGAGCGCGAAGTGTTCGACCTCTTCGGCGTCGTCTTCGACGGCAATCAGGATTTGCGTCGCATTCTCACCGATTACGGCTTCGAAGGTCATCCTTTCCGCAAGGATTTCCCGATGACGGGTTATGTCGAGCTGCGTTATTCCGAGGACGAAAAGCGCGTGGTCTACGAGCCGGTCGAATTGGCGCAGGACATGCGGACCTTCGACTTTCTCTCGCCCTGGGAGGGCGCGGACTACGAGCTTCCGGGCGACGAAAAGGCGCGCGGCGCGCCGCAGGTGGACGACCCCAAAGTCACCGAAAGCCCCGCCGACACCGGTGCGGGCCCCGCCGCCGAGGAGCTTGCCGAGGAGGGCACCCTCGCCGTGCCCCCCGATATGATCGAGGTCTCCGTCACCGACCAGGAAATCGCTCCCGATCCGACCGAGGACCGCCCCGATCGCGCGGCGCGCAAGGGCGACGTTCCCGATACGAAGGCCGCGACCCGGCCCGAGGACGACGAATAATGGGTATGCAAGTCGAAGAGTCCCCGACCACCGACGGGAACGTCATCAGCAATTACACGATCAATTTCGGGCCTCAGCACCCGGCGGCGCACGGCGTGCTGCGCATGGTGATGGAGCTCGACGGCGAGGTCATCGAGCGGGTTGATCCGCATGTCGGCCTGCTCCACCGCGGCACCGAAAAGCTGATCGAAAGCAAGACCTACCTGCAGGCGCTGCCCTATTTCGATCGTCTCGATTACTGTTCGCCGCTCTGTCAGGAACATTCCTACGTCCTGGCAATCGAAAAGCTGCTCAATCTCGAAGTGCCGATCCGCGCGCAATATCTGCGCGTCATGTTCGCCGAGCTGACCCGCATCTGCAACCACATGCTCAATATGGGCGCGCATGTGCTCGATGTTGGCGCCTTCACGCCGAACCTGTGGATCATGGATCTGCGCGAAGATTGCATGAACTTCTTCGAGCGGGCGTCCGGCGCGCGCATGCATGCGGCATGGTTCCGTCCGGGCGGAGTGCATCAGGACGTGCCGGAAAAGCTGCTCGTCGATATCGGCGACTGGCTCGACAACCGGTTCTTCCAACTGTTCGACGACGCGATGAGCCTCGTGCTCGACAACCGCATCTTCAAACAGCGCAACGTCGATATCGCCGTGGTCAGCCGCGACGATGCGGTCGCCTGGGGCTTTTCCGGCCCGATGATCCGTGCGGCCGGGATTCCCTGGGACCTCAGAAAATCGCAGCCTTACGACGTCTATGACCGGATGGAATTCGATATTCCGGTCGGGACGAACAGCGATTGCTACGATCGCTTCATGGTGCGTGTGAAGGAAGTGCACGAGAGCGCCAAGATCATCAGGCAGTGCCTGCGCGACATGCCGTCGGGCCCCGTCGCGAGCACCGATGCCAAGGTGGTTCCGCCCAAGCGCGGCGAGATGAAGCAATCGATGGAAAGCCTGATCCACCACTTCAAGCTCTACACTGAAGGCTTCCACGTACCCGCGGGCGAAGTCTATGTCGCGACCGAAAGCCCCAAGGGCGAGTTCGGCGTCTATCTCGTCAGCGATGGCACCAACAAGCCCTATCGCTGCAAGATCCGCCCGACCGCCTTCAGCCACCTCCAGGCGATGGACATGATGTGCAAGGGTCACATGCTCCCCGACGCAACCGCCATCCTCGGCGCGATCGACGTGGTGTTCGGGGAGTGCGACCGGTGAGTTTTACATCCATCACGTCCGTCATCCCGGGCTTGACCCGGGACCCCGCTTTTTCGGCGCTGTCTCTCAAGGCAGCGGGACCCCGGATCAAGTCCGGGGCGACGATCTGGAGGGATCGCCGTGGCTGACCGCACTCCCGCACCCGATACGCCCGAACTGCGCGCGCGCTGGGGGTCCTTCGAATGGACCGCGCAGAACAAGATCAAGGCTGATTACCACATCGCCAAATACCCGGAAGGGCGGCAGAAATCGGCAGTGATGCCGCTGCTCGACCTGGCGCAGCGGCAGGTCGGTGAGGAAACCGATACGCAAGGCTGGCTGCCCATGCCGGTGATCGAATATGTCGCCGACTATCTCGATATGCCCGCGATCCGTGTGCTCGAAGTTGCGACGTTCTATTTCATGTACAATATGAAGCCGGTCGGGAAATATCACGTCCAGGTTTGCGGCACGACGCCGTGCATGCTGCGCGGTTCCGACGAGATCATCGAGGCTTGCCAGGCGCGCGGCATGGCGTTCGGCATGGTCTCCGAGGACGGGTTGTGGACCCTTACCGAAGTCGAATGCATGGGTTCATGCGCGACCGCGCCGATGGTCCAGATCAATGACGACAATTACGAAGACCTGACACCCGAGCGGCTCGACACGGTGCTCGATGCGCTGGCTGCCGGAAAGCAGCCCAAGGCGGGCACGCAGGAGCCCGGCCGTCATACATCGGAGCCCTCGGATGGGCCGAGCACGCTCAAGGAAATGGTCGACGCCAATCACGATTATCGGGGTGAGTGGTAGGCGGCCCCATGGAAATCGTCGCCATCCTCGCTGCACTGCTGCTCGCTTTCATCGCCTACAAGGTGCTGATGGGATTGCTGCGTGTGGCGGTGATCGTGCTGATCATCGGGGTCCTGGCCGGTCTGTGGCAATGGGGTCTGGTGGGATGAGCGCCGCGACGATCGTCTATCTCGTGCTCGGCCTTGCGGGTTTCGGCCTCGGGGCCTATCTCGCCGCCACTGGCGATCGCACCACCGGCATCGTCCTGATGGCGGCGGGGCTCGCGTTCCAGCTGCTGACCCTGCGCCAGCTCAAGCTCGCCAAGCGCGGAGGAGGGCGGCCGTGAGCAAGTGGCATCTGGCCCTGTTCGCAGCTGGCGTGGCAATCGCGCTCTACGGCCTGTATGCGACGCTCGTCACCGACGAGGGTCCAGGCTTTATCTTCATTTTCGGCGGCATCACCATCACCGCCATAGCTGCCGGGATCATCGGCAAGAAGCACACAGAGGGACCAGGCGATGCTCGCCGATAAGGATCGCATCTTCACCAATGTCTACGGCTTCCAGGATTGGGGGCTCGAGGCGGCGCGAAAGCGCGGCGATTGGGACAACACCATGGCGCTGATTGCGCGTGGGCAAGATTCGATCATCGAGGAGATCAAGGCATCGGGCCTGCGCGGTCGCGGCGGCGCGGGCTTTCCCACCGGCCTCAAATGGTCCTTCATGCCCAAGTCCAGCAAGGACGGGCGCCCAAGCTTTCTCGTCATCAACGCCGACGAGAGCGAACCGGGTTCTTGCAAGGACCGCGAGATCATCCGTCACGATCCGCACAAGCTGATCGAAGGCGCGCTGTGTGCCGGTTTCGCGATGCGCGCGCGAGCGGCCTATATCTACATTCGCGGGGAGTATATCCGCGAGGCCGAGACGCTGCAGAAGGCGATCGACGAAGCCTATGACGCTGGCCTGATCGGGAAGAATGCAAGCGGATCGGGCTACGATTTCGACGTGTTCATGCATCGCGGCGCGGGCGCTTACATCTGCGGCGAAGAGACCGCGATGATCGAGAGCCTCGAAGGCAAGAAAGGCCAACCACGCCTCAAGCCGCCTTTCCCGGCGGGTGCCGGCCTCTATGGCTGTCCGACCACGGTCAATAATGTCGAGAGCATCGCTGTGGTGCCCACAATCCTGCGGCGCGGCGGCAGCTGGTTTGCCAGCTTCGGTCGTGAAAACAATCACGGCACCAAGCTCTTCCAGATCAGTGGGCATGTCGAAAAGCCCTGCGTCGTCGAAGAGGAGATGAGCGTCCCCTTCCGTGAGCTGATCGAAAAGCATTGCGGCGGGATTACAGGGGGTTGGGACAATCTCCTCGCAGTGATTCCAGGTGGTTCCTCGGTTCCGTTGGTGCCTGCCGAGCAGATCATGGACGCGCCGATGGACTTCGACGGGCTCAAGGAACTTGGCTCGGGTCTCGGCACTGCGGCGGTCATCGTCATGGACAAGTCGACCGACATTGTCCGCGCGATCAGTCGCATCTCCTATTTCTACAAGCACGAGTCCTGCGGCCAGTGCACCCCCTGCCGCGAGGGCACGGGCTGGATGTGGCGCGTGATGGAGCGTCTGCGCACCGGCGATGCGGCGATCGAGGAAATCGACATGCTGCACGAAGTGACAAAGCAAGTCGAAGGTCACACAATCTGTGCGCTTGGCGATGCGGCGGCGTGGCCAATCCAGGGCCTTATCCGCCACTTCCGTCCCGAGCTAGAGCAGCGCATTGCCGAACACAATGCCCGCTTCGCACCCGAAGTCATGGAGGCTGCGGAATGAGCAGCGAACTTGACGACATAATGCTTGCGATCCTGAAAGGCATTCAGTCCGATGTTGGCTCGATCAAGCGCGAGATCACCTCTCTCGATGCGCGCATGTCTTCCATGGAGGACCATATGCGCGGCTTGATGACGTCGGTCTACTCGATGCAGGCGGATATGTCCGACCTCAAACGACGCGTTGATCGTATCGAAGGCCGGCTTGGTCTGCTCGATCCGGAGGAGGCATAATGCCAAACGTAACCGTGGACGGCGAGGAAATCGAAGTCCCCGCGGGCGCGACGGTCCTGCAGGCGTGCGAGCTTGCGGGGAAGGAAATCCCGCGTTTCTGCTATCACGAGCGCCTGAGCATCGCGGGCAATTGCCGTATGTGCCTGGTCGAAGTGAAGCCGGGGCCGCCCAAGCCGCAGGCGTCCTGCGCGCTGCCCGCCGCCGACAACCAGGAAATCCGCACCGACACGCCGATGGTCAAGAAGGCGCGCGAGGGGGTGATGGAGTTTCTCCTCATCAACCATCCGCTCGATTGCCCGATCTGCGACCAGGGTGGCGAATGCGACCTGCAGGATCAGGCGATGATGTATGGTCGCGGCGGCTCGCGTTACGACCGCGAGAACAAGCGCGCGGTCACCGAGAAATATATGGGCCCGCTGATCAAGACGATCATGACCCGCTGCATTCACTGCACCCGCTGCGTGCGCTTCTCCGAGGAGATTGCGGGCGTCGACGAGATCGGCGCGCTCTATCGCGGCGAGGACATGCAGATCACGACCTATCTTGAACAGGCGGCGAAGCACGAATTGTCAGCCAACGTGATCGATCTGTGCCCGGTCGGCGCTTTGACGTCACGCCCTTACGCCTTCGAGGCGCGCCCGTGGGAGCTGAAGCGCACGCTCAGCATCGATGTATCCGACGCGGTGGGCGCGAACATCTCGCTGCATTCCAAGGGCCGCGAAGTCATGCGCGCGCTTCCGCGGATCAACGATGACGTCAACGAGGAATGGCTTTCGGACAAGGGCCGCTACCAGGTCGACGGGCTGATGAAGCGGCGTCTGGACAAGGTCTATATCCGCAAGGGCGGCAAGCTCGCCGTCTCGGACTGGTCCGAAGCGTTTCAGACGATTGCCGGCCATCTCGGCGATGACACATCGTCCATCGCCGCGGTTGCGGGCGACATGGTCGATTGCGAGACGATGTTTGCGGCCAAGGCGCTGCTAAAGGCGAGCGGCTCGACGCTGCTCGAAGGTCGCCAGACTGGCATGACCTACGATGTCTCGAACCTCGCGGCGGTGAATTTCAATTCGACGCTCGCCGGGATCGAGACCGCAGATGCGATCCTCATCATCGGCAGCCACATTCGCTGGGAAGCCGCGCTGGTGAATGCGCGCCTGCGCAAGGCGGTGAAGCACGGCGCGAAGGTCTTCGTCATCGGCCCGGAATGGGAAACGACCTTCCCGACCGAGTTCCTGGGCGAAGACCTGAAAGTCCTGAACCGGGTTCCCAAAGCGCTGGGCGATGCGATGAAGGCGGCGGAGCGTCCAGCGGTGATCCTCGGTGGCGCGGCTCTGGCTGAGGGGGCGCTGGCACCGGCGCTCAAGCTGGTCGACAAGTTCGGGCTCGTTAAAGACGATTGGAATGGCTTGAACGTCCTTCACATGAGCGCGGCGCGCATGGGCTCGCTGATGCTTGGCTACGCGCAAGACGGCGGCATGGCCGATATCGCCGCGGCGAAACCCAAGGTACTGCTGAGCCTCGGCGCGGACGAGATGAATTACGAACCGTTCGCGGACAGCCTCAAGGTCTATATCGGACACCACGGTGATAAAGGCGCGCATGCAGCCGACATCATCCTCCCCGCGGCAAGCTATGCCGAGAAGGACGGGACCTACGTCAACACAGAGGGCCGGGTGCAGTTTGCCGAGAAAGCCGTGTTCGCGCCGGGCGACGCGCGCGAGGACTGGACGATCCTGCGCGCGCTGGCCGATGCGCTGAGTGTGTCGGTCGGGTTCGACAGCTTCGCTGAATTGCAGGCCGCGATGATCGCCGAAGTGCCTGCTTTGGGCGAAGAGGGGCTCGCGGATTACGGCGCGCTTCCGAAAGCCGACAGCAGCGCCAAGGCGGAAGGCTCGATTGGCGCCTATCCGATCAAGGACTTCTACCTCACCAACCCGATCGCCCGCGCGAGCGCCGTCATGCAGCAATGCTCGGCCGAACTGCTCCACGCGGACGAGATGAGGGAGGCGGCGGAGTGACCAAGTTCTTCCAAGGTTTCGGCATGCCCTATGAATGGGCGTGGACCGTCGCGACGCTTGTCGGCATTCTCGCGATCTCGCTGATCGTGATGTTCGCGGTGGCGATGGTGATCTATGTCGATCGCAAGGTGCTGGGCGCGATCATGCTGCGGCGCGGGCCTAATGTGGTCGGGCCGTTCGGCCTGCTTCAGTCGTTCGCCGACGGGCTCAAGGTGTTCCTGCAGGAAACCATCATCCCATCGGCTGCGAACAAGGGCATCTTCCTCCTCGCACCGATCATCACCTTTACCGTTGCACTCGCCGCCTGGGCGGTGATCCCGTTCGATGCGGGCATGGTGCTGGCGGACATCAATGTCGGGCTGCTCTACATCCTCGCGATCTCTTCGCTCGGCGTTTACGGCGTGGTGATGAGCGGGTGGGCATCGAACTCCAAATACCCGTTCTTCTCCGCCATGCGCGCAGCCGCGCAAATGATCTCTTACGAAGTCTCGATCGGCTTCATCCTCGTCTGCGTCGTATTGTGGGCCGGCACGTTCAATATGAGCGGTATCGTCGAAGCGCAGCGCGGCCACGGGCTTGGCTTCCTGAACGGTTTTGCCTTCAACCTGCTGCTGTTTCCGATGTTCGTCGTGTTCTTCATCTCGGCGCTGGCCGAAACAGCCCGCGCACCCTTCGACCTGACCGAGGCGGAATCGGAGCTCGTCGCAGGCTATCAGACCGAATATTCCAGCATGAGCTTCGCGCTTTTTTGGCTCGGCGAATATGCCAACATCCTGCTGATGTGCTCGCTATGCACGCTGCTGTTCTTCGGCGGATGGCTGCCCCCGATCGAGCTCGAGATTCTTTATATCGTCCCCGGCATCGTCTGGTTCCTGCTGAAGACCTTCGTGTTCTTCTTCATGTTCAGCTGGATCTGGGCGACCGTGCCGCGCTACCGCTACGACCAGCTGATGCGGCTCGGATGGAAGGTCTTCCTGCCGATGAGCCTGTTCTTCGTCGCAGCGATCAGCGGCTACCTGATGGCCACCGGCCATTTCGACCGCCCCGCGCCGCTGGTCGATCCGGACAGCGTGCCGCCTTCCGAATTCGTCGAGACCACCCCCGCGCAGCCCCTAGCTGTGAGTGAAGCATCATGAGCACCGCAACCCAACTCCTCAAATCCTTCACCCTATACGAGTTCGTGAAGGCGCATGCGCTGACCTTGAAGTATTTCTTCAAGCCAAAGGTGACAATCAACTATCCGTTCGAAAAATCGCCGCTTTCCCCGCGTTTTCGCGGTGAGCATGCGCTGCGCCGGTACCCCAATGGCGAGGAGCGCTGCATTGCGTGTAAATTGTGCGAGGCGGTGTGTCCGGCGCAGGCGATCACGATTGAGAGCGAACCGCGCGAGGATGGGAGCCGCCGCACGACGCGCTACGACATCGACATGACGAAGTGCATCTATTGCGGCTTCTGCCAGGAAGCCTGCCCGGTCGATGCCATCGTCGAGGGTCCGAACTTCGAATATGCCACCGAAACCCGCGAGGAGCTGCTTTACGACAAGGCCAAACTGCTTGCGAATGGTGACAAATGGGAACGGGCCATCGCGGCCAATCTTGAAGCCGACGCGCCCTATCGCTAGTGCGCTGCACGAAACGCAACAGGGGCAGCCGAATCCAATTCGTCATTCCCGCGAAGGCGGGAACCCAGCCTTTGAAAAAGGATCGATAGGCTCCTCTGGGTCCCCGCTTTCGCAGGGATGACAAAGGCGCGAAAACGGACATGATACAGGCGATCGCCTTCTATCTTTTTGCGACCATCGTTATCGCCAGCGCGGTGATGGTAATCATGTCGCGCAACCCGGTGCATTCCGTGCTGTGGCTGATCCTCGCCTTTTTCAACGCGGCGGGGCTGATGGTGCTGGTGGGCGCGGAGTTCATCGCGATGCTGCTTGTCATCGTCTATGTCGGCGCGGTCGCGGTGCTGTTCCTGTTCGTCGTGATGATGCTCGACATCGACTTCGCCGCGATGCGGGCAGGGTTCATCAAGAACTTTCCGCTGGGGATCGCGATCGCGCTGATCCTGCTGGCGGAGCTGGGCCTGGCGATCGGCGCCTATGGCGCGGGCGGGCTTGAGCTTGGCACGCCCGACGGGGTGGCTGCGGCGCGGACCGATGTCTCGAACATCGCCGCTATCGGTGCGCTTCTCTATGGGCCGTATATCGTGCTCTTCGAGATCGCCGGCATCATACTGCTGGTCGCGATGATCGGCGCCATCGTCCTCACCCATCGCGAGGCCAAGCCGGGTGCGCGCGGGCGTCAGGATATCGGCAAGCAGATTCGCCGACGCCCCGAAGAGGCCACCGTTATGAAGAGCCCGGAATATGGGCAGGGGGTCGAGCTGTGATCGGCGTCGAACACTATTTGGTCGTGGGCGCGATCCTGTTCGTGCTGGGCGTCCTGGGTATCTTTCTCAATCGCAAGAACGTGATCGTCATCCTGATGGCGGTAGAGCTTATCCTGCTCTCGGTGAATATCAACCTTGTCGCCTTCAGCGCGTTCATGAACGATCTCGTTGGCCAGGTATTCGCGATGATGGTGCTCACCGTTGCGGCGGCCGAGGCGGCCATCGGGCTTGCCATTCTCGTCATCTATTTCCGAAGCCGCGGCACGATTGCGGTCGACGATGTCAACCGGATGAAGGGATAAGCGCCGGTGGACCCGATCCTCATCATCGTCTTCGCGCCGTTGCTTGCTGCGATCATCGCGGGGCTGGGCAACCGTGCGCTGGGCAATACCGTCACCAAGTCCATTACGACGGGCGCGCTGTTCCTGTCCGCCGCTCTCAGCTGGCCGATCTTTCTCGGGTTTTTGAGCGGCACGCAGACCGAACAGGTCGTCCGCGTGCTGCAATGGGTGCAGTCGGGCGACATGAGCTTCGATTGGGCCTTGCGCGTCGATGCGCTGACCGCCGTCATGCTGGTGGTCATCAACAGCGTCTCCGCGCTCGTGCACCTGTATTCGTGGGGGTACATGGAGGAAGACCCGGACCAGCCGCGCTTCTTCGCCTATCTCTCGCTGTTCACCTTCGCGATGCTGATGCTCGTGACCGCCGACAATCTCGTCCAGATGTTCTTCGGATGGGAAGGGGTGGGGCTTGCGAGCTACCTGCTGATCGGTTTCTGGTTCAAGAAGCCGTCTGCCAACGCCGCTGCGATCAAGGCATTCGTCGTCAACCGCGTGGGCGATCTCGGCTTCATGCTCGGAATTTTCGGGACGTTTCTGGTGTTCGGCACCACATCGATCCCCGAAATTCTCGCCGCCGCGCCCGCGATGAGTGGATCGAGCATCACCTTCCTCGGAATGCGGCTGTTCACGATGGATATCTTGTGCATCCTTCTGTTCATCGGCGCGATGGGCAAGTCGGCGCAGCTGGGCCTGCACACCTGGCTGCCCGATGCGATGGAAGGACCGACGCCGGTTTCCGCGCTGATCCACGCCGCGACCATGGTGACCGCGGGCGTGTTCATGGTCTGCCGCCTCTCGCCGATGTTCGAAACCGCGCCGACTGCTCTGGCGATCGTTACCGTGATCGGTGCCGCGACCTGCTTCTTCGCCGCGACGATCGGGACGACACAGTGGGATATCAAGCGTGTCATCGCCTATTCGACCTGCTCGCAGCTGGGCTACATGTTCTTCGCTGCGGGTGTCGGAGCGTACGGCGTTGCGATGTTCCACCTCTTCACCCACGCCTTCTTCAAGGCGCTGCTGTTCCTCGGCGCAGGCTCGGTCATCCACGCGATGCATCACGAGCAAGACATGCGCTATTATGGCGCGCTGCGTAAGGAAATCCCGATCACCTTCTGGGCGATGATGGCGGGCACGCTCGCGATTACCGGGGTCGGCATTCTCGGCGTGTTCGGCTTCGCAGGCTTCTACTCCAAGGACGCGATCCTGGAGGCGGCCTGGGCGCGTGGGACCGGCCTGTCGCAATTCGCCTTCTGGGCGGGCGCCATCGCGGCGCTGCTGACGAGCTTCTACTCCTGGCGGCTCATGTTCCTTACCTTCTGGGGTAAGCCGCGCTGGATCGAGAGCGAGCATATTCAGCACGCGGTCCACACCGATCATCATCATGAGGGCGACACTGCGGTGCCGAAGCTCGAGGATGCGAGCCAGAAGGGTCCGCATGACGTCCCGCATCCCGATAAAGGCGAAGGCACGGGTGGCTATCACCCGCATGAAAGCCCGTGGTCGATGCTCGTGCCGCTGATCGCGCTCACCATCGGCGCGGTATTAGCCGGCTACGTCTTCAAATATCCATTGATCGACGGATCGTCCGATGCCGTGAACGGCGCGTTCTGGGGCACCTCGATCTACTTCAACAAAGACCTCGTCCATGCACTCCATGCCGTGCCGCTATGGGTCAAACTGACCGCGACTTTCGTCATGATCCTCGGCTTTATCGGGGCTTACGTCGCCTACATCGCGAAGCCCGAGATACCGGGCAAGTTCGTCGCCAACTTCGGCGCGCTGCACGATTTCGTCTACCGCAAGTGGTATTTCGACGAGCTCTACGATCGCATTTTCGTAAAGCCCGCCTTCTGGTTCGGGCGCCAATTCTGGAAGCTCGGCGATATCGGAACAATCGACCGGTTCGGCCCCAATGGCGTCGCCTGGGCGGTGCAGCGCGGCTCTGTCGCGGCCAAGAGCATCCAGTCGGGCTACCTCTACACCTACGCTCTGATCATGCTTCTCGGCCTGATTGCCGCCACCACATTCGTGCTGCTCTAGGAACGACAAGCGCGCCATGGACTTCCCGATCCTCACCACCATGATGCTGGTGCCGCTTGTCGGCGCGGTGCTTTGCCTGTTCGCAGGGTCGGCTGCGCGCATGATCGCTCTCGTCGCCACTTTGGCCACCTTTGCGCTCGGCGTGCTGTTGTGGGCGAATTACGAGATTGGTGGGCCGCAATGGCAGTTCACCGAGCGCTACGACTTCGTCGCGGGCTTCTCCTATGCGCTCGGGATCGACGGCATCGCGCTGATGCTTATCATGCTCAGCGTCTTCCTGATGCCGATCTGCATCCTTGCGAGCTGGGACGCGATCTCCAAGCGTGTGGGCGAATTCATGAGCGCCTTCCTGTTCATGGAAGTGCTGATGATCGGCACCTTCGCTGCGCAGGACATCTTCCTGTTCTATATCATGTTCGAGGCGGGCCTCATTCCGATGTATCTCATCATCGGCGTTTGGGGCGGCGATAACCGCATCTATGCGAGCTATAAATTCTTCCTCTACACGCTGCTCGGATCGGTGCTGATGCTGGTCGCGATGTTCTGGATGGTGGCAGAGGCGGGCACATCCGACATCCCGACGTTGATGCAATATCCGTTCCCGGAAGGGGCGCAAACATGGCTCTGGCTGGCCTTCTTCGCGAGCTTCGCGGTGAAGGTGCCGATGTGGCCGTTCCATACCTGGCTACCCGATGCGCACGTGCAAGCGCCGACCGCGGGCTCGGTTATCCTTGCCGGCGTGCTGCTGAAGCTCGGCGGCTACGGCTTCATCCGCTTCAGCCTGCCGATGTTTCCCGATGCAAGCGCGGATTTCGCCTGGTTCGTCTTTATCCTCTCGATGGTGGCGGTGATCTATACCTCGCTCGTCGCGCTGGTGCAGGCCGACATGAAGAAGCTGATCGCCTATTCGTCAGTAGCGCATATGGCCATCGTCACCGTGGGCCTATTCGCCTTCAACGTGCAGGGGCTAGAAGGCGCGGTCATCGTCATGCTCAGCCACGGTCTCGTCTCGGGCGCGCTGTTCCTGTGCGTGGGCGTGATCTACGATCGCCTGCATACCCGCGAGATCGAGCGGTATGGCGGGCTCAGCGTCAACATGCCCTATTACGCAATCTTCTTCCTGCTGTTCACGATGGCCTCGATCGGCCTGCCTGGGACTAGCGGCTTCGTCGGCGAGTTCCTCTCGCTTGCCGGCATCTACCAGACCTCCAGCCTCGTGGCGCTGATCTGCACCACCGGGATCATCCTTGGCGCTGCCTACATGCTCTACCTTTATCGCCGCGTCGCCTTCGGCCAGCAGAACAATTCCGACGCCGCGGCGATGAAGGACATTACGGCACGCGAATGGGCCATGATGGCGCCGATCGCCGCGGTTGTCTTGTGGATGGGCGTCTACCCCGAGAGCTTCCTCGCCCCGATGCGCGCCGACATTGCCGCGCTCGATGCGCGGATCGCCGTGGCCGCGCCTGACAGCGACGCCGATCTTGCCGCCGGGCTGCCGCGCGCCGAAGCGGCTAACGCGGTCGAATATGCGGGCGGGGGGGACCACTGATGGATTTCTCCGCTTCCTTCGCGCTCGTCATCCCTGAGCTTATCCTGACCGTCGCCGGCCTTGCCCTGCTGCTCGTCGCGGCCTGGGGCGGGGACAAGCTGGTGCGGCCCGTCGCAATTCTTGCCGCCGCCGCCCTGTTCGCCGCCGGCATCATGACCGTTCCGGGCCTGCATTCGGGTGTCGACGGCGTCGGAACCTACGCTTTCGGCACACTCATGAAGGTCGACAGTTTCGCGCTGTTCTCCAAGGCGCTGCTCTACCTTGCGGCGATCGGGGCCCTCATGGTCGCACCCGCCTTCTTCAACAGCGTGGCGGCGGGCGCCGAGCGGGGCCTTCGCGCCGAATATCCCGTCCTCATCCTGTTCGCGTGTCTCGGTATGAGCATCATGGTTTCGGCCAGCGACTTTATGACGCTCTATCTTGGGCTCGAGCTGAACAGCCTTGCCGCCTACGTTCTCGCCTCGATCCTCAGGCAGGATCAGCGCTCGGCCGAGGCAGGTCTTAAATATTTCGTCCTCGGGGCGCTCGCCTCCGGCATCCTGCTCTACGGTATGAGCCTGCTTTACGGGTTCACCGGCGGGACCGATTTTGTCGCGGTACGGGCGGGGCTGGCCGGCGAGCTTTCGACCGGGCAGCTGTTCGGCCTGACCTTCGTTCTCGCCGGGCTCGCGTTCAAGATCGCCGCGGTGCCGTTCCATATGTGGACGCCCGACGTATACGAGGGCGCGCCGACGCCCGTAACGCTGTTCTTCGCCACCGCGCCCAAGGTCGCCGCCGTCGCGCTAACCGCGCGGGTCGTGTTCGAAGTGTTCGGCGGACAGGTTGATGCGTGGCGCCAGATCGTCATGTTCATCGCGCTCGCCTCTATCATCTTCGGCGCATTGGGCGCGATCGGACAGGACAATCTGAAGCGTCTGCTCGCCTATTCCTCGATCAACAATATCGGCTTCATCCTGCTGGGGCTTGCCGTCGCGCTGCCTGCCGGGGCGAGCGCGATGCTGATCTATCTCTTCATCTATGTCGCGATGAGCCTTGGCAGTTTCGCCGCGCTGCTCATGCTGCGGGGCGACGATGGCGGACTCTACGAGACTTTCGGCGACATCGCCGGCCTCGCGGTGACGCGTCCGGCCATCGCCTGGTGTCTGCTGATTTTGATGTTCAGTCTCGCCGGTATCCCCCCGCTGCTCGGCTTCTACTCGAAATTTGTCGTGTTTCAGGCGACGGTCGAGGCGGGGCTCGTCTTCTTCGCCGCCATCGCCATCGCCGCGAGCGTCATCGGTGCGTTCTACTACATCAAGTTCGTAAAGGTGATGTTCTTCGACGAACCCGCGGGCGTCGTCGCCGGCAAGAGCGGGACGGCGCACTGGGTGCTGCTCGGGCTCACCACATTGATCGTTTCGCCGCTGGGTTACCTCCTCACCCCCTCGCTTGCCGATCTGACGGACAAGGCGGCAGCCGCGCTGTTCCTGGTTCCTTGAGCGGCGATCCCAGCTTCCGCTTCGTCGAGCGGACCGGTTCGACCAATGCCGATCTCGCCGAGACCGTTCGCAGCGGGCGTCCCCCGGCAGAGGGTTACTGGCTCGTCGCGCGGCGTCAGGAGGCGGGGCGCGGGCGCCAGGGTCGCGAATGGTTCGACGGCAAAGGCAATTTCATGGGCTCGACGCTCGTCCGCCTGCGCCCCGACGATCCACCACCCTCGACGCTATCGTTCGCCGCGGCGCTCGCAGTCTATCGCGCCGTGCGCTACGCGATCGAAGAGCGCGGGGACATCCGCCTCAAATGGCCCAACGACGTGCTGCTGGACGGCGGCAAGGTGAGCGGCATATTGCTCGAACTGGTCGAACGATGCGTAGTGGTGGGCATCGGGGTCAATATCGCGAAAGCGCCCCAGATCGCCGATCGCAAGACTGCCGCGCTCGCCGATTATGCAGAGGGTTGCACGCCCGAGGGCCTTCTCACCTCACTTGCGCCAGAGTTCGCAAGCGCGCTCGCAATCTGGCGTTCGCAGCCACTCGCGAGCCTTCTGGCAACCTTCGAGCGCGCCTCGCTCCACGAGCCCGGCTCGGAGGTCACGGTCCACGATGGCGACGGCAGCCGGGTAACGGGCACCTATAACGGGCTCGATCACGCGGACGGCGCATTGCGGCTGCGCTTGGCGGATGGCGGCGAACGTGTCATTCGCGCTGGCGATGTAAGTTAGGAGAGCGCCCGTGCTGCTGGCCGCCGATATCGGAAACACAAATGTCGTTTTCGCGCTGTTCGAAGAGGATGGCGAAGGCGGCTATGTCTCTCCTCCCCGCGCGCGCTGGCGCATCGCCACCGATCCGCGCCGGACGGGCGATGAATATGCGGTCTGGGTTCTGCAATTGCTGGCGATCGAAGGGGTGAAGCGCGAGGAGATCGACCGGCTCGTCTACGCCTCGGTCGTGCCCCGCGCCGATCACAATCTGACCGTCCTCGCGCAGAAATATTTTGGCATCGCGCCGATCAAGGCGGGCGAGGGCGCCGCCGCCTGGCCCTTCGAGATCGACGTCGATCAGCCGAGCACGCTGGGCGCCGACCGCGCGCTCAACATTCTTGCCGCGCACCACAAATATGGCGGCGACCTGATCGTCATCGATTTCGGCACCGCCACCAAGTTCGAGGCGATCGATTTCACCGGCGCCTACAAAGGCGGGTCGATCGCGCCGGGCATCAATCTGTCACTGGATGCGCTAGTCGGCAAGACCGCCAAGCTCCCGCGCATCGCGATCCGCGCGCCGCAAAGCGCCAGCGTCATCGGACGCAACACCGAAGACCAAATGCTCATTGGCGTCTTCTGGGGCTATGTCGCTATGATGGAGGGGATCGTCGCGCGGATGAAGACGGAGATCGGCCGCCCGGCCCGCGTGGTCGCGACCGGTGGGCTAGCGATCCTGTTCGACGAGGCGACCGACATTTTCGACGAGGTCTATGCCGACCTGACGATCGAGGGCCTGGCGCTCATCGCGCAGCAGGCCGGGCAAGACAGCTGACATTTCCTCTGGACAGACAAGGCGATCCGCCAACGTGAAAAAGAACCACACACCCGAAGACGAATTGCTGTTCCTGGCCCTCGGCGGTTCGGGCGAGATCGGCATGAATGTCAATCTCTATGGCTGCAACGGGAAGTGGCTGATGGTCGATCTCGGCATGACCTTTTCAGGCGGAGAATATCCGGGCGTCGACTTGGTCTTCGCCGATCTCGAATTCATCGAGGACCGCCGCCGCGACCTGTTGGGCATTGTGCTCACCCATGCGCATGAGGACCATATCGGCGCGGTGCCCTATTTCGCGGGCGATCTTGGTGTGCCGCTCTACGCGACGCCTTTCACGGCGGACCTGGTCGCGCGCAAGCTCGAGGAAGCGGGACTAACCGGCAGGGTCGAGCTGAACATCATCGAGGACGATCACGGCAGCTTCGACATCGGCGCCTTCAACGTCACCTATCTGCCGCTCGCGCACTCGATTGCCGAAGGCAACGCGCTGCTGATCGATACGCCTTATGGCCGGGTCTTCCACACCGGCGACTGGAAGCTCGACGAGGATCCGATCATCGGCGAGCCGACGACCGAGGAGGAATTGCGCGAGATCGGCGAGGAAGGGGTACTCGCGCTCGTGTGCGACAGCACCAATGTCTTCAATCCCAATCCTTCGGGCTCGGAAGGGGCGGTGCACAAGGGGCTCATGGAGGAGATCGCCAGCCATGCGGGCAAGCGTGTCCTCGTCACCACCTTCGCCAGCAATGTCGCGCGGCTGCAGACGCTGGGCGAGGTCGCGCGCGAGACCGGACGGCAGGTCTGCATTGCCGGACGTTCGCTCGACCGTATCCTCGAGGTTGCGCAGGACAATGGCTATCTCGAGGACTTTCCCACTCCGATCGACTTCGACACCGCCATGCGCCTGCCGCGCGGCGAGGTGCTGATCCTTGCGACCGGCGGGCAGGGCGAGCCGCGCGCCGCGCTCGCCCGGATTGCCGACGACAATCACCCGATCGAACTGGTGGCGGGCGACGTCGTCCTGTTCTCCTCGCGTCAGATCCCGGGCAACGAGATTGCCATCGGCAAGATGCAGAACCAACTGGCGAAGCGCGGGATCACCATGATCACAGACCGTCAGAGCATGATCCACGTTTCGGGCCATCCCGGACGTCCCGAGCTCGAAGCGCTCTACGAATGGCTCGAGCCGCAGGTGCTTATCCCCGTCCATGGCGAAATGCGGCATATGGCCGAGCAAGCGCGGCTAGGGCGCGCGAATGGCATTCCCGACAATGTCGTTCAGTCCAATGGCGACATCGTGCGGCTCGCACCGGGAAAGCCGGGCAAGATCGCCGAGGTGCGCAGCGGGCGGCTCGTGCTCGACGGCGACATCATCGCGCCCGCCGATGGCGAAGCGGTGACCGAACGACGGAGGCTTTCGAACGAAGGTCTGGTCGTGGTGGTGCTGGCGCGCGGGGAGAACCCGGCGATCGAGGCGATCGGCCTGCCGCTCGACGAGGATATGGACGAATTCGTAGAGGAAACGCAGCGCGACATTCTTAAGGCCATCGGCAAACTGAAGGGCCGCGATGCGAAGGATCCCGCCGCGGTGCATGAGGCAACGCGGCTTGCGGCGCGGCGTGCGGTGCGGCGCTGGTCTGGCAAGAACCCGCAGGTCCGCGTGATGATGCCAGGGCTGGGCGAGACCGGGCGCGATTGATGCAGTGGACCTCGATCCTCGCGATTTACTTCCTGATCTGGGTGATGAGCGCCTTTGTGATGCTGCCTTTCGGCGTGCGCACGTCGGAGGAGGCGGGGATCGAACATGTGCCGGGCCAGGCGGAAAGCGCCCCGGCCGAGTTTCGCCCCGCGCGCCTCGTCATACGCGCAACGCTGATTGCGGCGGTGCTGACCAGCCTCTTCGTGCTCAATTACGAATATGGCTGGATCACGCCGGTCGATATCAATCCATTCCCCGAACCGCCCTCGTAGAGCGGACCAACCAGGGAAGACTGAGGGGCGGGCGGACGGCCCCTTACTGCCGCAGCCGCTCGATCGACTGCGCTAGCACGACGTAGAGCTTGCCCGCATCCGATCCGAGCAGCGTGACGCCCAGCGCGTTGCCATCGCGCGTCGAGAGCATTTGGCGCAGCATTGCCTCGAAATCGTGAATGTAGCGGGTGACGTTGCCCTTGAAGGTGTCGTCGTGCTGGTAGAGCTCGGCGATCGTGCGGGCATCGCCATTGTCGACGAGGCGCACGGCGCGGCGGGTGAAAATGCCGCGATCGCCCTTCAAGTAAGCGTCCCAGGCGGTGTCCGAAACCTCGCTCGAAAGCACACTGGCGATATCGATCGCGTTCGAATTGAGGCTGTCGGTGATGAGTGCCATCCGGCGCGCGAAATCGTTGCCAACCTGTTCCTGTGCAACTTCGCGGGCGCGCGCGATCCGCTGTTCGAGATTGCGGGTCAGTTCGTTGACCTTGGCAAGCTGATCGCGCAGCTGGACCGTCGCCTCGCGCCCGGCGCCCGTCGCGCCGGCAGCGGCCTTTTCCAGATCGCCGAGCGCGCGGGTCGCATGGTTCTCGAGCGCGCGTTCGAGCTCTCCGGCGGCCTTGCCGCTGATCGCGCCGGCTATCGCACTAACCCGCTCACGGCTGCCATTTTCGAGCGTGTCGAAAGTCGCTCGCGCCGCATCCTCCAGCTCGCCCAGCGCCGCGCGCAGCGCGTCCTGCGTCTCGCCGGCATAGGTTTCCCCGTCGGCGGTAAGCCTCGCAAAGCCGCCGCGCAGACCCTCGATCCGGGCGAGCGCATCGTCGCTTTGTTCGCGTAGCCGCGTGTGCAGATCGGCGATTTCGCGGTCGGCCATTTCGATATCGCCGCGCGCAATGGCCAGCACGTCGGTCAGCCCTTCGGCGCCCTCTCGGGTCGAAAGCATGAAATTCGAAACGGCTTCAGCGCGTTCCTCGACACTGCCGAGCTTGGCGAGCGCTTCCTCCATCGCCGAGGGCAATTCCTCGCGACTGGTGCGGGCGCCCGACTGTATGATTTCGAGCAGACGCACGCCCGCTTCGGTCAGT
Organism: Erythrobacter sp.; assembly: GCF_036351135.1. Classification (GTDB taxonomy): domain Bacteria; phylum Pseudomonadota; class Alphaproteobacteria; order Sphingomonadales; family Sphingomonadaceae; genus Erythrobacter. The sequence goes on from NZ_JAZBON010000025.1 coordinate 80,586, forward strand.
TCGCCAATCTGCGCCTCGGTATCCTTCAATTGCGCGCGCTTGGCCGCCAGCTGTTCGCCAAGCCCATCGAAGCCCGCCGTCAGCCCGGCCCGCGTCGCCTCGCCTTGGCTGTCGATTTCGCCCATGAGCGCCGAAAGCCGGTCGAGCTCGCCCGAGATCGCGTCGGTGTGATCGACCAGCTTGCGCGTTTCTTCGATCTGCGCCTCGCGCCGCGTTGCAAGCGCGTCGTCGAGATCGGCCAGCCGCTGCGCCAGCACTTCGCTCGCCTGGGCCTCGCGCGTTTCGAACTCTTCCTGGCGCTGCGCGATCAGATCGATGAATTGCCGGTCGCGCGCGATCAGCTCGTCACCGAACCGATTGACCTCGGCATTGAGCTTCTTGATCCGCTCCTGCGACGCGGTGATCGCCTGCGCGTCGAGCTTGTCGAGCGTATCGATCGTCCCGCCGATCTCCGCTTCGAAGCGCTTTTTCGATTGCACGAGCTGCTCGATTGCGCCCGCCTCGGCCTCGCGGAGCGACCCGGCGATGGCCTTGGTCTCGGTCTGAAGCATCGCCATGCGATCGCTGAGAGCCTCGATCGCCGCACCCTCGGCATCCTCGACGGTGCTGCGATAATCGCGCGTCTGGCGGGTGATCGCGGCCAAGCGATTGCCTGCGACTTCCTCGATCCGCGCCAGTTGACCACCCATATCCTCGAGCGCAGCGGCAATCTGTTTTTCGAGCGCGGCGACCTCTTTGCCGGTCTCCGTGTTGAAATTGTTGAGCCGTTCGAACCCGCCGACGAGGCTTGTCAGTTGCTCGTCCGCCGTGCGCCCCGCCGCGCCCACCTGATTGGTCACGTCGCGAGCGGAGTTGGCGATGACCGGCAGATCGTCGCGCAGCCGCGTCATATTGGCGAGCGCGCTTTCGCTGGCGCTGCCGATCGCCTCGACCTGGGCGCCATTGTCCCGAATGAGGTCCTGCAGATGGTCGGCATGGGTGGAGATCCGCTCGCCCGCAATGCGGCCCAGCGTCTCTAGCTCGCGCGACTGTGCACCGAGAAATTCGCGTGCGAGGCTGAGTTCGCGGTTGACCACTTTGAGCCGGCTCTCGAGTTCGCGGCTTTCGCGCGACAGCATCGCGGCGGTGTCGCCGAACCGGCGGGCCTCGCTGTGCGAATGGCGCATGGCAAGCAGCCAGACGACGCCGACGAGCAGCGCCGGTACCGACCAGTCGATAAGCCAGCGTGCCCATTCGCTCGGCGCCGCGCCACCTGCGACAAGCAATTCGCCGCGGATCGCGTAGCCGTAGAATGCCGTCCAGGCGACGATTGCCGCGATGGCGAGGGCAGGGGCGATCCAACCGCGCCGATGATCGGCCACGGGCTCATCCTCGTATATGTCCTCAGCCTCGTAGTCGCCGAGATCGAGCGCTGCCGCGGCATCCTCGATGCCGGGGCCTTCATCGCCAGGCACCTCAGGCGCTTCGATATTTGCCGGTTCCGCCGCTTCTGCCGAAGAAGTACGCGATGCCTCGCGCCCAACGGCGCGGATATGCTTGGGGCCTGCCATTTCGCCTAGATACCACAGCGCGCCTCATGTTAAACCCCGCATTAACCCCGCGGCGCTATGGCAGTTCACATGGCTTATGAAAGCGGAGCTCTCGATGCGACCCTTGCTGCGGCAGCCGGCGACAATGCCGCTTTGCTGGGCGAATTGCGGTCGGCCTTTATCGACAGTGCGGCGAAGCAGCTCGATCTGCTCAAGCGCTCGCGCTGCGATGGCAACTGGAACGTCGCAGCAATGCGGCTGAAGGGGCTCGCGGCGAGCTTTCATGCAGGCGAATTGCTGTTGGCGGCGGAGAATGCGCTGCACTGCGCGCCGGGAGAACCCGCCGCGATCCGGGAGATCGAGACGATCCTCGCCCGGTTCGCGTCGGGTTCCGATCCAGCGAACAATCCAGAGCGTCTGTCGGCCTGATTGACGCAAAACGGCGGGTGGCGGCGCCACATCCGCTTGAATTCGCGGGCCTTACAGGCTTAGCAAGCTTGCACACCGCGCATGCCTTTGGCGAGCGGGGTTCGAATGCGACTTTCTCCCGCCCCAACCTCCGAGCCGCCCCCTCTTGCGCACCGCCCTCCTTTCCGCTCTCGAGCCTGCCGATGGCGGAGGGCTGCGCGCCGAGCTGAGCCTGGCGGGCAGGAGCGTCCTGTCGTGGCAAGCATCGCTCGCGCTCGAACTGGGTTGCGAACGCATTCTGTGCCTGTGTGACGCCCCCAATCCCGCGATCCTTGCATGTCAGCGCGAGATCGAAGCCGGCGCACAATTCCACGCGGTGCGGAGTTTGCACCAGCTCGTCGCCCTGTGCCGCGCGGGCGACATGGCTCTGGTGCTGGCGGACGGTTTATTGCCCGAGCCGAGCGTGGTCGCAGTGCTGGTCGAGGCGGAGGATCGCTGGCGGCGCGGCATCTGGACCGTGCCCGTCGAGCATCCCGCCATCGCGGACCGCGCCGATACGTTCGAGCGGATCGATGCAAGCCGGCGCTGGGCGGGGCTCAGCGTCGTCGGGGCGGAGATCGTCGCGCGCATTGCCGATGGACCAGCAGACGGAGACGCGCTGGCAATCTTGCTCCGTCTGGGCTTGCAAGCAAAAATCGCCTGCCGACCTCTCCCCGAAGAGGTGTTATCGCAGGGGCAATGGCAGGTGGCAGCGAGAGCCGCCAATATCGAGGCGCGCGAGGTGCAGCTGGTGCGCACCGCCTTGCCGATGCCGCCATTTGCAGCCCCTCTGCGCGCCTTGGCAACGCTTGCGGCGCGCTCGATCGGCGCCGCGAATGCCGCGCGGGGGCGGGTGCTCGCCAGCTTGGTCGGCATAGCGGCGCTGGTCCTTGGCGCGGTGCTGATCGCCTGGCAGCAGACTGCCGCCGGCCTGGCGTTCGCCGCCGCCAAACTTTTCGCTGCCGATATTGCGGAAGCCTGCGAGCGGCTGCAGGCGAGGATTTGGAGCGCTGGGGAGGCCGTGCGCTGGACGCGGGTTCGAATGCTGGGCGGGGCAAGTGTAGCGGCAGCTTTATTGTGCTTCGCCCTGGTGCAGGAAGGCGCGCTCGACGCGCGGCTTGCGCTGCCGCTGCTCATGCTCGGACTGGCTCACCTCGCCAGCGTAAAAGCGGGTAGCGCCGCCGCCTTCTGGAACGACCGGGCCACGCATTTCCTTCTGTTCGCGCTGGCCGCTTCATTCGGCGCGCTTGCCGAGGCGCTCGCCTTGCTTGGGCTCGGCGCGCTGACATCGATCTTGCTCAAGGGCTACCGGCGGTGAGATAACCCGGGCTTAACCATGGCGCGGCTATACGGAGGCGGACATGGGCCAGACGTCGATCGAAAGGAGCGACACCCGCAAGGTGGACGCCGTCCTGCGGGACCAGCTCGCGCGCGAGACGCGCGCGCTCGTCGGTGTCGCGCCCGTCGTCGCCCATATGCTCGACGCCGAGGGATCGGCGCTGGTCAGCGAGGAGATCGTCGCTCGCCTGCGCGGCATGATCGACGATATTGCTCGCCAGTGCGTCGCGGCGACCGGCAGTGAGGCGGACGAACCCTGCGAGGTCCTCGCCGCGGTGCTTGCCGCGGACGAGGCGCTGCTCGGCCATCTCTTCGCCGCCGCGCTCGAAGGACAGCTGACGTCGGCGCTCGAGGCGCGCAGCAACATCGACCCGGTGCTGAGCCCGCTGCTCCAGGAATTGATCGCCTCGCAGCATCCAAGTACCGCCGACCTCGCGATGACCACCCTCGCTGCCCAGTCGCGTTTTTGCCAAAGCCAACGCCGCATGGACCTGGCGCTGGGCGAGCTGCCGCACGAGGCGTTTCTGCGCGTTCTTTCCTGTTTCGAGAACGCGCCGACCGGCCTCGAGCTCGAGATGTTTGCGCGCGCGATCGCTCGGCTCAAGCGCGATTACGACGAGGCCCAGTCGCGGATCGGCCTGTGCGCGCGCCTGATCCTGGCGATGCGCGAAGGCGCGGTTGCCGCGCTTGATCTGGACCATGCGGGGCTGGCGCTGTTCACCACCGCACTGGCCTCCTATTCCAAACAACCGCGGGATCTCGCCGTGGTCAGCTGCCACCCCGGCCAATCGGCGCGGCTTGCACTCGCCTTGCGCATGGCAGGCCGCGACGGCGAAGAGATCGAGCGGCAGTTCCTTGCATTGGGCATGGATGCGAGCGTTTCCGGTGCGATAGAGACGCTTTCTCCCGCACGGGCCGGCGTGCTCCTTTCCGGCCGCACGGATACGGCCGAGGCGGGCGGGGCGCGGCCGGGATGAACCGCCAGCAATCCATCCTCGCAGCGCATGGGCGGACCGATGGCGAGAACCGTCTCGTCAGTGCGGACGAACCGCTCGCCCAGCTGCAGGAGAATTGCGGTGGCCGGTTGCCCGGGGCCCTGGCGATCCCCGAATTGCTTGAACTGGTCGAACAGGCGCGCGCGGCCGGTCTTCGGATCGCGCGGCAATTCACCGCATTCGATGGCGAGGAGACCGTGGGCGGTTATGCCCGAATCCGCCCGCTCGATGCCGAGGAAGGCGAGGGCTGCGAGCTGTTGATCGAAAACTGGCACCAGGCCGCAGCGAGTGACATCGATACGCGCGAGACGGCCGAGCTGCTCGATGCGGTCGACCTGGCGAGCGCGGAAATAGCGGGGCGCCTCGATGCGCGCCAACACGTTCAGGCGCTGACCACGGTGAGCGCCGATGCGGGCGAACTTGCGCAGGCGATCGAGCGACAGCCGGGACGAGCGTGGAGCGAATATGTGACGCTGCAGGGAATCGCGCATCAGCAACCGCTGCATTGGCGCTTGCTCGACGGCGTGTCGGCACAGGTACCAGGGTCCGAGCGCAGCTGGCGAGTGCGGCTGATCCCGGTGGGCCAGTCGAGCGGCGCGCCGCGGGGTTTTGAATGGCTGCTCGTTGCCGACGAACCGCTACCCGACCGCGATCCTGCCGCCGAAGAGGAGGCAGCACGCATTCATTCGCGGCTCGTCGGCGGCGCGCTTACCCCCGTCCTGCGCCAGCCGATCGCCCGCATCATCGCCAATGCAGAGACCATTCGCGCCCGGCTCGCCGGGCCTTTGCGCGACGAATATTCGGAATATGCGAGCACGATCGCGGCGGCGGGCCAGCATCTTTCCGCCATGCTCGACGATCTCGCCGATCTCGAAGTGGTCGAGGCGCCCGGCTTCACGACGGCGAAGGACCGCGTCGATCTCGCCGACGTCGCGCAGCGCGCCGCCGGCATCCTGGGCGTGCGGGCGGCGGCGCGCGATATCGAAGTCATCGTCGAACCGCAGGCCGAACGCGTGGTTGCAATCGCCGAATTCCGGCGGCTGCTGCAAATCCTTATCAACCTGATCGGCAACGCGATCGCCTACTCGCCCGAGCACAGCACCGTGACGATCACGACCCATTCGCGAGAGGATGACGCGGTCGCTATCCGGGTGACGGATCAGGGCCCGGGCATCACCGCCGACCAGGCCGCGCGCATCTTCGACAAGTTCGAACGGCTCGGGCGCGACGGCAACGATGGCCATGGCGATGGCGGCGGGGAGGGAGGATCGGGTCTCGGCCTCTATATCTCGCACCGACTCGCCGCCGCGATGGACGGCGAGCTTGATGTGCTGCCGCCCGATTTGATGAGCGAGTTCGCCGGCGCGGTTTTCGAATTGCGCCTGCCCGCCGCGGATGATGGGTAGGGCGCTGGTTTAAGCCCCCACTGTCATCCCCGCGAATGCGGGGACCCAGGGCGGTTAGAGCGCTGACCTGCCCCGGGGTCCCACATGCGCGGAAACGACAACAGGATGAGCGAGCCTCAGCGCTTGTCGAGCGGCACGTAGTCACGCTGCACCGGGCCGGTATAAAGCTGGCGCGGGCGACCGATGACTTGGCCGGGATCGGAAATCATCTCGTTCCACTGCGCGACCCAGCCCACGGTGCGGGCGAGCGCGAAAAGCGCAGTGAACATCGTCGTCGGAAAGCCGATCGCCGAGAGGATGATGCCCGAATAGAAATCGACATTCGGAAACAGCTTCTTCTCGCGGAAATAGTCGTCGTTGAGCGCGATTTCCTCGAGTTGAAGCGCGGTCTCGAACACCGGATCCTTGACGTTGAGCGCGTCGAACACTTCACGCACCGTCTTTTGCATGACAGTCGCGCGCGGGTCGTAATTCTTGTAGACGCGGTGGCCGAAGCCCATCAGGCGGAACGGGTCGTTCTTGTCCTTCGCGCGCTCGATATAATGCGGGATCTTGTCGGGCGTGCCGATCTCGCGCAGCATGTTCAGCGCCGCTTCGTTGGCGCCGCCATGCGCCGGGCCCCACAGACAGGCGATACCCGCGGCGGTGCAGGCGAACGGATTTGCGCCGGATGAGCCCGCCAGCCTCACGGTAGAGGTCGAAGCGTTCTGCTCGTGGTCGGCATGAAGGATGAAAATCCGGTCCATCGCCTTTTCAACCTCGGGCACCACCTCATATTCTTCGGCCGGAACGCCGAAGGTCATGCGCAGGAAATTGCCCGTATAGCTCAAATTGTTGTCGGGCTGCATAAAGGGTTGGCCGATCGCATATTTGTACGCCCAGGCGGCGATCGTCGGCATCTTCGCGATCAGGCGGTGCGAGCTGATTTTGCGGTGCTCGGGATCGGAGATATCGGTGCTGTCGTGATAGAAGGCCGAAAGCGCGCCGACCACGCCGCACATGATTGCCATCGGGTGCGCATCGCGGCGAAAACCCTGGTAGAACTGGCGCAGCTGATCGTGCAGCATCGTGTGCCGTGTGATCGTGTACGTGAAATCGTCGAGCTCCTCGCCGCCCGGCAATTCGCCATTGAGCAGCAGGTAGGCGACTTCCATGAAGCTGGAATGTTCAGCCAGCTGGCCGATCGGATAGCCGCGATGGAGCAGCACCCCTTCCTGGCCGTCGATATAGGTGAGCGCGCTTTCGCAGCTCGCGGTCGACTTGTAGCCGGGATCGAAGGTGAACGCGCCGGTGCCGCCGTAAAGCTTGCGAATGTCGACGACGTCGGGGCCGCAACTACCCTCGAGCACCGGGAATTCCTGCGTCGTCCCGCCCAGTTCGAGTTTCGCCTGCTTGTCTGCCAAGTGTGGTCTCCTGCGTCTGTCGTGTTGTGTCGTATCTTGCCTAGTCGCGCCGGCTCTTACGCAGCCTGCGCGTCGATCCGTGCCAGGGATTCGTCGCGTCCCAGTAGGACCAGAACATCGAAAATGCCGGGCGAGGTTGTGGTGCCCGTCAGCGCCGCGCGCATCGGCTGCGCAAGCTTGCCAAGCCCTAACCCCAGCTCCTCGGCGAGCGCTTTGGTAGTGGCTTCGAGCGCCGCCAATGTCCAGTCATTTTCCTGTGCCAATGCGCCCGAAACGGCGGAAAGCCGCGCTCTGCCATCGGCATCCAGCAAACCTGCCGCCTTCTCGGTCAGCGTGAGTGGCCGTTTAGCGAACAGGAAGGCGGCGCCTTGCGCGATTTCGTCGAGGTTCTTTGCGCGCACCTTGAGCACGGGCATCGCCTGCACCAGAAGATCCTCGTCGACCGGCCCCTCCATCCGCTGCGCTACGAGAGCGGCGAGCCGATTATCCTCGGCCTCGCGGATATAGTGACCGTTGAGGTTTTCGAGTTTCTTCAGATCGAAGCGCGAGGGGCTCTTGCCGACGCCGTCGAGGTCGAACAGTTCGATCGCTTCCTTGCGCGTAATCTCCTCCCGGTCGCCATGCGCCCAGCCAAGCCTCAGGAGATAGTTGAACAGCGCCTCGGGCAGAATGCCGAATTCATCGCGATAGGTCTCCGCGCCGAGCGCCCCATGCCGCTTCGACAATTTCGCGCCGTCCGATCCGTGGATCAGCGGGACGTGGGCGTAGACCGGATCGGGCCAGCCGCCTTCGATTGCGTCCATTGCGCGGTATATCGGCAGCTGGCGGAACGCGTTGTTCAAATGATCGTCGCCGCGAATGACGTGGGTTACGCCCATATCGTGATCGTCGACCACCACCGCGAGCATGTAGGTTGGCGTGCCGTCGGCGCGCAGGATGATGTAATCGTCGAGCTCCGCATTAGCGACCGAAACCGTGCCCTGAACCTCGTCCTCGATGGTGGTCTCGCCGTCCTGCGGCGTCTTCAGCCGAACGGTAAACGGCGCGCCTTCGGGCGCTTGCGAGGGATCGCGGTCGCGCCAGCGCCCATCATAACGCATCGGTTGCTTCGCGGCGCGTTGTTCGGCGCGCATCGCCTTGAGCTCTTCGGGCGTCGCGAAGCATTTATATGCATGGCCCGCCTCCAGCAGCTGGTTCGCCACCTCGGCATGGCGCTCTGCACGGTCGGATTGAAAGACGGGCGGTTCGTCGTAATCGAGCCCGAGCCATTCGAGCCCGTCCATGATCGCGTTAATCGCCTCCCTCGTCGAGCGTTTCTTGTCGGTATCCTCGATCCGCAGCAAGGCTTTACCGCCGTGGTGGCGGGCATAGAGCCAGTTGAACAGCGCAGTACGCGCGCCGCCGATATGCAGGAAGCCGGTGGGCGAAGGGGCGAAGCGGGTCAAGACCTCGCCCGCGGCCGGCTTATTCGTCGTTCCGGTTTGACCGGGGGCGGCCTCGGGGCTTGCCATGGACGATACTTTCCTTTTCATTTGCGACAGGGGAAGCGCCGGCGTTCGCGCGGGGCTTCGTGAGGGGGGCGTTTGGCCGACAGACCGATCATTCCGATGGGAGATGCGCGCGAGCACGCCGATGCGCCCGCCGCGCCGTACCCCGGGCAATCCGCAGAGGCCGAAAGGTCCCGAAAGACTGCAGCGCGCCTCTGGCAAAGCGGCGGCGGATTGTCCAGCACAGGTGTGTCCGGTTTGGGCGGGGCGATCGCGGCGAAATGCGAGCATTTTCTCAGAGAGGCCGGATTCGACCGGGCGCCCTGGCTCGCCGTGCTTTTCGCCAGCGGCATCCTGACGTGGTTCGCCCTCGACACGCCCTGGCAATGGGCGGGCACCATCGGGCTCTGCCTTGTCGTCGCCGCCTTCGCGCTCGCGATCTGGCGCGAGCGACCCGAGCGAGACCAGTTGCGCAGCGCGCTCGTCGCTGCGGCACTCGTCTTCGCCGCCGGGATCAGCGTGATTTGGGTCCGCTCTGAAGTGGTCGGAGCCGAGGCGATCGAGCGACCGGTGGTCGAGCGCGTCGAAGGCTACGTTCTGGCGCGCGAGGACCAGCCGGCGGAAGAGCGAATCCGGTTAACGCTTGCCGTGCGCGATGCGGCGAGCGGGGAGGGGCGCAAAATCAGGGTTAACGTGCCGGACGCCGCGCTTGCGGATTTGCGCGAAGCGAGCGGTGAAGGGATGCTTGCGGAGGGCGCGGTCGTGCGCATGAGGGTGCGCCTGATGCCGCCGGCAAGCCCGATGCTACCGGGCGCCTACGACTTCGCGCGCGCCGCCTGGTTCATGGGTCTGGCGGCGACCGGCAGCGTGATCGGCGATGTCGAACTGATCGAACCCGCGCCCGGCGCGAGCGGGCTCGCCGGTATTCAACGCTCGCTTTCCAGCCATGCCCGCGCGCGGGTCGAAGGTTCGCCGGGCACCATCGCGGCGGCCTTTGCGAGCGGCGATCGCGGCTCCATTCCCGAGGCGGATGCGGACGCGATGCGCGATGCCGGACTGACCCACCTGCTCGCAATCAGCGGGCTTCACGTCAGCGCCGTCATCGCCGCCGCTTATCTCGTCGCGCTCAAGCTGCTCGCTCTCTTTCCGACGCTTGCGCTGCGGGTCAGACTGCCGGTGCTGGCGGCTGCGGCGGGGGCAATGGCGGGCATTTTCTACACCCTGCTGACCGGCGCCGAAGTGCCGACCGTGCGCAGCTGCGCGGCGGCGATGCTGGTGCTTATCGCCCTTGCGCTCGGCCGCGATGCCCTATCGCTGCGGATGGTTGCGGTGGCGGCGGTGTTCGTGCTGCTGCTGTGGCCCGAAAGTGTCGTGGGGCCGAGCTTCCAGATGAGCTTTTCCGCGGTCATCGCGATCGTCGCGTTGCATTCGAGCGGGCCGGTGCGCGCCTTCCTCGCCCCGCGCGAGGAGAGCTGGCTGCGCCGGGCGGGGCGGGGCACGCTCATGCTCTTTGTCACCGGGCTGGTGATCGAGATCGCGCTCATGCCGATCGTCCTTTTCCATTTCCATCGTGCCGGGCTCTACGGCGCCTTTGCCAACGTCATCGCCATCCCGCTCGTCACCTTCATCTCGATGCCGCTGATCGCGATCGCGCTCTTCTTCGACCTCTTGGGGCTCGGCGCCCCCTTCTGGTGGCTCGTCGAGACATCGCTCGAGGCCCTTCTCGCGCTCGCCCATTTCACCGCGTCGCGGCCCGGCGCGGTCAAGCTGATGCCGCAGATGAGCGCACTTACCATCGCCCTGTTCGTGATCGGCGGGCTGTGGCTAGCGCTCTGGAGCGGGCGCGCGCGGCTCCTGGGGTTCCTCCCCGCCGCCGCAGCCACATTCATGCTGGTAGCGACTCCCATTCCCGATGTACTGGTCGGGCGCGAGGGGCGCCATGTCGGCATCACGGTGGAGGACCGGGAGGGCGGACGGCGGCTGCTTTCGCTGCGCGACAGCCGTTCCTCCTATTCGCGCGACAATCTCCTCGAACTGGCCGGCGTCACCAGCGAGCCGATCCCCCTTGGCGACTGGAGGGGGGCGCGGTGCTCGCGCGAATTCTGCACCATCGTGCTCGAGCGCGGCGGGCGCGAATGGAGCCTGCTGCTGGCGCGCAACCGCGACCAGATCGAGGAACGCGCGCTCGCCGCCGCCTGCGCCCGCGCCGATATCGTGGTCGCGGACCGCTTCCTGCCGCGCTCCTGCATGCCGCGTTGGCTGAAGGCTGATCGCCGATTGCTCGGCGAACGCGGCGGGTTGGCGCTGGACCTCGAAAGCGGCGAGATCATCGATGTCGCCGCTGGGCAGGGCGAGCATGGCTGGTGGCGCGGCTTCGATTGAGCGGCGTCCGCGCCAGCCTCGCCGAAGAAGCGCCACCGCGCCTCGTCCAATGCCGAGCGAATGCGAACAGCGGCAAGCTGCGCCCTAGTGATAGCGGCGCAGCAGCCCCGCAAGCTTGCCCTGGACCTCGACCTCGTCGGGACCGTAGACCTGCGCCTCATAGGCCATATTGGCCGGGTCGAGCCGGACCTTGCCACCGTCCTTGTGGAGGTATTTGAGCGTTGCCTCCTCGCCGCGCACAAGCGCCACCACAATCTCGCCGTCGCGGGCTGAATTGGTGCGGCGCACGAGCGCAAAATCGCCGTCGAAGATACCGGCCTCGATCATCGAGTCGCCCGAAACCTCGAGCGCGTAATGCTCGCCCGGGCCGAGCAGCGCGGCGGGAACGGGAAGCGAGCTTTGACCTTCGAGCGCCTCGATCGGGGCGCCGGCGGCGATCCGGCCGTGCAGCGGGATCTCGATCACATCGTTCGCAGGTTCGGGTGCGTTCGCCATCGTCTTGGAAACGGAGGCGACCATGTCGTTCGCCGCGACGCTCTGCCGCGAGGCGGGCGTTGCATCTTCGGGCATGCGGATGACTTCGAGTGCGCGCGCCCGATTGGGCAGGCGGCGGATGAAACCACGTTCCTCTAGAGCCGAGATCAAGCGGTGGACGCCAGACTTGCTTTTGAGGTCGAGCGCCTCCTTCATCTCTTCGAAACTGGGCGAAATGCCCGTTTCCCCGAGACGGGTCTGGATGAAACGGATCAGTTCATGCTGTTTTGCCGTTAACATGGGCAAACTCCATCAAGGCGCACCCATCGCGCCGACGCGAGCATACGCCGGCCCCGAGTGCCGAATTCGCGCAGCCCCAGAGGCACCTGCGCCGGCCTGGGCGCATCCATGTGCGGTTCGGGCCGCTCCTCGTCGCACCGATATGGTGAACGAATACGGAACGAATAGGCAACCCGTTCCCCCAAGTCAAGCGGGCGATCGCGCGGTCTTCCCCACGTTTCAGCCATTTCGGAGGGAAAGGATGCGCACTTGCTCTCCCGCGCTCGCCGCGGGCGCATCGGCGGGCCGAACGATCAGGCAGTCCGCCGCCGCCAGCGCACGCAGCGCCGAGCTGTCCTGCGAACCGGCGCGCCGCACCTCGCCGCCCGAACGGATGCCGCGCAGGAACTCGCGCCGGCTGCCTCCAGCGGGCAGGCCTTCCGCGAGGCGCGCGGTGCGCAGCTCCGGCAGCACCCGGCTCGCCCCGAGCGAGGCGCGTACCAGCGGGACGGCGAAGAGCAGGGTCGTCACGAAGCTCGACACCGGGTTGCCCGGCAGGCCGAGGATGACCTGGCGGCGTCCTGCGACCGCGCGCTCCGCCACCATCAGCGGCTTGCCTGGCCGGATCGCGACCTTCCAGAAGGCGAGCTGTGCGCCCCATTCGCGCAATGCCGCCTGGACGAGATCGTGATCGCCGACCGAGGCGCCGCCCGAGGTGACGAGGATGTCGCATTCCTCCGCCTCGGCCAGCGCGCGGACGAGCGCGTCCATGTCGTCGGCGACCGGTCCGATGCGGCGGCTTTCGCCCACATGCGGCGCGAGCAGGGCGGCGATCATGGCGCCGTTGCTTGCCGGTATCTGGCCGCGGCCGAGCGCTTCGGGATCGGCGGCGAGTTCGTCGCCGCTGTCGAGCACCGCGACGGTAGGCGGCACTGCGACGCTCAGCGAACCGTGCCCTCCCGCCATGGCGAGCGCGATCTGCGCTGCGCCGATCTCGCAGCCTGCCTCCAGCAGCGTGTCGCCTTCGCCGAAGTCGAAGCCGCGCCGGCGGATGTGGCGCCCGGAGGAGAGGGGTTCGGCGGCGTGCAACGTGTCGCCATCGCGCGTTGCCTCCTCCTGGATCAACACGCTTTCGCCCCCTTCGGGCATCGCCGCGCCGGTCGAGATGCGAACCGCTTCGCTGGAGGCCAAAGCGCCTGCAAATGGCGATCCCGCGCGGCTTTCGCCCACCACCTGCCACGGCCCCTCGCCGCGCACCGCGTAGCCGTCCATGGCCGAGAGGTCGGCGGGCGGTTGCGTCCGGCGGGCGCGGATGTCGCGGGCGAGGATGCGGCCGAGCGCGGACTGTGTCGGCACCTCTTCGCTGCGCGGCGCGGGCGCGAGGGCGAGCAGGCGTTCCTGCGCGTCTTCGAGTGGGAGCCAGTCGTTCATCTGGCTCCAGGTGCTTTCCAATGCCCCGACTTGCCGCCTTTCTTCTCGATCAGGCAGACCTCGCCGATCACCATCGCCTTGTCGATCGCCTTGGCCATGTCGTAGATCGTCAGCAGCGCGGTGGAGACCGCGACCATCGCCTCCATCTCGACCCCGGTTTTGCCGGTCAGCGAGGCGGTGGCCGTCGTGTGGATCGCTCCTTCCTCGAAAGCGAAGTCGAGCGTTACCGCATCGAGCGCCAGCGGGTGACACATCGGGATCAGTTCACCGGTGCGCTTGGCTGCCATGATCCCGGCAATGCGCGCCGCCCCCAGCACGTCGCCCTTTGGCACATCGCCGGCGCGAATTGCATCCAGCGCCTCGCCGCTCATGGTGATCCGACCGGAGGCGATTGCGACGCGGCGGGTCTCCGGTTTGCCGCCGACATCGACCATCCGCGCCGCGCCATCCGCGTCCAGATGCGTGAGCTTGCTCATGCCGGATCTCCTACAGGATGGAACAAGTGGAACACGGTCCAGGGGAAAAACATCCGGGACCGCCATGTCGAGGCACCGGCACGGCTGTCGTTCGCAAGGAAAGAAGGCGTCGTCATGGCCGGAATTCTGCCAGTTTCGGTCGCTGTAGGACAGCGCAAAATGGTGGAACACGAACTGTCACCCGGACGGCACGAAGTGTCACCCATCGCCGCAAAGCGTCACTCTGCGCAGTCCGAAGTGTCAATCTGGCGACTGCCTCGGTGTCACCCTTCGATAAGGGTCCGCGTGGCCGCGGGCAAATCGTCGGCGCGCATCAGGCTTTCGCCGACGAGGAAGGCGCACACGCCCGATTTCGCCAAGCGTTCGCAATCGGCGTGACTGTTGATCCCGCTCTCACCGACGATCAACGCGTCGGCAGGCGCGAGCGGAGCCAGGCGTTCGGTCGTGGCGAGCGAAGTGGTGAAGGTTTTCAAATCGCGGTTGTTGACGCCGATCAGGCGGCTTTCGAGGTGTTTTGCGGCGCGCTCGAGCTCGGCTTCGTCATGGACTTCGACCAGAACGTCCATGCGATGTTCGCGCGCGGCGGCTTCGATTTCGGCCATTGCCGCGTCGCCCAGCGCGGCGACGATGATGAGGATTGCGTCCGCCCCGATCGCGCGCGCTTCGAGGCACTGCCACGGATCGATCATGAAGTCCTTGCGCAGAACAGGCAGTGCACAGGCTGCGCGTGCGGCGATGAGATAGTCCTCGTGCCCCTGGAAATAGGGCGCGTCGGTGAGGACCGAAAGGCAGGTCGCGCCGCCCGCTTCGTAGTCCTTGGCATGCTGCGCGGGTTGGAAGTCTTCGCGGATGAGGCCCTTTGAGGGGCTGGCTTTCTTGATTTCGGCAATCAGCGCGAAGCCGGTTTCGGCGCGTTTGCGAAGAGCGGCCTCGAAGCCGCGTGGAGCTGTCTGGATCGCGGCGGCGCGTTCGAGCTCGCTGGCCGGCACCGCCTTCTTGCGGGCGGCGACCACTTCGCGTTTGGCGGCGCAGATTTCTTCGAGCTTGTTCATTCTGTTCTCAAAAACTTGTCATTCTCGCGAAAGCGGGAACCCAGGGAGATGTTGCGCTTCGACCGCTCTGGGTCCCCGCTTTCGCGGGGATGACCACAAGTTCCTTATTTCGCCATCTCGATCCAGTCCGCCAGCAGCTTGGCCGCTTCACCGCTATCCAGCGCCTCCGCCGCCATCGCCACGCCCTCTTCGAGGTTCCCGGCCCTGCCAGCCACCATCAACGTCGCCGCCGCGTTGAGCAGCACCGCATCTCGGTATGGCCCCGGTGTGCCCTTTAGCAGCGCTTTTAGCGCCTTCGCGTTATGCTCAGCATCGCCGCCGCGGATCGCTTCGACTGGGGCGTTTTCCAGTCCCGCATCGCTCGCCTCGACCCGGTGCATAAAAACCTCGCTGCCTGTCACATCAGCCAGCTCGTTTCCGCCCGCAAGGCTCAGTTCGTCGAGCCCCTCGTCGCCCGAGACGATAAAGGTCCGCTGCGTCCCTAACCGTGCCTTGGCCTCGGCATAGATCGGGACATAGGCAGGTCGCGCGATGCCGATCAGCTGGCGCTGGACGCCGGCAGGGTTGGACAGCGGGCCCATCAGGTTGAAGATCGTGCGTTTGCCCAATCGCTGCCGAATGGGCTGAATGCGGCCCATCGCGGGGTGGTGGTTCTTGGCGAAGAGGAAGCAGATGCCGAGCTCTGCCAACGTTTTTTCCGCTGTTCGCCCCGCCGCGTCCATATCGAGCCCGAGCGCTTCCAAGGTGTCCGCAGCGCCCGATTTCGACGAGGCGGCGCGGTTGCCGTGCTTGGCGACCGGCACGCCGCACGCCGCGACAACCAGCGATACGGCGGTCGAGACGTTGAGCGTGTGATGCCCATCGCCCCCTGTGCCGCAGCAATCGACCGCGCTTTCTGGTGCTTCGATCGGGATCAGCCGTGCTCGCAGCGCCCGCGCGGCGCCGGCGATTTCCTCGGCGGTTTCGCTGCGTTCGGTCATGGCGAGCAGGAAGCGCGCAATCTCCTCGTCCGATGCCTGGCCATCAAGGATCCAGCCGAAGACTTCCTCGGCCTCGACTTCGTTCATATGCGGAACGGCAAGGGGGAGGGTCTTCATGCGGGCGCCCCTTCTCGCATTTGGGCTTCGATGCCGCAAAGCTGGAGAAAGTTCGCGAGCAGGTCGTGGCCGTGCTCGGTCGCGATGCTTTCCGGGTGGAATTGCACGCCGTGGATGGGGAGTGTCTTGTGGCGGAAACCCATGACGCTTACGTGATCGCCGCCGGGTGTCTCGGCATGGGCGTTGGCGATGAGTGTTTCGGGCACGTCGACCACTTCGAGGCTGTGATAGCGGGTCGCAGTGAAGGGCGAGGGCAGGCCGGCAAACACGCCCGTTGCGTCATGCGTGACAGGCGAGGTCTTGCCATGCATCAACCCGCCGCGCGTAACCGTGCCGCCGAAATGCTGCCCGATCGCCTGATGGCCGAGGCACACGCCCAGTAGCGGTTTCTCGCCATCCGCACATGCGGCGACGAGATCGAGGCTGATACCCGCTTGGTTGGGCGTGCAGGGGCCGGGGGAGATAAGGAAACCGGTAGCGTTGGTCGCCAGCGCCTCGCTTGCGCTCATCGCGTCGTTGCGCTCCACCCGCACATCGGCGCCCAGCTCCATAAGGTAGTGTACGAGGTTGAAGGTGAAGCTGTCGTAATTGTCGATGACGAGAATCTGGCTCATGCGGTGTTGCCTGCGAAGTGATCGGTTGCGCGCACGAGGCCGTCGATGATCCCCGGCTCGCCCGCCGAATGGCCCGCGTCATGGATCATCCAGAGCTCGGCTTTCCGATGCGCTTTTTTGACCGCCCAGGCGGCGCCGGGCGGTGTGCAGATGTCGTGGCGGCCCTGCACGATGATTGTGGGGATGTGTGCGATCTTGTCCATGTCGCGCAGTAGCTGGCCTTCTTCGAGGTAGAAGTTTTCGAGGAAGAACTTTGCGCAGATGCGGGCGAAGGGGACGGCTTTTGCCGGGTCCTCGAAATCGGCGAGCAGGTCCGCATTAGGAAGCAGGGTCGCGACGGTGCCTTCCCAAAGCGACCATTCCTTCGCCGCCGCAAGCCGCGTCGCCTCGTCTTCGCTGGTCAGGCGGTCGTAATAGGCTTGGACAAGATCGCCGCGTTCGCCTTGCGGAATGTGGCCGGAAAAGGCGTCCCATTGCTCGGCCATGATCTCGCTCGCGCCGTAGCCGTAGAGCCAGCTTTTTTCGCGCTCGCGGGCGAGGAAGACGCCGCGCAGGATGATCTCGGTCGCGCGATCCGGATGCGCCTGCGCATAGGCGAGCGCGAGCGTCGCGCCCCAGCTGCCGCCGAAGACCTGCCATGCATCGTGCCCGCATATGTCGCGCAGACGCTCGATATCGGCGATGATGCGCCAAGTGTCGTTGTGCTTGAGTCCCGCGAAGGGCTCCGACTTGCCGCAACCGCGCTGGTCGAAGAGGAGGACGTCGTAGCGCTCCGGATCCCACTGGCGGCGATGCGAAGGCGCCATCCCGCCGCCCGGGCCGCCATGGAGAAACACCGCAGGCTTCGCGCCGGGCGTGCCGACACGCTCGTAATAGAGCCGATGCCCTTCGCCCACGTCGAGCATGCCGGTCTCGTAGGGCTCGATCTCGGGATAGAGCGTGCGTTCGTAGCTTTGCATGTTGCCGGGATATGTCATTTCGTCTCCACCACGATCAGCGGCCCGACCCGGCCCCCATCCTGCCGGCCGCTCGCCGGGTTCCAGAGCGACGAGACGTTGCCGTCGAGATAAAGCGCGTTGGGCACCTCGAGCTCGTCGCGGTAGAAGCGTGCTAGCTGGCCGAAGCTGAGCGCTTCGTCCGAGATCACGAAATGGGCGCGGCCCTGCGCATCGACGCCGACCCCGTTGCGGACCGCGCGCGAGGGGCCGTTTTCCTGAAACCGGGGGTGCATTTCGCCCTCGACGACCAACATCGGCCCCGATTGCGTGCCGAACTCAGGCCGCGTGCCGATAGTGCGGACAAAAGTCTCGGTTTCGAGCACGCGCCATTCGCCGGAGCTGCCGAAGAAAACGCCGTTGGGCTTCATGTAGAAATTGCCCGAAGCCTCGCTGCGGTCGATCTCGGCCAGACGCTCGGAGCCTTCCACGAAGTAGCCGACGGGGCGCAGATCGTCGCCATACATCCCGCCATTCACGACGAAGACGATGCTGTCCGTCTGGCGACCTTCTGCCCAGCCGGCGATCGTGCCGGCCCGCTCGCCGCTCGCCGGAGCAAGCGCCGTTGAGATCGCGTGCCGCGCCGGATCGGCGATGCAGTGGGTGAGCGAGACGCCCTCGAACCTGGCGGGTTGGCAAACGCCGGTTTCGGCGGCTTTCGTCGGGGTGGGAACGGGAGTGTCCGGGGCAACGGCTCCATCCAGCGGAGCGCGCACGACCGGTTCGCCGGCGGGCTGCTCGCTGCAGGCGGCGAGGGCGAGCGCGCCCAAACCAAGAAGACCCGCGCGCCTCACTGCCCGTATCCCGGCTCGCTGGCGAGCGCCGTCGCCTCGCGCGCGGCGGCGATCAGGGCGCCGGCCTTGGCGCGGCATTCGGCCAACTCGTACTCGGGATCGCTGTCGGCGACGATCCCCGCGCCCGCCTGCACGTGCATTACGTCGTCCTTCACCACCGCGGTGCGCAACACGATGCAGCTGTCGACCGAGCCGTCGGGCGCGAAATAGCCCACTCCGCCGGCATAAGCTCCTCGCGTTTCGGGTTCCAATTCGGCAATGATCTCGCAGGCGCGCAGCTTGGGCGCGCCCGACACGGTGCCCGCCGGGAAGCCCGCAAAGACCGCATCGAGCGCGTCTTTGTCCGACGCGAGCCGGCCGACGACATTGCTGACAATGTGCATGACATGGCTGTAGCGTTCGACCTGGAAGCTGTCAGTCACGCTGACGCTCCCGTGTGCGGCCACCCGGCCGACATCGTTGCGCCCCAGATCGAGGAGCATCAGATGTTCGGCGCATTCCTTGGGATCGGCGAGCAGCGAAGCCTCGTTCGCCTCGTCCTCCGCGCGCGTTGCCCCGCGGGGCCGCGTGCCGGCGATCGGTCGAATCGTCACCTCGCGTTTCCCCTCGTCGCCCGCCCTCACGCGCACCAATATTTCGGGGCTCGATCCCACGATCGCGAAGCCGGGCAGGTCGAGGAAATAGAGGAAGGGCGAAGGGTTCACCCGCCTGAGCGCGCGGTAGAGCGCCAACGGCGGCAGTGTGAAGGAGCAGGTAAAGCGCTGCGCCAGCACGACTTGGAAGATGTCGCCCGCCGCAATGTAGTCCTTCGCGCGCCTGACCATCGCCTTGTAGTCCTCGCCGGCGATAACGGGTGCGAGTTCGGGTTCGCTTCTGCCCGGTTCGCCACGCGGTTCGGGCGGGCGGGGCCGGGCGAGCGCGCGCAAGGCTTCCTCGATTCGCTCCCCGGCGCGGGCGATTGCGGCCCCGGCATCGAGCGCTTCCCACAGGGGCGCGACACAGAACAGCGTGTCGGTGAGCGAATCGAACACCAGGATCAGTGTCGGGCGCACGAACAGCATGTCGGGCAGGCCGAGCGGGCTTTCGGGCGCGCGCGGCAGGGTCTCGACGAGGCCGATCGTCTCGTAGCCGAAATAGCCGACGAGGCAGGCGAGTGCGGGGGGCAGAGCGTTTTCGGCCCCCTCGGGCACATCGATGCGGCAGCTTTCCGCCAGCGCTCGCAATTCCGAAAGCGCGTGCCCGTCGCGCGAGACGAAACTGTCGCGGTCCTGCTGCCAGGCGGCATTGATCTCGGCCCGACCTTCGCGCGCGCGGAACACCAGATCGGGGTCGAGCCCGAGCAGGCTGTAGCGGCCGCGCACTTCGCCGCCTTCGACCGATTCGAGCAGGAAATCGCCGCGCCCCGGCTCGATCAGCCGCCGCGCCGCGCCCACTGGCGTATCGCAATCGGCGACCACGCGGCGCCAGACCAGCGCCGACTCGCCCCGCGCGAGCGCCGCGGCTGCGGCTTCGGCGTTTTCCAGCGGCACCGGGCCGCTCAACCGGCGGCGATGGAGGGGCCGAGGTCGAACGAGGCGCGCATCAGCTCTCGCCCGCAAGCGTCCGGCGCAGCGCCTCGATCGCCTCGGCATTGCGCTCAGCGCCCACTTCCTCGCGGATCGCGGCGGAAAGCTGGCTCGCATATTCGCCCGTCATCGCGCCGCCGATCTGTTCGCGCGTCTGTGCCAGCAGCGGATCGTCGTCGGCGATCGGATCGGTCGCAATCGTGTCGAGATCGACCAGGAACCAACCCACGTTGCCTTCGCCTTCGAGTAGCTTGGTCGAACCCTGTGCCATCGAGAACATCAGCACGAGCGGCGCGGGAATGCGCTGCCCCCCTTCGATCAGCGCACGGCGCGAGAGGCTGATCTGATCGACCTCGTCCAGCTGTGCGTTTTCGCTGCGCATCGCTTCGGCAAGGGGCGTGCCCGCGCGGACCTGTTCGAGCACGCGGTTCGCGACCTCGCGCGCCTCTTCGCTGCCCTGTTCCAGGCGCCAGGCCTCGATCACCTCATCGCGTATCTCGGCGAGCGGCGGAGCGGCGCTGGCGACAATGTCGGCGACGTCGAAGACGAGGAATTGCTCGCCCGGCACGATTTCGGCGAGCTGGGGCTCGCTTTCTTCCATCTGGAAGGCGACGTCGACCACCGGTTGCAGCGTCGGGCTGAGCGCCGATCCCGGAACGCCGAAGCGGCGGCCATCGGCGGTAAGGCCGGTAATGGTTTCGACCTCGAGCCCGTATGCTTCGGCCACGTCGCCGAGCGAGCTGCCGGTGTCCACCAGCTCTTCGATCTCGCTGCTCAGCTGCGCCAATGCGGCGGCGCGCGCTTCGTCCTCCAATTGCTGCACGATCTCGCTGCGCACCGCGGAAAGTTCGCGCGCAGGGGTGCGCTCGATTTCGTCCACCCGCGCGACGTAGAAGCCGAGCGTGCTGCGCGCTGGGTCGAGGATATCGCCTTCTTCGGCTGCGAACACCGCTTCGGCAAGCGCGGCGCTGGTCGCCGAGGCCAGTTCCTCGCGCCCGCGCGGCTCGCCCGAGGAGACGTTGAAGCCCGCCTCGCGCGCTGCGGCTTCGAGCGACATTCCCCCGCGCACCCGCTGAACAAGCGCCTGCGCAGCCTCACGGGTCGGGACGACGAAGCTGGTGATCGCGCGCCGATCCTGCGCTGCATATTGCGCGGCATCGCGCCGGTAGCGCGCGGCGATCTGCGCCTCGCTGGGCGCGGGGACGGGCGGCACCGCATCGACGCCGAAGCGCGCGAAGCGCAAGGCTCGCCGTTCGGGCAGGATGTAGCGCGCGCGGTTCTCGTCATAGAACCCTTGGAGCTGTGCCCGGGTGGGGTCGCCTTCGGGCGCGTAGAGCGCGCTGGGCACCACGCCGATCGCGCCTTCGCGCCGCTCCGTTACGAGCGCCGCATATTGCCGCGCCGCCGCCCGGGGCAGGGACAGCGCGGCGAGCGCCGGCCGCAGGATCTGCTGCGCGAGCAACCCGTCGGCGATATCCCGGCGCAGCATCGCATCGGTGATTCCCTGCTGCTGCAAGGCCGCCTGGTAGGTCGCCTGATCGAACTCGCCCGTCAGATTGCGAAAGGCGCCGATCTGCAGGATCTCGCTATTGATTAGATTATCGCCCGCGCGAAGGCCGTATTTCTGCGCGAACAAACCCACCGCATAGCGGTCGATCAGCAGGTCGAGCTCCCTTTCCAGCCCGCCGGCGGCGACGAATTGCGGCATGGTGATGGTCGGGTTCTGCTGGCGCGCGCGATCGAGCGCATTGTTCATCGCCGCGTTCATCTCGTTGCTGGTGATCGCCTGGTCGCCGACCACCGCGACCTTGTCGTCGCCGCTCAGCCCCCCGAAGGTCGCCGAGCCGGAAATGTCGCTGGCGGCGAAGGCGAGGGCGACGATGATGAGAAAGCCGATGAAGATCGGCAGCCCGATCTTCGACTGGAAGAAATTGCGGAACAGCGAAATCATGTGGGTTAGCGATCCTGCTTGGGTGGCCGGCGAGCGCGCGACGTGCCGCCGTAGCAGCGCCTTATCCACCCTGCGACCTCGCGGCAACAGGTGCGCGGCGGTTTTGACTAAACTTGCAAGCCCGTCTAGCGGACGTCGCCCCCCGAACCTAAATAGCCGTTCCTTCGCGAAGATTCGTCTTCGCCAGGATTCGCAGTCGCCCGTCAGCCCTTCAGGAAGAGATATGTCCCAGCGGCCCTACATCGTTGGAAACTGGAAGATGCACGGCACCAGGGCCATGCTGTCGGAAGCGCGCGCGATCGACCGCGCAGCGCAGCGGCACATGAAGGTCGAGGTCGCGATCGCGCCGCCCTATACGCTGATTCACCCGGTCCACCGCGAGGCCGATCAGATCATCGTCGGCGCGCAGGACTGCCATGACGAGGATAGCGGCGCGCATACCGGCGACATTTCCGCGAGCATGATTGCCGATGCGGGCGCGAAATTCGTGATCCTCGGCCATTCGGAGCGGCGTGGCGGCCACGGAGAAAGCGACGCGGTGGTGCGCGCCAAAGCGCTGGCGGCGTTCGAGGCGGGTCTGAGGATCATCATGTGCTGCGGCGAAAGCGCCGATATCCGCGAGGGCGGTGGCGCGCTCGATTTCGTGCGCGAACAGCTCGAAGCCTCGCTGCCGCCCGAAATCGAAGACGCGTCGCAGCGCCTGACCGTCGCCTACGAACCGATCTGGGCGATCGGGACTGGCAATGTCGCGAAGCCCGCCGATATCGGCGAGATGCACGCCGCGATCCGCGCGCTGCTGGTCGAGCTCTACGGCAAGGAAGAGGGCGGCGCCGTGCGCATTCTCTATGGCGGTTCGGTGAAGCCCGACAACGCCGCCGATATCTTCGCCGTCCCCGAAGTAGGCGGCGCGCTGGTGGGCGGTGCGAGCCTGACCGCCGACAGCTTCATGGGCATCGCGCTCGCCGCCGCCGAAGCCGACGATAGCTGAGGATCACTAGCTGCCGGCCCCCGTTTTCCCCGCTCCGCCCCGCCGCACCTTGTCCGCGAAGCCGCCGCGCCTTAGATGCAGGCGGCACATCCCATCATTCATTCTGTGAAGCCGAACCATGTCGTTGTTTCTCATCCTGACCGTCATCCAGGCCCTGATCGCCGCGGCGCTCGTCGGCGTCGTGCTTATGCAGCGCAGCGAGGGCGGCGGCCTTGGCATCGGCGGCAATCCGTCCGGCGCTCTGGGCGCGCGCGGGGCGGCGGACTTCCTGACCCGCTCGACCAAGTGGCTCGCGGTCGCCTTCGTCGTCATGTCGATCCTGCTCGCGGCCATGGCCGTCAGCGAATCGCGCATCGCCGATGTCAGTTCGACGCTCGAACGCGACGTGCCTGCGCCCGCCTCCGACGATCTGCTCGGTGAACCTGGCGCCGCGGCTCCCGCGACCGGCGGGGCGGCAACCAGCGACGACCTGCTGGCAGAGCCCGAGGACGGCGTCGTTTCCCCGATTCCCTCGACCGCCGACCAGTAAAAGCGCGCCGCCGGAAATCCTTCGAAAATTGTGGATGGCGCGCGGCAATGCCTGCGCATTTCCCTTGCTCCGAATCCCACGAGGGGCCTAAGGCTCGCCTCCCATGGCGCGGTTCATTTTCATCACCGGCGGCGTGGTTTCCTCGCTTGGCAAGGGCCTCATGGCGGCATCGCTCGCAAGCCTCCTTCAGGCGCGCGGATACAAGGTGCGCATCCGCAAGTTCGACCCCTACTTGAACGTCGATCCGGGCACGATGAGCCCGTATCAGCACGGCGAGGTCTACGTCACCGACGACGGTGCGGAGACCGATCTCGACCTTGGCCATTACGAACGCTTCACCGGCGTTTCCGCGCGCCAGAGCGACAATATCACGTCGGGGCGCGTCTATCGCGATATCATCGCGCGCGAACGCCGCGGCGATTATTTGGGCGCGACAGTCCAGGTCATCCCGCACGTCACCGACGCGATCAAGCAATTCGCGCTCGCCGACAGCGAGGACCACGATTTCATCCTGTGCGAGATCGGCGGGACGGTGGGCGACATCGAATCGCTGCCCTTCATGGAAGCGATCCGGCAGCTTCGAAACGAGCTCGAACCGCTCCAGACGCTTAGCGTCCACGTCACGCTCGTCCCTTATATCGCCGCGGCGGGAGAGCTGAAAACCAAGCCGACGCAGCATTCGGTGCGCGAGCTGGCCAGCCTGGGGATCAAGCCCGACGTGCTGCTGTGCCGCGCCGAACATCCCATTCCCGAGGCCGAGCTGCAGAAGATCGCCAATTTCTGCAATGTCCGGCGCGAGGCCGTCATCCCCGCGCTCGATGCGCCCTCGATCTATTCGGTGCCCGAGCAATATCACCGCGAGGGGCTCGATGCCGAAGTGCTGCGCGGCTTCGGCATCACCGATGCGCCCGAGCCCGATCTGTCGGCCTGGGAAGATGTGACGGATCGCTATTTCCATCCAGAAGGCGAGGTGACGATCGGCGTGGTCGGCAAATATGTCGGCCTGCCCGACGCCTATAAGAGCCTGAACGAAGCTTTGGTCCACGGCGGGCTGGCGAACCGGGTGAAGGTCAATATCCGCTGGATCGACGCCGAAGTGTTCGAAGGGGAGGACGAAAGCGAGGTCGTTTCCGCGCTCGAACCGCTGCACGGCATTCTCGTGCCCGGAGGCTTCGGCGAGCGCGGCAGCGAAGGGAAAATCGCCAGCGTACGCTTCGCGCGGCAACGCAAGGTGCCGTTCTTCGGCATCTGCCTCGGCATGCAGATGGCCTGTATCGAGGCGGCGCGCACTGCCGGTTTCGATGCGGCTTCCTCGACCGAGTTCGGCGAAACGCACGAGCCGGTGGTGGGCATCATCACCGAATGGATGAGCGAAGAGGGCATTCAGGAGCGCGAGGAGGGCGGCGACCTTGGCGGGACGATGCGCCTCGGCGCCTACGAAGCCAAGCTGGCCGGCAATAGCCACACCTCGGCGATGTATGGCGGGGCGACGACGATTTCGGAGCGTCACCGCCACCGCTACGAGGTCAATTCACGCTATATAGATCCGCTCGAACGGCAGGGACTGGTCTTTGCCGGAATGTCGCCCGACGGTCTGCTGCCCGAAATCGTCGAGCGTCCCGACCATCCCTGGTTCGTTGGCGTGCAATTTCATCCCGAACTGAAATCCAAGCCCTTCGATCCGCATCCGCTGTTCGCCGGCTTCATCGCCGCCGCACTGGAACAGTCGCGCCTGGTCTAAGAACGGGGCGTTAGCTGACGGGTAAGCCGCGAGGTTCGGTGCCGCAGAACGCCGATTTTCCAACCGTTTCTCACAGAGCGTCCGATCCTTGCGCGGATGCAACTGCGCAGGAACGCTTGTGTCGCGTCCTTACAAGCCGGTGAAATTAATCCTTGCGCCCAGCGCTCCGCTTCGCTTTACGGCGGAGGGTGCCCTTCAGGTTTTCGTAAGGCGGGCGGGGGGATTACGTTATCAGCGCTTTCCGCAACCGATCCCTTTCGAGTGGCTGGGAGGAGCAAGAGTTTGCGATCTCTTCGGCGTGCTATGGGCTGAAAATGATCGCTTCGAACTCGCACTGGGGTTGACCGTCTTCTGCGACCCGGACGGTCAGGTTTGGTCGAGGCGGCCTTTACGGTCGCGGGGGCGGCGTCTTGCGACGACCGCCCCCATACTTTCCTAACATATGTAAGTTTTTGATACCGCGCGGTTTTCATCGACGCCCGCGCCGCATCGCAAGCAGCGCGTCAAGCAGCGTCGGCTTCGCGCGCTTCGCCTGCATCCGTATCGTCCGCATCCTGCCCGGTCGGAACCGAGGTCAGCGTCGGCGCGGTCGAGACGGCGATCTTCTTTGGCTTCATCGCCTCGGGCACTTCGCGCACGAGATCGATCACCAACAGGCCGTCGGCGAGCGTCGCATTGTCGACGCGGACATAGTCGGCGAGTTCGAAACGCCGCTCGAAACCGCGATTCGCGATCCCGACGTGCAGCAATTCGCCGTCACCCTCTGCGTCTTCGCGCTTGCGTCCCTGGACCACCAGCAGGTTTGCCTGCGCGGTGATGTCGAGATCCTGCGAGCGGAAGCCGGCCACGGCCAGCGTGATCCGGTAATTGTCATCGCCGCTCTTGGCGATATTGAACGGGGGGTAATTGTCGCCGGAACTGGCCCGCGCCTGGCCTTCGAGCATGTCGAACAGGCGATCGAAGCCGACGGTGCTGCGGCGATAGGGGGTAAAATCGAGACGTGACATATTTCCAAATCCTCCGTGTTGAGCAATTCGATATGTGAACGGGCCTGCTTTTCGCGCAGCACCCGTGTGTGTCTGCCGCCATCATGCGTTCCCCAAGGGCTGGCAGAACGCGGCGACACGTTCTAGTTAGGGCGCGCATATCGGCTTTCAAGAGGGCGGGGTGGGCACGTTCTTGCCGCAAGGTTCACACTATATTACCGGGACTTAGACCATGACCCAGCCTCAGATCGACATCTACACGAAGTTCGCCTGTCCCTTCTGCACGCGGGCCAAGCGCCTCCTGCAGGAAAAGGGCGCTCAGTTTGAAGAGCACGACATCACGATGGGCGGTGCGAAGCGCGACGAGATGCTGGCGCGCGCCCCGCAGGCGCGCACGGTGCCGCAAATATTCATCGGCGAGACCCATGTCGGCGGATCCGACGATCTCGCCGCGCTCGAGGAAGCGGGCGAGCTCGACGCGCTGCTGGCGAGCTGAATGACCCGCATCGCCCTGTTGCAGATGACCTCCGGAATCGAGCCGGAGGGTAATGGCACCGCGATCGAGGCCGCGATGGCCGAAGCCGCCGAGGGCGGGGCGCGCATCCTCTTCACGCCGGAGATGGCGCTGCTGCTCGACCGCGACCGGCGGCGGGCGGCCGAATGGATCGGGGGCGAGGGGCCGGCGGCGATGATCGCGCGGCTCGGCGAGCGAGCGCGCGATCTTGGGATCGACCTGGCGCTGGGCTCGCTCCCGGTCGCGGTCTCATCCGGCAAGTTCGCCAATCGCAGCGTCTATCTCGCCGCAGACGAAGGATCGCCGGTCACCTACGATAAAATCCACATGTTCGACGTCGAGCTTTCGACCGGCGAAAGCTGGCGCGAGAGCAATGCCTACGAGGCCGGGCGCGAGGTCATCACCGTCGAGGACACGCCTTTCGGACGGCTCGGCCTGGCGGTCTGCTACGACCTTCGCTTTCCCGCTTTGTTCGGCGCACTCGGCGACCGGCGATGCGACGCGATCGCGGTGCCCGCCGCCTTCACCGTACCGACCGGCGAGGCGCACTGGCATGTCCTGCTGCGCGCCCGCGCGATCGAGGCGAGCGCCTTTGTCATCGCCGCCGCACAGGTCGGCGCACACGAGGATGGACGCGACACATATGGCCATTCGCTCGTGGTCGATCCATGGGGCGAGGTGCTGCTCGATATGGGAGATAAGGGGCCGAGCCTCGGCTTTTGCGACATCGACCTCGCGAGCATCGACGAGGTCCGCGCGCAGGTGCCGAGCCTTGCGAACCGGCGCGAAATCGCCAAATAGAGCGTATGATCGTTTACGACCTTCGCTGCACGCACGGCCACCGTTTCGAGGGCTGGTTCGGCTCGTCCACCGATTTCGAAGACCAGAAGGCTCGTGGGCTCGTCGAGTGCCCCCAATGCGGCACTGGCGACATTGGCAAGGCCCCGATGGCTCCGGCGGTTTCGGCGAAGGGCAATACGGTTGCAGATGTGGCACCGGCCGCAGTCGACGATGGGCAACCGGTCAGCAACATGCCGCCTTCGCCCGAAGTGCAAAAGGCGATGGAGGCGCTCGCCAGCGCGCAGGCGAAGGCGCTCGAAAAGAGCACCTGGGTCGGCAAGGATTTCGCCAAGCAATCGCGCGAAATGCACTATGGCGAGCGCGACGAGACCGCGATCCACGGTCAGACAACGATGGAAGAGGCCAGGGCACTGGTGGATGAAGGCGTGCCGGTTGCGCCGCTGCCTTTCCCGGTCGCGCCGCCGGACGAACTGAATTAGTCGAGCTTGTCGGGCTTCGATACGCCTTCGAGGACGCAGGCATCACTCGCTGCGATATCCTCTCTCGGGATGACGCTGAATTCGCCGTTGGTCTCCAGGATGACCCAATTGGCGTCTTCGACATTGAAAAGACCCTCGGCGCGCAGCGCGCCCATCACCTCCTCTTCTGACACGCGCGTGCGCTTCATCGCGTCGCGCAGGAAATCGCCCTTGTGAGTGAGCATGGTCGGCTCCTCCTTGACGAGCTTGGAGGCGAGGTCGCTCTTGAGCACCAGTTTCGTCGTCAGCCATTGCGCGGCGGCCAGGATCGCGATCGCGGCTGCCGCTTCAGCGATGGCCACGTTGCGCAGGAGGACGCCGCTCGCCGCGAGGCTGCCGACCGCGATGGTGATGATCCAGTCGAAATTGTTCATCTGACTGGTCGTGCGCTTGCCCAGAATCCGCACCAGCAGGACGATATATACGTAAAAGAAAACGGCTCCGATGGCGACGTTGGAAAGCCGATCCATTCCGCCGAACCATCCCATTATTTCGTTGGTCTGTTCCATGACGAACCAATGCGCGGGCAATCTCGCCGTTTCAAGATTCACAAGTGTTTGCAAGCCGAGAGCCGGCGCAGTACGGCGAAGCCTCGGGGACCCCGTAGCTCAGCCGGATAGAGCATCAGATTCCTAATCTGAGGGCCGCGCGTTCGAATCGCGCCGGGGTCACCATTCTTGTTTTTCGATCGCCCATCCGGGCGATCGTCCTCGCTGCTATTCCCTTCGCTCCGCTCCGGGGCAGCTGCGGGCGGCCGGTCGGTCTTGCGGACCCTTGGTGGGTCCGTTTTCCATTCAAGCTAGTACCCGCTGGCCTGGCCGTCTTTGCGCATTTCGGTGGCGCCGGCATAGACGCCGGTTTCGGGGTTGCGGGCGATGGCCTGGTAGCCGCCGAACATGATACCGTTCTCGACCACGCGGACATTGTGGCCCATTGCCTCCAATGCCTCGATGGTCGCCT
This sequence comes from Erythrobacter sp., assembly GCF_036351135.1. Classification (GTDB taxonomy): domain Bacteria; phylum Pseudomonadota; class Alphaproteobacteria; order Sphingomonadales; family Sphingomonadaceae; genus Erythrobacter. The sequence goes on from NZ_JAZBON010000025.1 coordinate 109,338, forward strand.
GTGGGATGCCGGGTTCGACATTGAGCGTGCCGAGCGGATCGGCGGCGGGGCCGGTGAGTGCTTCGGTAGGCTGCCGCCCGCCATCGTGGTTGATGCGCGCGGCATCGCCCGCTTCCTGAATGTTCATGCCATAATCGACCATGTTGATGAGGATCTGGACATGCCCCTGTGGCTGCATACCGCCGCCCATCAGGCCAAGCGTCATATAGGCCTCACCGTCCTTCTTCACGAAAGCCGGGATGATCGTGTGGAAGGGGCGCTTGCCCGGTTCGTAGGCATTGGGGTGCGCTGCATCGAGGCTGAAGAGCTCGCCGCGATCCTGAAACATGAAGCCGAGGCCATCGGGCACCAACCCGCCGCCCATGCCGCGATAGTTGGACTGGATGAGGCTCACCATCATGCCGTCCTTGTCGGTGACGGTGAGATAGGTGGTGTCGCCTTCACCCTCCAATTTGGGTTCGCCGGGACCTAATTCGGGCGTGGCACGGTCGGGATCGATCAGCGCGAAGCGTTCCCGGCCATATTCCTCGCTCAGCAGCTCTTCGGGGAAGCGGGTGAAGTCGGGATCGGCGTAGAACCGCGCGACATCGGCATAGGCGAGGCGCTTGGCTTCGGTGATGTAGTGGATAACCTCGGGGCTCCCGCGCTCCCATTGCGAGAGGTCAATATTCTTCAGGATATTGACCATTTGCAGCGCGGCGAAGCCCTGCGTGTTGGGCGGCAGTTCGCACAGTTCGAAGCCGTCCCTATACTCGGTGCAGGCGGGCTCGACCCAGTCGCTTTTGTGGGCGGCGAAATCTTCCATCGTGTAGGCCGAGCCTTGCTCCCGAAGGTAATCGACCATCGTCCGGGCAAGCTCGCCTTCGTAGAATGCATCGCGCCCTTCGCGCCCTATCGTCTCCAGCGTATTCGCAAGGTCCGGGTTCTTGAAAATCTCGCCCGCTTCAGGCGCCGTGCCGTCGGCAAACCAGGTGGCGCGGGCATTGTCGAATTCGAAATCGAAGCTTTCGAGCCGGCGTGTGTAAGCGCGCAAGCTGCGGTCGAGATACATCGCGATCACCGGCGCGACCGGGTGTCCTTCGCGGGCATACTCCACAGTCGGTGCAAGGATATCGCTCATTGGCATCCTGCCGAAGCGTTCATGCATGGCGAACCAGCCATCGACCGTGCCGGGAATCGTGACGGCCAGGGGGCCGACCGGGGGCAACGCTTCCGCGCCGTCGAGCTTCTCGTTCAACTCATCGAGCGTCTGCCCCATAGGCGAGCGGCCCGAACCGTTGAGGCCGTAGAGCTTGTCGGTTGCGGGGTCATAGATGATGGCGAAGATATCGCCGCCGATCCCGTTGCCCGTCGGCTCCATCAGGCCGAGCGCTGCGTTGGCCGCAATCGCCGCATCGACTGCGGTGCCGCCCTCGCGCAGGATTTGAAGCGCGATTTGCGTCGCCAGCGGATGCGCGGTCGCGACCATGCCGTTCTCGCCATAGACCGGACTGCGCGACCAGTTCGCGCCCACCGGTCTGCCGCCTGCGCCGATCTGTTCCTCGACCGGCTTCATCGCATCCTGTGCTCCTCCCGGGGTGGCGATAAGAGCGAGGGCGGCGGCGGCGAGCGATAAGCGCATCGGAATTCCTTGGATCAGGCGGGTTTCTTGGCCCGTTGCTTCTTCGATTTCGCGATGCGGGGCAAGAGGAAGAGATACGCGCCCGTTCCCCACATGATGATGAGGAGCACGCCGGTGGGCAGGAAAATGTAGAGCTTCACCCAGTCGGCGAAGAACGAACCGTCATGGATCTGCTCGATCACGTCCGAGCGGCGGTAGGCGACTTTGAGAACCTCGCTCGTCTGCGTATCGACCTGCACTTCCCATCCTGAATTGGCGCGCAATTTGGCGATGCCGCGATCGACGCGCAGGTCGATGCGGTCGATGTCGGACCATTCTTCGATCCCGGCCTCGGGGTGCGCACGTGCGGCATCCAGCATCTGCTCGAAGCTGACCTCTGGCAATTGCGCTTCGGCCACGCCCCGCTCGGTGCCAGGCTGGATCCACTCGATCTCCTTCTTGAGCATCAGGAAACCGCCCGCGACGAACATGATCGCGGCGGGAACGAAGATGGCGAGCGACAGCCAGTAATGGACCTGACGAAACAGGCGTTTGGGATTCATTGGAGTATCCTGAGGCGGGGCCTGTGATCGGACAAGCCCCGCGCGGTTTTGATTACTGCGGGATAGCCGCTCCCGGCACCCAGGGCGCACCGGCCGCTTCGAGCTCGGCCTCGAACGCCGGGATCGTCTGCTCGCGCAGGGTCCGCAAGCGGTCGCGCACCGCGTCGAATTCGGCCTTGGCATAGCCAAGCTGATCGCGGTGGTTCTGCGTCGGGCCGTATGTCGAGCGGCTCGTCCCGAACATCACGAAGCCAAGCCGGCTGCGAACCGTAGGCTGCGTGCGCTCGTAGATCGCGTTGCGCGCCTGGTTGCCATTGAGCATGGCGTCGAGCGTCTGTGCTTCGCTCCGGATTGCGGAGAGGCGGTTGTCGAGCGCGGTAGGATCGCCGCCGGGCGTCCGCGCAACGGCGATATCGAGGAACTCGATCTTCTTCTCCACCTCGTCGAGCGACTGCGCCACCGCGGTCACCTTGCGATCGAAAGCGGCGACGTCCTGCCAGAAGGCCTGCGTATCGGGCTGCGCGGGCAGCGCGCCATCGCGCAGACGTTCGACCATGAAGGGCTGCGGACCGACAAGCTCGGTCGTCTGCCCCCGCACCCGCTTCGACAGCGAGACGGTGTACTGGCCCGGCGCGGCGAGATAGCCGTTGGGCTCGTCCTGCCCCGGTCGCAGCGGATTGGCCGCCCCGGTGTCGGGATAGCGCAGGTTCCAGTTGACGCGGTGGAAGCCTTTCTTTGCGGGGCCCTTCAAGCGCCGCACGACATTGCCATCGCTATCGCGCACGGTGAGATAGACCGCCGGGTCCTGCTCGAGGATTTCCGCCGTCATCGCATCGAAGCCGGGGAAGGGCGTGTCGCGCATCGCCTCGTTTGCCGGCTTCTCGCGCTCCTGCCGCATCTCTTCGAGGCTCTGGATGTCCTCGGCAAGATAATAGGTGAAGTTCGCGCCGAATGGTGGGTTCTCCGCGCGGAAATAGCCGTGGCCTTGTGATCCGCCGGGCGAGAAAGCGAGGTCGGGCTGTTCGACATACCACCACGCCTTGCGGCCCGGGAAAAGCATCGCCTCGCGGTTCAGATCCGCTTCGGAAAGCGAGCGCAGCGGGGAGATGTCGTCCACGATATAGAAGCCGCGCCCGAAGGTTGCCGCCACCAGATCGTCCTCGCGCCGCTGGATCGTCACATCGCGGAATCCGATGGTCGGCGCTTCGCCCGACAGCCTGGTCCATTTCTGCCCGCCATCGAGGCTGAACATCAGCGCAAACTCGGTCGCGGTGAAGAGCAGGTTGGGGTCCTCGTGATCCTGTACGATCCTCCAGACCAGATGCCGCTCAGGGATATCGCCCGCGATCGAGCGCCAGCTGCGCCCGCGATCGGTGCTCTTGAGAAGATACGGCTTGAAGTCGCCATATTTGTGATTGTCGAGCGCGACATAGACCGTGTCGGGATCGTGTAGATCGGCGCGGATGTCATTGACGAAAGCGCGTTCGGGAACGCCGGGCAGCGAGCCGACTTCGATGCGGCGCCAGTTCGCCCCGCCATCCTCTGTCACCTGGATGAGGCCATCGTCGGTGCCGACATAGAGCACGCGTTCATCGAAGGGCGATTCCCCGATGGAGGTGATCGTGTTGTACTGGCTCATCGCGTAGATGTCCCAGCCCGCATCCCAGCTCCACTGGCGGCCCATCACGGGCAGGCGCATGCGATCTTCGTTGCGCGTGAGATCGCCCGAAATCGCCCTCCAGCTGTCGCCGCGATCGTTCGAACGCCACAGGCGCTGCGAAGCGAAATAGACGCGGGTTGGCTCGTGCTGGCTGATCCAGATCGGCGAATCCCAGTTCCAGCGCGCAATCGGGTCGCCGGGCGCGGGCTGAGGCTGGATCAGGACGACCTCGCCATTGGTGCGATCGACGCGGGCAAGGTTCCCCTGCTGCGCCTGCGCATACATGATGTCGGGATTGCCGGGTTCGGTCGCGGATTGGTGCCCGTCGCCGAACAGGGTCACGAACCAGTCGGAGTTGCGGATGCCCTGAACGTTATCGGTGCGCGAGGGGCCGCCTTGCGAATTATTGTCCTGCGTGCCGCCGAAGACATTGTAGAACGGCTCGGCATCGTCGACCGCAACCTTGTAGAACTGCGTGATCGGCAGGTTGTCGATAAAGCGCCAAGTCTCGGCGTGATCCCAGCTTTCGTAAAGTCCACCGTCAGAGCCGAACATGATGTAGTCGGGATCGGTCGGGTGGAAGGCGATCGCGTGATCGTCGACATGCTTCAGATCGTTGTTGAGATCGCTGAAGGTCTTCCCGCCATCGTTCGAGATCTGCGAAGTGTTGGAGACGAGGTAGATGCGGTCGAAATAGTGGGGGCTAGCATAAAGCTCCTGATAGTAATGCGGGCCGGTGCCGCCGCTGACCGTATCGGACATCTTGGTCCAGCTCGACCCGCGATTGTTCGAACGCCAAACGCCGCCTTCGCGCCGGTCGAGCTCGATGGCTGCGTAGACGACATCGGGCTGCATGGGAGAGACGGCGATGCCGGTCTTGCCCATATTGCCTTCGGGGAGGCCGGTCTCGAGCTCGGTCCAGTTCTCCCCGCCATCTTCGCTGCGCCACAACCCGCTTTCCGGACCGCCGCCGACATAGGCCGCGACGGTGCGATGGCGTTGCCACAGCGCGGCGTAGAGCCGGTCGGGATTGCTGGGGTCGATGATGAGATCGCCCGCGCCGGTATAGGGCCCGGCAGAGAGGACATTCTCCCACGTCTCGCCGCCATCGGTGGTCTTGTAGATCCCGCGCTCGCCGCCCGGCGACCAGAGCGGACCTTGGGCTGCGACCCAGATCGTGTCGGAATCTTCCGGGTGGACGATGATGTTGCCGATGCGCTCGGTGCCTTCGAGGCCCTTCTTGGTCCAGGTTTTGCCGCCATCTTCGGAGAGGTAGAGACCATCGCCGAAGGCAAGATGGCGCCCGCCGTGGTTCTCGCCGGTGCCGACCCAGATGCGGCTTGGATCATTGGGATCGAGCGCGAGTGAGCCAATCGAGTAGGAGCCTTGCCCGTCGAACAGGCTCTTCCACGTCGTGCCGGCATTCTCGGTCTTCCAGACACCGCCGGAGCCGACCGCGACATACCAGGTGGAGGGGTGGTCGGGGACGATGGCGATGTCGGCAATGCGCCCGGACATGAAGGCTGGGCCGATGCTGCGCAGCTTGAAGGCCTCGAAGGTCTTTTCGGAGAGCTTGGGGGCGTCTTCGTCGCCAGCATCTTGCGCGAAAGCGGCCTGCCACAGCCCGAAAGCGGCCAGCAGGCCGACCAGCATGCGAAGGATCGTCATGAAGTTCCCCGTCTCGATTCTCGTGTCGTCCGCCGCCGAGGCTACGACTTTTTGCCATGGCGAGACAAGGTCTCACGGGTTGGCAGCAGTCGCTACGGCCGATCGAGCCGCGCATAGAGCGACAGCAGCACCACGCCAAGCGACATCGCGGTCAGCATCGCGCAGGTGCCGGCCCAGCCAGCGACATCGTAGACCGCGGTTCCCGCAATGCTGCCGAGCGCGCCGCCCAGGAACATCAGCACGATGTAGCTGGTGGTCAGCCGCGTGCGGATGGCGGGTTCCAGCGCGAGGAAGGTCATGCGCCCGGTGACGTCGATCGTCGGCCCGACGAGGTTCGAGATGAACAGCGGCACGATCACCGTCCACACATTCCAGCCCAGTGGGTAAAGCAGCGCGATCCCGGCGAGCTGGACAACGGCGGCGGCAATGCGCGCGCGGCGCGGCCCGACAGTGTCCGCCCAGCGTCCCAGCCGCGGCGTAGCAAGAATGCTGACGATGGCGATCGCGGCGAGCGTGCCGACCGTGTCGACCCCGTAGCCCAGCGCCGGGCTGGTCAGATGCAGCGCCAGCGCCAGCCATACGGCGGTGAAGCCGGCGAAATTGAGCCCCTGGATCACGCCAGAGATCAGCATATCGCGATTGGCTCTGGCGAGCGCGAAGACCGACACGAGCAGCGCGCCATAGCTCGCCTGCGCGCTTTTCGGCTCGGCCCGCTCCGCGCGCAGGCTGAGCGGCAGCAACAATGTCGCTCCCGCCATCAGCGCAAAGGCGCACCAGTAGACCGCGCGCCAGCCGAATTGCGCCGCGACGAAACCCGCCCCCAGGCGCGCCACCAGGATGCCGAGGATCACGCCCGCTGTGAGCAAAGCGGTAACCTGGCCCAGCCGCTCCGGCGCGACCCGCTTCGAGGCGAAGGCCGGGATCAGATAGGGCGCGATGGTGACGAAGCCGAGCAGCGTCGAAAACAGCGTGAACAGCGCGAAGCTTTCCGCCAGCGCCATGCCAAGCATGAAGAGCGTCTGCGCGGCGACGAAAAGGATGCACAGCGCCTTGTTCGAATAGCGATCGCCCAGCGGTAGGAGCAGGGAAATACCGAGCGCCAGCGCCAGTTGGTTGAGCGCCGGAACGATGCCGATCCGCGCATCGCCGACCGCGAAACTGTCGGCCACTTCGCCGATAATCGGGTGGATGTAGTATGCATTGGCGGTGACGACCGCGACCGTCACGGCAAGCGCGAGTTCCTGCGCCCGCGTGAGGGTGGAAGGGGTGGGGGCGGCTGCGGCCTGATCGGATGCTCGCAAGCCCGGCCTGCTCAGAAAACACCCGCCTTTTTCGCCGTATCGATCACGCCCTGCGCCAGTTCCGCCGGGCGGTCCTCCTGACAGAAATGGCCGCATTGGGGCAGTGTCGCATGCGGCATGTCCTTGGCGCCCGCGATGCGTTCGACAAGGTGCGGGGCAAGGCCGCCGGTGACCGGATCGTCCTCGCCGAAGAGGGTGAGGAACGGTTTGTCGAAGCTCTCCAGGCCCTTCCAGGCCGCCTTGTTCTGCTCGATGCCGTCCATCCCGTCCTCGACCGGCACCAGCGCGGGGAAAGCGCGCGCGCCCGCCTTGCTCGGCTCGTCGGGGAAGGGCGCGTCATAGGCGGCGATCTCGGCCTCGGTGCGCTCGGTTGCAGTGGCGCGCTGGAGCAGTTCGCCGATCTTGAAATCGGGCGAGGTCTTGGCGAATTCGCGCCAGGCGAGGAAGGCGGGCGACGGAGTGCCGCCGGTGGGCAGAAAGGTATTGCTCGCCACCACATAGTCGAACCGGTCGGGCTCCTCACCCACCATGCGCAGGCCGAGAAGTCCGCCCCAGTCCTGACAGAACAGGCCGGCATTTTGCGGGCAAACCGCATCGCGCCACTGTTTCAGCCAGCTTATGTGCCGGTCATAGGTGTAGAACGCGATGTCATTGGGCTTGTCGCTCTTGCCGAAGCCGATGAGGTCCGGCGCGAGACAGCGAAAGCCCGCCTCGAGCAATGGCCGGATCATCTTGCGATAGAGGAAGCTCCAGCTCGGCTCGCCGTGGAACAGCAGCACGACAGGCGCGTCGCGCGGCCCCTCGTCGACATAATGCATCCGTCCCGAACGCCCTTCGCCAAGGTCGACCGTAGTCCAGTGCTCGGCGAAATCGTAGTCGGGAAGGTTCGCGAAGCGGGCGGGATCGGAAGTCAGTATTTTCACGGGGCCGATTCTCCTCTCGTCGAGGCGGCGGTAGCATGAATGCGCCTATGCGAGCGCGCTAAACTTCCTCGCCCGGTGTCTCGCCCAGCGGCACCTTCTCCTTGAAGGTATGCGTGACGTAGGGGAACGGGATTTCGATCCCCGCATCGTCCAGTCCCCGCTTGATCGCGCGTACCACCTTGTCCTTCGATTCCCAGCCGGCGCGCGGGGTCGATCCCGACCACCAGCGCACCAGGAAATCGACCGAGGACGAGTTGAATTCCTGCGCGAAGATATCGAGCCCCTTCTCGGTATCGACGTCTTCCACCGCAGAGACCGCCTTGCGGATCACCTCGGCGGCCTCGTCGAGATCGGTGTCGTAGGAAACCCCTATCACGACATCGTGGCGGCGCTTTTCGGTATCGGTGAGAATCTCGACCGGGTTCTTGAACAGGATCGAATTGGGCACCACCGTCAGCTCGCCCGACAGCGCGCGGATGTGCGTTTCGCGCAAGGTGATGTGTTCGACCTTGCCGATGATTTCCTGGCATTCGATGACGTCGCCGATGCGCATCTTGTCGCGGATCATGATGAGGACGCCGGCGAGAAAGTTCTCGAAGATGTCCTGAAAGGCGAAGCCGATCGCGACCGCGCCGATACCGAGCCCGGCGACGAGCGAGCCGACCGTGAGGCCGGGGAACACCACAATCATCGCGATGAGGATGCCGAGCAGCCATACCGCGAGCTTGACCAGCGTCTCGATCAGATTGCGAAGGCTGGGGCGCAGGGTCGTTTTGCCGACAATCGCATCGGCGATCTTCACCGCGAAGCCCGCAATGATCGCGGTGATGATGAGGATGACGAGAGCGATGCCGAGCGAGGGCAGGGCGCGGACGAATTCCGAACCCATGTCGTTCAATTGATCGGTGAGTGTGCGAAGCATGCGCGGCCCTTATTCCGGTTTTCGTGCGCTTGGCAAATGTCGTTTTCCACCGCCGGTTCCCGCGATTGCCGCTCGGTCCGTGAGCGCGGTGGACTTCGCACGCCGCCCACGGCACACAGCGCGCCATGCGAAACGAAAGCGAAGAACTGGGCGAAATTCGCCGCGCGGTGCGCAATCTGTGCGCGGACTTCCCCGGCGAATACTGGCGGGCGAAGGATGCGAGCCGCGAATATCCATCTGAATTCGTCGACGCGCTGACCAAAGCGGGCTTTCTCGCGGCGCTCATTCCGGAAGAATATGGCGGCAGCGGCCTCAGCCTCCAGGCAGCCTGCGTGATCATGGAGGAGATCCAGGCCTCGGGCTCGAACGGCAGTTCGGCGCACGCGCAAATGTACATCATGAATACGTTGCTGCGTTACGGGTCTAAGGCGCAGAAGGCGGAATACTTGCCGCGCATTGCCAATGGCGAATTGCGGCTGCAGGCTTTCGGCGTTTCCGAACCTACCAGCGGCACCGACACGCTCAGCCTGAAGACCCGCGCGGTGCGAGATGGCGACGAGTATGTCGTCACCGGACAGAAGATCTGGACCAGCCGCGCCGAGCATTCGGACCTGATGCTGCTGCTGGCGCGGACCACACCGCGCGAGGAAGTCGAGAAGAAAACCGATGGCCTGTCGATCTTCCTGGTCGACATGCAGGCGGCGCTCGCAAACGGCATGAGCATCAAGCCGATCCGCACGATGATGAACCACTCCTCCTGCGAGGTCTTCTTCGACGATCTGCGCATTCCGGCCAGCGCGCTGGTGGGCGAGGAGGGGAAGGGCTTTCGCTACATCCTGTCGGGCATGAATGCCGAACGCATCCTGATCGCGGCGGAATGTATCGGCGATGCGAAATGGTTCATCCAGCAGGCGAAGGACTATGCCAGCGATCGCAGCGTGTTCGCTCGGCCCATCGGGCAGAACCAGGGCGTCCAGTTCCCGATCGCGCGCTGCTATGCGCAGATGTGCGCCGCCGAGCTTATGGTTTATCATGCGGCGCAGGTCTACGACGAAGGCGGCTCCGGATCGGCGTCCGGGGGCGCGGAGGCGAACATGGCGAAGCTGCTCGCCTCGGAGGCAAGCTGGGCGGCGGCGGATATGTGCGTGCAGACCTTCGGCGGGTTCGGCTTTGCCGAGGAATACGATGTCGAGCGCAAGTTTCGCGAAGCGCGGCTCTACACCGTGGCGCCGATCTCGACCAATCTCATCCTGTCCTATCTCGCCGAACATGTTCTCGGTCTCCCGCGATCCTATTGACGGCGGCGCGCCCCGCAAAACCGCGTAGAAAGCGCATTTTCCTTGCAACCGGCGCGCCTGTGTGATTCTGTGAGGGTGAGACGAGAGATCGCGGGGACACGATGCGCAAGCCGATGCGGGAACAGGTGAGACAAGGCGCGGCGCTTGCGCTGCTCGTCGCCCTTACGCTCGCCGCCATCGCCGGGCCGACCGGGCTGCTCGCCTGGGCCGAAAGCAGCGAAGTGCTCGAACAGCGCGAGGCGCGCATCGCGGTGCTGACCGAGAAACGCGATGCTCTCGCCAACCGGGTCGAGCTGCTCGATCCCGAGGGCGCCGATCCCGATCTGGTGACCGAACTGGTGCGCCAGGAACTGGGCGTGCTCCATCCCGACGAGATCGTCGTCGTGATCGAGGACGAGTGACGCACCACTCGCTCGGTAAGCGGTTTCCCAATATCTCTCCATTCCGGTTAAAAGCGCCGCGCCGCGCGGCTTGACGTTGCGTCGCTGCGGGCTGCGTGCCTATAGGCGCCTTCGAGAGTTGTGACCGGCCGGTTCGTCCACCTCCGGACGTTGGCGGCCCGTCCGATCGGAGAGGATCGAACGCCCGTGGCCAGAAAACCCGCCGCCAAGAAAGCCCCCGCCGGAAAGGCGCCTGCCAACAAAGCCGGTGCGAAGAAAACGCCCGCCGCCAAGCGAGGCTCGAACAAGGTCCCGGCCAGCCCCGCGAGCGCTCCGTCGGACGACCCCGATTTCACCCTTCATTCGCTTCAGGACGAATTCGAGAAGAGCAAGCGTTTCGACGCCAGCGACGATCAGATGCTCGAATTCTACCGCCAGATGCTTCTCATCCGCCGGTTCGAGGAGAAGGCGGGCCAGCTTTACGGTCTCGGCCTGATCGGCGGCTTCTGCCACCTCTATATCGGTCAGGAAGCGGTCGCGATCGGGCTGCAATCGGCGCTCGACAACGACAAGGACAGCGTCATCACCGGTTACCGCGATCATGGTCACATGCTCGCCTACGGCATCGATCCCAAGGTCATCATGGCGGAGCTGACAGGCCGCGAAGCCGGCATTTCGAAGGGCAAGGGCGGGTCGATGCACATGTTCTCGACCGAGCGCAAATTCTACGGCGGCCACGGTATCGTTGGCGCGCAGGTGGCGCTTGGCGGCGGGCTCGCGCTGGCGCATCAGTATAACGAGGATGGCGGCGTGTGCCTTGCCTATTTCGGCGACGGTGCGGCCAACCAGGGGCAGGTTTACGAGACCTTCAACATGGCCTCGCTCTGGAACCTGCCGATCGTTTTCGTGGTCGAGGACAACCAATACGCCATGGGCACCGCGACCAAGCGGTCCTCCGCCGAAACGCGTTTCTATCGCCGCGGCACCGCCTTCCGCATTCCGGGCATGGAGGTCGACGGCATGAACGTCCTCGAAGTTCGCGCCGCCGCCGAGGTCGCGTTCCAGCATGTGCGCGACGGGAAAGGCCCGGTGCTGATGGAGTGCAACACCTATCGCTATCGCGGCCATTCCATGTCCGACCCTGCCAAGTATCGCACGCGCGAGGAAGTGCAGGAGCAGCGCGAGCAGAAAGACCCGATCGAGCGCCTCAAGAAGGCCCTGATCGAAGCCGGACACAGCGAGGACGATCTGAAAGCCATCGACAAGGAAATTCGCAAGATCGTCGCCGAAGCGGCTGATTTCGCGGAGAATTCGCCCGAGCCGGACCCGTCCGAACTCTACACCGACGTGCTGGTGGAGGACTATTGATGGCGATTGAACTCAAGATGCCCGCGCTTTCGCCGACGATGGAGGAGGGCACGCTTGCCAAGTGGCTCAAATCTGAGGGCGATGTGATCGAGCCGGGCGACATCATCGCCGAGATCGAAACAGACAAGGCGACGATGGAATTCGAGGCTATCGACGAAGGCACGCTCGCCAAGATAATGGTCGAGGAAGGCACGGAGAATGTCGCCGTTGGCGCCGTCATCGCCATGATGGCGGGCGAGGGCGAAGATGCGGGTGATGTCGAAGCGCCTGCCGAAAAGGACGAGGCGCCGGTCGACGACAAGCCGGGCGAGGGCAAGGACGAAGGCCGTGACGAGCCAGGCGGCGTGAGCGCCCCAAAGGCCGCGCCGCGCTCCGATGATCCCGAGATACCCGAAGGCACCAGCTTCACTTCGATCACTGTGCGCGAAGCCCTGCGCGATGCGATGGCCGAGGAAATGCGCGCCGACAAACGCGTCTTCGTCATGGGCGAGGAAGTCGCCGAGTATCAGGGCGCCTACAAGGTGACGCAGGGCCTGCTCGACGAATTCGGATCGAAGCGCGTGATCGATACGCCGATCACCGAATATGGCTTTGCCGGGATCGGGACGGGCGCGGCGATGGGCGGTCTGCGCCCCATCGTCGAATTCATGACCTTCAACTTCGCGATGCAGGCGATCGACCATATCGTGAACTCGGCAGCGAAGACGAACTACATGAGCGGCGGCCAGATGCGCTGCCCGGTCGTCTTCCGCGGACCCAATGGCGCTGCGAGCCGCGTGGGCGCGCAGCACTCGCAGAATTACGGACCGTGGTATGCGAGCGTACCCGGCCTCATCGTCATCGCGCCCTATGACAGCGCCGATGCCAAGGGCCTGATGAAAGCCGCGATCCGCACCGAGGATCCGGTCGTCTTCCTTGAGAACGAGCTGGTCTATGGCCGCAGCTTCGAGGTGCCCGATCTCGACGACCATATCCTTCCGATCGGCAAGGCGCGGATCGTGCGCGAGGGCAAGGATGCGACCATCGTCACCTATTCGATCGGCGTCGGCTTCGCGCTCGAAGCGGCGGAGAAGCTCGCGGAAGAGGGGATCGATGCCGAGGTGATCGACCTTCGCACCCTGCGCCCGCTCGACAAGGAAGCTGTGCTCACCAGCCTTGCCAAGACCAACCGCCTGGTGGTCGCCGAAGAGGGCTGGCCGACCTGTTCGATCGCGTCGGAAATCATCGCGATCTGCATGGAGGAAGGCTTCGACGATCTCGACGCGCCGGTCCTGCGCGTCTGCAACGAAGACGTGCCGCTGCCCTATGCCGCGAACCTCGAAGCACTCGCGCTGATCGATGCCGAACGGATCGTCCGCGCGGTGAAGAAGGTGTGCTACGCCTGACAGTGCGCGAACGTCGCTTTTCCGCGCGCTGCGAACCGGCACAGCGCCGGTTCCGCACCCGCGGCGGGACCCCGTTATTAACCATGTCACTTTAGGCGATAGTAAAGGAATCCGCGCTAGCTGACGCTCTACCTCTACCGTGGAGCTACGTACATGCTGGGACCGTACCAGACTACTCAGGCAGAAAGCCATCGCCCCACGGGGCTCGCGCGCGCTATCTCGCACCTTCGTCGCAGTACACGTGCCAGCGTGCTGCCAATCATGGCCGGCGCGCTCATCCCCACCATGGCGATGATCGGCAGCAGCATCGATTTCGGCCGCGCTTATCTCGCGCAGTCGAAGCTCCAGGGCGCCGTCGACGCAGGCGCGCTCGCCGCCGTCCGAGCCAAGCAATTGTCAAGCAATTCGATCAACGCATCCGAGAATATCGGACAGGACTATATCGTCGCCAACTTCCCGGTCGGCTATGTCGGCGCGACGATCACGACTAGCGACGTTACCGTAACCGCGGAAGACGATACGATCGTCGTCGATGTCGACGCCAGCGGGACGGTCGACACGACGCTTTTGCGCGTCATCGGTATCGATACTCTGCCATTCGCCGCATCCGCGACCGCGCAGGCGTCCGAAACGCTACCCAATTCGGTCGAGGCTTTGCTGGTGCTCGACAATACCGGCTCGATGCGCGGCTCGCGCATGTCCTCACTTAAGACCGCGGCAAAGAACTTTATCGACACGATCTATGGCGACAGCAACACGCGCGAGGGCTTCGCCGTCGGCATCTTGCCTTACAACACCATGGTCAATGTCGGGCGCCTGGTGCGCATGCACGATGCCAGCATGGTCCAGTCCTATCCCGGTTTCACCGACAAGCCGGTGACCGACACGCTGGGTTGGAAAGGCTGTGTCTTCGCCGATGAGACGATCCGCGACATTTCGTCCGATCCCCTCACGATCGACACCGGCGCCTACGATATCGGTGACGAGATGCCGGGCGATCCAGGCAGCTCGATGCCCAAGATTGAGCCGTTTGTCTATCCGCCGATCTACGTCGATTCGTTCCAGGACGTGAACAATCGCTACAACGTGCCGAGCGGCTATGAAGGTATCCTCGAGATACCCACCGTGCGCAACGCGCTGATCCGGCTGCACGGCGACGACATCTGCGTTCACAAGAGCAGCGGCAATGATCGCAACTGCTCGCAGCCAAATTCGCGGATTTCAATCGCCCGACTGCCCGATTCGGGCGATTTCGTGAATGCCCGCTATTACAGCCACCATTCGGGCGAGAGCACTTCGGCGAGCCCCAACAACATTTGGGGTGCATCGCCGAATTACCAGTGCCCGGCGCAGGCGCTACCCTTGTCCTATTCTAACACGCGCAACGGGCTTAGGAATTACATCGACGACGAAAACTATGCGCTGCGCCCCGGCACCGGCACGTTCCATAATGCGGCAATGACCTGGGCTTACCGCCTGATAAGCCGCGATGACGTCTTCCCACGTGCACGGCCCTCTGGCATCCCGGTGAAGAAAGTCGTGATCTTCATGACCGACGGAAACTTCGACAGTAAAGATGATGGTCGTAGTGGTCCGGGTGGCACGGTTCTCGACACCGCCTACACCGCCTACAAGACTTACGAAGACAAGATCATCATCGATACGACCGATCGCGACGATACAATCACCAACCTGGCCTATCGCTTCGCCAAGTCGTGCGAAGCTATGAAAGGTGATGGCATCGAGATCTACACGATTGCTTTCGCGCTCAACAACAACGCCGAAGGCAATGCGACGCGCGATATGTTCCGCAATTGTGCAACCGATCGCAACACCCACTTCTTCTCGGCAGCCAACGGGGCGCAGTTGAACGAGGCTTTCGTCACCATCGCGGCGGAACTCGTGAATTTGCGGTTGACCAACTGATGGCAATGTTCCGACAGCTCCGACGCCGCGAGGACGGCGTGACGATCGTTGAATTTGCCTTCGTCGCTCCGGTCCTGATCCTATTCGTTACCGGCCTGCTCGAGATCGGCTACATCCTGTTCGCGCGCTCGACGCTCGAAAGCGCGGTGCTCGCCGCCTCGCGCGAAGCGCGGGTGTCGCCCTGTCCAAATGATGTTGCGAGTGCGGTGGAAACTCGGCTGCAGGACCGCATGTCGGTCATCATGAGCGTCGATGACGAGCCCGCTGCGCTAACGGTCGAATCCTATTCGAGCAATTTTGGCGATGTCGGCAATCCCGAACCCTTCGACGACGTCAACGACAACGGGACACGCGATCCAGGCGAGAGCTACACCGACACGAACGGCAACGGTGAATGGGACGAGGACATGGGCCTGTCGGGCGATTTCGGCGGGTTCGGTGACGTCGTGCGATTCACCGCGTCGCAGGACGTTCCCTCGCTGTTTCCCTTCTTCGCCAATACCGTCACAGACGGGCAGCCGCATTATACGCTGACAGCGGTGACGGTGGTGCGCAATGAACCTTTTACGGATGAGACATGCTGAGACTGCGCCGAGATAATCGATCCAGGGCCGGCGGGCCGGACTGGGGCATTCGCGGTTTCCTCCGGCGACTGCGCCGAGACCGGCGAGGCATGGCGCTGATCGAGTTCGCCTACACGCTACCCATCTTTCTCGGTTTCGGGCTGATCGGCATTGAGTTCACCAATGTCGTCCTTGCGCACCAGAAGAGCGAGCGCATCGCCTCGACCATCGCCGACCAGGTCGCGAGCAACCAGATCGCACCCAACGAACGGCAGATGGGCGACATGTTCGAGGCGGTTGAGCTAATCGCTGCCCCCTTCGCCTTCGATCCCGCCGGGACGGTCATTGTCACCGCGGTAGTGGGCATTTACGACGAGGACGACGACGAGGTGCAGAACAAGGTCGCCTGGCAGCGCTGTTCGGCGGAAGACAGCTTCGAGAGTACTATCGGCACCGAGTGGACGGACACCGGCGATATTGCCGACGGTCCCGAAGTGGACCTTCCCAACGATGTCGCGCTGGGACAGAACCAGATGGTGATCATCTCGGAAATCTTCTTTCCCTATAGCGAAATCATCAGTGAGGCGCTGGTCGAGGGGATGCTGCCCGGCGACGGCATATTCTACGAACGTGCGATGTTCCGCACCCGTGGCGCTGCCCTCATGAATATCACGCCGGTGACGGGGGTGGCAACGCACGTCTGCTGATCGCGCAGTGGCCGCGACCGTGGAGACTGGACGCCCGAGGAATGCGCTCGGTTGACACGCGGGGAAACCGGCGCGCTTAGCTGAGCAATGCCGCCGCCCTCCGCATCACTCGCCGAACCACTGCCGCCCGAAGTCGAACTCGCGCTGGCTCATACGCCGGCCGGTCGGCGTGCGGCGTTAAGGATAGTGTTCGAGCTCGACCAGCGGCTTGGCCGGATCGTTGCCGGGACGAGCGAACCGATGCTCGGCCAGATGCGGCTTGCCTGGTGGCGCGAGATGCTGGGCAAGCCGGCTGCCGAGCGACCGCGGGGCGATGCGGTGCTCGATGCGATCGGCGAATATTGGCGCGAGGGCGCGAGGGGCTTGGTGCCGCTCGTCGATGGCTGGGAACATATTCTAGGCGGCGATCGCCTGGGTGAGGCGGCGATCGACGCATTTGCGGAAGGGCGGGCCGCCGCGCTGCTTGATCCTTTCGGCGGAACGGCGGGACTGGCTGATAAGACTATGCAGAGCGCGCGCAGTGCCGCGGAGCAATGGGCGCTTGCCGACCTCGCCTCCAATGTGAGCGATGCGGATGAGCGCGCGATAGTGATCCGCCGCGGTCTTGCGAAGCGCGTGCCCGCCAAACGTTTGCCGCGCGAGCTGCGTGGGCTCGCCGTGCTTGGTGCGCTCGCCCGGCGCGCACTGGAGCGGGGAGGGCGGCCGCTGCTGGAGGGGCGCGGCGCTGCGTTGATCGCCGCACGCGCCGCTTTGTTCGGGCGGTGATCGCATGCTAACGAAGCCGAAATTAGGGACGCAGGGGGTCGCAGGATGCGTGAAGGAATATTGGGGGTTTTCATGGGGCTGATCTTTGCGGGGGTCGGCGTGTTCTGGTGGCAGGGCCGCGCCGAGGTCGAAGCCAACGCCCCGCCGCCACCCGAGGTCGAAGAGGTGGAAATGGTCGATCCCGACATTCTGCCCGAAGTCGATCCGGGCGACATGGTCGGCCCCGCGCCGCCCGAGGTGAGCGAACTCACCCGCGAAGAGCGCCGCTTCTACCGCTACGATCGCAATCGCGACCGGATCATTACCCGCAACGAGATGCTGTCCTCGCGCTCCGACGCCTTCCGCAAGCTCGATGTGGACGGCAACAATCTGCTGACCTTCGAGGAATGGGCGGTGACGACGTCGGACCGCTTTGCCGGCATGGACGCGAACGGCAATGAAGAGCTGACGCAGGCGGAGTTCGCGACGTCTGCGCCGAAGCCGAAAAAGCGGACCTCTTGTAGGTGCTGACCACGTTGCAAGTCCCGGCGAAGGCTGGGACCTTGTCGAATATCGCGCGAACTTGATGGAGGTCCCCGCCTACGCGGGGACTCGCTCGATGTGTTCAGCGATCCATTTAGCCAAATCCGCCTTCGCCCGGCTCGTATAGGCTTCCTTGCGCTGCTTCTTCTTGACCTCGTGAAGCGGCGGGAACAGCCCGAAATTGACGTTCATCGGCTGAAAGCTCGCCGCTTCGGCATCGCCGGTGACATGCGCAAGCAGCGCGCCCAGCGCCGTCGTGCGCGGTAGGCTTCGCCATTCGCGCCCGGCGATCTCGGCCGCCGTCATCATTCCGGCAACGAGCCCGACGGCGGCGCTTTCGACATAGCCCTCGCAGCCCGTCACCTGCCCGGCGAAGCGGATATGCGGTGCTGCCTTCAGTCGCAGCTGGCGATCGAGCACCTGCGGCGAATTGAGAAAGGTATTGCGATGGAGCCCCCCGAGCCTTGCGAATTCCGCATTCTCCAGGCCCGGAATGGTGCGGAACAGCTCCACCTGCGCGCCATATTTGAGCTTCGTCTGAAAGCCGACCATGTTCCATAGGGTGCCGAGCTTGTTGTCCTGGCGCAGCTGCACGACGGCGTAGGGCCAGCGGCCCTGCGGATGCTCTTCGGTGGTGTCGTAGGGATTGTCGAGGCCGACGCCCTTCATCGGGCCGTAGCGCAAAGTCTCGACCCCGCGCTCGGCCATCACCTCGATCGGCATGCAGCCGTCGAAATAGGGCGTGTCCTTCTCCCAATCCTTGAAGTCGGTCTTCTCGCCATCGACCAGGGCCTGGACGAAGGTCTCGTATTGCGCCTTCGTCATCGGGCAATTGATGTAGTCGCCCTCTTCGTTCGAGGCTTCGGTGCGCTTGTTCCAGCGCGACTGGATCCAGCATTTCGACATATCGATGCTGTCGCGGTGGACGATCGGGGCTATCGCATCGAAGAAGGCGAGGCGATCTTCGCCGGTCGCGCCGACGATGCTCTGCGCAAGCGACTGCGCAGTGAGCGGGCCGGTGGCGACGATGGTTAGGCCGTCTGCGGGCAGGGTGTCGATGCGTTCTCGCACGATCTCGATCAGGGGATGTTGGGCGAGGGCCTTTTGCACTTCATCGGAAAAGACATCGCGGTCGACAGCCATCGCGCTTCCGGCAGGCACGCGCGCCACTTCGCCTGCGCGCATGACGATACTGTCGAGCGCGCGCATCTCGTGATGCAGCAGGCCGACCGCGTTCTTGGTGTCGTCGTCGGAGCGGAAGGAGTTGGAGCATACCAGTTCGGCGAGCCCATCGGTCTGATGGGCGGGCGTCATCTCGCCCCCCTTTTCTTCGGGAGCGCCGCGCATTTCGGACAGACGCACTCGCACGCCGCGCTGCGCCAGCTGCCAGGCGGCTTCGGAGCCGGCGAGGCCGCCGCCGATAATTTGCACATCGTGGGACTTGTGGGAAGAGGTCATGGCGAGGCAGGTAATTGCGTGGTAGCGCGCATGCAAGCATGGCCGGCGAAGAGGGGGAGGGGAGCGACGTGGCAAAGGCAAAGCGCGCGCTGGTCGAACACCGGCCCTGGTTGCTGGCCGGCATCGCGGCGGCGCTCGCCTTCTATTTCCTCTGGAACAATCCGATTGGCGGGCTCTGGCTCATCGCGATCAAGGGCGCGGCGGTTGGCTCGCTCGTCATCTATACCTGGCGCTGGTCGGTCGGCACCGACGGGACGATCCTGGCGATCGTTCTCGCGCTGGCGGCAGCAGCGGACATGGCGATCGAGCTGTGGTTCGAGGTGGGCGGGGCGCTGTTTGCGCTCTCGCATGCGGTCGCCATCGTCCTCTACCTCAGAAACCGCCGCGAACGTCTGGTGCTCAGTCAGAAATTGCTCGCCGTCGCCCTGTTCGCGGTCACGCCGGCGGTGTCCTACCTGCTTAGCGGCGATCTTCTCATCCTCGTTTATGGGACAGCTCTCGGGGCGATGGCGGCGGCCGCATGGACCAGCCGCTTTCCGCGCTACCGGGTCGGGATCGGCGCGGTGCTGTTCGTCGTCAGCGACTGGCTGATCTTCAGCCGGATGGGCGCGTTCGACCTCGGCGTATTGCCCGATGTGCTTGTCTGGCCGCTCTACTTCGCAGGCCAGCTGATGATCGCGACCGGGGTGGTCCAGACCCTGCGCGGCGAGAAGACTGCCCGTTAACTAGTCGGGCGGGCCCTCGCCGATATTCTCGTCCGAATGCAGCGTCGTCGATGGCTTCGTCTCGTCGCCGCCGCCACGCCGCTCGACCATTTCTTCGACGATGCTTTCCTCGGCTTCGTTCTCGGGCTCTTCGGTTTCGTCGATCTTCACCGCGCTGACGATGTGCTCGCCCTTGCCGACATCGAACAGGCGCACGCCTGCGGTGTTGCGACCCATGATCCGCAGCGAATCGAGCCCGATCCGGATGAGCTTCGCCTGATCGGTCACCAGCATCAGCTGGTCGCCCCTGGTCACCGGAAAGCTCGCGACCACCGGGCCATTGCGCGCGATATTGTCGATATTGACGACGCCCTGACCGCCGCGTCCGATCCGCCGATATTCGTAGGCGCTCGAGACCTTGCCATAGCCGTTGGCGCAGACGGTAAGAATATATTGCTCGCGTTCGCCTAGCTCTTCGAAACGCTCGGGTGCCAGATCGGGCTCGCCCTCGCGTTCCGCCTTGTAGGGCGCGAATTTGAGATATTGCTCGCGCTCTTCGGGCGTCGTGCCGGTTGCGCCGAGCGTCGAGAGCGACACCACCGCATCGCCCTCGCCGAGCTTCATGCCGCGCACACCGGTTGAGGTCCGCGAGGTGAATTCACGCACGTCCTCTGCGGCAAAGCGGATCGCCTTGCCCGACTTCGAGGCCAGCATCACGTCGTCGCCCGCCGAAACCAGTCGCACGCCGATCAGCTTGTCCTCGCTGTCCTCGTCGAAGCGCATCGCGAACTTGCCGTTGGAAGGGATGTTCGTGAAGGCGTCCATCGAGTTGCGGCGAACGTTGCCCCTGGCCGTGGCGAACACGACCGAAAGCGCGCCCCAGTCGCCCTCGTCTTCGGGCAGGGGCAGGACGGTGCGGATCGTTTCATCCGCATCGAGCGCGGGAAGCAGGTTGACGATCGGCCGCCCACGGGTCGCAGGACCGCCTTCGGGCAATTTCCAGACCTTGAGGCGATAAACCTTGCCCGCGGTCGAGAAGAACAGCACCGGATTGTGCGTCGAGGTGACGAACATTTCGGCGATGGCGTCCTCGTCCTTGGTGCTCATCCCTGCGCGGCCCTTGCCGCCGCGGTTCTGCGCGCGGAAGGTCGAGAGCGGGGTGCGCTTGATGTAGCCATCGAGCGTCACGGTCACGACCATGTCGTCGCGCTCGATCAGGTCCTCGTCATCGAGCCCATCCCAAGCCGGCGCGATCTCGGAAACGCGCGGCGTGGCATAGGTGGCGCGGATTTCCTCGAGCTCCTCGCGCATGACTTCGTAGAGTTTCGCGCGGTCGGCGAGAATGGCGAGGTACTCCTCGATTTTCTCGGCGAGTTCCGCGAGCTCGTCGCCGATCTCGTCGCGGCCCAACGCGGTGAGGCGGTGGAGGCGCAGGTCGAGGATCGCCTTCACCTGGCGGGTGGAGAGGCGATAGGTGCCGCCCTCCTGATCCGCGCTCGGCTCGATCGCTTCGACGAGGCGGATATATTGCGCGATGTCGCCGATCGGCCATTCCTTCGCCAGTAGCTTGGCGCGCGCATCGGCGGGGTTGGACGCGCCGCGAATGATGGCGACCACCTCGTCGAGGTTCGACACCGCGACCACCAGGCCGAGCAAGATGTGCGCCCGGTCGCGCGCCTTGCCGAGCTCGTATTTGGTGCGCCTGGTGATGACCTCTTCGCGAAAGGCGATGAAGGACTGGATGAAGTCGCGCAGCATGAGCGTTTCGGGACGCCCGCCGCGGATCGCCAGCATGTTCGCGGGGAAGGAGGATTGCGCCGGCGTGTGCCGCCAGATCTGGTTGAGCACCACCTCTGCCGTCGCATCGCGCTTCAAGTCGATGACGACACGCACTCCGGTGCGCGAGCTTTCATCGCGAATGTCGCTGACGCCTTCGATCCGCTTGTCCTTGGCGGCTTCCGCAATCTTCTCGACAAGACCCGCCTTGCCGACCTGATAGGGGATCGAGGTGAAGACGATGCTCTCGCGGTCGCCGCGCGCGGTCTCGATCTCGTGGCGACAGCGCATCAGGATCGAGCCTCGCCCGGTCGTGTAGGCGGATTTCGCGCCGCTCGTGCCGAGGATCAGGGGAGCGGTCGGGAAATCCGGGCCGGGGATATGCTCGATCAGCTCTTCCGAGGTGATCGCCGGATCGTCCATAAAGGCGAGGCAGCCATCGATCACTTCGCCCAAATTGTGCGGCGGAACATTCGTCGCCATGCCGACCGCGATGCCGCCCGCGCCGTTGACCAGCAGGTTGGGAAAACGCGCCGGGAGGACCGAAGGCTCCTGCTTGCGGCCATCGTAATTGTCGACAAAATCGACCGTATCCTTGTCGAGATCGCCCAGCAGCGTATCCGCGACGCGCGCCAGCCGCGCCTCAGTGTAGCGCATGGAGGCGGGCGGATCGGGATCCATCGAGCCGAAATTGCCCTGACCATCGATCAGCGGAACGCGCATCGACCACGGCTGCGTCAAGCGGGCGAGTGCATCGTAGATCGCGCTGTCGCCGTGAGGGTGGAAATCACCCATCACGTCGCCGACGATTTTGGCGCTCTTCACATAAGGGCGCCCGGCGACGAAATTTCCTAGCCGCGAAGCGTAGAGAATACGGCGGTGGACCGGCTTCAGCCCGTCGCGCACATCCGGCAGCGCGCGCGCCACGATCACGCTCATCGCGTAATCGAGATAGCTCGTCTTCATCTCATCGACGATGTCGATGCGTTCGTAATCGTGGCCGGGGGAGGGGGCGGCGGGATCGAGAATGTCGTTGCTGTCGCTCAAGGCGTAAAGGGCCGTTCTATCGTTATCTGAAACGCGCTTATCCGCGCAGCTTCCAATCTAGGCATTGCCTGGCGCATTCGCCACTCGTTGGGGGGAACAAAGCGGGGGCTGCGCGGCCTTTTTCCACACCTCGCTCCATCCGCCCGACCCGATGCGCGTCTGGTCGCGCCATACGAACCATTCTTGCGTGGCAACGCACCGATCTTGCTATTATTCAAACGGCGTTCAGCACGTCTCGTCTAGGACCATTTGCAAATGTCGTGCGTTGAGTTCAGTGATCCGTCATGCATTTCGACCGCCGTAGGATGGCGAAATCCACGGCCCCGTTACCCCCACCAGAGGAAGCCTTCGATGACATTCCTTAGCACTCGTAAAACCCGTTCTAACCTTGCCCTCGCGATTGCCCTCGCGACCGGCACCGCCGTCACCGCGACGGCGATCTTCCCGGCCGAGGCGAATGCCCAGCGCCGCGATCGCGACCGAGATCGCGACAGCGAGCAGGAACAGGATGGCGGCGGCTATGGCGACGAATTTCGCGCCGTTTACACGCCGCTCGATGAAAAGCTTAAAGCCGAAGGCGCCGACCTCACAGGCATCGAGGGCGAACTTCGCCAGCTCTCCGGCCTGCTCAACACCAATGACGAGAAGCTTGCGGGCGGCTCGCTGATCTTCAATGCGGCGAGCAAGATCGAGAACCCAGAGCTCCAGCTCCTCGGCATGGAAATGATGCTTTCCAGCGGAATGGTGCCGGCCGATCAGGTCGGGCGTTACAACTTCATCGCCTACCAACTTGCCGCCCAGCAGGATGATTACGCCAAGAGCCGTACCTATCTGCAGAATGCGATCGATGCGAATTTCACCACCGAGCAGATCGACGCCGCAGGGCTCCAGATCACGATGGCGGAAAGCTATTTCGCGGAAAATCGATATGCCGAGGGCTTCGATTATCTCAAGGACGCAATCGCAGCGCGCAAGGCCTCGGGCCAGCCGATCGACGAGCAGTGGTATCGCCGCGGTGTGACTGTCGCATACGAGAACGAAATCGAGCCGACCGTCTACGAGTTTGCGACGATGTGGATCGCGGACTTCCCCTCCGAAACCAATTGGCGTGACGCGGTCAACCTAACGCGCAACCTCAACACCTTCGAGCGCGGCGAAATGCTCGATCTGTTCCGCCTCTCGCGTCGCACCGGCGCGCTGCAGGATGCCTCGGACTACGATTATTACATCGAAGCCGCCGATCCGCGCCGCCTGCCGCGCGAGGTCAAGGACGTGATCGATGAGGGCAAGGCATCGGGCGTCATCTCCGAGAGCAATTTGTTCGTGAGCGAAGCGCTCGACACCGCCGAGGGCCGGATCGCAGCAGACCAGGCGGAGCTGCCCGATCTCGAACGCGATGCCGGCGCCGACGGCGCGGCCTTGCGCACGGTGGTCGCCGCGGGCGACGCCTTCCTGAGCTATGGCGAATACGCCAAGGCGGCGCGCTTCTACGAGCGGTCGCTAAGCATGCCGGGGGTCTCGATGGACGAGGAACTGACACGGCTCGGCATCGCGCAGATCGGCATGGGCGACTATGCCGCCGCGCGCGAGACGCTGGGCAAGGTGAGCGGCAATCGCATGCCCATCGCCCAGCTCTGGATCGCCTACGCAAACCAGCTTGCCGGCGGCACGAGTGCTGCCGAAGCCGCGGCCACCGCGGTCAGCGCGACGCCGGAAATGACCGGCACCTGAGCACCGCCAAGCCAAACATAAAGGGCGCCCGGACCTCGCAAAGTTCGGGCGCCCTTTTGTGTGGCTGGCCGTTCAGCGTTCGCGTTTGACGTAGACCTGATTGTCGTCGCGATATTCGAGGCGGAAATTGCCGAGGCTTTCGACCAGTTCTTTCAGGCTCTGGAACCCGTAATTGCGCACATCGAAGCTAGACCGGTTGCCGGCAATCTGGCCGACCTGCGAGAGTCGGGCGAAGCCTTCTTCCTTCTTCGCCTCGGAATAGGCCGAGGTGATCAGCTCGTGCAGATCGTCGTCGACTGCTTCCTTCGGCTTCGGTGCGCGCCGGTTCGCATTCGATTGATCGGCTTCATTGGTCGCGATCAACTTCTTGATGTCGATGAAGCGGGTGCAGGCGGCCTTGAATGCCTGCGGGGTCTTCGCCTCGCCGAAGCCGTAGACGATCAGACCATCCTGGCGCAGGCGGGTGACGAGCGGGGTGAAGTCGCTGTCCGAGGTCATGATGCCGAAGCCGTCGACCTTGCCCTGGTAGAGAAGGTCGATCGCATCGATCACCATCGCCATGTCGGTCGCGTTCTTGCCCTTGGAGACGTCGAATTGCTGTTGCGGGCGGATGCCGTATTTGTTCGAGATCGCCGCCCAGGGCGACAGATTGTCCTTCGCGAAGTTGCCGTAGGCGCGGCGGATATTGACCTGGCCGAGCTCGGCCATGACGGTCAGCACGGGGTCGATCCCCTGGTGCATCGTATTGTCCGCATCGATCAGCAGCGCGATATTTTTGAGTTCGCTTTCAGGCATGGCCGCTCCTTGGACGCGGGCGCGTTTCGGGGCAAGGGCGCAAGGGCAAGAGCATTCAATCCTCGGGCAGAAACTCGCCGGTTTCCTCGTCGAGCGAATAGAGCACGCCTTCGCGAATCGAGAAATGCGCCCCGCGCAGCTTGAGCACGCCGCCGGCCTCCTTGTCGGCGACCCAGGGGAAGCTGCGCAGGTTGGTAAGGCTCTGGCGGATGGCGGCGAATTCCATCGCCAGCTCCGCCTTGCGCCCGCTCGTCCCATGCTTGCGCGCCACCGGTTCGCGCGCTTCGCCCAGCAGGTCGATCCAGTTGGCGATGAAGCCGCCTTCGCCCGGCGCCATGCCCATGTAATTGCCCGTCAGCGCCGCCTTGCAGCCGCCGCAACGGCCATGGCCCATAACGAGAATTTGCTTCACCTCCAGCATCTGCACCGCGAACTCGACCGCGGCGGAGACGCCGTGAAGACCGGGCTTGCGCTCGAAAGGCGGAACCAGCGCGGCGACGTTGCGCACGACGAAAATCTCGCCCGGATCGACGTCGAAAATCTGCGCAGGATCGACGCGGCTGTCGGAGCAACCGATGATCATCAGCTTTGGATGCTGGCCCTCGGCCGCGCCCATGTCGAAGCGCGCCTTTTGCCGCGGATAGGTCTCTTCGCGAAAGCGGCGATAGCCTTTCAAGAGTTCGGCAAATTCCGGCACGTTTCCTGTCCTCCCAGCAGGGGGCGGAAATCAGTCGAACCGCTCTCCCCGGATCACCTCGACGTCCCACATCGTGAGGATGAAACCCAGATCGGTGAGCATGGGAGCGAGGTCTTCGGCAAGAGCCATCGCCTTCTCTTCCGCAGCAATCGTGAGGACGAAAACCTTGTCCGTGCCCATTACGCTTTCCTCGCGCCAAAGCCCCTCGCGCCCCTTGCCGCTGGTGACCGGCACGATCGTCCACCCGGTGATCCCGGCGCGGTCCACGGCGGCGGTGACGCGTTTCTGAAGCGCCTTGTCGCACAGGATCTCAATGCGTTTGCGGATGACGGTTTCGATCATGGCACTGCTCCACTGCCGCCCGCGAGCAAGACCGCAAAGGCGCTGATCAGTCCGATATTGATGAGCACGTTGAATGGGAAGGTGATGGAAAGCGACATGGTGAGATAGATACCCGGATCGGCCTCTGGCAGCGCCAGGCGCATGGCCGCGGGTACCGCGATATAGCTGGCACTCGCGCACAGCACGCCGAGCGCCGCGGCGGAACCCGCATCGAGGCCGATGACCGTGCCCAGCGCCGTACCGACCGCGCCATTCACCAGCGGCAGAAAGATCGCGATCAGCGTCAGCCGCCAGGTGATTGCGCGCGCATCCATGATGCGCCGCATGGCGATCAGCCCCATGTCGAGCAGGAAGATGCAAAGAACGCCCTTGAAGCCCGCTTCGAAGAAAGGCGCGACATCGGTAAAGCCAAGCGGCCCGCCGATCAACCCGACGACGAACGCGCCGAGCAGCAGCATGATCGAAGAATTGGTGAACACCTCGTGCAGCATTTCGCCGGAGGACTGCGTTCCGCTCCCGCTGCCCGCGCCGCGTGCCAGCAGCAGGCCGGAAAGGATGGCGGGCGCTTCCATCGCAGCCATCACGGCAACCATATAGCCGCCCGGCTCACGCGCCTGACCGGTCAGGATTTCGACTGCGGTGACGAAAGTGACGACGCTGATCGAGCCGTAATGCGCCGCGACCGCGCCCGAATTCAAGCGATCGAGCCGGCCGAAGGATTTGAGCACGGCAAAGGCGAAGAAGGGAAGGATGAAGCCCGCCGCGATCCCCGCGCCCAGCGCCGAAAGCACGGTCGCATCGATCCCCGACTTGGCAACCGCGACGCCGCCCTTGAGGCCGATCGCGGCCATCAGATAAAGCGACATCGCCTTGGCGATCGGTTCGGGAATGGCGAGGTCGGACCGGACGAAGGCGGCGAACAGACCGAGGACGAAGAACAACACTACGGGCGAGGTAAAGGTCTGGATCGCCGTTTCGAGCATCGCGCTGTTTCCCCCGGTAAGTAGACGCGCCCTAAGCACGATCTGCGCGAGTTGCAAATAATTCCACTCGCGTGAGGAGCCAGTTTCTAAACGCGCATCATCTCCGGCGGACCTCGCAAATTGGGGAGGGCGCTTCTCGGCCTGCGGCTTGCGGGGCAGGGGCGCAATCTCTAGATGGATGGCATGAACGACCTCTCCAATCCGCCGCAGTCCCAACCCGAAGGCGATCGGCCCGCGCGCCAGCGCAAGCCCGACTGGATCCGGGTGCGCGCCCCGGTGAGCGAAGGATATAATGAGACGCGCCGACTGATGCGCGAGCTTAACCTCAACACTGTGTGCGAAGAGGCCGCGTGCCCCAATATCGGCGAATGCTGGTCGAAAAAGCACGCAACCGTTATGATCCTCGGCGATGTGTGCACCCGCGCCTGCGCGTTCTGCAACGTCAAGACCGGGATGCCGCGCGCCGTCGATCCGATGGAGCCGGAGAATACGGCGGTCGCCGCGGCCAAACTCGGCCTCGAACATATCGTCATTACCAGCGTCGACCGCGACGATCTGCCCGATGGCGGGGCGGGGCAGTTCGTCAAGGTGATCGAGGCGCTGCGCCGCAACACGCCGGACACGACGATCGAGATCCTCACCCCCGACTTCCGCGGCAAGATGCGCCCCGCGGTCGAGGCGATCTGCGAAGCGGGGCCGGACGTCTACAACCACAATCTGGAAACCGTGCCGCGGCTCTATCCCACGATCCGCCCCGGCGCGCGCTATTACGCCTCGCTGCGCCTGCTGGAGGAAGTGAAAGCGCACAATCCGCTGATCTTCACCAAGTCGGGCATCATGTTGGGCCTCGGCGAAGAACGCCTGGAGGTCCATCAGGTGATGGACGACATGCGCAGCGCCGATGTCGATTTTCTGACTATGGGGCAATATCTCCAGCCGACGCCCAAACATGCGAAAGTGGAGGAATTCGTGACGCCCAAGGCCTTTGCCGCCTTCGGTTCGATCGGGCGGGCCAAGGGCTTCCTGCAGGTCGCCTCCAGCCCGCTGACCCGTTCGAGCTACCACGCGGGCGAGGATTTCGCCGAGATGAAGCAGCGCCGCGAAGAACGGTTGCGCAAAGTGGACCGCGTAGAGGTCTGATGGTCGGCATCCGCGAAACCCGAAGGCTGCCTTACAGCGCCGAGCAGATGTTCGATCTCGTCGCCGACGTTAAACGCTACCGCGAATTCCTGCCCTGGGTGATCGCGACACGCGTGCGCTCGGACAGCGAGACCGAAATGGTCGCCGACATGGTCGTGGGCTTCAAGTCGATCCGCGAAACCTTCACTTCGCGCGTGAGCAAGGACCGTCCGCGCGAGATCGCGGTTCATTACGTCGATGGGCCGTTGTCCGATCTCGACAATGTCTGGATTTTTCGTCCGGTAGACGAGAACACCTGCGAGATCGATTTCGCGGTCGATTTCGAGTTCAAGAACCGCGTGTTCCAGGCGCTTGCGGGGCAATATTTCGACCGTGCGTTCCGCAAGATGGTCGCCGCCTTCGAGGCGCGCGCGCACGAGCTTTACGGCAACAGCAGTTCGAGCGCGCAGATCGTCGCCTGATGGCGAATGCGGGCGCGGGCGTCCTTGCCGTTGCCGCCATCGAAATGCTTCATTTCCCCTTCGGGTTCGCCGGTTTGATTGCGAAAGGCGCGTGCGAAGACGACTGTGCCAACAGGCTTTAGCTGCGTTCCGCCACCCGGGCCCGCCACCCCGCTAATCGCCACCGCGACATCGGCTTTGGATCGTTCGAGCGCGCCCTGCGCCATTGCCCAGACGCAGGCGATCGAAACCGCGCCGAAGGTTTCGATGATATCCTGCGCGACGCCGAGCGCTTCCATCTTGGCTTCGTTCGAATAGGTGACAAAACCGCGATCGAAGACGCTCGAGGAACCGGCGATCTCGGTAATCGCGCCTGCCACGAGCCCGCCGGTGCAGCTTTCCGCGGTGGCCAGCATGCGGCCCGCCGCCTCGTTCTCGGCGACCACGCGCCGCGCCAGATCGGTGACATCCTCGGGAAGCAGCATCGCGCTCACTCGGCCGCCGCTTCCAGCGTGACGGTACCGCAAATGGGCGGATTGTCGACATCGGCAAGTTCGGCGATGAAGGTTGCCAGCCCCGCAACATTCTGCGCCGGCAGCGGCGAGAGCAATTCCATACCGCGCTCGATCGCGCCGCAGCTATCGGGCTTGATCTCGCCGCCGATCATCTGGACCACCAGCCCATCGACGAAGGGGCGCAGATTTTCCTCGGGAAGGGTGGCGATCATCGCGTTGATGGCTGGGTCACCACCGCTGGCTTCGGCGGCCATGAAAGTGCGGAGGAAGCGGAAGGTGCCGGGCCAGCTATCGTCCTGCAGCGCGCGAAAGCCCTCGACGAAAGCCGGCGCGCCGGTGCGCATGAAGCTGTCCGCACCGTAGGAAGCGGCGCAGCTGCGCATGGCCGCATCGTAGGCGAGCGGCAAGGCGTAGGTCACGGTATCGCTGAGATCGGCGGACTGGACGCAGATCGGCTGCTGCGCCTGCGCCGGCTGTGCTCCGGCAAGAGCGACGAGGCCTGCTAGGGCGAGGGCATTGGCGCGGAGGGATGGTTTCAAGATAGGTCTCCTGTCTTGGTAAGCAGAACGATGGCCTGCGCCGCGATACCTTCGCCGCGGCCGGTAAAGCCCAGGCCCTCGGTGGTGGTCGCCTTGATGCTGACCACGTCGGCAGCAAGGCCGGTGATTTGCGCGAGACTGTCGCGCATCGCCTTACGGTGCGGCCCGATCTTTGGCGCTTCGCAGATGAGGGTCAGGTCGATATTGCCGATCGTATAGCCGACCCGCTGCGCAAGGGCGACCGCATGTTCGAGAAATCGATGGGAGCGCGCCCCGCGCCATTGTGGGTCGCTGGGCGGGAAATGGGTGCCGATATCGCCTTCGCCGATTGCGCCGAGCACCGCATCGGTAACCGCGTGAAGCGCGACGTCGGCGTCGGAATGACCGGCGAGGCCATGCGTATGCTTGATCCGGATCCCGCCCAGCCACAATTCCTCGCCCGCAACCAGGCGGTGCACGTCGTAGCCCTGTCCGATACGGAAGGCGGGGGATGGGGTGTGCGGCATGAAGTCCTCGGCAAACGTGATTTTCGCAAGGCGCTCATCGCCCTGAACGAGCGCGACTGAACCGCCGCTTGCCCGCAGGACTTGCGCATCGTCGCCGGCATCCGCTGCTCCGTCCCAGCTTTCGTGTGCCGCCCGGATCGCCTCGAAGCGGAAGGCTTGCGGGGTCTGTACCCGGCGCAGGTCCTCGCGGTTTGCCGATCCCGTCATCGTCGCGCTCTCGCTTGCCACCGCAAGGCTGTCGACCACGGGCAGGACCGGGATCGCGCCCGGATGCTCGTTCAGCGCCGCGAGCAAGCGGGCGATCACCTCGCGCGGCAGGTCCGGACGGGCGGCATCATGTATCAGGACATGCTGTGGCTCGGCTTCGGCGAGCGCGTCGATCCCCGCGTGCACAGAAGCCTGTCGGGTAGCGCCGCCTGTGATCCACTCGTAGCCTGAAAGTCCGTCAAGCGCGGTCTTGGCATCGCGCTGCGCATCTTCGGCGATTACCACGATCAGCGGCGCGGCGCCCGCATCGAGCAAACGCTCGACCGAATGGCGCAGCAGCGGTTTGCCGCGCCAGTTACGGAATTGCTTGGGAACCTCGCCGCCGACGCGCAGCCCCTTACCGGCGGCCACCACGATTGCGGCGAAAGGGGGCAGGGCCGTGTCGGAAGGGGGAGGGCCGTCCATCGCGCGGCAGCGCTTAGGGTCTGGACGGGCTTTTCGCAATCCACTAAGCGGTGCACAAAATTTAAGCACAAGCCCCCGTAAACACACGAAGACCTCTTCCCCGTCATGGCCACGCCCCCCCTTCCTCCCGCCCTGAAGCCGATCCGCATCGGCCCGGTCCAGATCGACGAGCCCGTCCTGCTCGCGCCGATGACGGGCGTCACCGACATGCCGTTCCGCACGCTCGTGCGCCGCTATGGCTCGGGTCTCAACGTTACCGAGATGATCGCCAGCGAAGCCGCGATCCGCGAGACGCGCCAGTCGGTGCAGAAAGCGGAGTGGGACAAGACCGAGGAGCCCGTCTCGATGCAGCTGGTCGGCTGCGATCCGGCAAGCATGGCGGAGGCCGCCAAACTCCAGGAAGGGAACGGCGCGGCGATCATCGACATCAATTTCGGCTGTCCGGTGCGTAAGGTCGTCGGCCAGCTCGCCGGCAGCGCCCTGATGCGCGAGGTGCCGCTGGCGACGAAGCTAATGCAGGCGACGGTCGAGGCGGTCGACCTGCCGGTGACGGTCAAGATGCGGATGGGCTGGGACCATGCCAGCCTCAACGCCCCCGAACTCGCGCGGATCGCGGAAGGCCTGGGCGTGAAGATGATCACCGTCCACGGGCGCACGCGCAACCAGATGTATAAAGGCGAGGCCGACTGGTCCTTTATTCGCAAGGTGAAGGAAGCGGTCGATATCCCCGTCATCGTCAATGGCGATATCTCCACGATCGAGGATGCGGCGAAAGCGCTCGAACAATCGGGCGCCGACGGGCTGATGATCGGGCGCGGCGCCTATGGCAAGCCGTGGCTGCTGGGCCAGGTCATGCATTGGTGGCGCACCGGGCAAACGATCCCCACGCCCAGCTTCGATGAACAGCACGCGGTCCTCGTCGAGCATTACCACCGCATGCTCGACCATTACGGGCGCGATGTCGGGATCAAGATCGCGCGCAAGCATCTGGGCTGGTACACCAAGGGGATGCACGGTTCGGCCGAGTTCCGTAACCGCGCCAATTTCATCGACGATGCGGACGAGGTGCTTGGCGAGATCGACCGGTTCTACGAGCCTTTTCTCGGCCGCACCGCCAGGGCGGCGTGAGCATGGAGGGGGCTGGGGGGCCAGGCGCTTCCACGCAGGCAAAGCGCTTCACCGACCCCGCCCGCCCCGGCGCCGAAAGCCAGATCGCCGGGCTTATCTTCGCGTTGCTAGTCATCGATCCCGAAGGCCGGATCGCCGAGGCGAACCAGGCGGCGGAAAACTTGCTCGGCCTCGGCGTCAGACGGATGGTCGGACGCGGCCTCACCGAGATTGTCGGCCCGCTCGATGCCCGGGTCGAATATCGGCTCGGCGACAACGAGGCGGCGCTGGTCGCCCGCGACATTGCCATCGCCGCAGCGGGCGCGGAAAAGCGCATCAACATGACCGTCTCCGCGCTCGGCACGCATCCAGGCTGGCGAGTTGTCACCCTGTCCGACACGGGGCACGGCGAGGCCGGCGGGGACGACGACGCCACATCCTCGCGCGGCGCACCCTCGATCCTCGCGCATGAGATCAAGAACCCGCTCGCCGCGATCCGCGGAGCGGCGCAGCTGGCGGCGCGCAAGCTGCCGCTCGCCGACAAGAAACTCGCGCGCATGATCACCGACGAGGTGGATCGGATCGCGCGCCTGATCGATCGGATGCAGCAGCTGGGCGCGCGTGGCAGCGAGGCGTGCGAGCCGTGCAACCCGCATGAGGCGATCCGCTCCGCCATCGCCACCCTGCGGGCCGGGAACGGACCGGACGTACCGATCTGCGAGGAATTCGACCCCTCGCTCCCGCCCGTGCTCGCCAATCGCGACGCGCTCGAACAGGTGCTGCTCAACCTTATCGCCAATGCGCGCGAGGCGGCGTCGGGCGAGCCCGAGGCGCGGGTGAGTGTGCAGACTCGCTTCGTCAGCGGCTTCGCCTTCAGCGCCGTGCGGCTCGGCCGCGCGGTGCGCCTGCCGATCGAAATCACCGTCAGTGACAATGGCGCGGGGATCGATCCGGCGCTGCGCGACCATATCTTCGACCCCTTCGTCTCGTCCAAACCGTCCGGGCAGGGGCTCGGCCTCGCGCTCGTGCGCAAGCTGGTGCGCGACATGAACGGTTCGATCAGCCACGAGCGCGATGGCCGTGCGGGCCTCACCCATTTCCGCCTGCACCTGCCGCTCGCCGAATCCCCAAGGTCGTAAGGAAGCGCAACAATGCCCGGTTCGATACTCCTGGTGGAAGACGACAGCGCCATCGCCACCGTCATCACCGCCGCGCTCGAGGACGAGGGGTTCGAGCTGGCGCGCTGTGCTTCGATAAAGGAGCGCGATGCGCTGCTCGCATCGCAGGAATTCGACTTGATGCTGAGCGACGTGGTGCTCGAGGACGGCGACGGGCTCGAAAGCCTAGCCGCGGTGCGCGAGGTGGCGTCCGATATGCCCGTCATCGTGCTGAGCGCGCAGAACACGCTCGACACGGCGGTGCGCGCGAGCGAGCGCGAGGCCTTCGAATATTTTCCCAAACCCTTCGATCTCGACGAACTGGTGCGCGCGGTGTGGCAGGCGGTGGGGCCACGGAGCGAGGACGAGGCCGCTGGCGGACCGCGCGAGGGCGACGGCATGCCGCTGGTCGGGCGCAGTCCGGCGATGCAGGGTGTCTACCGGATGATCACGCGGGTCCTGCGCAACGATCTGACCGTGCTCGTCACCGGCGAAAGCGGCACCGGCAAGGAGCTGGTCGCAGAGGCCATCCATCAACTCGGCAGCCGCCGCACGGGTCCCTTCGTGCCCGTAAACACCGCCGCCATCCCGCACGACCTGATCGAAAGCGAGCTGTTCGGACACGAGAAAGGCGCCTTCACCGGAGCGGTCGCGCAGGCGATCGGCAAGTTCGAGCAGGCCAATGGCGGCACCCTGTTTCTGGACGAGATCGGCGACATGCCCGCCGAAGCGCAGACCCGGCTGCTGCGCGCGCTGCAATCGGGGCGTATCCGGCGCGTGGGTGGACGCCAGGAGATCGCGGTCGACGTGCGCATCATCGCGGCGACCAATCGCGATCTCGTCCCGATGATCGAGGCAGGCGGGTTTCGCGAAGACCTCTATTACCGGCTGAACGTTGTCCCGATCGAGCTTCCGCCGCTGCGCGATCGCCGCGAGGACATTGAGGTGCTGGCCCAGCATTTCTTGGGCCTCGCGGCGGAGGATGGCCTGCCGCGCCGGCAATTGTCGCAGGGCGCACTTGCCGCTCTGGAAAACCGTTACTGGCGCGGGAATGTGCGCGAGCTAAAAAACGTGATCTACCGGCTCGCCTTGATGAGCCGCGATGACGTGATCGATGAGGACAGCCTCGGCGACGCGCTCGGCGACGAGCGTCCGCTGGCCGGGGAGGGTGAGGGCGAAGCGAAGAATCAGATCGCGCTGGCGCTGGAAAGCTGGATCGCACGCGAAGAGCCGGCGGCCGGCGCGCTTTATGCGGGCGCGATCGCCGCATTCGAAAAGCCGCTGCTCGAACATGCGTTGGGCCGGACGGGCGGCAACCAGCTGCGCGCGGCCAAGCTGCTCGGCATCAATCGCAACACTTTGCGCAAGCGGATTACCGACCTCAAGATCGAACCTGACCGCTTTGCCAGACCAGTCTGACGCACAATCGCGACTTTAATGTCACTTTTGACTTGCACGTTTGCAACAGGCTGGCTGTAACGGGCAAGAATGGAGAGTTCGATCGCCCCGACAGGTGCGACGCCGATGGCGTCCGGCGAGATTGCGTCGCCCGACAGGCGCGAACATACGCCCGCGCCATCAACCTCTCCGCCCGGCGAAAGCGACATGTCCGATATAAGGCACTCGCCACGCTGGCGCCGACGCTTCGCCGTTATCGCGCGCCGCGCGAATGTCATCCGCCTGCTCGAAATCGCTGCGCTGATCGCGCTGATCGCGGCGGTTATCGGCAATTATATCGCCTATTCGGGCGAACCGGAGAAGGAGGGCGCGCTGCCCTCCCTTCAGGTTTCGCTGCTACTGGTCGCGGTGTTGGTGCCCGCTATGACCATCCTCGTATTAATCGGGCGCCGCCTCGCCATGAGCCGCGCAGCGGGCAGCACGGCGCGGCTGCATGTCCGGCTCGTCTTCTTCTTCTCGGTGCTCGCCGCGGTTCCCACGCTGCTTGTCGCGGGCTTCGCCGCCTTCCTGTTCCAGACCGGGGTCGCCTTCTGGTTTTCCGACGATTCGCGCGGGCTCCTCGAGAACGCCAATCAGCTCGCCCAGAGCTATTACGATTCGAACCAGCGCGACGTCGAGCAGCACACCATCACCATGGCGGTCGATATGGGCGACATCCTGCGCCGCGTTCCGCTCAGCGATCCCGACTTCCCCGATTTCTATGCCTTCCAGGCGCAGGGCCGCGAGATTAGCGAAAGCGCGATCCTCCAGCGCCTGCCTGACGGCAGCCTTCGCACCGCGGCGATCATAAATCTGATGGAGGACAACAGCCCGCTCGCATTCAGTGCCGCCGCATTACCTGAGCTCGATCAAGGGCAATTCGTGGTCGTCGAAGGCAGCGCCGAGCGCATCGCGGCGATCGCGCCGATCGACCGGGAGAGCGGCATCTACCTCTATAACGCCCGCACCACCGAGGAGACGATGTTCAATTCCTGGGAGCGGGCGCAGGCGATCGGCACCGCTTACGAAACCCTCACCCGCGAGGCTCGCACCTTGCAGCTGCGCTTCAACGTCGCGCTGGTCGCGGTGAGCCTGCTGCTGGTCGGCATGGCGGTGTGGTTCGCGCTGCGCTTCGCCGATCGGCAGGTCGAGCCGCTGACCGATCTGGTCGGCGCGGCGCGCAAGGTGGGGCAGGGCAATTTCGCGCTGCGGGTCGAAGGGCGCACCGGCTCTGACGAGATCGGCCTGTTGAACCGCGCCTTCAACCGCATGACCGCGCAGCTCGAAAAACAGACCGACGCGCTGGTCAGCGCCAACCGCCAGATCGACGATCGGCGCGCCTTCATGGAAGCGGTGCTGCAATCGGTGACGGCCGGGGTGATCTCGGTCGACGACGAAAACCGCGTGCTGCTGGTCAACGGATCGGCGCAGGCGCTGCTGTCGCAAGGGGACGAGGGGCCGCTGGAAGGGCAGTCGCTTGGCGCGCTTTCGCCCGAGATCGACCAGATGGTGCGCGATTCCCGCGAACGCGCGATAGTCACTCATGCCAAGAATGGCGAACTCTCAACCCTCGCGGTCAAGGTCGCGCCCGGCACCAGCGGCAGCGTGATTACCTTCGAGGACATTACCCGCCAGTTGCTCGATCAGCGCCAGGCCGCCTGGTCGGACGTCGCGCGGCGGATCGCGCATGAGATCAAGAACCCGCTGACCCCGATCCAGCTGGCGACCGAGCGTTTGAAGCGCCGCTATCGCAAGCAGATCGAGCCCGAGGACGAGGCCCTGTTCGACGAGCTGACCAGCACGATCGTGCGCCAGGTCGGCGATCTCAGGAAAATGGTCGACGAATTTTCCTCCTTCGCGCGGCTGCCCAAGCCCGTCTTCCGCGCCGAGGACGCGCTCGACCTGGTGCGTCAGGCGGTGTTCCTGCAGGAGGTCGCGCATCCCGCCATCGCCTTCGCGATCTCGCCAGACGAGTTGAGCGAACGCGAGATCCATTGCGATCGCCATCAGCTCGGTCAGGCGATGACCAACGTCCTCAAGAATGCCGTCGAAGCGGTGGAGGCGCGCGCGGAGCGAGAGGCGCACGACGAGAGTGCCGATTACCGGGGCGCGATCGGGGTCACGATGCGTGACGATGGCCCGCGCATCGCGATCGTCGTCGAGGATAACGGCATCGGCCTGCCGCAAGATCGCGAGCGGATCGTCGAACCCTATGTCACCACGCGCGAAAAAGGCACCGGCCTCGGCCTCGCCATCGTTCGCAAGATCGTCGAAGAACATGGCGGGGACATGAGCTTTGCCAGCGCCGAGAACGGCGGCACGCGCGTGACCTTGCGCTTCGCCCGCAATCCCGAACCTGACGTGGAGCACAGTTGATGCACCGTCACGGCCTCGTCCCCCGCGCACACCGCCCATTCGAAACACCACTGCCCGATAGGAGACGCCGATGGCGCTCGATATTCTAATTGTCGACGACGAACGCGATATTCGCGAATTGGTGGCAGGCGTTCTCGGCGACGAAGGTTACGAATGCCGCACCGCCGCCGATTCAACCAGCGCGCTGGCCGCGGTTGACGAACGCCGGCCCAGCCTCGTCCTGCTCGACGTGTGGCTGCACGGCAGCGATATGGACGGGCTCGAAACGCTCGATGCGATCAAGGTCCGCGAGCCCGATCTGCCGGTCATCATCTTTTCGGGCCATGGCAATATCGACACCGCCGTCTCTGCTGTGGGGCGCGGGGCGATGGACTTCATCGAGAAGCCGTTCGAGGCCGAACGCTTGCTGCTGCTGGTCGAACGGGCGACCGAAACCGAGCGGCTGCGGCGCGAGAACAGCCAGCTGCGTGGATCGAGCTGGAATAGCGGCGATTTCACCGGCAATTCGCCCGCGATCAACACGGTGCGGGCCACGCTCAAGCGAGTAGCCAACACCGGCAGCCGGGTGCTCATTTCCGGCCCCGCTGGCGCCGGGAAGGAAGTCGCCGCGCGGATGTTGCATGGCTGGAGCAACCGGGCGCAGGGGGCGTTCGTGCTGGTCAATTCGGCGCGTATCACACCCGAACGCTTCGAGCAGGAGCTGTTCGGCGAGGAAGCGGGCGGCAAACAGGTGCGCCCGGGCCTGCTCGAAATGGCCGACGGCGGCACGCTCTATCTCGATGAGGTCGCCGACATGCCCCTGTCGACCCAGGCGCGCATATTGCGCGTACTGACCGAGCAGAGCTTCGTGCGCGTCGGCGGCATTCGCCAGATCGGGGTCGACGTGCGCGTCGTATCCTCGACTTCGCGCGATCTCGCGGTCGAGATGGAGGAGAAGCGCTTTCGCGAAGACCTGTTCTACCGGCTCAATGTCGTGCCGGTGGCAATCCCTTCGCTCGCTGATCGGCGCGACGATATCCCTGCGCTCGCCGAACATTTCTTCACCCGTTATTCGAGCGATCAGGGTATTGCCCCGCCCGAAATCAGCGAAGAGGCGATGGCCGCGCTCCAGGCCTATGACTGGCCGGGCAATGTGCGCCAGCTGCGCAACGTCGTCGAGCGCACAATCATCATGACCCCGCGCGAGCGGCTGACCGTGGTCGAGACCGACATGTTGCCGAGCGAGATCACCGGCGGGCGGCTTGCAGGGCAGGGCGCGGGCCTCACGACCATGATGGGGGTGCCCCTGCGCGAGGCGCGCGAGAGTTTCGAGCGAGAATATCTCTCGATCCAGATCCGCCGCTTTTCAGGCAACATCTCCAAGACGGCGACCTTCATCGGCATGGAACGCTCGGCCCTGCATCGCAAGCTGAAGCTGCTCGGCATGGCCGAACGGCGCGAGGC
The DNA here is from genome assembly GCF_036351135.1 of Erythrobacter sp. Taxonomy (GTDB): domain Bacteria; phylum Pseudomonadota; class Alphaproteobacteria; order Sphingomonadales; family Sphingomonadaceae; genus Erythrobacter. The sequence continues at coordinate 147,754 of NZ_JAZBON010000025.1, forward strand.
GCATCGCAAGGGATAGATCCGCTCTTTCCCGCGGTGCCCGTCATCGAACCGCAATGGCGCTGCGCTCAATAGAAGCGTTGCGCCCCTTCGCTGGGTTCGGCATGATGTCGGATGAATTGCGACTGGACAACCTATACGTAGGGCGGTCCAGCGCGATGCCGCCCGCGGACCGTAAGGACGGCCGCCAAGAACAGGAGCACTGCAATGCCCACCTCCCGAACCCTCTCACCGCGCCCCCGCCCGAACCGTTCCGAGGGGGAGGGCGGCGCGCCGCAGCGTGGCAGCGGCGGTGGTAGCGGTGGCGGTGGCGGCGGGAAGGCGCAGGGGAGCCTGCAGGACGCCTTCCTCAATCTCCTGCGCAAGAACAAGGTCCCGGTGACGATGTTCCTCGTCAAGGGTGTGAAGCTTCAGGGGATCGTCACCTGGTTCGACAATTTCTCGATCCTGCTGCGCCGCGACGGACAGTCGCAGCTCGTCTACAAGCATGCGGTCTCCACCATCATGCCCAGCGGGGCCGTTGATGCTGGGCAGTTCGAAAACCGCACGGCATCCGGCAAGCACCGCCTGCTGCAGGATGTGTTCCTCAGCCGAGTGAGCGAGGCGCATGTCCAGGTGACGATGTTCCTCGTCAACGGCGTTATGCTCCAGGGGCGGATCGCTGCCTACGATCTGTTCTGCATGCTGCTCGAACGCGACGGCGCGGTTCAGCTCGCCTACAAGCACGCCGTCTCCACCATCCAGCCGGCCAGCCCGGTCGATCTTTCTGAAGGGGGAGGCGAGAAGGCCGGGGCGGAAGCGGACGATTTCGACGGTGACGACGCCTATGATGATGACGGCGACGATGGCGACGATGGCGACGGCGAATATGGGGCCGACTACTGAGCTTCGATGAAACCTTGATGGACGAGGTGACGCGCGGAGCGCGCTGCCTCGTCGTGTGCCCGGATATCCGCAGCGCCAGCTACGATCTCGATGCCGCCGAACGGCTCGCCGAGGCCGAGGGATTGGCGCTCGCGATCGGCGTGGTCATCGCCCATTCGATGATTCTTCCCATCCGCCAGATGCAGCCAAACACGCTGTTCGGATCGGGCCAGGTCGAGAATATCGCGGTGCTGTGCGAACAGCATGAGTGCGAACTCGTCATCGTCGACGGCGCGCTGAGTCCGATCCAGCAGCGCAATCTCGAAGACAGGCTGAAGCGCAAGGTGATCGACCGCACCGGACTGATCCTCGAGATCTTCGGTGAACGCGCAGCTACCGCGGAAGGGCGCCTGCAGGTCGAGCTGGCGCATCTCGATTACCAGCAAAGCCGCCTGGTGCGCAGCTGGACCCACCTTGAGCGGCAACGCGGTGGCTTCGGCTTTCTCGGCGGACCCGGCGAAACCCAGATCGAGGCCGACCGCCGGATGATCCGGCAGCGCATGGCGCGCCTTCGCCGCGAACTCGAACAGGTCCGCAAGACCCGGGCGCTCCACCGCGAACGTCGCGGGCGAGCGCCCTGGCCGGTGATCGCGTTGGTCGGATATACCAATGCGGGCAAATCGACGCTCTTCAATCGGTTGACCGGCGCCGAAGTGATGGCCGAGGATCTGCTCTTCGCAACGCTCGATCCCACGATGCGCGCGATCGGCCTGCCCGGCGTTGAAAAGGCGATCCTTTCGGACACCGTGGGCTTCATCTCCGACCTGCCGACCCAGCTCGTCGCCGCCTTTCGCGCGACGCTCGAGGAGGTAACGGGCGCCGACGTCATCTGTCACGTGCGCGACATGGCAAATCCTGCATATGCGGCGCAGAAGAAGCAGGTGATGGACGTGCTCGCCGATCTCGAAGTCGTCGACCGTGAGACCGGCGAGAGCGCGGTGCCGATCCTCGAAGTTTGGAACAAGGCGGACCTCCTGGACGAGGATCGCCACGCTGCGTTGCGCGATGCTGCCGATGCTCAGGACGCCGTGCTGGTTTCGGCGGCGAGCGGGGCCGGCATGGAGGAGTTCGAGGCCGCGATCGCCGAATTGCTGACCGAGCAAGCGAAAGAAGTGACGCTGACCGTGCCCCTTTCCGACGGACGCAAGATTGCCTGGCTGCATGCGCATGGCGACGTCCTGGACGAGGCCGATGCCGGGGAAGGGGAGGAGGGCCCTCTGCGGCGGATGATCGTGCGGCTGAACCCTAAGGAATTGGGTCAATTCGCAAGCCTATAGCACTGTAAGAAGCTTATTTTTCCGAACGCTTGACGGCCTGCCAATAGCCTTCCTGCGCTTCGAGGCTCAGCGCGCCGAAGTCCGCGCCATCGGCCCGTGCGAAGGCTTCCATCGCGCGAAAACGGCGCTCGAACTTGGCGTTGGACGCCTTAAGCGCGCTTTCCGCATCGACGCCGTAGCGCCGGACGATGTTGACCGCCACGAACAGGACGTCGCCGGCTTCGACAAGGCGTTCGTCGGGGCTCGCCGCATCCAATTCCTCAAGTTCTTCAGCGAGTTTATCACGCGGCCCCTTCTGGTCGTGCCATTCGAAGCCTACGCGTGCTGCCCGCTTTTGCAGCTTCTCGGATCGCATCAGGGCGGGAAGCGCCTTGGCAACACCGTCCATCGCGCTGCTCGCGCCATCATCTTCACGCTCGGCCGCCTTGATATCCTCCCAGCGCGCATTGTCCATCACGCCGGTCTCGTCGCCGAAGATATGCGGATGGCGCGCTTCCATTTTGTCGGAGATGGCGCGGGCGACATCGGCGAAACCGAAATGCCCGGCTTCTTCCGCCATTCGGGCATGAAAGACGACCTGGAGTAGCAGGTCGCCCAGTTCCGACTTGAGATCGGCCATATCGCGGCGCTCGATCGCGTCTGCGACTTCGTAGGCTTCCTCGATCGTGTAAGGCGCAATCGTGTCGAAGTCCTGCGCCACATCCCATTCGCAGCCGGTTTGCGGATCGCGCAGTCGCGCCATGATCGCCAGCAATCGCTCGATCTCGCTCGGGGGACTGGCCGTGGGCGTCGCGTCGTTCATAGATATGAGTCTTCCGTGGCCCGGTCCGCTAGATTGATAATATATATTATGTAAAATAATAGCATGGTGGTGTGTGGCCGGTGGCAGCCCTAGTTCGGCAGCGTTGCCCCCATCAGATCGGCGATGACGAACATTCCGGCGAAGATCGCCAGCCATACCAGTCCCAGTCGCACGATCTTGCTCCAGCCGAGGCGGAAGCTCGCCAGCGCGCCGCCCGCCAGGATCAGCCAGCCGAGCAGCGCCACAATCGAAACGATCGCGCCTTCGTTCATGCCTTCATCTCCAATCCGTCATAGCCCACGGTGACATGTTCGGGCACCTCGTCGCAAAGGCTGCGATAGTCCATGCTTTTGTCGAGATGGCTTAGCACAAGCCGACCGGCATTCGCGCGTTCCGCCAGCTCGATTGCCATTGCGAGATGCGCGTGGGTGGGATGCGGATCGCGGCGCAGGCAGTCACTGACCAGGATGTCGACGCTGCCAAATGTTTCAACCATCTCCTCGGAAATCTCCGAGAAATCCGTTGCATAGGCGATGGATTTACCATCGGCTTCGAAGCGGAAACCGGTCGTTTCGCCCGGGCCGTGCGCCATCTGACACCATTCGACTCCGAAGCCGGCGACGATGCGCAAACGCTCGAGCGTGTCGATGCTGCAGATGGTGGGATAACCGTCCTGTCCGGCGAAGACATAGCCGAAGCGCTGGCGCAGGCGGCGCACGGTTTCGCTCGAGGCGTATCCGGGAATAGGCCCACCACGGCCATATCGCATGACGCGCAGGTCATCGATCCCGTGGCAGTGATCGGCGTGGTCGTGCGTCCAGAAGACCGCGTCTACGCTGCCGATACGGTTCGCAAGCAATTGCGCGCGGCAGTCGGAAGAGGTGTCGATCAGAAGCCGGGCGCCCGCCTCGCTCTCGACCACTATCGAGACGCGCGTGCGTCGATTGCGCGGCTCCTCCGGATCGCAATTGCCCCAGTCGCCTCTGCCATCCTCTCCGCCCACGCGCGGCACGCCGGTCGACGTGCCCGAACCAAGCATGACGAGCTTCACAGCTTCGCTTTCGAAAACAGTTTCTTGAAGTTTGCCGTGGTTTGATCCGCAAGCTTTTCGGGTTCCGTCCCGCGCAGTTCCGCCACGAACCGCGCAGTGTCGGCGACATAGGCCGGTTCGCACACTTTTCCGCGATTGGGCACGGGCGCTAGAAACGGGCTGTCGGTTTCGACCAGCAGGCGATCTTCGGGTATTTCCTGCGCTGCGGCCTGTAAGTCCTTGGCATTCTTGAATGTTACGATCCCGGAAAGCGAGATCGTGAGACCCAGATCGAGCACCTTGCGCCCGAATTTGGCCGACGCGGTGAAGCAGTGAATGAGCGCCGGGAATGCCCCTTTCTGCATCTCGTCGCGGAGAATCTCGAAGGTGTCGTCCTCGGCATCGCGCGTGTGGATGATGATCGGAAGCCCGGTCTCGCGCGCCACGTCGATATGCATGCGAAAGAGTTTGGCCTGGGTGTCGCGGTCCGAATGCTCGTAGAAATAGTCGAGCCCGGTTTCCCCGATCGCGATGACGCGCGGGCTTTCGGTCGTGGCAAGCAGCACGTCGCGGCCCAGGTCCTCGTGCGGATCGGCCTCGTGTGGGTGGATGCCGACGCTTGCGAACACGTCGGGCTCGCGGGTCGCGGTGGCGACGACCTGTTCCCATTCGGCGCGCTTGGTCGAGATGTTGAGGAAGGCCCCAACCCCAGCCTCTCGCGCCCGCGCAAGGACGCCCGCCTGGTCTTCGACGAGGCCCTTATATTCGAGGTGGCAGTGGCTATCGACCAGCATCAGGCCGCCTCCTCTTCCGGCAATTCGAGCCGCGGGAAGATCGGGGTGGGTTTGCCGACCGTGAAGCCGCGCTCGACAAGGCGATTGTACCAGTCGGGATCGCGAATATTGGTGAAACCCCGCTCGTTTTCGGGGATACCGAGCTGGTCAAGCAGCAAAGCCGCCTTCATCGGCACGACGGGCTGGATGACGATGGCAAGGTCGCGCAAAGTCGCGAAAAGCGTCTGCAGCACCACCTTCATCCGCTCAGGATCGGTCTTTTTGAGCGCCCACGGTGCCTGTTCGTCGACATACTGGTTGCAGGCATAGACCGCCTTGATCCACGCCTCGATACCGACCGAAAAGGCGAGCTTCTCGAACTGTTCCGGCAATTCCTCCGCGCAAGCCTTGCGCACCATGCCGAGCAAATCCCAATCCGCCTCGGTCGGTTTGAATGTTGCAATTGCGCCGTCCATATTCTTGTGGATCATCGAGAGCGTGCGCTGCGCCAGATTACCGAAGCTGTTGGCCAGCTCCGCATTTGCGCGCGTGACGATGGCTTCGGCGGAATAGCTGCCGTCCTGCCCGAATGCGACTTCGCGCATCAGGAAATAGCGCAGCGCATCCACCCCGAACTCATCCGCGAGATCGAGCGGGTCGGTGACGTTGCCGAGCGACTTCGATTCCTTTTGCCCGCGATTGAGCAGAAATCCGTGGCCGAACACCGCCTTGGGTACGGGCAGCTTCGCGCTCATCAGGAACGCGGGCCAGTAGATCGTGTGAAACCGCACGATATCCTTGCCGATGAGGTGCAGATCGGCGGGCCAGAATGTGCGCATGTCCTCGGTGTCGTCGGGAAAGCCCAAGCCGGTGAGGTAATTGGTGAGCGCATCGACCCAGACATACATGACATGGTTGTCTGAACCGGGCACCTTCACGCCCCAATCGAAGCTGGTGCGGCTGACCGAAAGATCACGCAGACCCTGTTCAACGAAGGCAATCATCTCGTTGCGACGGCTTGCGGGCTCGAGGAAGCCGGGGCGTCTCAGCAGCTCCAGCAACGGCTTTTCGTATTTCGACAGGCGGAAGAACCAGCTTTCCTCGACCGTCCATTCGACCGGCGTGCCCTGCGGCGAGAGCTTTTCGCCGCCCTCGCCCTGCTCAAGCTCGCTTTCATCGTAATAGGCCTCGTCGCGCACCGAGTACCAGCCTTCGTAACGATCGAGATAGAGATCGCCGGTGTCTTCCATGCGGCGCCAGATTTCCTGGCTCGCGCGGTGGTGATCGTCCTCGACGGTGCGGATGAAACGATCATACGAGATGTTCAGTTTCTCGCCCATCTCCCGGAAATATCCCGACATTTCGTCGGCGAGGTCTCGCGGTGTCCGGCCCTGCTCTTCGGCCTTGCGCGCCATCTTCAGGCCATGTTCGTCGGTGCCGGTCTGAAAGCGCACCTCGCGCCCGCGCAGCCGCTGGAACCGGGCGATAACGTCGGCGGCGATCGCTTCGTAGGCGTGTCCGACATGCGGCCGGCCGTTGGGATAGTTGATCGCGGTGGTGACGTAATAGGGGGCGGTGTCGCTATCGGCCATGGGCAGGCTCGCTAGCCGGGGCGGCCCGCGCGAGCAAGCCGCCGATTTCGAGCGTCAGCAGCCCAGTGTCGAAATTGTAGGTCGGCGCCTTGGCCGCGAGCGTGCCAAGTTCGCCGTAGAGATCGGCGAGCTGCGCGCGATGAGCATGGCTGGCGGTGCTGCGCGCGGCGTCGGCGACAATGCGCTGAGCGAGGTCGAGCACCGCCTGCAACCGTTCGCGATCGGGGCGTGGGCCGATCATGCGCGCCAGGTCTGCGCGCTGGGAAAGGTCGCGGTCGCCGGCGGAGAGAATGTTGCGGATCAACCCCCCCATCGGCGCGAGCTCCTGCTCGGCGAAACGGATCGCGGCGCCAAGCGAACCGTCCGCCGCCTCGACTGCGGCGCGCCTGGCCTCGGGCGTCGCGGTGATCTCAGCCGCATCGAGCATTGCCGCAAGCTCTTGGTCACGTAGAACGGGGAAGCGCAGCATGCGGCAGCGCGAGCGGATCGTGGGCAGGAGTCGCGACGGACTGTGGGTGACGAGCAGGAAGAAAGTACCCGCGGGCGGTTCCTCGAGGCTCTTGAGCAGCGCGTTGGCGGCGCTTACTTCGAGGTCGTCCGCCGGGTCGATGACGATGGCGCGGCGTTCGCCGAGGGTCGGGCGGGTGGTCAGGCGCTTTTGCATGGTACGCACCTGGTCGACGCGGATGGAGCGCGCGCGTTCGTAGGGTTTACCCTCGGCGGCCGCGCGCGCTTCCTTGTCGTTGCGCGGGCCGTGCGTGAGCGTGATGATGTCGGGATGCGCGTCCGGTGATGGCGCGCCTTCGCTCGCAACCAGTTCGCGTGCGGCGGCGGCGGAGAAGGCGCGCTTGCCTAGCCCGCTCTTGCCGGCAAGGATCCAGCCGTGATGCATCCGCGTTCCGGCGAGCGCTGCGCGCCATTCGCGCCAGGCGGCGGCGTGGTTGGGCCATTCGAGCGGCAGCGCAGGGGTCTCGGGCGCGCTCATGCGGATGCCCGTTCGAGCAGTGGGGCGAGCGCGGTCATGACGCGCGCATGAACCTCGCCGGGCGATCCACCCCCGTCGATGCGCCGCACGCGGTCCGGGTCTTGCTCGGCGAAGCTGCGAAAGGCGCGCGCGACCTCGGCGTGATAGGCGGCGCTGCGTCCACCGATCGCATCGCTTACCTTGCCATCGCGCGCGGCAAGGCGGGCGGTCCGCACATCGTCATCCACTTCCAGTAGCAGCGTCAGGTCGGGTCTGAGATCGGCGCTGCCAAATTGGTGCAGGTGAAGGATGTCGGCATCGGCAAGTCCGCCCGCCCCGCCCTGATAGGCGCGACTCGAATCCAGGAAGCGATCGCTCAGCACCAAGTCGCCCCGCTCAAGCGCCGGCAGGATCAGCTGGTCCACGTGATCGGCGCGGGCGGCGGCGAAGAGCAGTGCTTCGGCCTCTCGCGTCCAGCCCTCGCCCGGCGGATCGAGCAACAGCGAACGGATCGCCTCGGCACCGGGAGTGCCGCCCGGTTCGCGCGTGGTGTTGACCGTGTGCCCCTGCGACCTCAGGGAATCGGCAAGCATGCGAACCTGCGTCGACTTGCCCGTCCCCTCCCCACCCTCGAAAGCGATGAAAATCCCCCGCGATCCGCCGGACTTCATGCGAACCACCCGGCGAGACCGTTCCACAGCCGTGCGAGCACACCCGCTTCGCCGACGCTTTCTTGGGCTTGCAGCATGATGCGCGCAGGCTCCATACCCGGCACTTCGACCACCAATGTTGCCACCTCGTCCCCGGCGGCAATCGGCGCGCGCAGGGGGCCGTCATAAACAATGCGGGCGGTGAGCTCTCCCGCCCGCCCCTTAGGCACGCTGACCGCGACGCTGCTATCCGCCGCCAGGGGCACCGAGCGCGCACTGCCGCGCTGGACCTGCGCCCTCGCGACGATCTCGCCTGCGTCAAACAGGGTCTTGCGTTCAAAGGCGCTGAAACCCCATTCGATGTAGTCGCGCGCCGCACGGGCCCGGACCGCGCTGCGATCGGCGCCGGCGACCACCAGAACGAGGCGCTGGCCATCGCGCGCAGCGGTGCCAAGGTAGCCGAAGCCCGCTTCGTTCGTGTAGCCGGTCTTGATCCCGTCCGCTCCGCGCACCCGCCCGATCAGCGGGTCGTGATTGTTTTGCGCGATGCCGTTATAGCCAAAGCCAGGTTTGCCGATGTAGCGCGCGAATTTGCGCGGGTGGCGGGCGATCATGGCGGTGGCGAGCGTCACCAGGTCGCGCGCGCTGGTAAAGGTCGCGCCTTCGTCGGGCCAGCCATTGGGCGTGCCAAAATGGCTGTCCTCCATTCCGAGCTCGCGCGTCCGCGCATTCATGCCCGCAAGCCAGCCCTCGAGCGATCCCGCCTGCCCTTCGGCGAGCATGATCGAGGCATCGTTTGCCGAGACATTGGCGATCCCCATCATCAGGATCTCCACCGGAATGCGATCCTTGGCGCCGATCCATAGGGTCGAGCCGCGCCCGTTCCATTCGCGCCACGCCTCGGGCCGCATCGTCATGACCTGGCGCGGATCGAGCGCGCCCTCCTCGATCAGTTCGAAGGCGTGGTAAAGCGTCATCACCTTGGTGATCGAGGCGGGGACGAAGCGCCTGTCCGCGGCGCGTTCGTGCAATATCTGCCCGCTCGTCACATCGACCAGCATCGCGATTGGCGCCTCCTCGGCAGAGGGAACGCGCGGGGTGCTGTCGTCCTGCGCGCGGACAGGTGCTGCCACGAGCATCGCAGCGAACGCGATCGTTATGATCGCCCAGACACCTCCCTGGACATCTCGCTGTGCTTGTATCGGTCTGGCCACCGAGCCAGCCATACAGAATGCGTGGCGGCAGGGCGAGAGCGGCATACCTCTCAGTTCGCGATTTCGTCGGCAAGCAGGCCGACGCTCATCGCGTAATAGTTCGAGCAATTGTATTCGAGGATGACGCGGTAATTGCCGGTCAGAAGCCAGGCTGGGGTGCCGGGTCCGTCGGGTTGGAACAGGCTGACGAGCGTGTCGCCGGGCAGAGGGCGCTGGGGTTGCACGCCCAATGCGCGCCATTCGTCGACGGTCTTCCACTGACTGTGACGTTCGTGCACGCGGCTGCAGACCGGCGCCTCGATCTCGGTGCGATAGGCATCGACATCGAATCCGCGCGGCACCCCGGCGCGCACGCCCCAGGGCTGGCCCGTCCGCCAGCCGGCATCGCGGAAGTAGTTCGCGATCGAGGCGAACGTGTCGGCACGATTGGTGAAGATGTTGGCGCGCCCATCGCCATCGCCATCAGTCGCAAGGCGCAGATAGACCGAAGGCAGGAACTGCGGATTGCCGAAGGCACCCGCATAACTGCCGATCAGCTGATCGCGGCTGTAGCCACGGTCCGCCACCTTCATCAGCGCCACCCATTCGCCTTCAAAAAGCTCGCGCCGGCGCCCTTCCCAGGCGAGCGAAGCAAGGCTGCGCGACAGGTCGAAGCCGCCCTTGATCCTGCCATAGCTGGTTTCGTGACCGAAGATTGCGACGATGATCTCGCCCGGCACGCCATATTCGCGCTCGACCGCGGCAAGGGTGGAGCGGTTGCCCTGATAAACGCTGCGCCCGCCCGCAATGCGCGTCGAATTGACATGGGTGGCGATATAGGGAGCTAGCGCCGGGTAGCCACGGCGGGTCGGGCTGCCCGGCTGCCCGCGATCGAGCTCGATGACGCGCGCGTTCGGTGTGAGACCGCGCGTCATGTTCTGGATGGTCCGCTCGCTCACCCCTTCGGCCCTCGCGCGGGCCTTCAATAGCTCGACATAGGCATCGAAGGCGATGCCATCGCGCGCGGCGACCTGCGCGGCGGCAGGGGCGGCGGGCGTGGTCGCACCGATAGCCTGCGTCGCCAGGGCGAGCGAAGCGGCGGAAAGAAGGCGATTGGGGAACATCAGTAGCGGTCTCTTGTCAGTTGTGGCGGCAGGAGGTGGGACGCCCCTGACATGTTATCGCGCAATCTCATAGCCTTGACCTGAACGCGCCCTCGTAATTGGTGACAAGTCCCGCGCGGCCCGCTAGCGAGCGCGAGGCATTGCGGACAGGTGGCAGAGCGGTTGAATGCACCGGTCTTGAAAACCGGCAAGGGTGCAAGCCCTTCGTGGGTTCGAATCCCACCCTGTCCGCCATTCCGCTTGCCTGCCGCGCCATCAGAAATGCAGCGCGCGGCCATAGGCGTCGAGCACGCTTTCATGCATCATCTCCGACAAAGTGGGATGCGGGAACACCGTGTTCATCAACTCCGCCTCGGTCGTCTCCAGCGTCTTGCCGACCGTGTAACCCTGGATCAGTTCGGTGACCTCTGCGCCGACCATGTGCGCGCCGAGCAATTCGCCTGTCTCCGCGTCGAACACCGTCTTGATGAAGCCCTCCGCCTCGCCGAGCGCGATCGCCTTGCCGTTGCCGATGAAGGGGAAGCGGCCGACCTTGACCTCGTAGCCCGCCTCGCGCGCCTTCGCCTCGGTGAGCCCGACGCTCGCGACCTGGGGGTGGCAATAGGTGCAGCCCGGAATGCCCTGCCGGTCGAGCGGGTGGGGGTGGACCTCACCGTTGCCGAGCTCGCGCGCGATCGCTTCGGCGCAGGCGACGCCTTCGTGGCTGGCCTTGTGCGCAAGCCACGGTCCCGGCGTGCAGTCGCCGATCGCCCATAGGCCCTCGGTGCCGGTGCGCCCGAAACCGTCGATTGCGATGAAGCCGCGATCCATCGTCACGTAGTCGTCGATGCCGATGTCTTCTGTGTTGGGGACGATGCCGATCGCAGTGATGACGTGGCTGTAATCGGCGCTCATCGTCTTGCCGCTCTTGTCCTTGATGGTGGCCGTGACGCCCTTCTCGCCGACCTTCACATCCTCGACGCTGGCGCCGGTGTGGATGGTGATGCCCTGTTTGGCGAGGTTCTTCTCGAGGAAGGCGGAGACCTCCTCGTCCTCGACGGGCACGATCCGATCGAGCATTTCGACCACCGTCACATCGACACCGATGTCGTTGTAGAAGCTCGCGAACTCGATCCCGATCGCGCCCGATCCGATCACCAGCAGCTTGGTCGGCTGTTCGGGCGGGGTCATGGCATGGCGATAGGTCCACACCCGCTTGCCGTCCGCCGACGCGGAAGGCAGGTCGCGCGCCCGCGCGCCGGTGGCGACGATGACGTGTTTCGCCTCGAGCTCCTCCTCACCCTTCCCTGCCCCGGACTTCGATCCGGGGTCGCCCTTGACCGTAAGCGAAGTCGGCCCGGTCAGGGTGCCCTCGCCCATATGCACGGCGATCTTGTTCTTCTTCATCAGATGCGTGACGCCCTGATTGAGCTGGCTCGCCACCCCGCGGCTGCGCTTGACGATGGCGGCGAGGTCGGCCTCGATCTCCTTCGCCGCGAGCCCGTAATCGCCCGCGTTCTGCATCATGTGGAAGACCTCGGCCGAACGCAGCATCGCCTTGGTCGGGATACAGCCCCAGTTGAGGCAGATCCCGCCAAGCAACTCGCGCTCGACGATGGCGACCTTCAGCCCCAGCTGCGCAGCCCGGATCGCGGCGACATAGCCCCCGGGGCCACTGCCCAGCACGATGACGTCGTATTGGTCAGCCATTCAGCTTAAACCTTTCGAACCTGAAGGGTGGAACACATGGAACACAGTCCTGAGAGAGAAAAATCGGGGCGGTTGTCAGGCAGAGACTCGAGAATTGGAGCGAAAGGGCAAGCGGGGTTCATCATGTCGCTCCTTTGGCGGAATTGCGCCTTGTAGGACAGGTTTCTGCTTCCTGGGCACCCCTCCAACCACCGTTCGCCCTGAGCTTGTCGAAGGGCCGTCCTTTTCTTTCTCCGTAACGCCAAAGTGAAATGCGGTCCTTCGACAAGCTCAGGACGAGCGGAGTTTCTTGCTGGAATTAGACCACCAGTCCCATCGGCGCCTCGATCAGCTGCTTGATCGTTTCCATCAGTTGCGCGCCGTCGGCGCCGTCGATGGCGCGGTGGTCGAAGCTGCCGCTGGCGTGGAGGACGGTGGCGGGTTTGATCTCGCCGTCGATCACATGAGGAACCTGCTGCCCTGCCCCGACCGCGAGGATCATGCCCTGCGGGGGATTGATAACCGCGTCGAACTGTTTGATCCCGAACATGCCCAAATTGGACAGGCTCGCCGTGCCGCCCTGATATTCGTGCGGTTGCAGTTTGCCCTCGCGCGCCTTGCCGGCAAGCTCCTTCATCTCGCGGCTGATCTGCGCCAGACCCTTTGTGTTCGCCTCGGTGATGACCGGGGTGATCAGGCCCGAAGGCGCGGCGACCGCCACCGAAATATCGGCGCGGCTATATTTTCGCATGGTGTCGCCGTGGAAGCTGACATTGCATTGCGGCACGCGGATGAGCGCGCGGGCGAGCGCCTTGATCAGCAGATCGTTGACCGACAGTTTGACCCCATCGGGCTCGAGGCTTTCGTTCAATTGCTTGCGCAAGGCCAGCAGCGGATCGAGCACGATGTCCATCGTCAGATAGTAATGCGGGACGGTCTGCTTGCTCTCGGTCAGGCGGCGGGCGATGACCTTACGGACATTGGAGAGCTTTTCCTCCTCGAACGGCGCGCCATGATCGGGAGCTTGCGCGCCTTGTTGAGCACCTGCGGAGGCAGGTGGCTCCTTCGGTTTTGCGCCGTCGCCCGAGGTCTCCGGCTGCGCGGGGGCTGGCTGGGCAGAGGGATCAAAGCTCTCGATATCGGCCTTGACGATGCGACCGTTCGGGCCGGTGCCGGTGATCTGCGCGAGATCGTAGCCCTTCTCCACCGCCATTTTCTTGGCCAGCGGCGAGGCGATGATGCGCTCGTCCGTGCCGCGAGGCCCTGCGGCGGCAGGGGCCTCCTGCGGTTGCGTGCTGCCGTTCGAGGTCGCAGCCCGCGCTGTCTTTCCCCCGGACCCGCTCGCCGCTTCGATATCGGCCTTGACGATCCGTCCGCCCGGGCCGGTGCCCTCGATCGTCGCGAGGTCAACCCCGGCCTGCGCCGCCAGGCGCTTGGCCAGCGGGCTCGCCTTGGGCTCACTGCTTTCTCCGCGCGGCTCCGCCGGCTTGTCCTCGCTGGTCTCCTTGGGGGCATTGTCCGGCTCCGGCGATGCTGCGCCGTTGGCGGCCGGCGCCTCGATCTCGCTCGCATCCTCGCCCTCTTCGGCGAGCATCGCGATCACCGTGCCGACCGCGACATTCTCCACGCCCTCGTCGACCACGATAGCGGCCAGAGTGCCTTCGTCGACCGCCTCGAATTCCATCGTCGCCTTGTCGGTCTCGATCTCGGCCATGATGTCGCCGGAGCTGATCGTGTCGCCGACCTTGACCAGCCATTTCGCGAGCGTGCCCTCCTCCATCGTCGGGGACAGCGCGGGCATCTTGAGTTCGATCGCCATGGTCGTTCAGGGGCCCTCGGATTTCCATTTCACATTGCGACAATATGCGTTGCCATCGGGGGTTTAGCCAGACCAGCGCGCGGAGCAAGGCCCCTTTCCGATAGGTGCGGGCGGAGCCCGGCTTGCCACGCGCGGTTCCCGGCCATAGACCCGCTGGCTGAAACGTGGCGGAGCGAGGGGCAAGAGCGTTTGCGCACATTCCTGGTGATCATGGATGAAAGCGACGAGGCGCGCGCCGCCTTGCGCTTTGCCGCGCGGCGCGCGGTGCAGGTGGAGGGCGCGGTGCATATCCTGGCGCTGGTCGCACAGCAGAACTTCAACGCCTTCGGCACGGTTCAGGCGACGATCGAAGAGGAAGCGCGCGACCGGGCCGAGATGCTCGCGCATGGCGTTGCCGGAAACCTGCTCGCCGAAAGCGGGATCATGCCGACAATCTCGGTCAAGACCGGCAACGGAACGACTTTGGTCAGCGAGTTTCTCGCCAACCATGAAGAGGTCGCCGCCCTGGTGCTCGGGGCGGCGCCGGGAGGACAGCCGGGGCCGCTCGTCACGCATTTCGCCGCGCAGGCCGGCTCGCTGCCCTGCCCGCTCTATATCATTCCGGGCGACTATGACGAGAAGGACAGCCAGCACGAGGCGTGAGCCGCCCCGCGGCCCGCACGCGCCTCAGGTGGCCGTGCCGCGCACCGGGTAATCGTTCTTGAGTACGTAATCGATGCCCTGCAGCAGCTGGTCCAGCGGCGGGCGGGTGAAGGGCGCGTTCTGCACGCTGGCGAAATAGAGCGTGCCGTCCGGGCGGACCAGGAACATGCCGGGCTCGCTGAACATATCGGGCTCGTCGCTGCCCTCGCGCCCCGTGGAGATATAGAGGCCCCATTCGCGCGCTTTCTCCTCGCTCATGCCATAGGCGAGCGGAACGTCGCCGGTCTTCCATTCCCGGTCCACCACCATCGCGCGCTCTTTCGTGTCCATCGACACTGCGACCGTGTTGATGCCGCGCTCGGTGAACTTGTCTAGCTTGCTGCCGAGTTCTTCGAGCTGGCTCTTGCAGATCGGGCAGTGCTTGCCGCGATACATCACCACCAAGGTGAAGTTTTCCGGCTCCTGCTTCGACAGATCGTATTGCGCGTCGATCGTCAGTTCGAGGTCGAGATTAGGGACTTTGGTTTTCGGCTTGATCAATGGGCGTCTCCTTTGCCAATCCAATCCCCCGGCCCCCGCGCTTGTTCCGGGACGCGCTTGTTACGGGGCGCTATTTCCGCCGGCGACCCTGGTGGCGGATATTGCCCGGGCGGCCGCGCTTGCCGGCGGCGTATTGGCCGGCCTTGCGCGAGGCTCCCCCTTCCCGCCGGCGATCGCGCGGGCGGCGATTGCCGCTGGCATCCTGCCGGTTGCCATCCTCGTCGACGGGAACGAATTTGAGCGCGCCGGTGAGCGCGTTGGCCTCGTCCAGCATCAGTTTCAACCGGTCGCCGGGGGCATAGCGCGTGCCGCTCTCTTCGCCGATCAGCGCCTGCGCGGCCTCGTCGTGGCGGAAATGTTCTTCGCCCAGCGTCGAGACCGGGACCAGCCCGTCCCCGCCCAGCCCGACGATCGTTGCGAAGAAGCCGAAGCCCTGAACTCCCGTTATCCGGGTGTCGAACACCTCGCCCACCCGGCCCGAGAGCCAGGCGGCGACGTAGCGGTCGATCGTGTCTCGCTCGGCCTCCATCGCGCGGCGCTCGGCCTGGCTGATGGCGTCGGAGACTTCCTGCAGGCTTGCGCGGTCCTTGTCCGAAAGGCCGGTGCCCCGCGGCAGATCGCTCTTCTTCGGTGCCGGCTGTTCGAGCTTGTAGGCATCGACCAGTGTGCGGTGCACCAGCAGGTCGGCATAGCGGCGAATGGGCGAGGTGAAATGCGCATAGGAGCCGAGCGCAAGCCCGAAATGCCCGGCATTGGCGGGGCCGTAATAAGCCTGCATCTGGCTGCGTAGCACCGCCTCCATGACCTGAGCCTTCTCACTTTCGTCGGTGACGTCCTTCAGCATCCGGTTGAACAGGCCCGGCGTCACGACCTGACCGAGCGCCAGCTTGGTGCCGAGCGTCGCCATGTAATCGCGCAGAGCGATCAGTTTCTCGCGGCTCGGCGGTTCATGGACGCGGTAGACGACGGGCGAAGTCTTGGCCTCCAATGCCTTGGCCGCGGCGACGTTGGCGGCGATCATGAAATCCTCGACCACCCGGTGCGCGTCGAGCCGTTCGCGCACGGCGATCTCTTCGATCTGGCCCGCCTCGTTCAGCACCACGCGGCGCTCCGGCAGTTCGAGCTCGAGCGGATCGCGCTTCGCCCGCGCTTCGGCGAGCAGCCCCCATGCGCCCCAGAGATGCGTCAGATAGTCCGGCGTGTCCTCGCCATCTACGGCGGCTTGCGCGTCCTCATAGGCGATGTTGTGATGAATGCACACGATCGCGCGGGTGAAGCCGCGATTTTCGACCTTCCCCGCGCCGTCGATATGGATGTGGCAGACCATCGCCGCACGGTCCTCGCCTTCGCGCAAGGAGCAGACATCGGCGGAGAGCACTTCGGGCAGCATCGGCACGACACGGTCGGGGAAATAGACCGAATTGCCGCGCTTTCGCGCTTCCTTGTCGAGCGCCGAGCCGGGGCGGACGTAGTAGGAGACGTCGGCGATGGCGATGAGCGCATTGTAGCCGCCCTTGCCATCGGGCTCGGCCCAGATCGCATCGTCATGGTCGCGCGCATCGGCGGGATCGATGGCGACGATCGGCACATCGCGCAAATCTTCGCGCGCATCGTGCGACAGCGACAGGTCGGCGGCCGCCTGCGCCTCCTCGATCACGTTCTTGGGGAAGACATGCGGGATGCCATGCTTGGCGATGGCGATCAGGCTGAAGCTCTTGGGCGCCAGCGGATCGCCCACCACTTCGGTGACTTTGACCCCCGCGCGCTCCGACCGGCCGGCCCGTTCGGCGAGGACCAGCTGGCCCTCCTCCGCCCCGCCGAGGTCGCTGATCGGGGACGAGCGGCGCACGCGCTTGTCGACCGGCGCGAGCCAGGGTTTCCCGCTCCCGTCCAGCTCGACCACGCCCATCAGGCCGTCCGTGCGCGCGGGCAGCTTCTTCATCGGGAAGGCGATCCAGCCTTTCGCGGTCTCCTCGGTGCGCGAAAGCACACGGTCGCCACGCTTGAGGGCGGGCATCGGGCGCTTGCCCCTACCCTTGGTGTCGCGCCCTTTCCTTTCCTGCATGACGAGGCGCGGCGGATCGTCCGGTGCATCGGGCGCCCAGCTATCGGGCACCGCGATCGCCTCACCATCCTCGATCTCGACGACCCGCAGCACCGTCACCTTGGGCACCCCACCCATGCGGTGATAGGCGCTTTTCTTGCCGTCGATCAGGCCCTCTTCGGCCATGTCCTTGAGCAAGCGCTTGAGCGCGATCTTCTCCTGCCCCTTGAGCCCGAACGCCTTCGCGATTTCGCGCTTTCCGGCGGGGGTGTCGGAGGACTGGATGAAATCGAGAACCTGCGACTTGGAGGGGAGGCCCTGGGGGTGTGTCTTATGCGCCATGTTCAAGAACCGTTCGTGCTGAGAGGTGCCTGTGCCCGCGCAATGCGGGTATCGAAGCACCGTTCTTGCTTCGGACCTACCGCTAAAGAAAAGTGCGGCCCTTCGACAAGCTCAGGGCGAACGGAAGAGGGGGAGTATGCCCCGGTCAATAAGCGCGCGCCACCAGGATGCGTTCCACCGCAGGGTCGCCGGTGAAGATGCAGGTTCCGTCAGCGGCCTCGCCATCGCGCGGGACGTTGCGGATGGTGAGCTTCTCGGCCTTCAGCTGCTCGACCACCGCGTCCAGCGCCGCGCCGGTGGGCCGCGCCCATTGCACCTCCACCCATCCAGGATATTTGCCGCCCTCGGCGAAGAAGCGCGTGACCTCGGCCCATTCGTTCAGCCCGTGCAGGATGTTCGCATCGCGGCGCTCGCGCGCTTCGTCGAACAGGGATTGCTGGATCTCTTCGAGCAATTCGCCCACCCGCCGCGCGAACTCGCCGCGCGGGGTGAACTGCATGTTCGGCTTGCCGTTCTCCGTATTCCACAATCGGTCGCGGCGCAGCACGGCCACCTTGCCGCCCTCCATGTCGCGTGGGCCGACCTCGACGATGACTGGCGCGCCCTTGCGTACCCAGTCCCAACGCTTGGCGCTCGCCTTGCCCGGGCTCTTGTCGAGCAGCACGCGCAGTTTCTCGCCCAGCGCCGACTGATCCGCCAGCGATGCGCGGACCTCCTCGCAATAGATGAGCACCGCCTCGTCCTCGGGCTTATCGCGCAGCATCGGCAAGATCACGACTTGATGCGGCGCGATCCGCGGCGGCACGCGCAGGCCATCGTCGTCGCCATGCGTCATGATCACCCCGCCGACGAGCCGGGTGGACGTGCCCCAGCTGGTCGTATGGCACAGCTGCTGCGTGCCCTCGGCGTCCTGATAGCGGATGCCGGCGGCCTCGGAGAAACTGGTGCCGAGATAGTGCGACGTACCCGCCTGCAGCGCTTTGCCGTCCTGCATCATCGCCTCGATCGACCAGGTCTCGTCCGCACCCGGAAACCGCTCGTTCTCCGGCTTTTCACCCGCGATGACGGGCAGCGCCAGATCCTCCTCGGCACAGGCGCGATACATTTCCAGCGCGCGGTGCGTTTCCTCCAGCGCTTCCTCGCGCGTCGTATGGGCGGTATGCCCTTCCTGCCAGAGGAATTCGCTGGTTCGCAGGAACATGCGGGTGCGCATCTCCCAGCGCACGACATTGGCCCATTGATTGAGCATCAGCGGCAGGTCGCGCCAGCTCTGCACCCAGCGCGCCATCGCATCGCCGATAATCGTCTCGGAGGTCGGGCGCACCACCAGTGGCTCTTCGAGCTTCGCCTCGGGATCGGGCACCAGCCCGCCCGCGCCATCGGCAATCAGGCGGTGATGGGTGACGACCGCCATTTCCTTGGCAAAGCCGTCGACATGATCGGCCTCGCGCTCGAAATTGGCGAGCGGGATGAAGATCGGGAAATAGGCATTTTGGACGCCCGCCGCCTTGATGCGATCGTCCATCAGGCGCTGGATGCGCTCCCAGATGCCGTAGCCCCACGGCTTGATCACCATGCAGCCGCGCACGCCCGATTCCTCGGCCATGTCGGCGGAAGCGATGACCGCCTGGTACCATTTGGCGAAATCGTCGTCGCGCCGGACATCGAGCGCGTGGCGGATCTTGGACAAGAGCGAGATTCCCGAAAGAAGCTGGAAGGCGGGCGGCGAAGCGCGCAGCGCTGACGCTATTTGGAGAGCGCGTCCAGCTTCTTCTGCATCGCCGCCATCTGTTCGCGCAGAGCGGCGAGTTCGGTGTCGGCGGGATTGGCGGCCTGTTTGGCGGCGGGCGCGGCAGTGCGGGATGGCTTCGCGCTGCCGGCAACGCCGGGCATGAAGGTCTCCGCCGCGGCGCGCATCATCGCCATATTGGTCTCGTGAATGGCCGTTAGCGGATTGTTCGCGATGCCCTTTTCGAAAGCCTCGCGGATCTTCGACTGGTTCTGGCGGAAATTGTCCATGCTCGCCTCGAGATAGGACGGCATCAGCGATTGCATCGAATTGCCGTACATCGCGATCAACTCGCGCAGAAAGCTGACCGGCAGCATCTGTTCACCATTGGCCTCTTCGTCCATGATGATCTGAGTCAGGATGGAATGGGTGATCTCCTCGCCCGACTTCGCATCGTAGACCGCGAAGTCGACGTTCTCGCGCACCATCTTCGCCAGATCGTCGAGCGTGATGTAGCTCGAGCTCGCCGTGTTGTAGAGGCGGCGATTGGCGTATTTCTTGATGACGACCTTGTCGCCCCCGCCCTTCATCTCGCCAGCCATTTTGCCCTTGCCGGCCTTGCCCGACGGACGCGCATCCGCCTTGTCTGAGTCGTTCGTCATGTGAGTATCCCGCTCTCGAATAAGCGCCGATCTTAGCATTCGCACAATGTGCGGCGCAATATAATATGACTGCCTTTCGCGGGTGCGAAAAGTGGGGTTTTCAACGGCGCAGGCGGGGGCCGAGCGTCGTCAGCAATTCATATTGTGAAACAGAGGTTTGCCGCGCAACATCGGGGAGCGCAAAAGGCACGTCGAGCCAGTCCCCTTCGCCCAGCTCCGGCGCATTAGCGAGGTCGGCGACGATCATGTCCATCGAGACCTTGCCGAGGATCGGGAGCGCGCGTCCTTCGTGCAGCAAAGTTGCGCCCGCCCCGCGAACCCGCAGGAAGCCATCGGCATAGCCGAGCGATATTGTCGCGACCTTCATCTTCGCAGGCGCGGTAAATTCCCCGTTGTAGCCGACCGCATCGCCCGCTTCGATGTCGCGCGTCTGCAGGATTGCGGCCTGGAGATGCGCGACCTGGCGCACCGTGTCAGAAAGTTCCCTGCGCGGGACGCCGCCATAGAGCGCAAGGCCGGGGCGGGTCAGGTCGAAATGGTAGGCGGGGCCGAGCGCGATACCGGCACCATTGGCAAGACTTGCGCGTTTGTGCGCGACCTTCGGCAGACATTCGCGAAATCGCGCCAATTGCGCCGCGTTGCGCGCGCTGTCTTCATCAGCGCAGGCGAGGTGGCTCATGGCGACATCGATCTCGAGCGCGGCGATCGCCGGGTCGGCGATTTCGGCAGGCGCGATGCCGAGCCGGTTGATGCCGGTGTCGATCATCAGGTGGCAGGTCCCCCCGCCCCCCTCGCTCCAGCGGCGCGCCTGCTCCAGCGAATTGATGATCGGAACCGCGCCCGTCGCGCGTGCATAGGCGACGTCTTCGCTGCGCACCGGCCCGTGCAGTACCGCGATTTGCTCTGTGGGTACATGCCGGGCGAGCGCCGCAACCTCGCTCCAATGCGCGACGAAGAATGCGTCGCATCCCGCATCGCGCAAGGCGGGCACGCAGGTATCGACGCCAAGGCCGTAGCAATCCGCCTTCACCGCCGCGCCCGCGCTGGCATCGCCCGACATCGCATCGAGCGCGCGCCAGTTCGCGGCGAGCGCCCCGGCGTCGACCCGCAGCCTGAGCGTGGGTTCAGGTGCGCGCATCGTCCGCGAAGTCGCGCGGCGGTCCGCTGGGAATACCCCACCACAGCACCAGCACCCCGAAGGCGACTACGCCCCAGGTGTACCAGAGCCCGGCATAGATATCGCCGGTGCTGGCGACGATGACGCCCGAGATCAGCGGCAGGAAGCCGCCGAGATAACCCGCGCCGATATGGTAGGGGATCGACATTGAGGAATAGCGGATCTTGGGCGGAAACATCTCCGACAAAAGCGCCGCGACCGAACCGTAGGTCAGCGCCGAGAGCAGCCCCAGCCCGAGCAGGATCGCGACGATGCCGACAAGGTTGGCGAAGCCGGGCTGCTGGCGCGAAAAGTCGAAGCCGTATGCGCTGAGCGCCGCTTGCAGGCCGGCGGTGCGGGCCACGCCGCTTTCGAGCCAGGCGGGGGGTATCGCTATGCGCTCGCCCGCCGCTTCGAGCCGCAATGTGGCGCCTTCCTCGAGGGTGTAGCTGACGCCGGAGGCGGTCAGCGTGCCGAGGATCTTGCCGCAATCGGTCTGTTCGCGGTCGAACAATTCGGCGAAGGGATCGGTCGAACAATCGAGGCCGGCGACCACGATCGGGCTGCGCTCGGCGGCGGCGGCAAGTCCCGGATTGGCGAGCGAGCCCAGCCCCCAGAATGCTGGAAACAGCAGCACCAGCGTCGCCAACGCCCCGATCATGATCGGCAGCTTGCGTCCCACCCGGTCCGACCATTTCCCGACGAAGATGTAGAACGACATCGCGATCCCGCCCGAGATCAGCAGAATTAGCTCCACCGTCAAATCCTCGACATGCATCGGCCCGCGCAGGAAGCTCATGCCCGAGAAGAAGGCGGTGTACCAGATGGTCGTCAGAATGCCGGTGACGCCGAACAGCGCGACGAAGATGCGCTTCTTGTTGCCGGGATAGGTAAAACTTTCGACGAAGGGATTGCCGCTGGTTTCGCCCGCTTCCTTCATCGCCTGAAACACCGGGCTTTCCGACAGCATCAACCGCATCCACAGCGATATGGCGAGGAGGATGATCGAGAGCAGGAACGGGACGCGCCAGCCCCACTCGACGAAATCGTCCTGTGGGATAAGCGCGCGGCAGGCGAGGACAACGATGATCGAAAGCACGAAGCCGCCGGCAACGCTCGCCTGGATGAAACTGGTGTAATAGCCGCGCTTTTCAGGCGGTGCATGTTCGGCGACGTAGATCGCCGCGCCGCCATATTCGCCGCCCAGCGCCAAACCTTGCAGCACGCGCAGGAATATGACGATAATCGGCGCGACCACGCCCACCTGGTCGACCGTGGGGATGAAGCCCACCCCCGCCGTCGCGATGCCCATCAGCGTGACGGTGACGAGAAAGGTGTATTTGCGCCCCAACCGATCGCCGAGATAGCCGAACAGGATCGCCCCGATCGGGCGGAAGGCGAAACCAACCGCGAAGGTCGACCATACGAGCAGCAGCCCGAGTGTTGGGTCGTCGACGTCGTAGAACGCATCCTTCAGGATGTAGGCGAGCGTGCCGTAGATGAAGAAATCGTACCATTCGAAAATCGTGCCCGCCGAGGACGCGCCGACGACCAGGCGGATTTCCTTGGCCGAAGGCTCGCGCTGAGCCAATGCGGCGCTTTCGGAGGACGCTTGCGGTATCGTGGTTGCCATGGTGCCCCGTGGGTTGGCTTGTCGTTCGGTTGTCGTGGCGGTCTAGCTGGGCCAGCCTTACGAGGAAAGCGCGCGTGTCAGCGCCGTCCACGGCGCGAGCAGCGCCCCGTGCCGTCCGGCATGCGCCCGCGCAGGTTCGAGTGCGGCAAAGCCGGGCCATTGCGGAAGCGGCGCGTCGCCCGCGAGCCAGGCCTCAATCGCACTCGCCGCTGTCTCGATATCCGCGCGCGCTTTGCCAGACGCGACCAGCGCCATGATCGCTGCCGAGCTTTGCCCGACCGCGCAGGCACTGACCTGCAAGCCGAGGCGCTCGATTGTGCCCGCTTCCGTCAAATCCACGCCCAGTTCGACGACGCTGCCGCAGGTGCGCGAGCGCGCTTCGCCGCGGTGGCTCCATGGTTCGGCGTCGTCGCCGGGCGAAAGCGGAAAGCGCGCCAGTTGCGATGCGAGGCCGAGCAGTTCGGGCGTGTAGAGCCGCCCCGCCCGCGTCGGTCGATCCTGCGCCTGCGCTTCGCCGCCGCTCAATTCCCCGCCTCCTCTTCCGCGTCCTCCTCGCTCGCAATCCGCGCGCGCTGTTCGGCGATCATCTGGACGAGTTCGCGCGAGAAAGCGTCGGCCGCGGGATAGGTGCGCGCCTGCGAAATCCAGTCGGGACGGCCCTTGAAACCCCAGATATTGTCGAAGCCCAGCACCAACACCGAAAAGGCGAAAACCACGATCAGAGCGCCCTTGATCGCGCCGAAGCCAAAGCCCAGCACACGGTCGATCGGCCCGAGGATCGAATTGCGCGATGCGCCGCTCACGTTGTTGGCGATCAGCTTCATCGAGGCATAGGGTATGAGCAACAGCAGCGCGAAGGCGAGGATCGCGGCGCCCGGTTCGATGGTGTCGAACTCCAGCAGGAACTCGGTCAGATCGTCGTGGAGATAATAGACTGCGAAGGCGGCGAAGATCCAGGAAGTGAGGCTCAGCACCTCCTGCACCAGTCCGCGCATGAAGCCGCCGATCGCCGCCACCGCGACGATCAAAAGCACAATGAAATCGAACCCCGTCATAGCCGTTGCGGCGATTATGGTTTGCCCATGACGTGGTCAACGAGGTTGGCCAACTGGTTCACCCCTTCGTAACCGAGCGTCGACGAAGCGAGACGTGCGTCCGATGGACCGAAACCCTTGGCAAAGCCGAGCTTGGCCGCCTCGCGCATTCGCAGACCCGCATGGGCGACCGCGCGCACCTCGCCCGCGAGCGACACTTCGCCGAACCAGGCGGATTTCTCGGGCAGCGGCTTGTCCGCGAGCGCGGAAACGAGCGCAGCGGCAACCGCTAGATCGGCGCCCGGATCGGACAGCCGGTATCCCCCGGCGATATTGAGATAGACCTCAGCGCTGGAAAAATTGAGCCCGCAGCGCGACTCGAGCACCGCCAGCAGCATGGCGAGCCGGCCATTGTCCCAGCCCACCACCGCGCGCCGCGGCGTCGCGCCCGATTGCAGCCGGACGATCAGCGCCTGGATTTCGACCAGCACCGGCCGCGTTCCCTCCAAGGCCGGGAATACTGCGCTGCCTGCCAAGGGCTGATCGCGGCCGGAAAGGAACAGCATCGAAGGGTTCGAAACCTCCTCCAGCCCCTCATTCGCCATAGAGAAGACGCCGATCTCGTCGACCGCACCGAAACGGTTCTTGAGCGCGCGCAGGATGCGATATTGATGGCTGCGCTCGCCCTCGAAACTCATGACCACGTCGACCATGTGTTCGAGCACCCGTGGCCCAGCAATCGTGCCATCCTTCGTGACGTGTCCGACCAGCATGAGCGCGCAACCGCTCGCTTTCGCATAGCGGATCAGTTCAAGCGCGCAGCCGCGCACCTGGCTGACCGTACCGGGCGCGCCCTCGATAGTGTCGGAATGCATGGTCTGGATCGAATCTATGACAAGCAGCGCGGGCGGATCGCCCTCGCCCAGCGTCGTCAGGATGTCGCGCACCGAGGTTTCCGAGGCGAGCCGGATCGGCGCATCCGCTACCCCAAGGCGTTGCGCGCGCAACCGCACTTGGCCCGCGGCCTCCTCGCCGCTGACATAGACGACGTCGCCGCCGGGCTCTCCCTTGCGACCGCGCGCGATGCTGGCGGCGGTTTGCAGCAGCAGGGTCGACTTGCCGATGCCTGGATCGCCGCCCATCAATACTGCCGAACCTGGCACGATCCCGCCGCCCAGCGCCCGGTCGAACTCGGCAAGGCCGGTCGATTTGCGCACCAGCAATTCCGCCGGACGATTGAGCGGCACGAACTCGATGCCGCGACCGCCGCGCGACAGATCGTGCTTTTGCGAAAAGACCGTCGCGGGTACATCCTCGGTCAGCGTGTTCCACTCACCGCAATCGCCGCATTGCCCCTGCCAGCGCGGGGTCACCGTGCCGCAATTCGCGCAGACATATCGCTTTTTCGCCTTGGCCATGGGCGGGCACTGGTATCAGAACATTTGCGGAACGCAATTGCCAAGCGGCGTTTTCCTCGGCATCACGCGCTTCGCAATGCGGCAGAAGGAACTCCGGATCGCGCTGGTCTGTTACGGCGGCGTCAGCCTCGCGGTCTACATGCACGGCGTTACCAAGGAGGTCTGGCACCTCGCCCGCGCCAGCCGCGCGCATCATGCGGGCGAGAAGCTCGACGGCGTCGCCGCCGCGTATCAGGCGCTGCTCGAGGATATCGAGGCCGAGCAGGCGCTCAAACTGCGCATCCTGCCCGATATCCTCACCGGCGCCAGCGCGGGCGGCATCAACGCAGTGTTTCTGGCACAGGCGGTGCATTCGGGCTGTTCGCTCGAACCGCTAACCGATCTGTGGCTCGAAAATGCCGATGTCAGCGAACTGACCGATCCCGATGCGGAGCCGGTCTGGCGGTTCGCGAAGCTGTGGGCGCAGCCGATAGCCGAATGGTTCCTGAGCCGCCCGGGGAACGCGGTGAGCGAGAGCGTGTCGCCCGAAACCCGCAACGAAGTGAGAAACAAGGTATCACGCCTGGTGCGCGGGCGCTGGTTCAGCCCGCCTTTTTCCGGGGCGCGGTTTTCCGCGATGCTGTTCGAGGCGCTGCAGAGCATGGCGGCGGGCGGGCGCGGGCCGGTCCTGCTGCCGCCGGGCCATCCGATCGACCTGCTGGTGACGGTCACCGATTTTCGCGGGCACCCGGAAATGCTGCGGCTCAATTCGCCGCCGGTCGTGCGCGAGACCGAACACCGGATGCCGATCAGCTTTCGTGCGCTCGCGGGCGAGACGTTCGAGGGGCCGCTGGCCGACCCGCTCGAACTGGTGCTCGCCGCGCGGGCGACCGCCAGCTTTCCCGGCGCGTTTCCGCCGCTGACGCTGAAGGAGATCGACCGGCTTGGGCGCGACAACGGCCACGCCTGGCATACGCGGGGTGAGTTTCTTTCGCGGGTCATGCCGGTCCATGTCCAGGAAGGCACGGCCGAGGACATTGCGCTGATCGACGGGGCGGTACTGGTCAACGCGCCATTCGGCGCCGCGCTGGAGGCGATGCGGGTGCGCACGTCGCAGCGTGAGGTCGACCGGCGCCTCGTCTATATCGAGCCGCGCCCCAACCGCACCCGGTTCGGCACGGCCGCACAAAACGCTGCGGCCTCAAGTCCGGTCAGCTGGTTCGGCGCGATCTTTGGTGCGCTCTCCACGATACCGCGCGAACAGCCGATCCGTGACGATCTCGAACGGATCGAGCAGCAATCGCGCGACGCGGCGCGGCTGCGGCGGATCATCATGGGGCTGAGACCGCAAATTGAGCATGTGGTCGAGACCTTGTTCGGGCGCACCTTTTTCCTCGACCGGCCCACGCCCAAGCGGCTCGCGAGCTGGCGTGCGCGGGCGCAGCAGGCGGCGGCGCAGGATGCAGGCTATGCCTTCGGCGCCTATGCCCAGGCCAAATTCAGCTCGATCGTCGATCGCCTCGCGGCGCTGACCCATGCGGCCGCGCCCGGCCTGGCGCTGCCCGATCCGGGACCAATCGCGGCCGCCCTGCGCAACGAACTGGCGGCGCGCGGGCTCGAGACGCTGACCGATGGAGCGGCGGGCGCGAGCGAGGCGGCGATTGCCTTTTTCCGCGCGCACGACATCGGTTTTCGCATCCGCCGGCTGCAATTGCTCGCCCGCCGGTTGTCGCGCGACTGGGAGGTCGATCCCGACATTCCCGACGACGCGCTCGATCTCGCGCGCGAGAAGATTTTCGATATCCTGAGCGTCTATCGCCGCGCGGATGACGATGCGATACTGGGCGACGCGTTCGCAGGGCTCGCGGCGCGGGTGTTCGAGGATCCGGGAGCGGTGCTGGACTATCTCGCCGATACGCGGCTCCTGCCCGAAACCGACCTGGAGGCGGAAATCCTGCTCGCCGACGCGCTGCAGGCGATGCCCAAGAACCTCAAGCGGCGGATGCTGCTGACCTATCTCGGCTTTCCGTTCTACGATGTCGCCACCCTGCCCCTGCTGCAAAGCGAGGGGCTCGACGAGTACAATCCGGTGAAGATCGACCGTATCTCGCCCGACGATGCACGCTCGATCCGCGAAGGCGGAACGCTTGCCACTCTGCGGGGGGTCGAATTCTACAATTTCGGTGCCTTTTTCAGCCGCGCCTATCGCGAGAATGACTATCTTTGGGGCCGGCTGCACGGTGCGGAGCGGATGGTCGATCTGATCGCCTCGACCGTCGAACAGGGCCTTGCCGAAGGGGCGATCCGGGCGGCGAAACGACGTGTCTTCCTCGCGATCCTCGACGAAGAAGCCGAAGCCGCGCGCTGCGGCGCCGGGCTGGTCGCGGAAATCCGCTACGAAGTCGACAAGAAGCTCTAATCCGCGCTGTTCCAGACCGCGGTGACGAAGGCGTCGGCGTCGATGAAACCGCCCTCGCCCCGATCGATATCGGCAAGCAGGTTCGCGGCGAGCGCCTGTTCGAGGGTCTGCCCCTCCGCGCGCGCCGCCTCGACCCGGCGCACCACCTCGCCGATCATCGCGCGGTAGGCGACGAGTTCGGCCTTGTCCGACATCGGACCGTGCCCGGGAATGACCTTGGTCTCGTCGTCGATCATCGCGATTACGAGATCGAGCGAGAGCATCGCTGCATAGACGCTGCCGCCCGAGGCGACGTCGATGAAGGGATAGCCGGGAATGGCGAAATAGAGATCGCCCATATGGACGATGTTCGCCTCTTCCCAAAGCGCAATGCTGTCCCCGTCGGTATGTCCCCCGCCAAGGAACATGAGGTTGATCGTATCGCCGTTGAGATGGAAGCGCAGTCCCTGCGGATAGGTGACCAGCGGCAGCGCTTGCGGCGGCGCCGGCGGGACGGTGGTGCCCGCCGCGGTGCCGCCTTCCATCATGCGGATGCGGACATTGTCATGCGCGAAGATGGTTGCGCCGGTCCCGCCGAAATGTTCGTTCCCGCCGGTATGGTCGAAATGCCAGTGGGTATTGACGACATATTTCACCGGCGTCGCGCCCAGATCGTCGATTGCCATCTCGATCTTGGCGGAGAGCGGCGCGAACTGATCGTCGATGATGAGGGTCGCATCCTCGCCGTGGCTCACCCCGATATTGCCGCCCGCGCCGAACAGCACGGCGACGCCTGGCGCAATTTCCTGCGCGGTCACCTCGACCTCGCTGAAATCGGGCTGCGCCGCGGCGGGCGCGGCGAGTAGCGCGGCGGCACCTGCCAGGGGCGCGATGTTGCGGGCGAATGAAGCCATGTCGATCTTCCTTGTTGCGCCTGCGGTCTAGCGGCCGCCCGCACCCCTTGTCGAGATCGTGTAGATCTAAACCGCGTCGAAAGCGACGCTGAGACGTTCGCCCGCGGCGAAAGGCGAGGTTGCGTGGTAGACGAAGCTGGGAAACAGAACGAGGTGTCCGGGCTTTGCCGCGAACCGCGCGAGGGGTTCCAGCGCGAGCGGGATGTCCTCGGGCGGGCGGCCGAGCTCGAGCGCCCCTTCGGCCTCGGCCAGAGCTGTGGGCACGGCAATATGCGCCGCCGAACTGACGCGCCCGCCATCGTGAAGATGCGGGACGTGCCGCCCTCCGGCGGTAAGGCGGATCGACCAGCTGGCGGTGATGCACGGAGTATTCTCTCGGATCGCGTGCATCGGGTGGTCCGCCGCGATATCGGGTAGGCTGGCGGCGTAGTGGCGCAGTGCCTCTCCGATCGCTTCGAACAGGGCGGCGATTGCGGGCTCGCGGCGTTGGCGCAGGTCGCCATGCGTCTGCGTGCTGCCCTCGACGCTTTGCCTGAGCGGGGTTGCATGCGCCGTGTGCAGCGCGCGCAAGGTGGAGGCGAGCTGCGCGAGGTCGGCCTCCGAAAGACCGAGTTGGCACTGAACCATGAGGCTGTCGCCCGGAACGAGCCAGTCATGTCGCGCATCGCCCCGCGCGCGCCAGGCCAGTTCGGCGAGCGCCCACGCCCCGATATCGCTCAGGTCGCGCGCCAGCTGCCGCTCGATCGCTGCGCTCGCGTCGTCGGGTGCATTTCGGCGCAGAGCATTGCGCGCATATTCGTAATCGCGTTCGGGCAGATCTGCGGGCAGGTCGTCGAGCAGGCGCTGCGCTTCCACCACTTCCCCGGCGAAGCCACGGTGGCGTGCTTCGAGCAAGCGCAATTGCGGCAGGTCGGCGATTTCGCGGCGTAGTTTGCGCGCATGACGCGCGGCGTCGCTGTGGCGACCCGCCGCGCCGAGCAACCCGAGATAGACCATCCAGAGTTTGGGATGTTTCGGCGCCTTGGCGATTGCCGCTTCGAGCGATGCGAAGGGTTGGCCATCGCCCGCTTCGACCTTCAGCCGGCACAATGCCTTGTGCCCCTCGACCCAGTCGGGCGCCCGTGCGAGCACACCTTCGATACGGTGAAAGGGGCGCTCTGCGCCAGCGCGAAGGAGCGCGGTGGCTTCGGCGATGAGCAGCGCGCCATCGCCGGGCGCCTCTTGCGCCGCCGCGCCGAGCCGCGCCGCCGCATCCTCATCGCCGCGCGCGAAGGCGGCAAGCGCTTCTTCGCGGCCGGGCAATGCTGATGCCCCGCCCGCCATCACTCAGGCGCCGAATGCGTCCTTCAGCTTGGAGAAAAAGCTGCGGCTTTCGGGACATTCATCGCCGGTTTCAGTCTCGCGAAACTCTGCCAGGATTTCCTTCTGGCGGCGGCTCAATCTGGTCGGGGTTTCGACCTTGATCTCGACCACCAAGTCACCGCGCCCGCGTCCCTGCAGCACCGGCATACCGGCCCCGCGCACGCGCAACTGTTTGCCCGACTGGATGCCCGCGGGGATGTCCACATTGTTGGTCGAGCCGTCGAGATCGGGGATAGCGATTTCGCCCCCCAAAGCGGCGGTGGTGAAGCTGACCGGCACGCGCGTCGCCAGTGTCGTTCCCTCGCGCTCGAACAGAGCGTGCGGTTTGACGTGAATGAAGATGTAGAGATCGCCCGCCGGCGCGTCGCGCTGTCCGGCTTCGCCCTTCCCCGAGAGGCGAATGCGCGTGCCGGTATCGACGCCGGGCGGAATCTCAACCTCGATCGTCTGTGCGCGATCGACGCGGCCCTCGCCGCGGCAATCGCCGCAAGGTTCCTCGATAACCGCGCCGCGCCCGCCGCAGGTTGGACAGGGGCGCTCGACCACGAACAGGCCCTGTTTCGCGCGCACCGCACCCTGGCCGTGGCACAGATTGCAGGTCCGCTCGCCGGTTCCAGGCTTGGCGCCGGTGCCCTCGCAGGTGTCGCATGGCTGGCTGACCTCGATTTCGATCTCGGTCGTCTTGCCGTCGAACGCCTCGTCGAGGTTGATCTGCATGTCGTAGCGCAGATCGGCGCCGCGGCGCTGCTGCTGGCGCCCGCCGGCTCGGCCTCCGCCGCCGAAAGCGCTGCCGAAGATGGTTTCGAAAATATCGCCGATATCGGCGAAATCCTGCTGGCCCCGGCCACCGCCAAAGCCACCGCCGCCGCCATTCATGCCCTGCGTAAATGCCTCGTGGCCGAAACGATCATAGGCGGCGCGTTTCTGAGGATCCTTGAGGCATTCATAGGCCTCATTGCAGGCCTTGAACTTCGCCTCCGCCTGCGCATCGCCCGGATTGCGATCCGGGTGCCACTTCATCGCGAGTTTGCGATAGGCGCTCTTGATCGTCGCCCCGTCGGCATCGCGCGCGACGGAAAGCGTCTCGTAATAGTCTGTCTGGGTAGCTGCCATTGTCTTGATCCCAAAAGGTCATCGCCACCGATGCGCTTTGGCATCGGCGGCGAGTACCATTTCCATCAGGACATCAGCCCTTCTTGTCGTCGTCGACTTCGGAGAACTCGGCGTCGACAACCTCTTCGTCGTCGTCCTGCGAGGCAGCTCCATCGGCATCGCCCTCGGCCGACGCCGCGGCGCCCGCTTCCTGCTCCTGCTTGTAGATCTGCTCGCCCATCTTCATCGCCGCCTGGGTCAGCTCCTGCGACTTGGCGTTGATCTCGTCGGCATCGTCACCTTCGAGCGCGGTCTTGGTCGCGGCGAGCGCTTCCTCGACGGCCGACTTGGTTTCGGCGTCGATCTTGTCGCCGTTCTCTTCCAGCTGCTTCTCGGTCGCGTGGACGAGGCTGTCGGCCTGGTTGCGGGCCTCGGCCTGCTCCTTGCGCTTCTTATCCTCGTCGGCGAACTTTTCCGCATCCTGGACCATCTGGTCGATGTCGGAATCGGAGAGACCGCCCGACGCCTGGATCTTGATAGTCTGCTCCTTGCCGGTGCCCTTGTCCTTGGCACTGACGGAGACGATGCCGTTCGCATCGATGTCGAACGTCACTTCGATCTGCGGCACGCCGCGCGGAGCGGGCGGGATCCCGACAAGGTCGAAATTGCCCAGCAGCTTGTTGTCGGCCGCCATTTCGCGCTCGCCCTGGAAGACCTTGATCGTCACCGCGTTCTGGTTGTCCTCGGCGGTCGAATAGGTCTGGGTCTTCTTGGTCGGGATCGTCGTGTTGCGATCGATCATGCGGGTGAATACCCCGCCCAGCGTTTCGATGCCGAGCGAAAGCGGCGTCACGTCGAGCAGCAGCACGTCCTTGACGTCGCCCTGCAGCACGCCCGCCTGGATCGCGGCACCCATGGCGACGACTTCATCCGGGTTCACACCGGTATGGGGCTTTGTGCCGAAGAAGTTTTCAACCACTTCGCGGACCTTGGGCATGCGGGTCATCCCGCCGACCAGGATCACTTCGTCGATGTCGTCCTTCTTCACGCCGGCATCTTCGAGCGCCTTCTTGCAGGGATCGAGCGTGCGATCGATCAGCTTGCCGACCAGCTTTTCCAGATCGGACCGGCTGATTGTCTCGACCAGGTGCAGCGGTGTGGACGAGCCACCTTCCATGCGCGCGGTAATGAAGGGCAGGTTGACTTCGGTCGTTGCCGAGCTCGAAAGCTCGATCTTGGCCTTTTCGGCGGCTTCCTTGAGACGCTGCAGCGCGAGCTTGTCGGTCCGCAGGTCCATGTTCTCCTTCTTCTTGAACTGGTCCGCGAGATATTCGACGATCGCGTTGTCGAAGTCTTCACCGCCCAGGAAGGTATCGCCGTTGGTTGACTTCACCTCGAAAACGCCGTCGCCGATCTCGAGGATCGAGACGTCGAACGTACCGCCGCCGAGGTCGTAGACGGCGATGGTCTTGCCGTCTTCCTTGTCCATGCCATAGGCAAGCGCGGCCGCGGTCGGCTCGTTGATGATGCGCAGCACTTCGAGCCCTGCGATCTGGCCAGCGTCTTTCGTCGCCTGACGCTGAGCATCGTTGAAGTAGGCCGGAACGGTGATGACCGCCTGCTTGACGTCTTCGCCGAGATAGCTTTCGGCGGTTTCCTTCATTTTCTGGAGGATGAAGGCCGAAATCTGCGAAGGCGAATATTCCTCGCCGCCCGCTTCGACCCACGCATCGCCGTTCTTGCCCTTGACGATGTCGTAGGGGACAATCTCCATGTCCTTCTTGGTCATCGGATCGTCGAAGCGGCGCCCGATCAGGCGCTTGATCGCGAACAACGTGTTGTCGGGATTGGTGACCGCCTGGCGCTTGGCCGGCTGACCGATCAGGCGCTCGTTATCTTTGGTGAAGGCGACGATCGAAGGCGTCGTGCGCGCCCCTTCCGAATTCTCGATAACCTTCGGTTTTCCGCCATCCATGACAGCGACGCAGCTGTTGGTCGTACCTAGGTCGATACCGATTACTTTACCCATGAGTTTCCCATCTCTTCAATCATTGTTGGACACCGCGCCTTGCGCCTCCCGTCCATCGGCAAGGCAGCTCGGCGGCTCGAATATGCTTCGCGATATAGGTGCGCTTTCTCTTGGCACAAGAACCGCAAGCGCCTAGTTTTCGGCCATCCACAAGACACGTGCCAGAAGAAGGGGCAAAGCGACCCGCGATGACCAACTCACTACCTTATCTGCGAATTCTTCCTGCGCTCGCGCTCGCCGGCGCGGCTCTGACGCTCACTGCCTGCGAGGAAGAGGCCGCGCCCCCAGCCCCCGCCGCCGATGTCGTCGAGGGTCTGACCATCACCGATCCGCGCCTCGTGCTGGCGCCGGTTTCGGGCAATCCCGCGGCAGTCTATTTCGACCTTGCCTATGACGGAACGCGCGCGCTGACGCTCTACGATGCCGAGGTCGAAGGCGCAGGGAGCGCGACCATTCACCAGTTCGGCGAATACGATTTCAAGGTGCAGATGATGGAGGCGCTGCCCATACCGCTGACGCAAGGGACTGAAATCGCCTTCGAGCCAGGCGACTATCACGTCATGGCGATGGAAGTCTCACCCGAGCTGGAAGCGGGCGGCACCGCGAAAGTCACGCTCAAGCTTTCGGGCGGCGGCACGCACAGCTTCGATGCCGAAATCCGCGCCGCCGGGGACGAGCGCTGAACGAAGCGCACCCGGTCGATGCATCGCAAGCCGCACCTGCCTGCCCGGTAGGCGGCGAGCGGCACATGACGACCGGCGAGGTCGAGCTGGCGCGCGGCGTGTTCGGCGACGCGATCGATTACGGCGCGGTCAAGCTCAAGCGGCGCAAGTGGTTCCCCTTCCAGCCGCGCCGCGTCACCATGGCTCCGCGCGGCCATCTCCACTTTCATCCCGGCGGCACGTCCTATTGCGACGATTTCGCGGCCGAGACGCTGGGGCGGCAGGGGCTGCTGATCCACGAGCTGACCCATGTCTGGCAGACGCAGACGCGCGGGGAATGGTATCTGGTGCTGAACCGTCACCCCTTCTGCCGCTACGATTACGCGCTCAAGCCCGGCCAGCCGCTCACCAAATACGGGATCGAGCAACAGGCGATGATCGTGCAACACGCCTTCTGGCTGCGAAATGGCGTTAAAATTGCCGGGGTCGCCGACCGGGCGGCTTATGATGTGCTGGTGCGGTTTCCGGGCGCGACGCGTTGATCGAGTTCGAATTCGTCTTCGTCCTCTACGCGCTGGTCCTGGGCCTTTCGATGGTCGAGCTGTTGTCAGGCTTCGGGCGGGCGATGGAATACAAGTTCGCCCGCGATGCCGCGCAGAAGGCATTCGAGATCGGATGGTTGACGCCGCTCTTCGCGATTTTCGTCATGCTCGACCTCATCAGCTTCTGGGTTTTCGCGTGGGTGGTGCGCGACCTCATCACGGTCGACAGCGTGACGATTGCTGGCGTCACAGCCTTTGCCGCCTCCTACTATCTCGCCGCGCGCCTCGTTTTTCCGACACAGCCGCAATCTTTCACCGATCTAGACGTGCATTTCTACCGCGTGCGACGGATCGTGCTCGGCATTCTCATCGCGCTCGTCGTGGTCCAGTGGATCTATCTGGCGACGCAGACGAGCCTCGGCGCGATCGCGTCCAACCCGTTCGCGATCGGAATGACGGCGCTTTTGCTCGTTCTCATGCTCCTGGCGATGATATGGAGAAACGACCGGCTCAACACCGCGCTGCTAGGCGCTCTCATCGCGCGCTACCTGTTTCTTTACTTCGTCATTTAAGGCGCCGGGGCGAGCGGGAAATGGTCCGGTCGGAGGAGCCTGACAGGACGTGTCAGCGCAGACGTTCACAGCGAAGAAAGATCGGGCAATGCGTTTTTGCGCAGGCTTCCCGCACGTTCGGCGAGCGGGTATTTAAGGCCCGTCGCGCAATTGAACAGAACGACATCCTCGCCCTCCCCGACCCATCCGTTTGCCAGCGCTTCGCGATATGCCAGCAAGGTCGTCGCGCCTTCGGGACATAGGAGCAGACCGTCTTTAGCCGCGATTTCGTCGCGCGCCGCCAGAATGTCTTCCTCTGGCACTGCGATGGCACTCCCGCCGCTTTCCCGCACTGCGCGCAGGATGAGGAAATCGCCGATCGCCTTCGGCACTCTGATGCCGGAGGCTATCGTCGAAGCGTTCTCCCACCGCTCGGCATGCTCCTCTCCCTTGCGATAGGCAGCCACAATCGGCATGCAGCCGGTCGATTGCACGGCGAACAGTTTGGGCCGGTCCGGCCCGATCCAGCCGAGAGCTTCCAGCTCCGCGAACGCCTTCCACATACCGATAAGAGCCGTTCCGCCTCCCGTGGAATAGAAAACCGCATCGGGCAGCTTCCACCCGAACTGGAGGGCAAGCTCCAGCCCCATCGTTTTCTTGCCCTCGACCCGATAGGGTTCCTTGAGCGTCGACATGTCGAACCACAGTCCTTGGGCGGCGCCGCGCGAAACGATCGCGCCGCATTCGTCGATGAGCCCGTCGACCCGGTAGACGCGGCCGCCATGCGCGGCGATTTCGCGAACATTGGCCTCGGGCGTTTCGAGCGGACAAAGTATGATGCACTCGATGCCCGCACGGGCGGCATAGGCCGACAGGGCCGCTCCCGCATTTCCGTTGGTGGGCATGGCGATGCGGGTGACGCCGAGCTCCTTCGCCATCGACACCGCCGCGGACATGCCTCGCGCCTTGAAAGAGCCGGTCGGCAGGCGCGATTCGTCCTTTACGACAACGCCGCGGCCGCCGGAGCGCGGGATCGGCACGAGCGGGCTTTCTATCTCACCCAGCGTGACGATGTTTCGATCGTCGCGCACCGGCAGCAATTCCCGCCACCGCCACATATCAGCCCGGCGTGACGCGATTTCCTCACGCGATACAGCCTTTCGAACCGCATCGAGATCATAGCGGGCGAATAGCGGCTTTCCGGCGTCCGAAAGGTTGTGCAGTCGGCCTTCGGGATAGCGTTCCCCGGTGAACGAACACTCGAGGTGCGTCGCATAGCCGCCCATGCGTCAGTCCGGCTTTTTCGCCACCCCGACCATGGCGGGACGCAGCAGACGGTCCTTGATCATCCAGCCCGACTGCATTTCCTGCACCACCGTTCCCGCTTCGGCATCGTTGCTGGGAATCTCGATCATCGCCTGATGCTGGTTGGGATCGAGCGGCAGGCCGACCGCCGCGACGCGGGTGATGCCGTGTTGCTTGAAAACCTTCTCGAGCTCGCGCTGCGTCGCTTCAATACCGGTCACCAAACCCTTCATCTTGTCGTCTTCGCGCAAGCTATCGGGGATCGCCTCGACCGCGCGCGACAGATTGTCCCAGACGCTTAGTATGTCTCGGGCAAAGCCGGTCGCGGCATAGTTGCGCGCATCCTGAATGTCCTTCTCCGCGCGCCGGCGCACATTCTGCGCCTCGGCCTTGGCGTAGAGGACTTCCTGTTCGAGCGTCCCGACCTGCGCCTTAAGCCCGGAAATCTCGGAGGACGCGGCGATCGCATCGTGATCGACCCCCTCGTCGAAATCATCGAAACCTTCTCCCTCGGGCAGGTCGTCGCCTTCGAGGAACTCCTTGGGCACGCCTTTCAGCTCTTCCTTGACTTCCTGGTCCTGCGCGCCGTCCGCGCGCGGCTTGTCGTTATCGGTCATTGCTCAAATACGCTCATATCATGTGATGAATTTGCCCAGCGATCGGGCGGTCAGGTCCACCATGGGGACCACGCGCGCGTAATTCAAGCGAGTCGGCCCGATCACGCCGAGCACGCCGACCACCCGCCCTTCGAGGTCGCGATAGGGCGAGGCGATGACGGCGGAACCCGACAGTCCGAACAGCCGATTTTCGCTGCCGATGAAGATCCGCGTCGCATTCGCCTCGCGCGCGCTTTCGAGGAGCATGCCGACCGATTGCTTGTCTTCCAGATCTTCGAGCAGCGAGCGCACCCGCTCGATATCGTCCTTCGCCGCCTCGTCCAGAAGGTTCGCCGCGCCGCGCACGATCAGCACCGGGCGGCGGTTCGCATCCGCGCTCCAAACGGCAAGCCCGCGTTCGACCAGCGCGCGGCTCGCATCGTCGAGCTGACTCTGCCCGGTCTCGATCTCCGCCGCGATGGCCTGCGCCGCTTCGGCTAAAGTGCGTCCGGCGAGCCGCGAGGTGATGTAATTGCTCGCCGCTTCGAGCGATCCGAAAAGCCCGGTATCGAGGTCGATCACCCGGTTTTCGACCCCGCCATCCTCGCCCACCAGCACCGCGAGCGCGCGCTCCTTTCCCTCCGGCCCGGGGGCGAGCGGGACAAGGCTGAACTGCGCCAGTCGCGTCTCGCGCGTCGGCACCATTACCATCCCCGCCGCGCCCGATAGCTCGGACAGGAGCGCGCTCGTCTGTTGCAGCGCCTGTTCGACGGGGCCGCCCTCGGACAGGCGCTGCTCGATCTGCGCGCGCTCTTCGGGTGTGGGTTCGGCCACGCGCATCATGCCGTCGACGAATATTCTGAGACCGAGATCGGTCGGCATCCGCCCCGCGCTCGTATGCGGCGCTTCGAGCAGGCCCAGCCCTTCGAGCTCGGCGAGAACCGAGCGGATCGAGGCGGGAGAAAGGTTCAGCGCGCCGCCCTGCGCCAGCGTCTTCGAGCCGACCGGCTGCCCATCCTCGAGATAGCCCTCGACGACACGGCGGAAGATATCGCGGGCGCGGTCCGTTAGTTCGGTGATCGGGGGCGAGGCCATCGCGCCAACATGCGTGTTTGCGCTTGCCGCGGCAAGCACGCGGTGCCTATGGGCGCAGCGAAAGCCACAGGAGTAGGAATGCGACCTTCAGGACGTAGCGCGGACGAAATGCGCGCCATCGACATCGAAACAGGGTTTACCAAGCATGCCGAGGGGTCGTGTCTCATCAGTTTCGGCGACACCCGCGTGCTGTGCACCGCCAGCGTCGAAGAGCGCATTCCGCCCTGGCTGCGCGGCAAGGGCGAAGGCTGGGTCACGGGCGAATACTCGATGCTCCCGCGCGCCACGCACACGCGCGGCAGCCGCGAGGCGGCGCGCGGCAAGCAGTCGGGACGCACGCAGGAAATCCAGCGCCTGATCGGACGAAGCTTGCGCGCGGTGGTCGACCTGAAGAAGCTCGGTGAGCGGCAGATCACATTGGATTGCGACGTCATTCAGGCCGATGGCGGCACGCGCACCGCCGCGATTTCGGGCGCGTGGGTGGCGCTACGGATCGCGGTCAACACACTGATGGAGCAAGGCGCGATCCTCGAAGATCCAATCACCGGCAAGGTCGCGGCAATCTCCTGCGGTATCTACGAAGGCACCCCGGTGCTCGACCTCGATTACGACGAGGACTCAAGCGCCGATGCTGATGCCAATTTCGTGCTTATCGAAGGGGGACAGATCGCCGAGGTGCAGGCCACCGCCGAAGGCGCGACCTACGACGAGGAAGGCCTGCTACGCCTCCTCCGCCTCGCCAATATCGGATGCGAGCGTGTCTTCAAGGCGCAGGCGGATGCGGTAAAGTGACCCGGAAGCTCGCCGGCGGATCGCTGGTTATCGCGACCCACAATGCGGGGAAGCTGAAAGAGATTTCCGCGCTGCTCGAGCCTTACGGGATGAAGTGCATTTCCGCAGGATCGCTCGGGCTGCCCGAACCGCCCGAAACCGGCAAGACCTTCGTCGAAAATGCGCTGATCAAGGCGCGCGCTGCTGCGGAGGCTTCGGGGCTCGCGGCGCTTGCCGACGATAGCGGGCTCGCCGTCGATGCGCTGGATGGGCGGCCTGGGGTCTACACCGCCGACTGGGCCGAGCGGCAATGGTTCGAGGGCGATCCGGGGCGCGACTGGTACATGGCGATGGGCAAGGTCGAGGGGATGCTGCAGGAACTAGGCCCAGATACCGACCGCAGCGCGGCCTTCCATTGCGTGCTCGCAGTCGCGTGGCCCGATGGTGAGTACGTGGTTTATGAAGGCACCTGCCCCGGCGCGCTGACCTGGCCGCCGCGGGGTGAGATGGGGTTCGGCTACGATCCGGTTTTCGTGCCCTCGAGCCGCGAGGGTAACGAAACCTTTGCCGAAATCGATCCAACGGAAAAGCACGCGATCAGCCACCGCGCCGATGCCTTTGCGAAACTCGTCGTCGATCAGTTCGGCGACTGACCCGGCATTCCCGTTGCCGCGCGCCGGTGCGCGGCGTAAACCGATATCGATGGCCCGCGCTCTTTACATACACTGGCCCTTCTGCGCGAAGAAATGCCCCTATTGCGACTTCAATTCGCATGTGCGCGAGAGCGTCGATGTGGCGCGCTGGCAGGCGGCGCTGATCGCCGACATGCGCGCCGAGGCTGCGGCCGCGGGCGGCGAGAAGCTCGGCTCGATCTTCTTCGGCGGCGGCACGCCCTCGCTGATGCCGCCCGCGCTGGTCGCCGCGCTGCTGGAAGAGGCGGAGACGCTGTGGGGCTTCGCGCCCGAGATCGAGATCACGCTCGAAGCCAATCCATCCTCGGTCGAAGCGGCGAATTTCGCGCGGCTTGCAGATGCCGGGATCAACCGCGTGTCGCTCGGCGTCCAGTCGCTCGACGACACCATCTTGCGCTGGCTCGGCCGGTTGCACGGCGCGGATGAGGCGATGCGCGCGCTGGAGACGGCGCAGGCGCATTTCGCGCGGCTCAGTTTCGACCTTATCTACGCCCTGCCAGAGCAGACCTCAGCCGCGTGGAAGAGCGAACTTGCGCGCGCGCTCGCCTTCGGCACCTCGCATCTCTCGCTCTACCAGCTGACGATCGAGCCGGGCACGCGCTTTGCGAGCGATTTTCGGCGGGGCCTGCTGACACCGCTCGGCGACGATGAGGCGGCGGACCTGTTCGCGATGACGCAAGACATGACCCGCGCCGCCGGCCTCCCCGCTTACGAGACAAGCAATCACGCGCGGTCCGGCGAAGAGAGCCGCCACAACCTCACCTATTGGCGCTACCAGGATTATGCCGGGATCGGACCGG
The DNA here is from genome assembly GCF_036351135.1 of Erythrobacter sp. Taxonomy (GTDB): domain Bacteria; phylum Pseudomonadota; class Alphaproteobacteria; order Sphingomonadales; family Sphingomonadaceae; genus Erythrobacter. The sequence goes on from NZ_JAZBON010000025.1 coordinate 187,555, forward strand.
GCGCGCATGGCAGACGCGGCGGCTTTGCGACGGTGCGACATCGCAAGCCCGAAAACTTCCTGCGCGCCGTCGAGGAACGCGGCCACGGCATCGTCGAGCAACGCCGACTTCCGGCGCCCGAACAGGCTTCCGAAGCACTGTTGATGGGCCTGCGTTTGGCCGAAGGGGTGGACCTGGCCGTGCTCGAAAACCGGTTCGGTATCGAGCGCAAGGCCCTGATCGATGAGGGCAAATTGCGGCATCTCGAACAGATCGGCATGGTCTGGCGGAATGGCGCGCGTGTTGGCGTGACCGGTGCCGGCGCGCCGCTGCTCGATGCGGTGCTGGGCGAACTTGTCGCGGGCGAGCTGGTGCAGGCGTGAGCGAGGCGGCGCTGCTGGAGCAATGGGGCGCACATCTGGCGCAGGGTCGGCGGCGTTCGCCGCATACGGTGCGCGCCTATGTCGCCACCGCCCGGCGGCTGATCGCGGCGCGCGGGCTGACGACGCTTTGCGAGGTTGCGAGGGTGGAAGCGCAAGATCTGCGCGCCCATCTCGCCGCGCGCCGGGCCGAGGGTCTCGCCAACAGCAGCGCCGCGCGCGAATTGTCGGCGCTCAAATCCTTTATCGCATGGGCGCGCGCCGAAACCGGCGATCCCGATCCGACCGCGCCGCGCCTGCGCGGACCGCGGCTGAAGAAGGGTCTGCCCCGCCCCGTCACACCTGACGAAGCGGTGAATATCGCCGAAGAGATCGATGGTAGCGCCCGCGCGGAATGGATCGGCGCGCGCGACCGGGCGGTGCTGCTGCTGATGTATGGATCGGGCCTCCGCATCGCCGAAGCCTTGTCGCTGACGGGTGCGGATGCGCAGTTGGGCGATGTGTTGCAGGTAACCGGCAAGGGCGGCAAGCAGCGGGTGGTACCAATCCTGCCGATCACGCGCGAGGCGGTCGCGGCCTATGTCACTGCCTGCCCCTGGCCGCTCGGCACAGACGAACCGCTCTTTCGCGGCGCCAAGGGGGGCGCGCTGGCGCCCGGCATGGTGCAGAAGGCGGTCGCGCGGGCGCGCACGGCGCTCGGTCTTCCGGCAAGCGCCACCCCGCACGCTCTGCGCCATTCCTTCGCTACGCATCTGCTAAGTGCGGGCGCGGACCTGCGGTCCTTGCAGGAATTGCTCGGCCACGCCTCGCTTGGCTCGACGCAGATTTACACGAAGGTCGATGCGGCGAGCCTGCTCGAAACCTATCGCGGCGCTCATCCGCGAGCGCATCGTCGCAAGGACGAAACCTAAGGCTCTCGCTAACGAAAGCGCGTGGAAAATCACTGAAGCTCGGAAGGGATGCTCAGTGCCCCATTGGTCGCGGTCGAAATCTTTCGTGCTACTCGGGCAATTATTGTCAGAGTGAAGGGATCATCCGGACCCGCTTGCAATCCACAAGCCTTTATGCCGGTCACTCTCATGGTCACCGCCACGGAAGTGATAGCATCCCACCGTAGGAAGATCGGCTTGAAGACAAGCGCAAGACCGGGCCAAACTGAAATCCGAAGTCCGCTCTTACAAGCGATCAGGCTCACAAAGCCCTGAATATACGGCCCGGGCAACGGCCTGCCCGGCTTTGCAACAAACAGGGATTGAAGATGGTAGCGCGAGATGACCGGATCATTCGGTCGATCCGGAAAAAGCTCTTCAAGCCGAGACCAACCCATGATTCGGCGAGCGAAAATAAGCACCAGTACGAGCAGTATCGCCGCGAACAGCAGCATTCCACCAATTGCGAACGGAAGATGAGAGTCGTCCATCGCGTCCCCCCTTGCGCAACGCGACCCGCGCAAGGTTGTGACCGAGATTCGAACCTCAATCAAGTGCTCGCAACCGCGCCTCGATCGCGTCCCAAATCATTCCGGCCAAATCCGTCCCGTCGAACTCGGATATCGCCACAATTCCGGTCGGCGAGGTCACGTTGATCTCTGTCAGGTATTTTCCCCCGATCACGTCGATGCCGACGAAAGTTAGGCCGAGGCGCTTGAGGTCCGGCCCCATCGCCTCGCAGATTTCTACCTCGCGCTCGGTAAGCGTCGTCGCCTCCGCACTTCCGCCCATGGCCAGGTTCGAACGGAACTCGCCTTCGCCCGGTATCCGGTTGATTGCGCCCGCTATTTCGCCGTCGATCAGCACGATCCGCTTGTCGCCGGTCGCGACTTCGGGGAGGAAGGGTTGCACCATGTGCGGCTCGGGCCAGGTCTGGTTGAAGACCTCGAACAGTGCGGTGAGATTGTCGCCATCCGCCGGCACGCGAAAGATCGCCTTGCCGCCATTGCCGTGGATCGGCTTCACCACCACCGCGCCGTGCTCGGCCATGAATCGCTTCACCTCGTCCACCGAGCGCGTGACCAGCGTGGGCGGCATGAAGCGGCGATAATCGAGCACCATCACCTTTTCCGGGGCGTTGCGCACGCTCGCCGGATCGTTGACCACCAGCGTCTCACCCGCGATCCTCTCGAGCAGGTGGGTGGCGGTGATGTAGCCCATGTGGAACGGCGGATCCTGCCGCATCAGCACGACGTCGATATCGCGCCCGAGATCGAGCCGCCGCGCCTTTTTCTTCTCGAAATGATCGCCCTCGACACGGCGGACGGTGACGGGAAAGCATTCGGCGAACAGGCGATCCCCGGCATCGAGCGTCAGGCTTTCGACGTGATATTCGAACACCTCGTAGCCCCGCTCCTGCGCGTCCAGCATCAACGCGAATGAGCTGTCGCCGGCGATTTTGATATTCTCGATCGGGTCCATCTGGACCGCCACTTTCAGGCTCATCCCAACTCCGTTTTTGGTGATGTTCAGGGCATCCACGCATTCTCGATGTGGCGGGGACGGGTGCCGGGCGCAAGCAGCAATACGTCGATGCGAATGTCGTCGCAGGGCCCGGCATATTCGTGCGCGACGATCTCGACCGCTGCGGCGACGCGCGCGAGGCGGCGTTCGTCGATGGCGGTGGCAAGATCGGCGCTGCGGGCGCGCCATTTGACCTCGATAAAGGCGGTCATGCCGGGGCGCTGTGCGATGAGGTCGATCTCTCCGAGCTTGGTTTTCACCCTTTCGGCAATCACCTGCCAGCCCTGCTGCATGAGCCATTGCGCCGCCTGCGCCTCGGCTTCGCGGCCTTTGCGGTCGGCGATAATCCGCTTTTCGTTCATTCGCCGCGTAACTCCACCGCGCGGGCATAGAGCGTCTGCCGCTCCAATCCGGTGAGCTTCGCGACACGCCCCGCCGCCTTGCTCGCGCTCATTTCGCCGAGCGCCTCGCGTAGGAGTGCGTCGGTGTCGAAACTCTGCTCCTCGTTCTTCGGCGGCCCCACCAGCAGCACGATCTCTCCTTTGGGCTGATGCGCGCTGTAATGTTCGGCGAGTGCCTGGGCGGTGCCGCCGCGCGCCTCCTCATGCAGCTTGGTGAGTTCGCGCGCCACCACCACCTCGCGCCCAGGCCAGATGTCCGCCAACGCGGCAAGGCTCTTCGCCAGGCGCGGTCCGGTTTCGTAGAAGATCAGCGTCGCCGCGGCCGTCCCGACTTCATCCAGCACCTCGCGCCGCGCCTTGTCCTTGACCGGCAGGAAGCCTGCGAACAGGAAACGATCGGTCGGCAGACCGGACAGGGTCAGGCCGGCAATCGCCGCGCATGGCCCCGGCAGCGCCGTCACCGCGACGCCCGCGCCGCGCGCTTCGCTGACAAGGCGATAGCCCGGATCGGATACGAGCGGCGTCCCCGCATCGCTCACCAGCGCGACCGCCTCCTTCTGCGCCCGCTCCAGCAACCGCGCGCGCCGTTCGGCTGGCGCATGGTCGTCGTAACGCTGCATCCGCGTGTCCACCCCGATCGCCTTCAGCAGCTTGCCCGTCACCCGCGTATCCTCGCAAGCGATCAGCGCGGCCCGGCGCAACACGTCGATGCTGCGGAGCGTTATATCGCCGAGATTGCCAATCGGCGTGGCGACAATATAGAGACCGGCATCGAGCGGTTCGGCAGGCGGCGTTGCACCGGGCAACACCCGCTCTTGCGCCGGATCGGGGGACCGTGTGCTCACACCCGGTCTTTGCAGCACCTCCGAGGGGTCGGCAAGAATGAAGCGATTGGTGAAGGCGATTTTCGGCGCGGGTCGCGCGCGTTCGTTCACAAGCGCGGGAACCGGGCGGTTCCTCGCTCTGGCGGGCGCGGCGGGCGTACTTGCGGGCTGCCAGGTGGTGCCGCGCACCGAAACCGTCTCGGCCCCACCGCCGCCCACCGCCGCTCCGTCGCCCAGTCCGACCGCGCTGCCCACCGACACGACGCGCCACCGCGTGGCGCTGCTGGTGCCGATGGGGGGAAGCGCGGCCGATGTCGGCCAGTCGCTCGCCAATGCGACGACCATGGCGCTGCTCGACACCAATGCCGAGAACCTTCGCCTGACGACCTACGATACGTCGCGCGGTGCCGGCGAGGCGGCGCGCCAAGCGATTGCCGATGGCAACAAGCTGATCCTGGGCCCGCTTCTCGCCGACAATGTCCCCGCGGTCGAATCGGTTTCCGGACCCGCCGGCGTTCCCGCGATCGCCTTCTCCAACGATGCAACGGTGGCGAGCGGCGACGTCTTCGTGATGGGCCACATCCCCGAACAATCGGTCCAGCGCTCGATCCAATATGCGCGCGGCAACGGGTCGAACAACTTCGCAGCGCTCCTGCCCGAAGGCGACTACGGCCAGCGCGCCTACAAGGCGCTGCAGAATTCGCTCGGCGATTATGGCGGCAATCTCGTCGCGTTCGAGCGTTATGCGCGCGGCAACACCTCGATCGTCGGCGCGGCGCAGCGGCTGCGGCAGCGGGGCGGCTACGACACCGTGCTGATTGCCGACGGCGCGCGCCTATCGATTCAGGCGGCGGGGCAATTGCGCAGCCAGGGGGCAGGAAATACGCGCCTGATCGGCACCGAATTGTGGAGCGGGGAATCAGCGCTGACGCGGGCGCAGGCGGTCGAGGGCGCGCTGTTTTCTGCCGTTTCCGATGCCCGCTTCCGGCGCTTTGCGGAAAGCTACGAAGCGCGTTTTGGCGCCCGCCCCTATCGCATCGCGACGCTGGGCTACGATGCCGTGCTGCTCGCGCTCAGGATCGCGCGCGGGTGGGAGGTCGGCGACGACTTTCCGGTGCGCCAGCTTTACGACAGCGGCGGCTTCCTGGGCGTCGACGGACCGTTCCGCTTCGCGCGCAGCGGCGTGGCGCAACGCGCGCTCGAAGTGCGACAGGTGCGGGATGGCGATATCGTGGCCGTCGACGCTGCACCTTCGAGCTTCGGCAACTGAAGCGCTCGCGCGCTCACTTGCGCATAAGGATCGCCCCGGTCTTGTGAGCGCACCGTGCGCGCGCCATATCCTGTGATGATGGCCGAAGACCTCTTCGAAAACGCGCCCGCGACCAGCGGCGACTACGATTCCTCCTCGATCGAGGTGCTGGAGGGGCTCGAACCCGTCCGCCGCCGGCCGGGCATGTATATCGGCGGCACGGACGACCGCGCGCTGCACCACCTCGCCGCCGAAGTGCTCGACAACGCCATGGACGAAGCGGTTGCGGGCCATGCAAGCCGGATCGAGGTCAAGCTGGAGGAAGGCAACCGCCTTTCGATCAGCGACAATGGACGCGGCATCCCGGTCGACGAACATCCCAAGTTTCCGGGGAAATCGACGCTCGAAGTGATCCTCTCGACGCTCCATTCGGGCGGCAAATTCTCGGGCAAGGCCTACGCGACCAGCGGCGGGCTTCACGGTGTCGGGGTGAGCGTCGTCAATGCGTTATCCTCGCATACACGCGTAGAGGTAGCGCGCGACAAGCAGCTTTACGCGCAGGAATTCTCCAAGGGCCAGACGCTCGGACCTATCGAGGTGGTAGGCGCGGCGCCAAATCGGCGCGGCACCACCGTCACCTTCACGCCCGACAGCGAGATCTTCGGTAACCGGCAGTTCAAGTCGCACCGCCTGTTCAAGCTGGCCCGCTCCAAGGCCTATCTCTTCGCAGGCGTCGAAATCCGCTGGAAATGCGCCGAAAGCCTTGTCTCCGAGGACGTCCCCGCCGAGGCCGTTTTCAAGTTCCCCGGCGGCCTTGCCGATCACCTGGCCGAGCAGGTGGGCACGCGCGAATGCGTTACCGCTCAGCCCTTCACCGGGCAGCAGGATTTTCCGGACGACCAAGGCCGCGTCGAGTGGGCGATCGCCTGGCCGCTCTATTCCGACGGGTCGACGAGCTGGTACTGCAACACCGTGCCCACCCCTGATGGCGGCACGCATGAACAGGGTTTGCGCGGCGCGCTGACAAAGGGGCTTCGCGCTTTCGGCGAATTGACCGGAACGAAAAAGGCCAAGGACATCACCGCGGATGACGTGATGAACGGCGCCGAAGTCATGCTCAGCGTCTTTATCCGCGACCCGCAGTTCCAGTCGCAGACCAAGGACCGCCTGACCTCGCCGGAGGCTGTGCGCCTCGTCGAAAACGCCGTGCGCGACCATTTCGACCATTTCCTCGCCGACAATATGGAGCGCGGCAAGGCGCTTCTCGGCGAAGTGATGGAGCGCATGGAAGAGCGCCTGAAGCGCAAGCAGGAACGCGAGATCAAGCGCAAGACGGCGACCAATGCGAAAAAGCTGCGCCTGCCTGGAAAACTTACCGACTGCTCCGGCGAAGGCGACCGCGAAACCGAACTGTTCATCGTCGAAGGGGATTCGGCCGGAGGCAGCGCCAAACAGGCGCGCGATCGCAAGACGCAGGCGATCCTTCCGATCCGCGGCAAGATCCTCAACGTCGCTTCCGCCACCGCCGACAAAATCCGCGCCAACAGCGAAATCGCCGACCTGGGCCTCGCGATGGGCTGCGGCACGCGCAAGGATTGCGATGCGGAAAGCCTTCGCTACGACCGGATCATCATCATGACCGATGCGGATGTCGACGGCGCGCACATCGCGACGCTCCTGATGACGTTCTTCTTCCAGGAAATGCCGGATATTGTCCGCGAGGGGCACCTCTTCCTCGCCCAGCCCCCGCTCTATCGCCTGACGGCGGGCAAGGAGAGCCGCTACGCCCGCGACGATGCGCACCGCGCCGAGCTGGAGGAGACGGTGTTCAAGGGCAAGAAGGTCGATGTCGCGCGCTTCAAGGGCCTTGGCGAAATGAACCCGCAGCAGCTGCGCGAAACCACTATGCATCCCGACACACGCAGCCTAGTTCGCATCACCCTGCCCCAGGAATTTGAACAGCGCGCGAGCGTTAAGGAACTGGTCGATCAGCTGATGGGCCGCAACCCCGAACACCGCTTCAACTTCATCCAGAACCGCGCGGGCGAAATGGACCGCGACATGATCGACGCGTGATGGCCGAAAGAGGCGAGCGCCCCGACCCCAACACCGAGGACATCATGGCGGGCGATCGCCGCATTTCGCGGCCCGACGCCTCGCTGCCCGATTGGGAAGTGCCCGACAGTGCCTATCGCCCGATCCCCATCGTCTGGTTCACCGGCGCGATGGTGGGGCAGATCGCGGTGTTGTTCGCGCTGCTCTGGCTGCTTCCCTATGTGCCCGGACTTGTGATCGTCGGGGCTGCCGGTATCGCCACCGGATTGATTGCCGCCTGGACCTGGGCGCGCGGCATGGCGGGGGCGGCGCAGGGTTGGCGGATCGCGACCGGGGTGGTGCTCGCATTGCAGCTGGGACTGGTTCTGCTCGCGGTGATCAACACGCAGGTGTAGGGGTGCCTGGTGTCCCGCCCGATCGGAGAGATTTATGCACCGTAATGCCCAGTTCGCCCTTCCCATCGCGCTCGCTGCCCTTGCCCCGCTCGGCTTCGCCGTGCCCGCTGATGCGCAGGACGGCGAGCCAATGGTCCAGGAACCTGCCGAGCAATACGCGCTCGAAATGCGCGCGCGTCAGGTGGTCGATCTCGTCAATGGCGACATCGAGCCGGAGGCGATCTTCACCGACAGCTTTCTCGCCTCGGTCCCGCCAGCGCAGTTCAAGGCGATCTCGCAGCAGCTGACCTCGCAATTCGGCGCCGCGCTGGCGGTAGAAAGCCTCGACGTGCCCGGGGGCATCCGCTCGGGACTGGCGCTGCGCATGGAACGCGCGATTGCGCGCGGCGGCATCACCATCGATCCCGAAGACGAGAACCGGGTCAGCGGCCTCCTTTTCCAGACCTTCGATCCGATCGGCGACAGCCCGGAGAAGATCGCCGCCGATCTGGCCGCGCTGCCCGGCACCAGTAACGCCCTCCTCGCGCGGCTCGGCGACCTCGACAATCCGGTCTTCGCGCACAATCCGGAGACGCAGCTGGCGCTCGGTTCGACGTTCAAGCTCTACGTGCTCTCGGCGCTCACCGGTGCCATCGAAAGCGGACGGCTTGCCTGGGACACGGTCGTCCCGCTCGACCGCAAATCACTGCCGAGCGGACAGATGCAGGATTGGCCCGACAATTCGCCCATCACGCTTCACACGCTCGCGGTGATGATGGTCTCGATCAGCGACAACACCGCGACCGACCAGCTGATTGGCGTGCTGACCCGCGAAGGCGTGGAGGCCGAGCTGATCGCGAGCGGCAATGCCGATCCCTCGCGCACGATCCCGCTTCTGACCACGCGCGAGCTGTTCGGCTTTCGCGGGGTGAGCGAGGCGTTCCTTGCCCGCTACCGCGCCGCCGATGACGAGGCCCAGCGCGCAATCCTGGAAGCTTTGACCGAAGACGACGTCTCGCAGGAGCAAGTCGAGCAGACGTTTGCCAGCGAGACGCCCGGCGCGATCGACATCGAATGGTTCGCTTCCCCGCGCGACCTCGCCGGCCTGCTCACCCGCATCAGTGCCTATGAAAGCGACACCGCGCTCGGTGTGATGGCGGTGCGCCCGAGCCTGCCCGACAGCGCCCTGGCGCAGTGGGACTATGCGGGCTTCAAGGGCGGGTCGGAACCGGGCGTGCTCAACCTCACCTGGCTGCTGCGCGACGAAGCGGGCGAGGACTGGATCCTAACCGCTGGCTGGAACAACCCGGAGTCCAAGGTCGAAACCGCGACCCTCGAAGCGATCGCTCAGCGCATCCTGGCGCTGCCCCGCTGACCCCTTGCGCGCTTCCTATTGCGATCCAGTATATAGAAATGTCATGAGAACAAAAGGAAAACTTATCGCTTTCCTACAATCTACGGGACCAACTATCGACGGGTTCCCTGGCGAAAGCCTATAACAGGAGCACCTATGTCGATCATTGTGACCGGAAAGAGAGAGCAATAGTCCGACGGATCGTTCGTACTGAATTATTCGATATCTACGGATGGAGTACCGGGCGTACGATTTTACACCCCGCGAACCATTCCAGAAGACGGCTCTACACCACAAAATACAATCGAAGTCTCAATCCGAACCGAGAAAACTGATCCCAATACAGATCAGAATGATCTCAATGAAGCGGCCAAGAAACTTGCTGCTGCAGTCATTCGAATCTTGGAAAAACTCGATGCTGCCAACGCTCTGCAAACCGTAACCATATTGAATCGGACGATTTCGGTTGCGACCCTTCGCGCAGAGTTAGTGGGAACTGCATTCACCGTCACCGACAGGACAAACTTTAATAATAGAGGTGTCGGTTCGGCCGAGTTTGTACCCATTGGACAAAACAACGACTTTATCAACTACGGGTCGATTATTGGGGACGGACAAGGATCTGATTACTATGGCGACTCATCCTACGTAGATAACTCCGGAATGCACGCTTTGGTTTTACATGAACTTGGACATATGAACCAAATCGCCCATGATTTTTGGGAATTGAGAGTCGATGTGCAACGGCTCGACCCCACCTCCTCGGGCGATTTCTACTCTAGCGAATACGGGGCGAATAACGAAGCTTTTGCTGAAGAGATGGGTCAGCAGATGGCTAGCTTGATTGGCCTGAATCTGTATAGCGCGAGCACCGGAAATCATCCTACACCCAGAGACCCGAAAGATATTTACCGGTCAAACACCGGGCAACCGTATCCAAACTAGGTCGCAGACTTCGCGGAGGCAGCATCAGTCACGCGTTGCTGCCTCCATACCATCTTTTTCATGTGGTGGCGGCTCCGGGGGTGGTGGAGTTGGAATGCCGCATAGCAAAACTACGACACAACGGATAAACTCAACCGAATCTTTCTCGGCGATGTCGAAACCCAAATACAAATCATTTTCCACGAGCTCCGTTTCATCCCTATTAACGACAAACTCAGAGATTAGCTTCTCGGTATAACGGACCAGCGTCTCATCATCATGAGAATACTTGATGTCGATACACTCACCAACTTTGCCATTGGTTGAAACTCTACATCCAATAGCTGAAACTTGAAACCGCTTGAGGGAAGTTGCACTCAGCGCCTCGCGCATCAACTGAGCGGATGGTGTTTCGAAAAATACTGCTTGCTCTTTCGCGAAAGCGTGTTTCGCATAAATACGAAGCTCAGGCTCGGCTTCCAACTGAGCCATTTGTTGCTTCGTCGTGCTCTGACAGCCCGAAGCACCAAATAAGAACAACGAAATGACCGTGCACGTGAAACTTCTACTAAAAGTTGTCATTCCTATTTCTCGACCCTCAAAACGCTCTATTACGCGTCAGTTACTGCTGCCCAATTGCGTGCCTTACAACGGCATTGTAGCTACTTTCCTATCGAAAGCCATGGCCTTGCGTGCGATGGCGTACCCGCTTATCGCTCCTGCGCGAAAAAAGTTTTTAAGGGAAACTCATGAGCGACAACCAGACCGAGCAGCAGCGTTTCGAAGGCACCAGCGACTATATCGCGACCGAGGATCTGAAGGTCGCCGTCAACGCCGCCGTCACGCTGCGCCGCCCGCTGCTGGTCAAGGGCGAGCCTGGCACCGGCAAGACCGTCCTCGCGCATGAGATTTCCACGGCCATCGGCGCGCCGCTGATCGAGTGGAACGTCAAGTCGACCACCAAGGCGCAGCAAGGTCTCTACGAATACGATGCGGTTGCGCGCCTGCGCGACGGGCAGCTCGGCGAAGAGCGCGTTCACGACATTCGCAACTACATCAAGAAGGGCAAATTGTGGGAGGCCTTCACCAGCGAGGAGCTTCCCGTCCTGCTGATCGACGAGATCGACAAGGCGGATATCGAGTTTCCGAACGACCTGTTGCAGGAGCTCGATCGGATGAGTTTCGATGTGTACGAAACGCAGGAGCGGATCGAGGCGAAGGAACGTCCCATCGTCGTCATCACCTCGAACAATGAAAAGGAACTGCCCGACGCCTTTCTGCGCCGCTGTTTCTTCCATTACATCAAGTTTCCCGACCGCGAGACAATGCAGTCGATCATCGACGTGCACTATCCCGGCATCCAGAAAACCCTCGTCAAGAAGGCGATGGATATCTTCTACGAGCTGCGCGAAGTGCCGGGCCTCAAGAAAAAGCCCTCGACCAGCGAACTGCTCGATTGGCTGAAGCTGCTGCTGAACGAGGATATGCCGCTCGAGGTGCTGCAGGACAGCAATCCCAACAACGCGATCCCGCCCCTGCACGGTGCGCTGCTCAAGAACGAGCAGGACGTGATGCTGTTCGAACGGCTCGCCTTCATGGCGCGGCGCAACCCGAACTAATTCGCAAGCGGAAAAGCCCCCGTCAGGCCTTGTCCATCAGATGCTGGTATCCGCCCAGCATGTAGGCGAATTTGAGATCGCCCCAGCGCCTGCCCTGGATGAATAGCGGCACGTAGACGCTGCGCACGATGTAATAGTTCTTGCCATCGCCTTCCTGCCGGAAGACCGACATGCGATAAGGCGCGTTGCTTTCGAGCGCCGCTTTGTCGGCCAGGTCCATGACGATGCGTCCGTTGCGGCAGAAGCGCGTATCGTGAGCGACATCGCCGGTCGGCGCCTTGGAGAACATATCGATATGGGTGGGCATGTGCCCATCCATGTTTGCGCAAACCGCTGCGACGCAATCGTCGACCTGATCGGTGATGCTATTGAGGATCGGCTTCCATTCCCGCTCGGCGTAGTTCGTGAAGCGCGTCGTGAACCTTTCCGGGTTCGATCCTGGTATGCACTTGTAATCGGTGTCGAAGACGTCCGCGACCGACACGATATTTTTCTCGATCCCCTCTTCGACCGTCTTGAGCAGCTTGCGCGCGGTGGCCTGCGCGTGGTCGACCATCGCGCTGTCGCGTGGTGAAAGACCCGTTTGAACCAACTCGTCGAACATGTCGTTGGCGGTCATCTCAAGCTCTTCCATGCGCTTTTGCGCGCCGTTGAGCTGTTTCTCGTTGGATCGCCCGGCCTCGTCGAAACTCGTGAGCACCCGCTGGACGGCATCGACATGGCCGCTGATCGTACCGGTCGAGCGCGCGATGACGTCGTTCTGCTTGTCGACTTCCTCGACGAGCTCGCCGACGCTCTCGATCGTGCTTTCGATCCGGGCAACCGATTCCTTGGCCTGCCCGCTCGCCTTGGAGCCTTCCTCGATCCGGGTGATGACGACGCTCGCTTCTTCGCCCAGCGCATCGATGGTCGAGGCGATCTCCTCGGTCGCCTTGCGCGTATCGTTGGCCAGGCTCTTCACCTCGCTCGCCACCACCGCGAAGGTGCGTCCGGCGTCGCCCGCCCGCATCGCTTCGATCGTGGCATTCAGCGCGAGGATATTGGTGGTTTCGGCAATGTCGTCGATATCCTGCGCGCTGCGGCGGACCTGCTCCATCGCGGCGGAAAAACTGGTGACGTGCTGGCCGAGCGTGTCGACGAGGTCGAGCAACGAGCCGATCTGCCCGAGCGAAGACTGGATGAGCGACGTCCCCTCGCCCAAACGCTCGATGGCACGTTCGGACAGCAGCCGCGCTTCATCGCTTGCCTCGGCGACCTTGTCCTGATCCGCTTCGAGCGCGCTGACGGTGCCGCTGAGCGCCTCGTATTCCTCGCGCAGTTTTTCCGACGACTGGATGACCGCCTCGACAACGCCGGCAACATCGGCGCAGCCGACTGTCACCGCCCCGCATCTTTCCGGGATGGCATCAAGCGCGGCAGCGTTCGCGGTGTCGATTTCGATCGGCTTCATGGCGGTGGCGTCCCCTGAATGGCCCCGCCCTAACTCCGATATGGTTATCGAAGGTTTAAGGGGTCGCGCAAAGGTCGCGATCGAGAAGACTGGAAACGCATCGCCATCGGGTTTAGACCGCAGCCCATGTTCTTCAATTTCATGGACGAGCTGCGCGAGGCCGGGATCGGCGCGAGCTTCAAAGAACACCTGACGCTGCTCGAGGCGCTCGATCGTGACGTGATCGAGCAGACACCCGAGGCGTTCTACTATCTGAGCCGCGCGACCTTTGTGAAGGACGAAGGGATGCTCGACACGTTCGACCAGGTGTTTCAGCGGGTCTTCAAGGGGATCCTGTCCGATTACGGCCAGAACCCGGTGGACGTGCCGGAGGACTGGCTGAAAGCCGTCGCCGAGAAGTTCCTCACCGAAGAAGAAATGGCGGAGATCGAAAAGCTCGGCGACTGGGACGAGCTGATGGAGACGCTCAAGCAGCGGCTCGAGGAACAGGAAAAGCGCCACGAGGGCGGCAACAAGTGGATCGGCACGGGCGGTACCTCCCCATTCGGCAATTCGGGCTACAATCCCGAAGGCGTGCGGATCGGCGGGGAAAGCCGGCACAAGCGCGCCGTCAAGGTGTGGGAAAAGCGCGAGTTCAAGAACCTCGACAACACCAAGGAGCTCGGCACCCGCAACATCAAGATGGCGCTGCGGCGGCTTAGGCGTTTCGCGCGCGAGGGCGCAGCGGACGAGCTGGACCTGGATGCGACGATTGACGGGACGGCCAAGCAGGGCTGGCTCGACATCCATATGCGGCCCGAGCGTCACAACGCGGTCAAATTGCTGCTTTTTCTCGATGTCGGCGGATCGATGGATCCGTTCATCAAGCTGGTCGAAGAATTGTTCAGCGCGGCCACCGCCGAATTCAAGAATCTCGAATTCTTCTACTTCCACAATTGCCTCTACGAAGGCGTGTGGAAGGACAATAAGCGTCGTTGGCAGGAGCGGACGAAGACCTGGGACGTGCTGCACAAATACGGACACGATTACAAGGTCATCTTCGTCGGTGATGCCGCGATGAGCCCCTATGAAATCACTCATGCCGGCGGCAGCGTCGAACACATGAACGAGGAAGCCGGCGGCATCTGGATGAAGCGGGTGACCGACACCTACCCTGCGACCGTTTGGCTTAATCCGGTGCCTGAAAAGCAGTGGGGCTATTCGCAGTCGACCAAGATCATGAAAGAGTTGGTAAACGACCGCATGTATCCGCTGACGCTCGATGGGCTCGACGACGCGATGCGCGAGCTCTCTCGCAAGCAGGGGCACTGATCGACCTCCTCAATGCCGCTCGCTTGTGTTATGGCGCTGATAAGCCACGGAAAAACGACATGCGCATCATCCTAGCACCCGCTATTGCCTTCACGCTGATCGGAGCATCCGGTGAAGTCGCGAAAACGCCTGACCAGCAGGGAATGGCCATTGCCGCGCAGAGCGTATCGCTCGAACGCTCGAAAGCCATTGACGAATCCGTAGTCGTGCTGCCGCATGCAAGGTCTGCCGACAAAGAACTCTGCAACGACCGCATCACCCAGGCCCGCGAGGAAAATGGGCAACCACCCTTGCTCGACCGCGAACCCGCTTCGCCGGAAAGGCCCTATGCGATCTATGCGGTAGACCGCGAGCAGGACGGGTGTTCGGTCGTGGTGATGATGGGCGACCGCGAGGATATCCGACCGCTTCCGCTCCCACCGGAGAAGGGCGGCGCGCTGCTGCCTGCCGAACCGTCGAAGTAGCCGCTAATAGGCATCGACCGCGCGGAATAGCGCACGGATCTGTTCGCGCTCGTCTTCGCCGATTTCGGGTCGCCAGACGTCGAAGATCAAGACCAGGCGATCGATGGCGGCGTCGTTCCATGCCTCGTGCTCGACTGTGTCGTCGAAGATCAGGATTTTGTCCTGTTCCCACGCGCGCTGACTGGTGCCGACCCTGAGCACTCCATCGCCCGGTACGATCAGCGGCAGATGACACACATAGCGGGTGTTGATCATGCCGGTATGCGGCGGGATGCGCGCACCCGCACGTAGCAGCGAAAACATTACCGACGGCGCGCGGTTGGGAATATCGCATAGCGGCGCTTCGCTCGAGATGGTGGTCCAACTGTGTGGAGCAAGCGCGACCTTCCGCTCGTCCGGGTTCCCTTTTTCGGTTAGGTCGAGCGTGCTCCACGAGGGATCTTCGAGCATGCCGTGAACATCGCCCTGCGGACGGTCTACCGCGGCCTTCACATAGGGGCGGAAGTCCGAGGCGCCTTTAAGAAGACTCTGCGCTTCGCCGAGTATCGTCTCGGTTTCGCGCTCGATCGCCCGCGTCCACGCCATGCCGGAAACATCGGCAAATTCCACGTCCGGCAGACCCGGATAAAAGTACATGTTCGGCATTTGCGGGTAGCGAACATGAACCGGATCGCGCGGCCGCTCGCCGAACATAATCGCCAGCGATTTGGCAAAGCGCGGATGCATGTCCCCCGGCCCGATCCCTTCGGCCGCGAGACCATCGACGATCGACTGTCGGAAACGTTGCGCCAGCCATTCGCAGGCATCACGCGCCCGCAGCAATTCGTCGCGGTCGATCGCCGCGCCCTCGCCCGCGAGCCGACCGACCTGCCCGTAATAGGCATTGGCCGCGCGGTGATCGCCGGCACGCATCCGGTTGTCCGCCTTGGCCAGCATGGCGATCGCATCGCGTTTGTCGACGGTCAGCCGCCGGTCAGCTTCGGCCTCGTCGAAAGTTGGGTCTGGGTGCTCGATCGTCACGGCGTCAATAGAGCAGGTGGTGACGAACCATCTGCACCCACGCTGCCTCGTCATGCGACGCCAGCGCATCGAGATCGTCGGAAGCGGCGGCCGCGTCGTCAACCCATTCCCGCAACCCCGGGCCGCCATTGATGACGTCGATCGCCAGCCTGCCGAGCTCGTATTCGTAGGGAAAATCGCGCCATAGGTCGTAGGAGGGGTAGAGCCTGCGGATCGCCTTGAAAGCTAGCGCCTGGAGCCGCCAGGGCTTGAACCGGGCGTGATCGTAATGCGGCCCTTCCGCGTGCAACATCAAGGCGTTGCACAGCGTTCCTGCATGTTTGTGGAAGGTCGGCTCGAACCAGCATTCGCGTAAAGCCACGCCGTCGTGCCAATCGGGCGCCATGCGCTGCATCTCACCCGCGACCGCTTTGGCATCGATATCGGGTGCGCCGAATAGAACCTCGAGCGGGCGGGTCGTGCCGCGCCCTTCGGACAGGGTCGTGCCTTCGAGCATCACCGTCCCGGCATAGCAGCGCGCCATGTTGACGCTCGCCGCATTGGGAGACGGATTGATCCAGATGCGCGAGGCGGGCCAGCCATACCCGCTCGCCACCCGTCCATCGCCCGCATCGGGGTTCCAGCCTGCCATCGTCACCACGTGGTAGGCGACATCGAGATCGAAATGTTCGATGAACCAGTGGCCCATCTCACCCATGGTCAGCCCGTGACGCATTGGCATCGGCGCGGCACCGACGAAGCTCTCCTGCCCCGGTACCAGCAACGTCCCCTCGACTGGACGCCCGGCGGGATTGGGCCGGTCCAGCACCCAGACCTCCTTGCCGTATTTCGCCGCCTCTTCGAGCAAATAAAGCAGCGTCGTAACGAAAGTGTAGATGCGGCAGCCCAGGTCTTGCAGGTCGAACAGGAAGACGTCCGCGCTGGACATCATTTGCCCCGTGGGACGGCGCACTTCGCCGTAGAGCGAGAACACCGGGATGCCGTAAGCGGCGTCCATCTCGTCCGCGGTCTCGACCATGTTGTCCTGCTTGTCGCCTTTCAGGCCATGCTGCGGGCCGAAGGCGCTGGTGACGTTCACGCCGCGGGCGATCAGCGCATCGAGGCTGTGGGTCAGATCCTGCGTGACGCTCGCCGGATGGGCTACGAGCGCGACACGGCGTTCACCCAGTTCGGCGAGAAGGGTCTGGTCGGCAAGCAGCCGGTCGATGCCGAAGTCAACGCGTTCCATCATGCGGCCAAGCGAGTGGCGCAGTCAGAGAGCAAAGGCAATGCGTGTTTCGGGAACCTCGATGGAGGCGAAGCGCTCTCTCAGCCATGGAGATCGAATGGACGCCCGCGATCGTCGCCGCACTGTGGGCTATCGTGCTAGGCGGCGCTGGCGGGCTGCTTACCGAGATCGGCGATTGGTATCACCGTCTCGAGAAGCCCAGCTGGCAGCCGCCCGACTGGCTCTTCGGCCCGGCTTGGACGATCATCCTCGGTCTCTCCGCCTGGAGTTTCTACCGCGCCTGGGTCCGTGCCGAGTCGCTTGAAGGCGGGATCATCATCGGCGCGCTGTTCGCGGCCAATTTCCTACTCCACCTCGCCTGGTCGCCGCTCTTCTTCAAATTGAAGCGCCCCGATTTCGCGCTCGTCGAGAACATCTTCCTGTGGTTTTCCGTGCTTGCCCTATTCGTCGTGCTGCCGCGCTTCGATCCGCTCGGTGGGTGGCTCAACCTGCCCTATCTGCTGTGGGTCAGTTTCGCTTTCGTGCTCAACTGGAAGATCGTCCAGTTGAACGGTCCCTTCGGTCAGCGCCCCGAAGAGGCCTGATCGCGCTCGACGATCAGCTGGCGGCAGGCCTCGGAATGAAAGTCAGGTTGGCCCGGCGGGAAGGCAAGTGCCCAATATTGCAACGCGCCGCCGGCATGCTCGAGAACGGCGCTGAGCGCGACCTGCGCCGGGTCGTCCAATTCGGCGGCGATATTGGCGATCAGCTCGAGGTTTTGCGAGCCGCCTTCCGACGAGGATGCGGTGCTGATCGAGATGGCATCTACCGGCGCGTCGCGCATCCCTTCGCGGAACGCAGCGAAATCGTAGGCGGCCCAGCGCCCCGAAGGCGAGAGGTTGAACTCGCGGTAAGGCGTGTCCCCGATCGGCTGCCAGAATATCTCGAAGCACGTGGTTTTCCACAAGCCATCGGTGCGCAGCGGCGGCGCCGCCTCGGGCATGCGGATCGCGCCGACATTGCCTTCGAGCCGAAAGCGCGCTTCGCAGCCGGTCGCAGTCGCCTCGATCCGTGCGGTGATGGCCTTTATCGGTCCGAGATCGCAGCTGCGATGGAGCATGAGGGGGTGTTCGCGCGCCGGCATCGCCGCCGCTATCGCCCGACGCGCCGCCCCGTGGCAAGCCCTTCTCCGCGCCCCCTTCCCCGCGCAGGCCCTCGCTGTTAAGCGCGCCGAAAGGACGACACGCACGATGAGCTACACTTCCGATCTCCTGCGCTTGCTCGAGGAGCGCGGCCATCTTCATCAGGTCACCGATGCCGGCGCGCTCGATGCGTTGGCGGCGAAGCAGATCGTGACCGGCTATGTCGGTTTCGACCCGACCGCGCCGTCCCTGCATATCGGCAATCTCGCTTCGATCATGCTGCTGCGCCGGCTGCAGCAGGCGGGGCACCGGCCGATCGTCATCATGGGCGGCGGCACCGCCAAAGTCGGCGATCCGTCGGGTAAGGACGAGACCCGCACCATGCTGACCGAAGAGCGGCTTGCGAGCAATATCGAAGGCATCAGGGGCAGTTTCGAGCGCATGCTCGACTTCGGCGGCGGCGAGACCGGCGCGCTGCTCATCAACAATGACGATTGGCTGAGCGAGCTCAGCTATATCGAGATGCTGCGCGATGTCGGCCCGCATTTCACAATCAACCGAATGCTGACCTTCGATTCGGTGAAGCTGCGGCTCGACCGCGAACAGCCGCTGAGCTTCCTCGAATTCAACTACATGATCATGCAGGCCTACGATTTCCTCGTGCTTGCGCGCGATTACGATTGCCGGTTGCAGCTGGGCGGCAGCGATCAGTGGGGCAATATCGTCAACGGCATCGAGCTCAATCGCCGGATCGATGCCCGCGAGGTCTATGGGGTGACCGCGCCGCTCATTACCCGCGCGGACGGCGCGAAGATGGGCAAGTCGGTGGACGGTGCGGTCTGGCTTAACGAGGACGCTCTCCCCGCTTACGATTTCTGGCAATATTGGCGCAACACCGACGATCGCGACGTCGGCCGGTTCCTGCGGCTTTTCACCGACCTGCCGCTGGACGAGATCGCACGTCTGGAGGCGCTCGAAGGTGCGGAGATCAACGCGGCGAAAGTCGCGCTCGCCAATGAGGTAACGGCGATGGTGCGCGGCCACGAAGCCGCACGCAGCGCTGAGGCGACCGCGCGCGAGACCTTTGCCGGCGGGGGCGCAGGCGATGACCTGCCGAGCCTTGCGGTGGGCGAGGAAGGGCAGCGCATCGGCGCGGTGCTGACCGGACTTGGCTTCGTCGCCTCGGGTGGGGAAGCGAAGCGCAAGATCGCCGAGGGCGCGGTCAAGGTCGAGGAGCGAAGCGTGACCGATGCCGGAACGATGGTCCTGCCCGGTCCGGGCGAAACCTGGCGCGTCAGCCTTGGCAAGAAGAAGCACGGCCTCGTCACCCGCTGAGCCGTCGGAAACCGCGTCGCACGGCGGGTCTCTGCCCCTGCGTCCCACGCATTTTACCAAATATCAGCCTTTGCGCCCCTATTGCGGCTATTCCCCAAGCGCCGCGATATTCACGGTGCCGCTGTACAGGAGGGTGGGAGCCGTGGTTGCAGGTGCAAATCTGAGCGTGACCGACATGCGCCGGGCTGCGCGCCACCCGGTCGACTTTCCGACGATCGTCGAGCATTTCTCCGCCGGCGATCTCAATCTGCATATCTGCAACATCTCCGCCCACGGCTTCATGGTCGACAATGCCGATAACCTCAACCGGGGCGACCGGGTCATCATCCGCCTGCCGGTGGTCGGCCGGATCGAGGCCTATGTGATCTGGACCCGCGACGAGCGCGCGGGCTTTCAGTTTGAGCGCATCATCCGGCTCGACGATTTCGTCGAGATCATCGACACGTTGCAACCCAATCCGCGGCTGCGCCGCGGCCGCTGAGCCGCCCACCCGGCATATCGCCGGGCAGGTTTACGACGGCGGCACGGCACAAAACATTTTGTCTGAGCCGCCGGCCCTGCCAATGGCTTGCAGGTGACCGACGCCGCGCCCAGCCCCCGCCCCCACCCGTTCCGCATCCGCAATTTCCGCTGCTACTGGATCAGCCGGCTGGCGATGACGCTGGCGCAATATGCGATGCTGCTCATCATCGGGTGGCAGACCTACAATATCGCGCGCGACGGCGGGATGAGCATCGCCGAGGCTTCGGGACAGCTCGCGCTGATCGGGCTGTTGCAGTTCCTGCCGCTCTTCCTGTTGACGCCCTTTTCGGGGCTTGCGGCAGACCGATTCGATCGCCGGGCTTTGGGGCAGTTGACAGTGGTGTTGCAACTCGCCTGCGCGGCGGTGCTCGGCTGGGCGACCTATAGCGGCGCGATCGGGCTTGCAGTACTTTATGGCGTTGCCATCGTGCTGGGTATCGCGCGCGGCTTTGCCGGGCCGGCGCTTTCCGCCCTGGCGCCCAATCTCGTGCCCAAACCGGTCCTGCCGACGGCCATAGCGCTGTCCTCGATCTCGTGGCAGGTCGGCATGATCGGTGGACCGGCGCTGGGCGGCTATCTCTACGCGCTCGAACCCCATCTGCCCTATGCGGTCGCCTGCGCGCTGTTCTTTGTCTCGATCGTCGCCCTCACCCTGATCGGCCGCGTGCCGCAACCGCCCAGGCGCAGGGATCAGCGCCCGATCGGCGCCATCGTCGACGGCATGCGCTACGTGGTGAACAACAAGATGGTGCTGGGCGCGATCACGCTCGACCTTTTCGCGGTGTTCCTCGCCGGTGCCACCGCGCTCTTTCCCGTCTATGCGCGCGACATTTTGCAGGTGGGTGAGACGGGTTTGAGCCAGCTCGCCATGGCCCCCGCCATCGGCGCGGCGATCACCGCGGCATGGTTCTCCTTTCGCCCGATCGCCACCAATGTCGGACCCAAGATGCTGGGCGCGGTGGCGATTTTCGGGCTGGCCACAATCGTCTTCGGCCTGTCGCACTCGATGCCGCTCAGCCTTACCATGCTGTTCATCGTGGGCGCGGCGGACATGTTCAGCGTCTATATCCGCCAGTCGCTCATCCAGCTGCACACCCCGGACGACAAGCGCGGGCGGGTATCCTCGGTATCGCTCCTGACGATCAGCGCCTCGAACGAAGGCGGCGACTTTTTCTCCGGAACGCTCGCCTATCTCATCGGCCCCGTGGCCGCAGTTGTTGCCGGCGGCGTGGGCGCGGTCGTCACCGTGGCGGCGTGGAGCCGGGTATTCCCCGTATTGCGGACGACGAAGACCTTCGATCCGCCCGCAGATTTGCTAGAAGACCCCGAAAGAACGAGCGACAAACACCCGCAAGGAGGCCTGACATGAAAGCGAAGAACATTCTCGAGACGATCGGCAACACCCCCCATATCCGCCTGTCGCGGCTATTTCCCAATCACGAAGTCTGGCTGAAATCCGAACGCGCCAATCCGGGCGGGTCGATCAAGGACCGGATCGCGCTCGCGATGGTCGAAGATGCGGAGGCGAAGGGGTTGTTGAAAGAGGGCGGCACCATCGTCGAGCCGACCAGCGGCAATACCGGCATCGGCCTCGCCATGGTCGCGGCAGTCAAGGGTTACAAACTCGTCCTCGTCATGCCCGAATCGATGTCCATCGAGCGCCGCCGCCTAATGCTGGCCTATGGCGCGAGCTTCGATCTGACGGCCAAGGAAAAAGGCATGAAGGGCGCGATCGAACGCGCCGGCGAGATCGTCGCTGAAACCGACGGGGCGTGGATGCCGAGCCAGTTCGAGAACGACGCCAACCCACAAGTGCATGCGCGCACCACCGCAAAGGAGATCCTCGACGATTTCCGCGATGCGCCGATCGACGTGATGATCACCGGCGTGGGCACCGGCGGCCACCTGACGGGCTGCGCCGAAGAGCTCAAGAAGGTCTGGCCCGACTTCAAGGCGTATGCCGTCGAACCCGAAGCCTCCCCCGTTATCAGTGGCGGCGAGGCCGGCCCCCACCCCATCCAGGGCATCGGCGCGGGCTTCATCCCCGACAACCTCCACACAGATTCGATCGACGGCGCGGTCAAGGTCGAGGCCGAGGCCGCCAAGGACATGGCCCGCCGGGCCGCGCGCGAGGAAGGCATGCTGATCGGCATATCGAGCGGCGCCACGCTGGCGGCGATCGCGAAAAAGCTGCCGGAGCTCGATACCGGAGCGCGGGTGATGGGCTTCAATTACGACACCGGCGAGCGGTATCTAAGCGTGCCGGATTTCCTGCCGGAGCGGTGAGGAAACCAGTGTCATTCCCGCGAACGCGGGAACCCAGCTAGAACTCCTTGTCATTCCCCCGCACGCGGGAACCCAGGCTGGCCGGCGGTGCTTATGGCCCCTGGGTCCCCGCTTTCGCGGGGATGACAGCAAAGGCTCCTTACTCGCTTATAGTCAGCGTCTCGCCGATCCTGCCCGCCTCGATCTCCGGATCGCTGAAGGGCAGGCGGACCCATTCCTTATCGGAGTAGAGCAGCGTCTGGTCGGCGTAGAAGGGCGAGTTCGGATCGGTCGATTGCGAATAGGAGAGGACCGCATCGGCCACCGGGCCGTCCTCGTCGAAGCCGACGATCTGGACGTAGCTCGAACCGTGAACCGGGGTTAGCCCGCCTTCGATCTCACGGCTGCGCTGCATGTTGAGGATGCCGAGCTGGTGCGGGCCGCCATGGACCGCGATCCGGTCCCCATCGCTCAGCCGCACCTGAACCTCGCCCCAGGGCGCGTCCACCGCGATGCCGCGCGCTTCGATCTCTTCCGCCGCCTCGGCCAGCGCCGCCATCAGCGCCGCGCCCGCTTCGCCTTCGACTTGCAGGCCCGCCGGCGTGGCGACGGGGTTTTCGGGATCGAACGGCATCTGCCAAAGATCGCTGCGCCCGCGCACCTTGTCCCAGAAGGCAAGGAACAGATAGGCGCCCCGGCTCGCATTATCGTAGCGGCGATCCCATCCGCGTAGCACCGCGCACGGTTCCGCTGCCGAGTTGCTCGTCGCACACGGCCCGGCGAGCAGCGCGTCCAGCGCCATCTCCGCCGCCTGCGCCTTGTTGCCGAAGACCAGCGCCTGCGCCCGCTCATGGTTCACCGGTCCGGCCGACAGCATCGCTTCGGTCTCGGTGAAATTGGAGCGAGTGCGCAGCGAGAGCTCGGTCTTCCAGGCGCCGAGGATGGGTGAGAGCTGCACATAGGGTTCGCCCGCATGGCTGAGCCAATAGCTGTCGTTCGAATTGGTGACGTAGTCGCGGCGGGTGCGCGAGGCCTGCTCGGACGCGGGCAGGAGCCCCGCATGATCGGCGGCGGTCGGCTGCGCCTTCCAATTGCACTGCGAGCGCGTGCCGTCGAGCAGGGTCACCATATTCGCGACTAGGCCCGAGATCGGCGTTGCGCAGGCGCTTGCAAACTCGGCGCTGACATTGGGGATGGTGGTAATGTCGGCGTGGAGCGCATTCCCGTCGCGGTCCGCGGCGATCGTGTTGACCCAGGGTATGCCCAGCGTCTCGCTGACCGCCGCCTCGATCTCGGCGACATTGCGCGCGCGCCCGATGCCCAGCCAGGCATCCATCGCGCGGATATTGCCGAGATTGGCATCGTTGATCGCAAAGGCCATCGCCCCGGTCCACTGGATGCCCGTTCCCGGTACGGTGACGATCGGTCCGAACTCGCTCGAATAGAGCACCCGTTCGATCGCGCCCTCACCGTCGGGCATTGGCACGGTGACGATGGTCTCGGTCATTTCGACGGGCTCGCCGTCGAGCATGTAGCTGGTCGGGTCGCCGGGCACGAGCTGGAGGGCGTGGAGCGTGAAATGCCGCGCCGCGGTGACGGTGTGGGTCCAGGCGACGTCCTTGTTGAAGCCGAGGGTCGGGATCGGCGTGCCAGCTATGCCGACGCCCATCACGTCGTAGCCGTCGGGGCCGCGCACATGCATCTGCCAGAACCGCGCCGGCCCTTCCCAAGGGAAATGCGGATTGCCGATGACGAGCCCGCGTCCATTATTCGTGGCATCGCCGCCGAAGGCCCAGCCATTGCTGCCAAGCCGCGGACCGTCGGGCGAGAGCGCGTCCGGAAGTTCGCCTTCATCGCTGCGCGCAGACGCGGTTCCCGGAGGCGCGGCGGCAACGATTCCCTCGGCGAGCGCGAGCGAACTTGCGAGCAGCATGGTGCGCTCGTTCAGACGCAGCATGTCGTCTGTCGTGATTGGACGCACCCATTCCGCCTCGTCGCAGGCGGCGGGCAGTTGCCCGCGCGGATGATCGAACAGGTAGCGGTTATAGCCCGCGACGAACCCTTCGATCAGCGCGGCGGTCTCGGCGCTCTGACCTTCGGCGTCCGCGCGCAGGCGCTCGATATCGAGGAGGCCGAGATGGAACACGTCGGAAGTCAGATTGTCGGTCGCCGAAGTCCCGATCAGCGCGCGGCCTTCGGGCCCGAAATGGAAGGAGCGCTCGCCCTTCACGCTTACAAATTCCTCGGCCAGCATGCAGAAATTGTCCTGCGCATAGGCGTAGGCGACACCGTAGCCCACGCCCTGCCACGTCTCGGCCTCTATATGGGCGATATTGTGCGTCGTGCGCGTGATCTTCGCCTCGAAAGGCGTCTGTGCGGTAGCGACCCCGCCGAAAACGAGCGCCGCGCCGACGAAGGGCGCCAAACCGAATATGCGCAAAGACTTTCTCCCCATCCCCATCTGTCGGCGGAGACTAGAAAGCGCAGCCGATAAGCACAAGCGCCGCCTGCCGTTTGTGACGGATGGGCAGGCGGCCGGGGATTGAAAAAGGCCCGGTCCCCCCGGACCGAGCCTTTCTCGTGACGAACTGGATGTGTCGTTATGCGGCGGTCGCGAAAGCCTCTTCGGGCAGCGCCATCATGTTTTCGCTGCCTGCTTCGAGTTTGCGCCGCAGAGCTCCTGCATCGGGCAGGAAGCGTTCGGCGTAGTAATTGGCAGACGTCAGCTTCGCTTCGTAGAAAGCCTTATCGTCCGTCCCGGCTTTGAGCGCAGCGTCGGCGACCTTGGCCATCTTCAGCCAGAAGAAACCGAGCGTCACAATGCCCATGATGTGCATGTAGTGGTGCGCACCCGCGCCCAGATGGTTGGGGTTGGCCATCGCGTTCTGCATGAACCACATGGTCGCCGCCTTCTGCTCGCCCAGTGCCTTCTCGAGGCGTTCCGCGATCGGCGCGAGCGCTTCGTTGCCCTTTGCTTCGGCGATTTCGTCGTCGAGCATCTTGAAGAAGGCCTGGATCGCGCGGCCACCCTTGCTCGCGAGTTTGCGCCCGCACAGGTCCATCGCCTGCACACCGTTGGTGCCCTCGTAGATCATGGCGATGCGGCTATCGCGGACGAACTGCTCCATGCCCCATTCGCGCACATAGCCGTGCCCGCCATAAACCTGCTGCATGTTGTTCGCGATGTCGTAGCCCTTATCGGTGCCGTAGCCCTTGATGACTGGGGTCATCAGCCCGATGAGATCGTCGGCCAGCTGGCGCTCTTCCTCGGTCTGGGCCTTGTGCGTGAGGTCGACCTGAAGCGCGCCCCACAGGCACAGCGCGCGCATGCCTTCGTTGAAGACCTTTGCGTCCATCAGCATGCGGCGAACGTCCGGGTGGACGAAGATCGGATCGGCCTTCGCGTCGGGATCGGCCGGGCCGGTCAGAGCGCGGCCCTGACGGCGATCGAGCGCGTAGGTGACGGCGTTCTGATAGCTGACTTCGGCCTGCGCGAGGCCCTGAATACCGACGCCCAGTCGCGCGGCGTTCATCATGATGAACATCGCGGCGAGACCCTTGTTCTCCTCACCCACCATATAACCGGTGGCCTCGTCGTAGTTGAGCACACAGGTGGCGTTGGCGTGGATACCCATCTTCTTCTCGATCGACCCGCAGGTGACGCCATTGCGCTCACCCGGCTCGCCGTTTTCGTCGAGAATGTACTTGGGAACGATGAAAAGCGAGATGCCCTTGGAGCTGTCCGGTGCGCCCGGCGTCTTCGCGAGGACGAGGTGGATGATGTTGCTGGTGAGGTCGTGCTCCCCGGCGGAGATGAAGATCTTGGTGCCGGTGATCTTGTAGCTGCCGTCGCCCTGCGGCTCGGCCTTGGTACGGATCATGCCCAGGTCCGTGCCGCAATGCGGCTCGGTCAGGTTCATGGTGCCCGACCATTCGCCCGAGATCATCTTGGGAAGGTAGGTTTCCTTCTGCTCCTGCGATCCCGCAGCCTCGATCGCTGCCGACGCGCCGTTGGTGAGGCCGGGATACATGCCGAATGCCTGGTTCGCCGTCGCGGTGTATTCCTCGACCACGAAGCCCAGCACGTGTGGGAGGCCCTGCCCGCCGAACTCTTCCGGCTTAGCAAGCGTGCCCCAACCGCCTTCGACATAGGCGTCATAGGCCTCCTTGAAGCCCTTGGGCGTCGTCACGCTGCCATCATCGTGGCGCGTGCAGCCTTCCTCGTCGCCGCTCTGGTTGATCGGCGCGAGCACTTCTGCGGCGAATTTGCCGGCTTCGTTGACGATCGTATCGACCATATCGGGCGTCGCGTTCTCGAAGCCCGGCAGATTGCCGTAGCTCGCCAGGTCGAGCATCTCATTGACGACGAAGCGCGTGTCGCGGGTGGGGGCGTTGTAGGTCGGCATCGGGGATCCCTTCGAAGCGATTATAGTTGAAACTGAGCGATGGTGTGGCTCGGCGTCAACCGAGATCGAGCTGTTCGATCTCGTCGACGAAGCCGGTCAATTCCTTGATCGAGCTGTCGATATCGGCCCGCTGCGCCTTCAGCTTTGCGATATGCGCGCGGCATTTCTCGATAGTGACACGGCGCTGTTCGACCCGGCCGTCGTCGAGATCGTAAAGGTCGATCATCTCGCGAATTTCAGTAAGGCTGAAGCCGACATTCTTCGCCCGCATGATCCATGCGAGACGCGCGCGGTCCCGCTTGGAATAGACGCGGGTGAGGCCGACGCGGGCCGGACTGATCAGGCCCTCATCTTCGTAAAAGCGCAGCGCACGGGCGGTGCAGCCGAATTCGCTGGTGAGGTCGGAGATCGAGAATTGTTCACGCGCCAGCTTGTCAGGGCGATCGAGATGGGCGCCGTTGCGGCGGCCCTTTTCCTGCGGAACGTCGGACGAGCGATCGGGTGCGGTAGCCATGACCCGATTTCTAGCTTACCTTTACGTGAGCGTCAAGTATTGACCTTTACGAGAGCATGCGCGTCGGGGGCATCGGGATCGAGGCGGCGGTAAAAGCAGGAGCGTCGCCCCGTGTGGCAGGTCGGGCCGGCAGGACGCGCGCGGATGACCAGCGCGTCCTGATCACAATCGACGAGGATGTCCTCGACTTCGAGCACGTTTCCCGATGTTTCGCCCTTCTGCCAAAGACGCCCGCGCGAACGCGACCAGAAATGCACCCGCCCGCTCTCGCGCGTACGTGCGAGCGCCTCCGCATTCATGAAAGCAACCACCAGCACATCACCCGAAGTCGCGTCGACCACTACGGCGCTCAGCAGACCGTGCGCGTCGAACTTCGGCAGGAAGGCGGCGCCCTCCTCACGCTCGACAGTAGTGAGACTTGCAGGCTCGGTCACGATAACACTCCATCTGTTGCAAGCCGCGCAATTCACAGCGGCCAGCGGTTCGCCCCATGCGGCGGATTGTTGCAGGATAACAACAGAACCACACCAAAATCGACCGCCAAACACGAATCATCTTCCGGTTCGGGAACCATAATGGAAGAAGACGCTCACAGGGTGCGAGAGCGCTCTTCCACCGGACACCGGCGCTACGAACGCCAGGTTCAGGGGGTGTCGATCACCGGCGACAGCGGGGTGTTGCCGAAGGTCGATTGAACGAATGAGGGATAAGGTCCTGATGGCGAAATTAGGGGGTCGCCATCTGAGCTCTTTTGAGCGGATCTGAACCATTTCGTCACGCGGCGCCCGGGGTCTTTACGGCCCCGGGCGTTTCGTTTTTCGGGCCGCGCTCGAAAGCACCGCCCGGACTCATCGCGCCTTCGTCACTCGAATCGCTCAATACGCGCGCGAAACAGGCGATGCGAACGCTAGCGGCGCTCGCATCCAGCAGGGCATCGACGCAGGCATCGCTGGTCGCACCGCTGGTCAGCACGTCATCCACCAGTATGACCTCGCGCCCCGCGATGATCGAACGAGCGCTGTCGCGCGCCGAAATCGCGCCGTTCAGCGCCCGGCGTCGCTCGCCCTTGCCCAATCCGCCAAGGCTCGGCGTGCGCCGCCGTCGGATCAGCCCATTGACCAGCAGATGGCCCTTACCCAGCTTTTCGAGTTCGCATGCGAGCAGCGCCGCCTGGTTGAAACCGCGATGCCAGATGCGCCAGCGATGCAGCGGAACGGGGATCAGCAGAGCCTGCCGCTCTCCCGCGCCCTCCCGTGTATCGAGCCGCGCCGCAATCAGCCGCGCGAGCAGCGGCGCGAGCGCGAGCTTGCGTCCATGCTTGAAATTGAGGATCAGGCGGCGCGAGGCATCATTGTATCGGGTGGCGGCGATAATGCCGGAATGGCGGGGCGGCGCATCGCGGCAGGGCCAGCATTCGAGCGGCCCGTTGCTGCCATCCGTCATCGGACGCTGACAC
Source organism: Erythrobacter sp. (assembly GCF_036351135.1). Classification (GTDB taxonomy): domain Bacteria; phylum Pseudomonadota; class Alphaproteobacteria; order Sphingomonadales; family Sphingomonadaceae; genus Erythrobacter. The sequence continues at coordinate 216,259 of NZ_JAZBON010000025.1, forward strand.
GCGTTGCAAGCCGGCTCGCCCGGAACATCGAGCTCGCTCCAGCAGTCGAGGCACAATCCACCCTGCGCCGCGGTCGCCGTGCCGCAGAGCGGACAACGCGGCGGATAGACGAGGTCCACTACCGGGCGCAGCCCATCCCTTACATGCGTACCGATCTGAGCGCCCCAGTCCATTCGCAGCAGGCTGTCGCACGCCTTGCCATGTGCAGGCAAGCGCGGCAGGGACCTGGGCCGTGGCGTTCTCCTCCCCTCCCCCCGCACGGGTTCCGCAGATCTTCGCCCGGTCGTCGGCAAAGGCGAAGTGGGCGCGGGCGCGCGATCGCCTTTCGCAGCAGGGCAGCGCGGCCTATCTGCACGAAGCATTGGCCGAGGAAGTGGGCGAGCGGCTCGCGTTCATGCGCTTCGACCCTGCCCGCGCACTGATCGTCGGCGATGCGACGGGGCAGCTGGCGGCGCGGATGCCCGAAGCCGATCTGCTGACGACGCGTCTGGGGGAGTTCGACGAGGAAGCGCCGTGGTCTGCCGAGCCGGTCGATCTGGCGGTGCACCTCATGGGGCTCGGCGTGGTGAACGATCTGCCCGGCGCCCTGATCCATGCGCGCCATGCTCTTCGCGGTGGCGGACTGTTCGTCTCCGCCTTTCCCGGCGCCGGCTCGTGCCCTGCCCTGCGCGCCATCGCGCTTGCCGGCGATGGCGACAGGCCCGCGCCGCGCATGCATCCGCTGGTTGACAATCGCGCCGCCACCGGGCTGCTGCAACGCGCTGGTTTCGCGCGCCAGGTTGTCGACACCTTCGCGATCCGGGTGCGGTTTTCCTCGCTCGGCTCGCTCGTCTCCGACCTGCGCGATGTGGGCCTGACGCGCTCGCTCGCCACCTCTGCGCCGCCGCTCGACCGCGCCTGGCTCGCCCGCGCCGAGGCGGCGTTCGACGAGCTGCGCGGCGAGGACGGCAAGGTCACCGAGACTTTCGAGATCCTTGTGTTGACCGGCTGGCGCTAGCCCTCGCGCGCCTTCAACGCCGCCTGAGCCGCCGCGAGCCTTGCGATCGGCACACGGTAGGGCGAGGCGCTGACGTAATCGAGGCCGACACTTTCGCAGAAAGCGATGCTCGCCGGGTCGCCGCCATGCTCGCCGCAAATGCCGAGCTTGATGTCGGGCCGCACCCGCCGCCCGTTCTCCGCCGCCATCTCGACCAACTGCCCGACCCCATCGATATCGAGGCTGACGAAGGGATCGCGCGCGAAGATACCCTTCTCCACGTAGGGGCCGAGGAAGCGGCCCGCATCGTCGCGGCTGACACCCAGGGTCGTCTGCGTAAGATCGTTGGTGCCGAAGCTGAAGAAGGCGCCTTCTTCCGCAATCTCCCCGGCCATCAACGCAGCGCGCGGCAGTTCGATCATCGTGCCGACAAGGTAGTCTAGCCTGATGCCCTTCTCCTCGAACACTTGATCCGCGATCCGATCGACCAATGCGCGTAACAACTCGAGCTCGCGCCTGGTCGCAACCAGCGGGATCATGATCTCGGGCAGCGGCGCTTCGCCCGACGAGGCCTTCACATTGCAGGCCGCTTCGAAGATCGCGCGCGCCTGCATCTCGTAGATTTCGGGGAAAGTGATCCCCAGACGGCACCCGCGATGGCCGAGCATCGGGTTGAACTCATGCAATTCGCCCGCTCGCCGTTTTAGGTGATCGACGCCCAGCCCCGTCGCATCGGCGAGCTCCTCGAATTCGCTCGCCTGGGTCGGCAGGAACTCGTGCAGCGGCGGATCGAGCAGGCGGATCGTGCAGGGCAGCCCTGCCATCGTCTCGAAGATCGCGGCGAAGTCGGCGCGCTGTTCGGGCAGCAGCTGATCGAGCGCGCCGCGCCTCCCGGCCTCGTCCTCGGCAAGGATCATCTGCCGCACCGCCCGGATCCGCGAGGCGTCGAAGAACATGTGCTCTGTCCGGCACAGCCCGATCCCTTCCGCGCCGAAGGAGCGCGCCATGCGGCAATCCTCGGGCGTCTCGGCATTGGTGCGCACCCTCATGCGGCGAAGCGCGTCCGCCCATTCCATCAGCACGCCGAAATCGCCTTCGAGCTCCGGGTCGACGGTGGGGACGATGCCGAGCATGACCTCGCCCGTTCCGCCGTCCAGCGTCACCTCGTCGCCTTCCTTCATCTCGCGTGAGCCGATGCGGAGGGTGCGCTCGGTGCGGTCGATCGAGATGCCGTTCGCTCCCGATACACAGGGGCGTCCCATCCCGCGCGCGACCACCGCCGCGTGGCTCGTCATTCCGCCGCGCGCGGTCAGTATCCCTTGCGCGGCATGCATGCCGTGGATGTCCTCGGGGCTGGTCTCTACCCGCACCAGGATCACCTTGTCGCCGCGGTTCGCCCATTGCTCGGCGGTGTCGGCATCGAGCACGATCTTGCCCGCCGCCGCCCCGGGCGATGCCGGCAGGCCTTTGGTCAGCACGTTGCGCTCCGCCTCCGGGTCGAGCGTCGGGTGGAGCAGCTGATCGAGCGCCATCGGGTCGATGCGCGCGACCGCCTCCTCGCGCGTGATCAGCCCCTCGCCCTCCATGTCCACCGCCATCTTGAGCGCGGCCTTCGCGGTGCGCTTGCCGGTGCGGGTCTGGAGCATCCAGAGCTTTCCGCGCTCGACGGTGAACTCGATGTCCTGCATGTCCTTGTAGTGGCCTTCGAGCAGGTCGAAGACGCGCGCCAGCTCCCCGTAAGCGTCGGGCAGCGCCTCTTCCATCGAGAGCGGCTTGGCCCCGGCTTCCTCGCGAGCGACCTTCGTGAGGTATTGCGGCGTGCGGATCCCCGCGACCACGTCCTCGCCCTGCGCGTTGATCAGGTACTCGCCATAGTAGCGCCGCGTGCCAGTCGAAGGGTCGCGGGTGAAGGCGACGCCGGTGGCGCTGGTATCGCCCATATTGCCGAACACCATCGCCTGCACGTTGACCGCGGTGCCCATGTCGTGCGGGATGTCGTTCAACCGCCGGTAGATCTTGGCGCGTTCGGTGTCCCAGCTGTCGAACACCGCGCCGATCGCGCCCCAGAGCTGCTCGTGCGGGTCCTGCGGGAACGGCTCGCCCAGTTCGCTAGCCACGATGCTCTTGTATTCGTCCACCAACGTGCGCCATTCCTCGGCGCTGAGCTCGGTGTCGGCGTAGTAGCCGTTGTCTTCCTTCACGATCTCGAGCGCTTCCTCGAACAGCCCGTGATTGACGCCGAGCACCACGTCGCCATACATCTGGATGAACCGTCGATAGCTGTCCCAGGCGAAGCGCTCGTCTGTGCTTGTCGCGGCCAACCCTTCAACCGTCTCGTCGTTGAGGCCGAGGTTCAGCACCGTGTCCATCATGCCCGGCATCGAGATCGCCGCGCCCGATCGCACCGAGACAAGCAGCGGCCCCGGCCCGTCGGGCGATGCATCACCGAAGCGCTTGCCGGTCGCGCGCTCGATGTGAGCGACCGCATCGGCGACCGCGCTGCGCAGACCGTCGGAGAAGCCCTTCTCGCCCGCGAGGTAGGTGAGGCACTCCTCGGTCGTGATCGTGAAGCCCGGCGGGACCGGCAGCCCAATGCTCGCCATCTCGGCAAGGTTCGCGCCCTTCCCGCCCGTGATCGTCTTGTCGCCCTGGCGGGGGTCGTCATGGGGCGCATCGCCGCCGAAGGTGTAGACGGTCTTGGTCATGCTTGAAGTCCTACAGGATGGAACACATGGAACACGGTCCTAGCGGTGAAAACCTCACCCCTCGATCCGGCTGAAATCGGCGACGCGGTGAACGGCATCGCGAAAGCGTGCAAGGAGTGCGAGACGGCGGCTGCGTTTGTCGGGATTGTCGTCATTCACCGTCACCTCGTCGAAAAAGGCATCGATCGGAAGCCGGAGCGAAGCGAGCGCGGCCATGGCGGCCTCGAAGTCTTCCGTCTCAATGGCCCGCGCCGCCTGCGGCTGCGCCTCGGCCAGCGCGTCGATCAGCGCCTTTTCGGCCGGTTCGGGCGAGTAGGAAAGGTCTGTGCCGGACGGGTTCTGCGCAGCGCGGATTGCAGCATCGAATTCAGGCTGGCCTACGAGGGCCAGCGGATCTTCCTCGCCGGTGTGCTCAATCTCCGCGTCCCCGCGCAGGCGGGGACCCAGTTGGTCGGCTTCGGCCTGGCCGCTCTGGGCCCCCGCCTGCGCGGGGGCGCGCTCATAGCCCTCTTTCTTCAGAATATTCGCCGCGCGCTTGTAGCCTGCGAGCAGGTTTTCGCCATCCTCGGTCTCGACGAAGGATTGCAGCGCATGGACGCGAGCGAGCAGGCGGACGAGATCGTCCTCTCCGCCAAGCGCAAACACCGCGTCGATAAGGTCGTGACGGACGCCCGCCTCGCGCTGCTGGACTTTGAGGCGGTCGGCGAAGAAATCGAGGAGTCCAATTCCCTCAACCGTTCGTGCTGAGCTTGTCGAATCACCGTCTTTTTCTTCGCGAGCAGCGCCGGAAGTGAAGGACGGCCCTTCGGCAAGCTCAGGGCGAACGGCAGAAAGATTAAGGCGAAGCTTGTTGGCGTCGATCAGCTGGATCACTCCAATCGCCGCACGCCGCAAAGCGAACGGATCCTTCGACCCCGTTGGCTTTTCATCGATCGCAAAGAACGACACCAGCGTATCCAGCTTATCTGCCAGCGATACCGCCACCGTCACCGGCTCAGTGGGCACTTCATCGCCCTGCCCAACCGGCTTGTAGTGATCGCAGATCGCGTCGGAGACCTCGATCGGCAGGCCTTCCTTTTCGGCGTAATAGCCGCCCATTAGGCCCTGCAATTCGGGGAATTCGCCGACCATCTCGCTGACAAGATCCGCCTTGGCGAGCCGCGCGGCCTGTTCGGCAAGGTTGGCCAATTCCTCACGTGTGAGTCCCAGCGCAGGCTGGGACCTCCCGCTGTCTGGCGCTTCGTCGGACGAGGTCCCAGCCTGCGCTGGGACTCGCTTTGCCGTCACAATCCCTTCCTCCACCAGCCACCGCGCGAGCTTCGCCACGCGGTCGACCTTGTCGGCGACCGTGCCCAGCTTCTCATGGAAGGTGATCCGCTCCAGCCCCTTAACGTGTTCTTCAAGCGGAGTCTTCTGATCGAGCTCCCAGAAGAAGCGCGCATCCGCCAACCTTGCGGCTAGGACCTTGCGATTGCCGTCGACCACCACCGCCGGATCGACCGCCTCGATATTCGAGGTGCAGATGAAGGCGTTGGCGAGGCGGTTTTGGCCGTCATTCGCGGCTTCCTCGCATACGAAATATTTCTGGTTCACCCGCGCGGTGAGCTGGATGACTTCGGGCGGCACGTCGAGAAAATCCTCGTCGAAGTGCCCGAGCAGCGGCACGGGCCATTCGGTGAGGCCGGCATTCTCGATCACCAGCCCCTCATCCTCGACCAGAACGAGCCCGGCCCCCTGCGCGGCTGTGCGCGCGCTTTCGCGGATTCCGTCCTCGCGCTCGGCATGATCGACGATGACGTGGGCCTCGCGCAATTGCGCGGCGTAGCTGTCGGCATCGGTGACGGCGATGCTGCCTTTGTGGTGGAAGCGGTGACCCATCGTCTCGCGGCCGCTGGCGAGGCCCTCGGTCACGATAGGGACGACTTCGCCATCGAGCAGCGCGACGATGCCGGAGAGCGGGCGCACCCAGCGCGTGCTCTCGCTGCTGATCGAGGCCTCGCCCCAGCGCATCGATTTGGGCCAGGAGAAGTCGCGGATGATCGCCGGGATCGCGGCGGCGAGGAGGTCGCTGACGGACTGCCCCGGCTTCTCAATCACCGCAAAATAGGTTGCACGGCCTTTGACCTCGCGCTCTTCGAGTTGGTCGGTCGTGATGGCGTTCTTGCGGCAGAAGCCCTCGATTGCCTTGTCCGGCGCGCCGACCGGCGGCCCCTTGGCCTCCTCGCGCACCGCTTCGGTCTCAAGCGGAAGGCCGCGCGCAATCAGCGCAAGACGGCGCGGGGTGGACCAGATGGTGAGGTCGCCGACCGCAACGCCTGCCACTTCCATCTCACGGCGGAAAAGCTTTTCGAGTTCCTTGCGCGCGCCGGCCTGCATGCGCGCAGGGATTTCTTCGGAGCGGAGTTCGAGGAGGAAGTCAGCCATTCCAAACTCCGCTCGTGCTGAGCTTGTCGAAGCACCGTACTTTCTTCAAGTTCGACGCCGAAAGTGAAGAACGGCCCTTCGACAAGCTCAGGGCGAGCGGGTTTATGGGGCAGCGCATCGTCACAGCGTCCACTCCGGATACTTCTCCGCCCATTCAGGAGCAATCAGCTGGGCGTATCTCTCGCAGGAACCGCGCGCCAGGTCGCGCACGCGGCCCATGTAGCTGGCGCGTTCCTGCACGCTGATTACGCCGCGCGCCTGCAAGAGGTTGAAGATATGGCTCGCCTCGATGGCCTGTTCGTAAGCCGCGATGGGAACATCGGCTTCCAATGCATTCTGGCATTCCGCCTCGGCCTTGGCAAAGAGGTCGAACAAAGCGTCGGTTTCCGCGACCTCGAAGTTCCATTTCGACATCTGCTTCTCGTTCTCGAGAAACACTTCGCCATAGGAGACGCCGCGCCCGTTGAAGTCGAGCTCGTAGACGCTGTCGACGCCCTGGATATACATCGCGAGCCGCTCGAGCCCGTAGGTGAGCTCGCCGGCGACCGGTTTACAATCGAAGCCGCCCATTTGCTGGAAATAGGTAAACTGGGTGACTTCCATCCCGTCGCACCAGACTTCCCATCCAAGGCCCCAAGCGCCCAAAGTCGGGCTTTCCCAATCGTCCTCGACGAAGCGGATGTCGTGCTTCAGGGGATCGATGCCGATCGCGGCAAGGCTGGCGAGGTAGAGCTCCTGAATGTCGGCGGGGCTGGGCTTCAGGATCACCTGATACTGATAGTAATGCTGGAGCCGGTTGGGGTTCTCGCCATAGCGCCCATCGGTCGGGCGGCGGCACGGCTGCACGAAGGCGGCGTTCCACGGCTCCGGGCCGAGAGCGCGTAGGGTCGTCGCGGTGTGAAACGTCCCGGCCCCCATGCGCATGTCGTAGGGCTGGAGAATGACGCAGCCCGCCGCCGACCAGAAGTCGTGCAGCGTCAGGATCATGTCCTGGAACGAGCGCGAGGGATTACGCATAGGCACCGCGGTGTCGGAGTGCGGATCGATCGGCGGTGTTCGGGGGACGGGATTCGTGTCGGGATTCATTTCGAAGGGGGCCATGGCCGATGGGGTCAGAAGGGTCAACGACCGAGGGGGGCGCGACCGTGAGCGAAAGGCGCGGGAAACGCCCGGGCATGCGCGCCTTCGGGACGGGTTTCGTGGGGTCATCTGGAAGGTAAATATGACCAAATGTCAGGTCATATTGATATGTCAGCGAATCACTACATATAGTCAGCACAACCTGACATATCGGAAGGTTGTCACGACTACCGCAAACCTTCTTCCTCCCCAGGAGACTTCAAGATGAAACACCTCACCGCCGCCCTCGCCGCATTGCTGACGACCGCCATTCTGGTCAGCCCCATCGCCGCCGATGACACCAGCGGCATTTCAGGGATTATCGCGACCCTAGCCCCTGTCGTCCTCGCCTGACTGACGCACCGAAGCTGGGAGACCCACGTGATGCTCCCACGACTCCGAACCTGCCGCGCCAACCGGGCGACCCACGCAACCGATGTGATCTGGGGCATCTTTATCGAGCTTCAGCTCTACATCATCGCCGCAAGCTAAGGACGACTGCCATGAAAAACCTCACCGACACGATCTCCATGAAGCGCTGGCAGGCCTACGTTCTGCTCGGCATGGCCGGCTTTGCCGTCGGCAATGTCCTTGCGAAGACCACCACGGCCCTCGGCCTTTGAGCGCATGAAGAACCGCCTCAAAGTGCTGCGCGCCGAGCGCGACTGGAGCCAGGCCGAGCTGGCCGGGCGGCTCGACGTCTCGCGCCAGGCGGTCAACGCGATCGAGACCGGCAAGCACGACCCCTCCCTCCCCCTCGCCTTTCGCATCGCGCGCCTGTTCGAGATGCGGATCGAGGAGATTTTCGACGATGGAGAAAACGCATGACCGACAAGAGCGAACTCTCCCCCGGCGAAGCGCGCACGCGTCAGCGTCAGCGGCGGCAGATAGGCTATGCATTGGTTGCCGCCCTGGCCGGCCTGTTGATAGGCTACTTCACCGGCTTCTTCGACCAGGGCGACGGCGATCTGTTCGCGGGCAACTGGGAACAACTGAAGCTCTCGCCCGCGGCCTCGATCGGTCTCGCGATCGCGCTTGCAGCGGCCTTCCTCGCATTGCCGCTGTGGGGCTTCAGCCAGATCGACGATTACAAGCGCCAGCAGAATCTGATCGGTTTTACCGGCGGTTGTCTTGCCGTGCTCGCGGGCTTCCCGATCTGGGTGGCGCTTTATGCGGGCGGGTTTCTGCCTCCGCCCGATGCGTTCGGTGTCTTCCTGCTCGCTTTTGGCGGCATGCTGGTCACCTTCGTCGGCGCCAAACTGCGCGGCTAGCCGGCACACACGGCTTGCCCCTTCGTTCAACCCGCTGTCATATATTACGACTAGAGACTTACCCCTGAAAGGAACTATCCCATGAAATTGCGCAACATGCTTACCCTCACCGCCGCAGCTCTCGCACTCAGCACCGCACCGCTGGCCGCACAGGACCATTCCGGCCATGCCGACCACGCCTCGCACAGCGCAGACGAACATGCGGCCCACATGGCAGCGCAGGAAAGCGCCACCGCCACCGCGCTGCCGAGCGGCCCCGAAGGCCCTGCCCTTTGGAAGGTCTCCGACGAGGACACGACCATTTACCTCTTCGGCACGGTCCACGTCCTGCCCGCCGATCTCGAATGGTACGATGCCGAGATCGACGAGGCGCTGATGGCCTCGGACACGGTCGTCACCGAGCTGTTGATGGACCCGGCGAGCGAAGCGGCGATGCAGCAGCTCGCCATGAGCCGCGGCGTCTTTACCGATGGCACCACCCTGCGCTCGCTGCTGACCGAAGAGCAGGCAGCCGCCTACGAGGCGGGCGTCGCCAGCATCGGCGCACCGCCTGCCGCCTTCGACCAGCTGGAGCCGTGGATGGCGGGTCTTACCCTCACCATGGTGCCGGTCATGCAGGCCGGTTACGATCCAAATTCGGGCGTCGACAAGGTGATCATCGCCAAATCCGGCGATCGCGCCAAGGAGGCGCTCGAAACGCCCGAATTCCAGCTCGGCATCTTCGACAATCTGCCGACCGACAAGCAGATCGAGTTCCTGATGGAAGCGGTCGAAGCCATGCCGGAAGCCAAGACCACGCTCGATGAGATGGTCGGCGAATGGGCGCAGGGCGACCCCGTAGCTCTGGCCGAGGTGATGAACGCCAATATGGACGATCCCGCTCTCGCCGAAGCGCTGCTCTATGCGAGGAACGCAGCCTGGGCGCAGTGGATCGACGAGCGGCTCGACACGACGCCGGGCACCGTCTTCGTCGCGGTCGGCGCCGGTCACCTGGCGGGCGACAAGAGCGTACAGGCCTATCTGAGCGAGCGCGATATCGAGACCGTGCGGGTCCAGTAAGACCCAAGCGAGAATCTCCCGAACGCGCCCGGCCCGTCCTTCCCCGGGAGGACGGGCCGCCACGCCTTCACCGCAACAATAAGTTGAACTTTCCCGCGAGCGCGCTATGAGCCTCGCCCTTCGGCGCCCTGGTCATCCCTGGAGGCGGGGCAGAGCCGAAAGACATATCAATCACGTTTTCGAAAGGTCAATGTCATGAGCGATGCTCTTACTTTGCCCGCCGAAGCGCGCGAACGGGCAGGCAAGGGAGCCTCCCGTGCACTTCGCCGCGAAGGTCGGGTTCCCGCCGTTATCTATGGCGGCAAGGACAATCCCACGCCGATCCATGTCGAGGAGAAGGAACTGGTCCGTCAGTTGATGACCGGCCACTTCATGAACTCGATCGTGAAGATCGAAGTCGGCGGCAAGACCGTCCGCACGCTGCCCAAGGATGTCGCTCTGCACCCGATCACCGATCGCCCGATGCACGCGGATTTCTTCCGCCTGGCGCGCGATGCCAAGGTCGAGGTCTCGATCCCCGTGGTCTTCACCGGCGAAGAGCTGTCGCCCGGCCTCAAGAAGGGCGGCGTCCTCAACGTCGTGCGCCACGAGCTCGACCTGATCTGCGAAGCCGACAAGATCCCCGGCGAGATCGAGCTTTCGGTCGAGGGCAAGGAAGTCGGCGATTCGATCCATATCAGCGAAGTGAACCTGCCCGAAGGCAGCGTAAGCGCGATCACGGATCGCGACTACACGATCGCAACGCTCGTCGCCCCGTCCGCGCTCAAGAAGAGCGAAGAGGAAGGCGACGAAGAGGAAGTCCCCGCAGACGGCGTGGCCGCGACCGAACAGGGTCCGGACGACGATGCCGCACAGGAGCAGGAAGACAAGGCGCCCGAGGGCGAGTAAGCTTCCCGCGAACGCAATCACCAAGGCGCCGGGCTGGGAAACCAGTCCGGCGTTTTTCATAAGTCACCCCGAACGCGGCGCCCGCGATCGGTGGTGCTTGGCTGTTCATCGAAGCTCTATGTCGCTTCTCGAAAGCTGGCCATAGGACGCGTCGGGCTACGCGCGGTGACAATGAATCGCGCGCTCCCGTCCGCCTCACCTTGGATGTTGCATGTTCACGATCTACATGGCCGCTGCATTGAGCGCTGGGTCCGCCTGTCACTATGAGGGCCCGCCGCGCCACGCACCTGTCGAATTCCCACTGTCCGACAATCCCCTGAGCGGACACAGCGAGACCGATGGTCTCGAACAAGTCATGGCCCGCGCGGAACTGGCCTTTGCTAACGCTGCAATTGCGGTGGCAGTCAGCTATCCTGGTGGAAAGGTTTGGAGCCGGACATCGGGCGCAGACGATGCCGCCCTCTTTCAATGGGCGAGTGTGGGCAAGACCTTTACCGCCAGCGCCGTTATGCAACTTGCCGAGGAAGGCGCGCTTTCGCTCGAAGATCCGATTTCGGCTTTTGTCCCCGGCGTACCGAATGGCGATGTTGCGACTATCCGCGACCTGCTCGGCCACACGGCGGGACTGCCCAATGTGCAGGCCCTCGTCGCGCTGAAGCGCGCCAAACGGCCCGAAACACTCGAGGAGGAGATGACACTTCTCCGCGAGGCAGGGCCGCTGAATTGTCCGGGCGGGGATTTTGCCTATTCCAATTCCGGCTATGCGATCCTCGCGAAGGTTCTGGAACGGGTTACGGGCCGACCGTGGCGCGAAGTTATCGCGCAGCGCACGATCGTGCCGCTTGAACTCGATAGGCTTATCGTCGTCGACGACACCGGTTCGGGACGAGGTGATAAACGGATCGTCGAGGCTAGGCCCGCACAGGGTGAACCCCTGCCCGTCGACGCGCCCGGCGCGGCTGGACCGATAGCAGGCACGGCACACGACATGGTGCGCTTCTGGCGCGACTTTCTAGCCGGTAAGGTCGTCTCGCAGGACAGCCTCGATCTGATGTTCGAATACCTTCACCCCTTCCCAGACGGCGACAACTACTATGGCCTGGGGGTTCAATTGTTCGATCTCGATCCGCCAGGTGGCGAGAGCTATTACCTGGGGCATCTCGGAGGAATGCCCGGCATCAATACGGCGGTTATCTATTCACCGGAAGAAGATATCGTGGTCGCAGTAGCGGTCAGCGGCGATGCGCCTGCCGCCGCAATCAGCGCGCAATTGCTGCGCGCGGCAAGCGGGGACGAAACCACGCCCGCGTCTTGACGCGGCGTGAGGCATTGGCAGGAGCGCCCCATGCAGATCTGGACTGGCCTCGGCAATCCTGGCCCGAAATACGCGCTTCACCGGCACAATGTCGGTTTCATGGCGATGGACGTCATTGCCGAGATGCACGGCTTCGGGCCGGTGCAGAAGAAATTCTCCGGTTGGGCGCAGGAAGGGCGGATCGGCAGCGCGAAGGTGCTGCTGTTGAAGCCCGCGACCTTCATGAACGAAAGCGGGCGCAGCGTTGGAGAGGCGATCCGGTTCTACAAGCTGGGCACCGGTGCGCTTACGGTCTTCCACGACGAGCTCGATCTCGCGCCGTTCAAGGTGAAGGTCAAACAGGGTGGCGGGACGGCGGGTCACAACGGCCTGCGCTCGATCGACCAGCATCTGGGCAGCGATTTTCGCCGCGTTCGGATAGGCATCGGCCATCCCGGGCACAAGGACCGCGTCACGGGCCATGTCCTGGGCAATTATACAAAGGCCGAGCAGGACGATCTGGTCGCGATGCTCGGCGCGTTGAGCGCGGAAGCCGAATGGCTCGCCAAGGGCGAGGATGCGCGCTTCATGAGCGATGTAGCGCTTAGGTTGCAGGACGGCTAGGCTCGCGCTCCGGACAAAGGAGATCGCCATGCCACAGCTCAACCGCCGCACCCTGCTCGCCGGTGCCGCCGCAACCGGCGCGCTCGCCGCCACCGCCGTGCTCGCGCAGCGCGATGTCTACGCCCCGCCCGCCGACATGTCGGGCACCAGCGTTCTCATCACCGGATGCTCTTCGGGCTTCGGTCGGCTGATGGCCGAGGATTTTGCGCGCAAAGGTGCGAAGGTCTTCGCCACCATGCGCAATCTACCGCGCGTCGAGGCGGACGAGCTCGAAGCGCTGGCGGCGGCCGAGAACCTCGATCTCACGGTGATCGAGATCGACGTTATGTCCGACGACCAGGTGACGGCCGGCGTCGCCGAGGCGGGGCGTCTCGCCGGCGGTGCGCTCGACGTGCTCGTGAACAATGCCGGCATCGGCTATGCCGGGCCGATCGAGGTTCAGGACATGGAAGCGACCAAGCTGATCTTCGACACCAACGTCTACGGCCCCCACCGCATGAGCCGCGCCGCCCTCCCAGCTATGCGCGCCGCCGGGCGCGGGATAATCTTCAACATCTCCTCGCAGCTGGGCCGCGTCATCGTCCCTTCGAGCGGGCATTACTCGCCGACCAAATTCGCGCTCGAGGCGATGAGCGAGGCGATGGCCTACGAACTAGTGCCGCACGGGATCGAGGTCTGCGTGATCGAGCCGGGCGGCTATCCGACGAAGGTCTGGGTCAATCGCAATCAACTGGCGAGCGAATTGAAGCAGCGGATGAGCGAGGAGCGCGCCGCCGCCTATCCCGAACTGGTGGCGCGGATGGGCAATGCCGACGGCAGCGGGCGCACCGCCGATCCGATGGACGTCCCCAACGCCATCGGGGAAATCATTGCCATGCCGCCGGGCACCCGCCCCCTGCGCCGCGCGGTTCATCCCGGCAATAAGCCGCAGCTGCCGATCAACGAGGTCGCCGCGAAGGTGCAGGTCAAGTGGTTGGGCGGATCGCCTTACGGCCCGTGGATCGAGGCGGTGCACAACGTGTAATGCGCCTCAATCAGGTCACGGTCGGCTGCACGGATTACGCCGCATCTCTCGCTTTCTACCGCAAACTGGGCCTCAATCTCATCGTCGACGCCCCGCCGCGCTACGTCCGCTTCGAAACCGAGACCGGCGAAACCTTTTCGATCCAGCTGGTCGAAGCGGTGCGCGAGCCGACGACGGTGGTCTATTTCGAGATAGACGCGCTTGACGAAACCGCCGCCGCGCTCGAAGGGGCGGGCCTGAACTTCCATTCGGGTCCGGCCGATCAAAGCTGGGGTTGGCGCGAGGCGCGGTTGCGCGATCCGGCGGGCAACGAGATTTGCCTCTTCCGGGCCGGAGAGAACCGCCGCTTCCCGCCCTGGCGCGGTTGACGCCGCTTTGGGCGGACCCGGCAACACGATACAGGAAAAAACTTTTATGGGTTTCAAATGCGGGATCGTCGGCCTGCCCAATGTTGGCAAGTCCACCCTGTTCAATGCACTCACCGAAACGCAGGCCGCGCAGGCGGCGAATTATCCTTTCTGCACGATCGAGCCCAATGTCGGCCAGGTCGCGGTGCCCGACGAGCGGCTGGAGAAGATCGCCGCCATCGCAAAGAGCGCCAAGGTCGTCGCGACGCAGCTTAGCTTCGTCGACATTGCCGGCCTCGTAAAAGGCGCAAGTGCGGGAGAGGGTTTGGGCAATCAGTTCCTCGGCAATATCCGCGAAGTCGATGCGATCGTTCACGTGCTGCGATGTTTCGAGGACGACGACATTCAGCATGTCGCCAACCGCGTCGATCCGATTGCGGATGCCGAAGTGGTCGAGACCGAGCTGATGCTCGCCGATCTCGAAAGCCTCGAAAAGCGCGTCACCAACGCGGAAAAGCGCGCGACGGCTGGCGACAAGGAGGCAAAGGTGCTCGCCAGCGTGCTGGGTCAGGCGCTCGAGCTTTTGAAGGACGGCAAGCCCGCGCGCCTGGTCCAACCGGAGGGCGAAGAGGAAGCGCGCGTCTTCGCGCAGGCGCAGCTGCTGACCGCCAAGCCGGTGCTCCATGTCTGCAACGTCGCGGAAGAAGACGCGGCGCAGGGCAATGCGCTGTCCGAGCAGGTCTTCGCCAAGGCCGAAGCCGAGGGCGCGCAGGCGGTGGTCGTTTCCGCCGCGATCGAGGCCGAGCTGGTCGAAATGCCGGAAGAGGACCGAGCCGAATATCTCGCCGAACTGGGCCTCGAAGAAAGCGGCCTCGCCCGTGTCATTCGCGCCGGGTACAAGCTGCTGGGGCTCAAGACCTTCTTCACCGCCGGCCCCAAAGAATCACGCGCCTGGACCTTCCCCGAAGGCGCGAAGGCGCCGCAGGCGGCGGGTGAGATCCACACCGATTTCGAGAAAGGCTTCATCCGCGCAGAAACCATCGCCTATGACGATTACATCGCATTGAACGGCGAGAGCGGAGCGAAGGAAGCGGGCAAGATGCGCCAGGAGGGCAAGGAATATCTCGTTCAGGACGGCGACGTGATGCTCTTCAAGTTCAACGTCTGACGCAGGAGCCGCCCGCAGTGAAAACCGACGATCGCTTCTATTTCGAGGATGTCGAGGTCGGCAAGGTCAACGCCTATGGCCGCTACGAAGTCACGCGCGAGGAAGTGATCGAATTTGCCTCGAAATACGATCCACAGCCGATTCACCTCGATGACGAAGCGGCCGCGCAAACCTACTTCGGCAGGCTTTCAGCGAGCGGGTGGCATACGGCATCGATGGTGATGCGCATGATGGTCGACAATTTCCACGCGATCAAACAGGCGG
This sequence comes from Erythrobacter sp., assembly GCF_036351135.1. Lineage (GTDB taxonomy): Bacteria > Pseudomonadota > Alphaproteobacteria > Sphingomonadales > Sphingomonadaceae > Erythrobacter. Next base: position 231,422 of record NZ_JAZBON010000025.1, read on the forward strand.
GGCTCGGCTCGCCCGGCGTCGACAAGCTGCAATGGATAAAGCCCGTCTTCCCCGGCGACGTTCTGCGCTGCGAAGCGACGACCCTGTCCAAGCGCCGCTCCAAATCGCGGCCCGAGATGGGTCTGCTGGATGGCCGGGTGGAAGCCTACAACCAGGACGACGAGCTGGTGCTGGTGATGAAAAGTGTTGGCCTGATCGAGGTCCGCGACCCGTCTGTCCCCATCGCGGATTGACCGCGGCGAGCCCGCGAAGCGGGAGCGATCGCAGGTTTATCCTTTTCTCGGAACCAGATACTCGAAAGTCCCGTTGGTCTGCGAAACACTCCAGAGGGAATCCTGCAGATGGTCGACAAGTCCGAAAAGTTCAACTGGCTGGTGCGCACCGGCTATTTCGCCCGCGCTATCCTCTACACCATGATCGGCATCATCGCGTTGACCAGTGCGCAGGCGATCAGCGAGGGCACCGACGGCGTCTTCAAGGCGATCGAGGATTTTCCCGCGGGCACCGCTATCCTGTGGCTGATGGTGATTGGCCTTGCCGGCTATGCGCTCTTCCGCCTTTGCTCACCGCTGTTCGACATCGAGAATAACGGTTCGGACGGCAAGGGCTGGGCCAAGCGGATCGGCCATGCCGGATCGGCGGTCGGTCACGCCGCGCTTGCCTATTCCGCCTTTCAGTTCGCCACGTCGAGCGGCGGTTCGGGTGGCGGTGGTTCCGGCGGCGGCTCGGGCGGCGGCGCGCAGCAGGCGGCGTCGGGCGTGTTGTCGATGGAGTTCGGCGGCACCGTGCTCGGCATCCTCGGGCTCATCTTTTTCATCGTCGCGGCGGTGCAGTTCAAGAAGGGCCTTAGCGGCGACTTCATGAACCGGATTTCGAGCGCGGCGCCCGATGCGACGCGCTGGCTCGGTGGCGCCGGCTTCTGCGCGCGCGGCGTGGTTTACGGCATCGTCGGCTGGTCGCTCGTTCAGGCCGGCTTCGGCAGCGGCGGCGCGCAGCAGATCCGCACGCTGGGCGATGCGCTGGCCGAGCTTGCCGGACAGGGCGCAATCTTCACGATCACCGCGATCGGCCTGCTCCTCTTCGGTATTTTCAGCCTGATCCTCGCGCGCTACCGGATCATTCCGGAGCTCGACAGCGATGCCGGCGTGCCGGAATTCCGAGCAGCCTGACGCCTTAAAATCCGCCCCTTAACCGGGCCAGGAACACTCGACCCGTCCGCGATGCTCGAACACGATCCGTTCGCGCGCATCGCGGACGGTCAGCGTTCCGTTGAAGAACAGCTGTTCGGGCCCCGCGGGCGTCTCGCTCGATCGATCCACCGTCAGCTCGACCTGGTAGTCCGTGCCATCGAAACCGTTCGCGACATTGTTGGGCAGCGGATCGCTTGTGGGACGCGGGGCGAATTCCATCGTCTCGAAATCGATGCGCATGATGCCCTTCTCCCGCGAGGCGGCGAAGAGGTTCTCGCGGTGATTTGCGCCGGGCACGACACAGGTGCCGCGCGACAATCCGAACCTAGTGAGCTCGCCCGTTCCGATCGGCTGCGGATCGATCTGACGCGCGGGACCTTCCGCCGCCCTGTTCATCGCGTCGTAGTCGACGGACGCACCGGGGTTCCCTTCCTCGCAGGCGGAAAGCGCGATCGCGAGAATAAGGATCGCGGGCCGCATCAATGCCGCCCGAACAGCTTTTCGACGTCGTCCATCGACAGCTTGACCCAGGTCGGTCGGCCATGGTTGCACTGGCCCGAACGCGGCGTCGCCTCCATTTCGCGCAGCAGAGCGTTCATCTCGGCGACCGACAGCACCCGCCCCGCCCGCACCGATCCGTGGCAGGCCATGGTCGCAAGCACGTAGTCGAGCCGTTCGGCGAGCAGCAGCGCGCCGCTGTCCTCCTGCTGGCCATGCTTGGCGATATCGTCGGCCAGATCATGCAGCAGCTTGCCGCTGTCGGCCTTCGCGATCGCGCTCGGCACCGCGCGCACCAGCATCGCGTTTGGCCCGAACCGCTCCACCATCAGGCCGTAGCGCGCGAGTCCCTCGGCGGCGTCTTCGAGCCGGTCGCAATCCGCCTCGTCCATCTCGACCACGTCGGGCACGAGCAGCGCCTGGCTGCGATGGGTCGCCTCGGCTGCCCCGGCGCGCTTCAGCCGTTCGAGCACGAGCCGCTCATGCGCGGCGTGTTGATCGACGAGGATGAGACCGTCGCGGCTTTCGGCGACGATATAGGTGTTCGCGACCTGCCCCCGCGCGATTCCTAGGGGGTGGTCGGCGGCATCTTCGGGAAGCGGCTCCGCGGCTTCGGCGCTGCCATGTAGGCTCGCAAACGCCGTCCGCTCGTCGTGCAACATCAGCCCCTTCCCTTGCTGGAAAGGATTGGGAACGGGTGCTTCAGCTGCTGAAGGATAGGACAGTCCCCCCATCCCCGGCCGCTCCGCCGCCGGGAAGGGAGAAGAAGTGGGCTCCGCCTGCCACCGTTCCATCGCCGCGCGGTCCGGGCCTTGCGCGCTGCGACGGTCGCCGGTGGCGAGCGCCTGACGCAGCCCCGAAACGATGAAGCCGCGCACGCCGGATGCGTCGCGAAAGCGCACCTCGGTCTTGGCGGGGTGGACGTTGACGTCGACGTCGGCGGGCGGAATTTCGAGGAACAGCGCCAGCACCGCATGTCGATCGCGCGCAAGCATGTCCGAATAGGCGCCGCGCACCGCGCCGGTCAGCAGCTTGTCCTTCACCGGACGACCATTGACGAACAGATATTGGTGGTCGGCCACGCCGCGATTGTAGGTCGGCAGGCCCGCAAGTCCCGTCAGCCGCATCGTGCCATGCGGTCCCTCGCGCATCAGCTCGATCGCCACCGCATTGTCCTTCAGCTCGCGCGCGACGATCTGCGCGACCCGCGTATCCAATGCTTCATTCGCCTGCGTCGCAAGTCCGGTGCGGGTCTTGCCCTGGCCCTCGTTGGTGAGGGTGAAGGCGATGTCGGGACGCGCCATGGCGAGCCGGCGCACGACATCGAGGCAGGCGATATATTCGCTGCGCGGGGTGCGCAGGAATTTCCGGCGGGCGGGCACGCGCGCGAAGATCTGTTCGACGCGCACGCGCGTTCCTTGCGGAAGCGCGGCGGGACGGTCCTCGATCGCCGCTCCGTGATCGACCACCCGGCGCCAGCCATCGGGAGAACCCATCGCCCGGCTTTCGAGCGTAAGGCGCGCGACGCTCGCGATGGAAGGCAGCGCCTCGCCGCGAAAGCCGAGCGTGTTTGCCAGCTCGATCGCGCCGTCGGCGCCCACCAGCGTCTCCGGCAGTTTGGATGTCGCATGGCGTTCCAGAGCGAGTGCCATCTCCTCGGCGCTCATCCCGCAGCCATCGTCGGTGACGTCTAGCCGGGTCAGCCCGCCATCCTGCAGCGCAACGACGATTCGCTTCGCGCCCGCATCGATCGCGTTCTCTACCAGCTCCTTGAGCGCGGCCGCAGGGCGCTCGACCACCTCGCCCGCGGCGATACGGTTGACAAGATCGTCGGGAAGGCGGCGGATTGTGGGCATTTGTCGCATGCTAGCCCTCGCACGCCGCAAATTCGAGGGCTGCGGGGGAAAATAGCGCGGGGCTTCAACAAAAATTTTAGCATTTGTGCAAAGCATTCGCTAGGCGAGGCGCAGTCTCGACAATCTCGGGATGGATTGCGACGCTTTTACCGGCACTTCCCGGCCGCCAAACCCTCGGCGTTCCGGCCTCCCGCGCACCCATCCCAGGCTTTGGAACAATCATTCATGAGCTTTTTTGCAAACCTCTTCAAATTCGGGTCGCAGAACATGGCGATCGACCTCGGCACGGCGAACACGCTGGTCTACGTGCAGGATCAGGGCATCATCCTGAACGAACCGTCGGTGGTTGCCATCGAAACGATCAACGGGATCAAGCGTGTCAAGGCGGTAGGCGACGATGCCAAGATGATGATGGGCAAGACGCCCGACACGATCGAGGCGATCCGCCCGCTGCGCGACGGCGTGATCGCCGACATCGAAATCGCCGAGGAGATGATCAAGCACTTCATCCGCAAGGTCCACGGAAAGCGCAACCTGTTCCGCTATCCCGAGATCGTGATCTGCGTGCCCTCGGGTTCGACCTCGGTCGAAAAGCGCGCGATCCGCGATGCCGCCTCCAATGCCGGCGCTTCCGAAGTGCACCTGATCCTCGAGCCGATGGCCGCCGCGATCGGCGCGGACATGCCGGTGACCGAACCGGTCGGCTCGATGGTGGTCGATATCGGCGGCGGCACGACCGAGGTCGCGGTGCTCAGCTTGCGCGGCCTCGCCTACACCACCAGCGTGCGCACCGGCGGCGACAAGATGGACGAGGCAATCGTCTCCTACGTCCGCCGGCATCATAACCTCCTGATCGGCGATGCGACGGCGGAGCGGATCAAGAAGGATTACGGCATCGCCGTCACGCCCGAAGATGGCGCCGGCGAAACCATCACCTTGAAGGGCCGCGACCTCGTGAACGGTGTGCCCAAGGAAATCACCATCAACCAGAGCCACGTGGCCGAGGCGCTGTCCGAACCGATCGGCGCGATCGTCGAAGGGGTGCGGATCGCGCTCGAAAACACCGCGCCCGAGCTCGCCGCCGACATCGTCGACCAAGGTATCGTGCTGACCGGCGGCGGCGCGCTGATCGCCCGCCTCGACGAGCATCTGCGCGAGGAAACCGGCCTGCCGGTCTCGATCGCCGAAGATCCGTTGACCTGCGTGGCGATCGGCACTGGCCGCGCGATGGAAGACCCGATCTATCGCGGCGTATTGATGACGGCCTGAGCGTTCGGGCCATACCGCTCGCGCGATCTCGGCATGCGGGCGACAACGACAGACAAGGGACATAATTTCGGGCCATGGCGTCGCCAGCATCGCGTCGATCGGGCTTTTCAAAGCGGCAACAATATTCGGTCTTCACCGGATATCTGCTGGCGACGCTCGGCGCGCTGCTGGGACTTGCCCTGCTCGGCCTGTCGCTCTGGCAACCCGCCGCGCTTCAGCCCCTGCGCGGCGCGACCACCACCGCGACCGCACCCGCTGGCGAAGCGACCGCCGCTGTGCGCGCAGGTCGCAACAGCATCTGGGAGACGGTGAGCGGGTTCTGGCGAGCGGGCAGCCAGAACGCCGCGCTGCGCAAGGAGCTCGAAATCGCCCGCGTGCGCCTGGCTGAAGCGCGCGCGGTCGAGGCGGAGAACAAGCGATTGAAAGCGCTACTAGCGCTGGAGACGGGCGCTGCCGAACCCATCGCCACCACCCGTCTCGTCGGCTCGAGCGCGTCTTCGGCCCGACGCTTCGCCTATATCGGCGTCGGGGAGAATGACGGGGTGCGGATCGGCATGCCGGTCCATTCGGAACGCGGCGTAATCGGCCGCGTGCTCGAAACCTCGCTCGGCTCGTCGCGCGTGCTGCTTCTGACCGACACCGAAAGCGTCCTGCCCGTGCGCCGCGCGAGCGATCAGACTGTCGCCTTCGCGGAAGGACGCGGCGATGGCCTTCTGCGCATCCGTCTGATCAATCTCGGCCTCAATCCGCTCAATATCGGCGATGTCTTCGTCACCAGCGGTGCGGGCGGATACTATCGCCCGGGCGTCGCGGTCGCGGTGCTCAGCGAACTCACCCCCGATGGCGGGATTGCCCGGTTGATCGCGGAACCCTCCGCAACCAATTACGTCATCGTCGAACCGATCTACGAACCGCTCGCGGTCGAGGCCGCCGGTGTCAGTGCGGATGCAGAACTCACTCAGGAAGAGCTAGGCAATTGAAGGGCCGTCTCGATCCCCCGATGCAGCGCAGCGCCTATGGTGGGACCCAGATCAACCGGACGGAGTCGCCCTGGCGCGCGCGCAGCGTCCACTACGTCTCAATCATGATCGGCTCGCTGCTGCCCTTCTTCATCCTTGCCGATGTCATGCCGATCGCGCCGCCATTGGGCTATATCATCTTCCTAGCCTGGCGCCTGATGCGCCCGGGTCTGATGCCACTATGGATCGGCGTGCCGCTCGGCGCGTTCGATGATCTCATCAGCGGTCAGCCCTTCGGCAGCGGCATTCTGCTATGGTCGTTGACCATGATTGCGCTCGAACTTCTCGAAACGCGCATTCCCTGGCGCGGCTTCTGGCAGGACTGGTTCACCGCCGGTTTCGCTATCGTCCTGTATATTCTTGCCGCCATGCTCATTTCAGGCGCCGTTCTCTCCACGCCGCTGCTTCTCGCAGCCGGGCCGCAAATCGCGCTGTCGGTCCTGCTTTATCCAGTCGTCTCGCGCATGATCGCCGGGCTCGACCGTTTCCGCCTTTCGCGTTCGCGGAGGGTCGGATGAAACGCTTTTTCGGTTTCAAGAGCGGTGTGCAGCGGCGCGGTCCGCTGGTTAACGCGTCGGTGCTCAAGAACACGTTCGACCGGCGAACCATCGTCATTGGCGGCCTTCAAGGCGGCGTGGCGGCGCTGCTGGCGGTACGGATGGGCTACATCGCCATCGCCGAGAACGAGAAATACGAGCTCGAAAGCGAGAGCAACCGCGTCAACTTGACGCTGATCCCGCCGCGGCGCGGTTGGATCCTCGATCGCAACGGCGCACCGCTCGCCTCCAACCGCGCCGATTTCCGCGTCGATGTCATTCCCGAAAGACTGAACGACCCGGAAGGCATGATCGACGAGATCGGCGCGCTGCTCGACCTCACCCCGTCGCGCATCGCGGACGTGAAGAGCGAAATCGCAAGCGCACGTGGATTTGCCCCGGTCGAGGTGTCCAGCGGCCTCGATTACGAACAATTCGCCGCACTTAGCGTCCGCCTTCCCGACATGCAGGGGGTCGTCCCGCAGCGCGGCTTCTCGCGCTTTTACCCGACCGGCTCCACCGTCGGCCATCTGATCGGCTATGTCGGCCCCGCCTCGGCCGAGGAATATGACGAAGCGCCCGATCCGCTGCTGCTGACGCCCGGCTACAAGATCGGCAAGGATGGGCTCGAAAAGCAATTCGAGGAGGAGCTGCGCGGGGTGCCGGGCGCGCGCCGGGTCGAGGTGACCGCGGGCGGGCGCATCGTACGCGATCTCGAAACGCGCGAGGACGTCCAGGGCGATCCCGTCCGCCTGACGATCGACGGCCCGCTCCAGGACTATGCCGCGCGCCGCATCGGTCTCGAAAGCGGGTCGGTCGTGGTCATGGATTGCGACACCGGCGACCTTTTGTGCATGGCCTCGATGCCGAGCTTCGATCCCAACAGTTTTTCGGACGGCATCGGCAGTGTTGAATACGCCATGCTGCGCGACGATCAGCGCGTGCCGTTGCGCAACAAGGTCCTGAAAGGCCTCTACCCGCCCGGTTCGACGGTCAAGCCGATCCATTGCATGGCCTTTCTGAAAGCCGGCATCGACCCGTCGGAAACCATCACCTGCGGCGGCGGACGGCGGATCGGCAACCGCTTCTTCAATTGCTGGAGCAATCACGGGACGGTTAATATGGCCAAGGCTATCTACCAGTCTTGCGACAGCTATTTCTACCATTTCGCGCAGCAAATAGGCTTCGATAATGTCGCCGCCATGGCGCGCACCTGCGGCATGGGCGAGGAGTTTCCCCTCCCCGTCAACAGCCAGTTCTACGGCACCGTCCCGACCTCGGAGTGGAAATTCAACAAGTTCGGGCGCGAATGGCAGCCTTACGACACGGTCAACGCCTCGATCGGTCAGGGCTATTATCTCGCCAGCCCGCTGCAACTGGCGGTCACTTCAGCGCGCCTTGCGACCGGGCGCCACGTCATGCCGCGCCTGACGCTGGATACCGTGCCCAAGGGGTTCGATCAGGTCGATTTTCCCGAGGATCATGTCAGCTACGTGCGCCAGGCGATGAGCGATGTTGTCAACGGGCCCGGCACGGCAGGGCGCGGGCGCCTGCCGCTAGAAGAGGTCAAGATGGCGGGCAAGACCGGCACCGCGCAAGTCGTGAGCCTTAGCGTCTCCGACGGGCGCAGCGGCCCTTGGAAATATCGCGACCACGGGCTCTTCACTTTCTTCGCGCCGACCGACAAGCCGCGCTATGCCGGCGCCGTCGTCATCGAGCATGGCGGCGGATCGGGCGCAGCCTACCCGATCGCGCGCGATGTCATGACCTTCCTGTTCGACCCCGCCAAGGGCATGGAGGCCCTGCGCGCGCTCGAGGAACAATGGGGCGGCACCGCGCAAGAGCGGCTCGACCGGCGCTATGCCGCCTATGCCGCCGAGCGCGGCGCGAGCATCCCCCCGCAGCCGCGCCGCGATGAGGACATCTTCGATCAGGTGGAAGCCGAAGCGCGGCTCGACGCCCAACAGACGCAGGAAATCGGCGAGCAATTCGTTGCCCCGCGCCCGCAGGCCAATCCTTCGGGCACCCCGCCGATCGAGCCCCTCGTTCCTGCCGGAAGCGACACCACCTGATGGCTGTCTCCCGGTCGATCATCCCCGATCCGATAGCGCGCCAGCCCTGGGGGATGCTGATCCCGCTGTTGCTGCTGGTCGCCTTCGGCGCGGCGGTGTTGTTCTCGGCTGCGGGCGGATCGTGGGACCCTTATGCCTCCTCGCATGTCCTGCGCTTCGGCGTGTTCCTGTTGATGGCGGCGGTGATCGCCTCTCTGCCGCGTCAATTCGTACGGCTGATGACCTATCCCGCATATGTCGTCATTCTGCTGATGCTCGGCGCGGTCGAGGTGATGGGTGCGGTGCGCGGCGGTGCCCAGCGCTGGCTCGACCTCGGCTTCATGGAGCTTCAGCCTTCGGAATTGATGAAGCCGGTGATCGTCGTCACTCTGGCGATGTTCTATTCCTCGCTGCCGGCCGGGCTGACCACTTCGTGGCGCGCGCTCTTCATCCCCGCTGCGCTTATCGCCCTGCCCGTCGGCTTCGTCCTGCTTCAGCCCGATCTCGGCACCTCGCTCGCCATCGTTTTTGGTGGCGGCGTGGTCATGCTGCTGGCAGGATTGCCCCTGCGCTGGTTCGTCGCCGGGGGCGTGGCGGCGCTGGCCGCTGCGCCACTGGTCTTCTTCTTCGGCCTCCAAGAATACCAGCAACGCCGCATCCTCACCATGTTCGAACCCGAAGCCGATGCGCTCGGCGATGGCTATCACATCGCGCAGTCCAAGATCGCGATCGGATCGGGCGGCATTTTCGGCAAAGGCTTCAACAACGGCTCGCAGAGCCACCTGCAATATCTTCCCGAACCGCACACCGATTTTGTCTTCGCGACCATGGCCGAGGAATGGGGGCTGGTCGGCGGCCTGTTCGTGATCGGGGTCTTCGTCATCATCCTGCGCTGGGGCCTGAATGTCGCGCGTCGATCGCAGGATCGCTTCGGCAGCCTGATCGCGGGCGGAATGACGGCGACGATCTTCTTCTACATCGCGGTCAATTTGATGATGGTAATGGGCATGGCGCCGGTCGTCGGCATTCCGCTGCCCTTCATGAGCCATGGCGGGTCCTCAATGTTGACCAACATGATTTGCATCGGCGCGTTGATGATGGTCAATCGCTGGAACCGCGACACGCCGCGCAGCGGGCTCGCCGACTGACCGGGCCGGCGGGCGCTAGGTCGACAGCAGCCCCAGCCTCAGCGCCTTCACCACCGCTCCCACCCGATCCGAAACGCCGAGCTTGGCGTAGATCCGCTTGAAATAGGTCTTGGCCGTATCGGGCGAGATGTCGAGGATCGTCGCGATGGCACTGATCGACTTTCCGCGCGCCGCCCATTCGAGCACCTCGCGCTCGCGCTCTGAAAGCGGCGGCGGACGATCCTCGCGATCGGTCAGCACCGCAACCCTCTGATGCCCCGCCTTCGCGGCGCTGCGCACGATGCCGAGAGCTTCGTTCGACACTTCGTCCAGAGGGCGGAGGAAGTCGAAGGAGGCGTAGGCGTCCTTCCCGCCCGGGCCATAGAGCGGCAGGCCGAACCCATGTTCGAGCCCGAATTCGCGCATCCGCTCGAAATAGGCTTCGTTCTCGTGCGTGTTCTCACCCGCCGCCATCGCCTCTTTCCAGGTCATCAGCGAGCCATGTCGCATCACCCGCGCCGGGATCGGATCGGATGCCCGGAACGCCTCGTCCGCGTAGAGGTCCAGCCACTCCTGACTGAAACCGTGCGCATAGACCGCAGTGGTTTTCGCCGTCGGACCGTCGAAGGCAGGCGTTACGTGATAGCTCATGCGTCTGGAGCCCTGCATGATCGCAAGATCGCGCACGGCAATCAGGACGGCGCCGACGGTATCGAGCGCTTCGATGGTATCGAACATGCGCTGCATAGGGGGCCGCATTACCATACGTCACCCAACCGGGCGACTTTCCCTAAACGTCAAGATGGCCGATATCACGGTCATCCGGTCAAGTCTCGGGCGATCGGGTCGCACCACCCTCCTTTCGAGAAGGGTTCCCGTTGAGCGCTCGAGGCCCTGGCGGCGGCGGCCCACCCCCCCAATGGGCGATTGTCCGCCGCCAGGAAATCCGTTTTACGCACCTCGCTCGATGCGCATCGAGCCGGACTGGTGGCAATCGGAAAAACGCTTTCCATATGTTGCCGGCACGCTATACGCGGGCGCCTCGTGAGCGATTCGGAAGTACGGGCCTTCAGCCCACCGCTATCGCTCTCGACCTCCTCGAACACAGCTTCGGGAATGGACGCATAGCTCAGTTGGTAGAGCAGCTGACTCTTAATCAGCGGGTCCTAGGTTCGAACCCTAGTGCGTCCACCATTTTCCTATATGCTCGTTTTTCGAAGCCTCGGATGCCTCTGGCTCCGGTGCATGGAAGATGTCGATCCGGCTGTGCCTTCCGATTGCAAATTTCGACGTTGATGGCGTCCATTGGGCCGAGCGCGATAGCGCCCCTCGAAAGGCGCATCGCAGTCCGTTGAGTTTTTTGGAACAGAGCCGCCGCTGGACCCGTTAGGGAAACATTCATATTCAGCACCGGAGAGACCATGAAATTCCATAGCAATGTTTCGCTGACTGCACTTGCCGCCGCCAGTCTCGTATTCCCCGCCGTCGCCAGCGCGCAGGACGCGACGGTTGTTCAGGCCGATGAGGAAACGCGCCAGAACTCGACCGCGGAGATCGAGCAGGACGGCAGTAGAAACACGGCCAACGGGACGTTCGACAGCTCGTCGGTCACCTTGTTCGATGGCACGCAGATCGACCTGTCCCCCAACGGGGCGGGCATCTTTCAGGACGGCTCGGGTTCGACCGCCCGGATCGAACAATTCGGTGATCGCAACAAGGCCGGCATCAACCAGGCCGACAGTGTCGGAGGCGGCGCGGACAGCTCGACCGCCGTTATCCTTCAGGGCGAAAGCGGCAACACGGCCTTCGCCAGCACCGCCTACATCGATCAACAGGGTGACGCCAGCACGGTGCGCATCGAACAGAACGGTAATTACAACAACTCCTTCGCCCTGCAGCGCGGGAATCTCGACGGAAGCCAGACCGGCAATATCCAGACGCAGATCGTCGACGGCGACCGCAACCGCAGCGAGATCGTTCAGACGATGGGCATCGCGAACGAGGCGGGCATCACGCTTTCGACCAATCGAAACGAGGCCTTCATCCTGCAAGATGCGGACCGCGACAAGGCGTCGGTCGACATCATCGGCGGCGATCGCAACAGGGTCGAAATTCGTCAGTCGGGCTCCAGCGAGGGCAACAACGTCGATATCGATGTCGACGGACGCAGCAACGAGGCGACGGTCACGCAGTCGGGCGCGGGTGGGCAGCACGAAGCGACCCTGACGCAAGGTGGCAGCAGGCTCGCTGCGGTGATCGAACAGGAAGACACGAGCGAGGCGGGCGAAGGCAACCTTGCAACCGTCAATCAGGCTGGACGCAGTTCGCGCGCGGAGGTGTTTCAGCGCGGGTCCGGAGGAGGCAACAATGCCCAGATCGCGCAGGAGCCGGCCGAATTTTCGCTGGATCTGAACGACGCCACGCGCTTGACCGCTTCCATTACGCAGGAAGGCGACGGCGGATCGAACCTGGCCGACATCGACCAGACCGGATCGCGGCACAGCGCGACCATCGCCCAACGCGGTCTTGGCGGCGGAAGCGTCGCCGCGATCGATCAGTCGACCGACGGCACGCGCAACAATGTTGGCGAGATCACGCAGGCGATCGATGCAACCTCGGGGACCGACGAAGTCGACATCGATCAGGGCGGAAGCGACAACGAGGCGATCGCATCGCAAACTCGCGACAGCGGCGGTACCGGTAACACGGCTACCATCACCCAACCCGGCTCGCGCAACACGGCCAATGTCGAACAGAGCGGCGAAGCGCAGCTTGCAAACCTTTCGCAGGGCGGATCGCGCGGAGAGGCAACCATCACTCAGGCAGGCTTCGGACAGAACACCGCCGATCTCGACCAGGCGGGCCGGTCCAACGCAGCCACCATAGAACAGGACGGCTCTGGCGGGGGCAGCACCGCGTCGGTCGACCAATCCGCGAGCGGCGCGCGTAGCAACACCGCCGAGATATCGCAGACGATCAACGCATCGAGCGGCACCGACGAGGTCGACATCGACCAGGCAGGCAGCCGCAATGTCGCGACAGCATCGCAGAGCCGCGAAGACGGCGGGACCGGCAGCACGACCACCTTCGCACAGTCAGGCAGCCGCAATGAAGGCGATGTCCAGCAAAGCGGGGAAGGGCAACTTGCCAACCTGGCACAGAACGGATCGCGAGGCGAAGCGACCATCATCCAGGCGGGCTTCGGGCAGAACACCGCCGATTTCGATCAGGCTGGCAGCTCCAATTCCGGAACGATCGAACAAGACGGTTCGGGCGGCGGCAGTGTTGCAAGCATTGACCAATCGGCCAGCGGCGCGCGCAGAAACTCCGCCGAGATTTCGCAAACGGTCAATGCAAGTTCGGGCACCGACGAGGTCGACATCGATCAGGGCGGAACCGAAAACGTCGCGACCGCCACGCAGACCCGCGAAGATGGCGGCACAGGCAATACGCTCACAATCACGCAGCCCGGATCGAGCAACAATGCCGACGTCGAGCAAAGCGGCGAAGCACAGCTCGCCAATGTCTCGCAAACCGGATCGGGTGCACAGGCGACCATTGTCCAGGCGGGCTTCGGGCAGAACACCGCCGATTTCGACCAGGCCGGCAGCTCCAATTCCGGGTCCATCACTCAGCGTGGCTCTGGCGGAGGCGGTGTCGGCGCGATCGATCAATCCGCCAGCGGAGCAAGCGACAACACCGCAACGATCGAGCAGACCATCGATGCCAACAGCGGCACGGACAATTCCGACATCGATCAGGGCGGCAGCGACAACACCGCAACGATCATCCAGACCCGCGCTACAGGTGGCACGGGAAGCAATGCCTCGATCACCCAGCCCGGCAGCCGGAACATCGCACGCATCGAGCAGGACGGATCGAACCTGAAGGGCGATATCAGCCTCAACGGAACGCAGAACGAGGCGCGCATCCAGCAAGCGGGCGGCGGTGTCGCCTCGACCGCGTCGATCGCAACCGGGTCGGGCGCAAGCCGCAACCTCGCCGTGATCGAGCAGACCAGCGGCGGCGTAATCGGCGCGATCGACCAGACTTCGAACGAGAACGAGGCGCGCATCGAACAAGCGAATGCGCAGCCGCAAAACGGCACTGTCGAAGCCGATATCGATCAGGGTTCGGGCAGCAGCAACTTTGCCGAGATCGCGCAGAACGGTTCGGGCACATCCTACACCGCCACGATCGCACAGGCCGGCGGCGAAAACCGGGCGACCCTCATGCAGGGTGGTGACGGCAACAACATCACCGCAACCCTCCAGCAGTCCGGCAGCAGCAACGTCATCAACGCGGTGCAGATGGCCGAGGGCGGCAATAACCTCTCGCTCAACCTGCAACAGCAGGGCGACGGCAACCGCATCGAATACGAACAACGCGGCTTCAATCTGGGCGGCGAAGTCAGCCAGGACGGCAACAACAACTTCGTCGATGTGAGCCAGACCGGCAACGGATACGACGTCACCATCACGCAGGAAGGCAACGGCAACAGCTTCTCGATGACCTATACGGGCCCGACACCCGAGGGCGGCGGCTACACCGTGACGCAATCGAACTGACCTGATCGACCAACGCCGCAGCGTCAGAGGACCGACGATCGCTCGACAGGGCGCTCGTCGGTCCTTATGCGTCCGGTCGATACGACTGTTGCAACAGGGGCGAGTGGTTTGAGATTCATATGCGGCCTATTCGCCATGGCGCTTCTGGGCGTCGCACCGATCGGTCCGGCGCTCGCCGACGATATCAAGTACCGCCCGGTCAATCCCAATTTCGGCGGAAGCCCGTTCAACGGCGATTTCCTTTTGAACCAGGCGCGCATCCAGAACCAGTATGAAGAACCAGAGGAAGACCTTCTCGAACGGTTCGACCGCGACCTGACCCGCCGCCTGCTCAACCGCGCGGCGAACGAGGTGGAGGATCGACTGTTCGGTGAGAATCCGGAGGATTCGGGCACGATCCCGCTCGGCGATCTTACGATCGAGTTCGAGCGGATCGGTTCCGTCATCTTCCTTCGCATTATCGATCAGGTCACCGGCGGCGTGACCGAAATCGAAGTCCCCGCACCCGGATCCTGACATGATTGCATCGCCAGAACGCTCGCGCGCTTCTCGCCGCGCGTCCGCCGCTGCTCTTGCCGCTCTCGGCCTGCTGACAGCCGGCTGCGCCGGAAAACCCGCGCCGCAGGGAAGCGAACCGATACTAGCAGAGCGAACCCAGACCGAACGCGATCTTCAGGCCCTCCCGCCGCCATCGGAGCCGATCGTCGTCGCGATCTACGACATCGCCGACAAGACCGGCCAGCATAAGCCCAATGACGAGTTCTCCGAGTTTTCCCGAGCGGTGACTCAGGGCGCAACGGAGATGCTGCTCGAGGCGCTGCAGGAGGCCGGGCGCGGTCAGTGGTTCGTCATCCTCGACCGCAAGGGCCTGAACAACGTCCTGCGCGAGCGGCAACTGATCCGCTCGACCCGCGAGCAGTTTTTGGGCGAAGACGGTCAGCCGCTCGGCCCCCCTCCCCCGCTGCTCTATGCACCGATCCTGATCGAGGGTGCGGTGGTCGCTTACGAGACCAATACCTATACGGGCGGTGCTGGCGCACGCTTTCTCGGCATTGGCGCGAACACGCGCTACGAGCACGACCGCGTCACCGTCAGCCTGCGCGTGACCAGCACGCAGAGCGGGCGGATGCTGCGCAGTGTGTCGGCCACCAAGAACATCTATTCGCAAGGGACGCAGGCCGGCGTCTTTCGCTTTGTCGATTTCGACGAATTGCTCGAAGGCGAGATCGGCGTTTCGGTGAACGAACCGCCGCAGCTCGCCGTGCGCCGGGCGATCGAGAAAGCGGTGTACGGCCTCGTGATCGAAGGCTCGCTGTCCGGCCTGTGGAGTTTTGCCGATCCGCAGGAGGCGCTGCCCTTGGTCGAAAGCTATGTCGAGGAACGCGACGGCTATGTCAGTCAGACGCTCGCGGCTGCACCCTCCCCCGGCACGCTCGCTCCCGACCGCACGCGCCTGCAAGTGCGCGAGCCGGAGCCGGAAAGTCCGTTTTCCAGCGAGATCGCGCGCAGATTGCGCGAAGCCGCCGGGGTCGAGG
This sequence comes from Erythrobacter sp., assembly GCF_036351135.1. Taxonomy (GTDB): domain Bacteria; phylum Pseudomonadota; class Alphaproteobacteria; order Sphingomonadales; family Sphingomonadaceae; genus Erythrobacter. The sequence goes on from NZ_JAZBON010000025.1 coordinate 247,071, forward strand.
AAGATGCGGCAGAGCAGGCGCAGGACGCCGAGCCGAACATTTATGTCAATCCGGAGAACAGGCAGACCACCGATACGCCGCCTCCGAACCGTAGCGGACCGGGCTGACGACGCGGGCCAAAGCCCACGTCAAAACACGCGTCAGCTTGCAATCACATCGAAATGTGCTATCCATTAAACGTGGACACATCGACTATCACACGCGTGCGCAATCTGGTGGCAGACGGCTCTTTCACCAAAGCCGGCCTGGCCCGCGCCGCAGGGCTTCATGCCAACACCTTGCGCGACGCGGGCGAAGCGGATTGGAACCCGACCGCCGACACGCTCGCGAAATTGCAGAGCTTCCTCGACGCCAATGACGACACGCCCGTTCTGGTCGGGATTGAGGACATCATCGACGAGGCGCGCAACGGGCGCATGTATATCCTGATCGACGACGAAGACCGCGAAAACGAGGGCGACCTCATCATACCAGCGCAAATGGCGACGCCCGCCGCGATCAACTTCATGGCGACGCACGGTCGCGGGCTCATCTGTCTGGCGCTAGACAAGGCGCGGGTCGATCAGCTCGGCCTTCATCCGATGAGCCGCAACAACACGGAAAGCATGCAGACCGCCTTCACCGTCTCGATCGAGGCGAAGGAAGGGGTCACCACCGGTATCTCCGCCGCCGACCGTGCGCGCACCGTCTCGGTCGCCATCGACCAGACCAAGGGGCCGGACGACATCGTCACGCCCGGCCATGTCTTCCCGCTGATGGCGCGCGAAGGCGGGACGCTGGTGCGTGCTGGGCACACAGAGGCGGCGGTCGACATCTCGCGGCTTGCCGGGCTCAATCCCTCGGGCGTCATCTGCGAGATCATGAACGAGGACGGGACGATGGCCCGCCTCGACGACCTGATCGCTTTTGCCCGCAAGCATCAGCTGAAGATCGGCACGATCCGCGATCTCATCGCCTATCGGATGCGCAACGATCATCTGGTCGAGCGCGTGGGCGAGCGCAGTTTCGAAAGCGATTATGGCGGCCAGTGGCGCATGATCACCTATCGCAACACGATTTCCGACAACGAGGCCTATGTCCTTCAGAAAGGACATGTGGTCGAAGGCGAAGCCACCCTCGCCCGCGTCCATCCGATCTCGGTCTTCGACGACGTGCTGGGCGCGCCCGGACCGCGCAAGCGCACGCTGCAACGCGCGATGGGCGCGATCGGCGAGAAGGGAAGCGGCATCATCGTCATCCTCACCCAGCGCGTCGGCACCAGCGGCGAATGGAGCCCAGACGAGGAGCATCGCAATATCGGTATCGGCTCGCAGATCCTGGCCGATCTTGGCGTGCATGAGATGGTGTTGCTGACCAATTCGCGGCCCGATCTAGTCGCGCTCGAAGGCTACGGCATCACCATCACCGGCCACCGGCCGATCCCGGAGTAGACAATCCCATGGCAACATTCCTGATCGTGGAAGCGCGCTTCTACGGCGAGTTCAACGACATGCTCATCGCGGGCGCCCGGGCGGCGATCGAGGCAGCGGGGCACGAGGCCGAAGTGCTGACGGTTCCCGGTGCGCTGGAAGTGCCCGGCGCCATCGCGATGGCGGCGGAAAGCGGCGCCTATGCGGGCTTCGTCGCGATCGGCGTCGTCATCCGCGGCGAGACCTATCACTTCGAGATCGTCGCAGGCGAGAGCGCGCGCGCGATCATGGCGCTGACCATGGACGGGATCGCGATCGGCAATGGCATCCTGACGGTCGAGAACGAGGAACAGGCGCGCGTTCGCGCCGATGCGGCGCAGAAGGACAAGGGCGGCGAAGCGGCCAAGGCGGCGCTCGCGCTTCACGATCTGGCCCGGCGTTTCGGGGCTTAGCGCGGCGCGCCCGGCGGCTGATAACAATCAGCTACGCAGTTCCCCTTATACATTTTTCGGCAGGTGCGGCTTAATCTCTTAGCCAAGCGGTGCCCGCATGGGCGGACTCGCGAAGCGTTGGGGGGATCACAACATGCTTCACATCACAACCGAAGAACTACACGAACTTCATTTCTGTCTGGCGAAACTGGACGGCGTCCTAGAGCGGCTCGATCGCATCGGCGCGGGGATTGCGGCGATCCATGTCGATGCCGCCATCCACCATCTGCGCGACAACCTCGACGCGGTCGAGCAGGGTGGTCCATGTCGTCCGGGTGAAGATCGCAGGCGCGGCAATAGCTCGGCCGCACGCGCCGCCCGCCGCCTCGTGCATTAGCGCCAAAACGGAGCCTTCAGGGGCAACTTTACGCGCTCTTGCATAATGGCTCCGCGGCTTCTGACCGCTACCCCAAATGCGGGGCACACATGGCGCGGTGTCGATAGGACCGGCCATGTGCTGCCCCCGCCATTAGGGGAGCGAGGCACAATCATGCGAGGAGGGGCGGTCGAGAGCCGATCGGGCACAAGAGCGGCCATAATGTCGGAGTTACTCTCCTACGCCCGGCTTTCGGCCGACGTCCGGCGCCGGGCAACACGGCGATGAAGGAACTGAATGCCCGCCCCTTCCCAAGTGCTGCGCAAGGCGGCGACACGCCGCGAGCCGACGATACACCCGATTCCAGCGTTCCCGATTTGGGTGTTCTGGCCGAACAACTCAGCGCGATCGCGGCGATATTGCGCGAAAATGGCGAACCGTCCGGCCCGGACAGGACCCAGAGCCGAGCCCACATACGCCCCGCCCTCTCGCTCGCCGATCTCGGATTTTCGCTGGGCCACACGGCGCCGCGCACTCCGCCCAGAGAAAGCGGTGGAGGTGCCGCTCACGCGCTCGCTTCGGCGCGCAAGCCATCCGCCGAGCCGGGACACGTGCCGGCCCTTCCCCGCCCCGATCCTGCACAGCCGCGGACGCACCACGTCCAGCTCGCGCGCAATGCCTATGCGAGGCGGCGCAAGCGTTCCGAGATCTTCGGCGAGGCGGAGATTTTCGGCGAACCGGCCTGGGATATCCTGCTCGACCTTTATATTGCCCAAGCCGACGGGACCCCGGTTTCGGTGTCGAGCGCCTGTATCGGCTCGGCCGCACCGCCGACCACCGGGTTGCGTTGGCTCGGCGTGCTGGCCGATCATGGCCTCATCCTGCGCGAACACGATCCGCGCGATCAACGCCGCGTTCTCGTTCGCCTGACGCAAGGCGGCCTCGCCGCGATGGATCGCTATTTCGCGGCTGCGGGCGACTTGGGCCAGTCGTGAAGGCCCCCCCTCACGCCGGCTACACACCGTCCGATTCCTATCGTAAGCCGCGCAGATCAAGTCGCCGCTGCGCTTATACAAGCGCGCCGAAACACCCCCGCCCGGCATAGGCCGCGCTGTCGCCCAGCTCTTCCTCGATCCGGATCAGCTGGTTGTATTTCGCAAGCCTGTCCGAGCGCGCGAGTGAGCCGGTCTTGATCTGCCCGCAATTGGTCGCAACCGCGAGGTCGGCGATAGTCGCATCTTCGGTCTCGCCCGAACGGTGGCTCATAACGCAGGTGTAGCGCGCGCGGTTCGCCATATCGACGGCGGCCAGCGTTTCGGTGAGCGTGCCGATCTGGTTGACCTTGACCAACAGCGAATTGGCCAGCCCCCGGGCGATGCCGTCCTCGAGCCGCGCGGGATTGGTCACGAAGAGATCGTCGCCGACCAGTTGCACCTTACCGCCGATTTCGTCGGTGAGGGCCTTCCAGCCCGCGAAGTCGTCCTCCGCCATGCCGTCCTCGATCGAACGGATCGGGTAGTCGGCGCACAGTTTGGCGAGATAATCTGCCATAGCTGTGCCATCGAGGCTCCGCCCTTCGCCCGAAATCTCGTATTTGCCGTCGCGGTAGAATTCGGTCGCCGCGCAATCGAGCGCGAGCACAATATCCTCACCCGGCGCGAATCCGGCCTGTTCGATCGAAGCCATGATGAAATCGAGCGCGGCGCGGGGGCTGGCGAGGTCGGGCGCGAAGCCGCCCTCGTCGCCGACCGCAGTCGAGAGACCCTTGTTGGCGAGCCCGCTCTTCAGCGTGTGGAACACTTCCGCGCCCCAGCGCACGGCGTCGGCGATGCTTTCGGCGCCCACGGGCATGATCATGAATTCCTGGATGTCGATCGGGTTGTCGGCATGTTCGCCACCATTGATGATGTTCATCATCGGCACCGGCAGGACATGCGCCGAAACCCCGCCGACATAGGCATATAGCGGCAATCCGCGCGCCTGCGCAGCGGCCTTTGCGACCGCCAGGCTGGTCCCGAGGATCGCGTTGGCGCCCAGGCGACCCTTGTTGTCGGTATCGTCCAGGGCGATAAGGGACAGATCGATGTCGCGCTGGTCTTCGGCGTCGAAGCTGTCGACCAGGAGGTTGCGGATTTCGGTGTTGACCGCCTCCAAGGCTCTCAACACCCCCTTACCCTTGTAACGCTCCTTATCTCCGTCGCGCAGCTCAACCGCCTCGTGCGCGCCGGTCGAGGCGCCGGAGGGGACCGCGGCGCGCCCGAAGCTGCCATCTTCGAGCAGGACATCGACCTCGACCGTCGGATTGCCCCGGGAATCGAGGATTTCGCGGGCGTGGATATCGATGATCGCCGTCATGTTTGCGCTCCGGGGGCAAGGTGTAGTATATTCACAGGACACCCGGCACGGCCGGGCCAACGTAATTTCGGCGCACCCCTATTCGCCGGAACCTGAGGGCGCAAGCCGCGTTGCAATTCATGAAACTCCCGCGCGTCCGGCTCTTCGCAGGACTGCGCTTCACCAAAAAGAGCAGAAAGACAACATGGCCGATTCCAAGACAACGAAGACCCCCGCGAAAACTTCCGCCAAGGGCGCGACCGGTAAATCCGGCAGCACCGCCAAGGCTTCCCCGCGCAAGACCGGCGCAAGCGCCAAGTCCGCGACCTCCACGCCTACGGCCGATCCCGTGACCACCGGAACCAGCACCGGCGCAAGCGGTGCCGGCACGGCAGAGGCGAAAAGCCGCTTCAACGCCGCGCTCGAGGAAGCGAAGGCGGGCGCCGCCGCACTGCGCAGCGAAGCCAACACCCGGGCGGATGCCTATCGCGAACAGGCCAAGGGCCGTTCGGAAGAGCTGAAGGCCGAAGCGCGCGCTTATGGCGACAAGGCGAAGGCGAAGAGCGGCGAATTCGCGCACCAGGGTAAGAGCGCCGCCAGCGACGCACTCGCCTCGCTGGGTCGCAGCGTTGCCGAAACCGCCGAACAGATCGACGAGCGCTTCGGCCCGAAATATGGCGACTACGCCCGCTCGGCCTCGCGCAGCTTGACTGAAACCTCGGCCAAGCTCGAGGCGAAGAGCGTCGACGAACTGGGCGAAGACACGCGCGAAGCCATCCGCAAGAGCCCGGCCGCCGCTGTCGGGATCGCCGCCGTCGCCGGATTCCTGATCGCGCGGCTGTTTCGCGGTGGCAGCCGCTGATCGCGCCCGATCCGATACAGGGCGCGCTGAAGATGCAGGCGCTCTTGCGACAGATTTGGCGGTTCGCCGGAGAGTACGTTGATGGTTGACACCCCGCCCCCTGGCCGGCCCCGTTCCGACGAAGGCGAGCCGCGCGACCCCGCGGTGCCTCCTCCGGCGGACGGCCCTGTCGACACGCCGGATCCGCGATTGCATCCAAAGGTTGGCGGAGCACCCCTTCCCGGCGTGCCCGCCCCCGGCGCAGCGATCAGCGGCGATCTCGCGGATGAGGTCGAACCGACGCCGGTCGATCCACCCGGAGCCAAGGCCAGATTGCACGAGCCGCCGGTGACCCCGCCGATCGGCGCCGGCCTGCCGCCCCAGGAAGACGGCCTCATTGAGGAAGTCAGCAACCTGTTCGACGATGGCGTTACCTATGCTCGCGCCGAAGCAGCGTTCCAGAAAACGCGCGCAAAACTCGCCGGCAAGGGCATCGGGGTTGCCGCCGGCGCGCTCGCGGTCGCGCTTATTCTCCTCCATATCGCACTGCTCGCGCTTGCGGTCGGGCTGGTCATCGCGCTTGCACCGCTGGTTACGATTTGGGGCGCGATCGCCATCGTGGTCGGTGCGATCCTGATCGGCGCGGCGCTGCTCGCGATGAAGGCGCGGTCCAAGGTTAATCAGGTCCAGAGCCTGTTTTCGTCCGCAGAGAGACAGCAATGAGCGATCTGCGAAAACAGCTGCGCGAAGACCGCCTGCTGCGCGATGCGGCGAAGCGCAACGTACTCGCCGATGTCGAGAATGTACGCGAGAACCTTTCGGGCCAGCGGATCGCCTCCCGCGTGCTCGGCCGGGTCGGCGACGGCGCGGTCGACGTGTTCGAGCTGGCCAAGGAACAGGCTGACGACAAGCGCGGCATTCTCGCCGCGCTGGTCGGTGCAATCCTGCTGTGGCTGGCGCGTGAGCCGCTGTTCGATTTTCTCGGCCTTTCCGATCCGGAAAGCGAGGACGAGGACGATTACAATTACGAAAGAGCCGAAGCCGGCGAGGGTTAGGCCCCCGGTGACGACCAAATATTGGAGATGACGATGAATGATGCCCCCACCAAAGACAGTATTGCCGACAATGCGAGCGAAGCGACCGCAAGCGACCTGACGCCGCCCGCCGCGACTCCGCAAGAAAAGCGCGATGCACTGCGCCAGAAAATCGAGGCGAGCGAACGCCGCATCGCCGATCGCTCGCTCGCCGACCAAGCGAAAGAGAGTGCCTCGGATGCGGTCGAATACACCAGGCAGCATCCGCTTACCGTGGTGGGCGGCGCGCTCGCGCTGGGGCTGTTGATCGGCCTTGCCACACCGCGCGGTCGCCGCTTCGTTGGCACCGCGGCGACCGGTGCCGCCGCCGCAATCGGCTCCGCCGCCACGCGCACGCGCCGCGCAGCCGAAGACTTCGGCGACGACGCGGTCGACACCGCGCGCGAAGCCGGCACCGAGGCCTCGCGCATTGGGAATCTCGTCTCCGATGCGATCATGGCGTTCGGAATGAAGCTCGTCCACGATGCGTCGAGCGCCGGACGCGCGGGTTCCGACGCGCTCGAGGATCTGGGCGACAGCGCTGGCGCGCGGGCTCGGCGGCTGAAGCGCGAGGCGAGCTACCTTGCGAGTAGCACCGCCGATTCGGGCCGTAATGTCAGTCGCCGCACCCGCCGCAAGGCGACGCGCGCGATGCGCGATCTAAAGGGTAAGCGCAGCTGACGGAGCCGGGAATCTGCTCGGGTTGAAATGCGGGCGCGGGGCGTTAAAGCCCCGCGTTCCATAGAGGTGCGCGGGGGCTCGGTCCGATAGGGCGCGATCCGCTGGATCCGCCGCCTCGTTTCATCCGAAGGGCCATCATCCATGGAAGAGACCACCCCGAGCCAGAAACTCCACCTTGTCATGGGCGGGCGGGTCACCGATCCGCGCGGAGCGACCTTCGCCGACCCGGAAAGCATCCATGTCGTCGGTGTGTACAGCTCCTACGACGCGGCCGTTGATGCCTGGCGCTCGCAGGCGCAGCGCACGGTCGACGATGCCGAGATGAAATATGTCGTGGTTCACATCCACAAGCTGTTGACCCCGGACGAGTAAGCCGGCTCGACCATCGTCCGATGGAATACCGGATCAGGCGATATCGCGATCCCGATGCGGAACAACTGTCGCAGATATCGCTTGCCGCCATACGCGCCATCGGGTCGCGCGCCTACTCGCCCGAGCAGATCGGCGCGTGGGCCGGCCGCCATGGTGGGCCTGAGATATACCGGGACAGGGTGCGCCAGGGGCACGTGATCTTCGTCGCGGTCGATGAGCGTGATCGATCGGTGGCCTATGCACTGATCGAGCCCGACGGCCATCTCGATCGTCTCTACAACCATCCTGATCATTCGCGCCGAGGTTTGGCGGCCCGGCTGCTAGCCGAGGCGGAGAACCATGCGCTCGAAGCCGGAGTAAAGAGATTGTACACCGAGGCCAGCGAACTCGCTCGGCCCGCTTTCGAGCGTGCGGGATACCAAGTGCTGCACCGGCGCGATTTCGCAATCGAGCACGACGGTCACGCCGTGCCGATCCACAATTATGCAATGGAGAAGCGGCTGTTCTGAGTCCCTGCGAAGGCAGGGACTTCCCCGCAGCAGAAGCGAGCCCGAGTGAGGTCCCTGCCTTCGCAGGGACCCGCTGAGGTTCAAATGAACTCGATCTTGTCGACGAGGTAGAACTTGTCGCCCGAGGGCACCGTCACCTCGATCTCGTCGCCGACCTGCTTGCCGATCATAGCGCGGGCGAGCGGCGAGGAATAGGAGATACGGCCCTTTGCGGCGTCCGCCTCGGTCTGGCCGACGATCTGGTATTTCACCGGCTTGTCGTCCTCGTCGAGCAGCGTCACGGTCGCCCCGAAGATGATACGCTCGCCCGAAAGCGTCTTGGGATCGATGATCTGCGCCCGGCTGATCTTGTCTTCGAGATCGCCGATCTGCGCCTCGACCTGGCCCTGACGCTCCTTGGCGGCGTGATATTCGGCGTTTTCGGAAAGATCGCCATGCGCGCGCGCTTCCTCGATCGCGTCGACGATCTTCGGGCGTTCCTCACGCAGCATCTTGAGGTCGGCGGTCAGACGCTCATACCCCTCGCTGAGCATCGGAACCTTTTCCATCGTAGCCATGTGCCTTGTCTCTTTCCTGTCTGCGCCCGCCCCGGCATGGGAGGTTTCACGGCGAAACTTCGACCGTGGCCGCTTCTTCCAAGCGACCGGATTGCGGGCGAAATGTCGGGAGGACGGCGTAAATGCTCAGCTATAATAGCTTTGTAGCGAGCGGACTTCAAGTTGCGAGGGCGTGATCGCCGCAATTGCCGCCGCGGCAGCGCGCGATGCGGCGGCGGTGGTGTAATAGGGCACCTTCTTCTCGAGCGCCGCCTGCCGGATCGATTTGCTGTCGAGCAGCGACTGCCAGCCTTCGGTGGTGTTGAAGATCAGCGCGATCTCGCCGTCGATGATGCGGTCGACGATATGGGGTTGGCCTTCGGCGACCTTGTTGACGCGTTCGACGTCCAGTCCCTCGCCGCTGAGAAATGCCTGCGTCCCGCTGGTCGCAACGATGTGGAAGCCCACGTCCAGCAGCGCCTTCACCGCCGGGACGATGCCCGCCTTGTCGCCATCCTTGACCGAGACGAACACCGTCCCCTTGCGCGGGAGCACCATGCCCGCGCCCAGCTGCGCCTTGAAAAAGGCGGCCTCGAAACTCGCATCTATCCCCATGACTTCGCCGGTCGATTTCATTTCGGGGGAAAGCACCGGGTCCGCGCCCGGGAAGCGCGCGAAGGGGAAGACCGCTTCCTTGACTGCGATGTGATCGAGCTCCCGGCGGAAAGGCTCGAACCCGGCGAGCGCCTCTCCCGCCATGACCCGCGCGGCGATCTTGGCGACCGGTTGGCCGATTGCCTTGGCGACGAAGGGCACGGTGCGACTGGCGCGCGGATTGACCTCGATGAGATAGACCTGCTCCACACCGTTCTCGTCCGGCTTGACCGCGAATTGCACATTCATCAGTCCGCGCACGCCGAGCGCGAAGGCGAGCGCTTCGGCCTGGCGTTCCATCTCGTCGATCACCTCCTGCCCCAGCGAATAGGCCGGCAAGGTGCAGGCGCTGTCGCCCGAATGGACGCCCGCTTCCTCGATATGCTGCATGACGCCCGCGACGCGGACCTCGGTGCCGTCGCACAGCGCGTCGACATCGCATTCGATCGCATCGCGCAGATATTGGTCGACCAGCACCGGGCTGTCGGGCGAGACATTGACTGCGCTCTTTATGTAGTCGTCGAGCTGGGCTTCGGAATCGACGATCTCCATCGCCCGGCCGCCGAGCACGAAGGACGGGCGCAGCAGCACCGGATAGCCGATGCGTGCCGCGACCGCCGCGGCCTCATCGCGGGTGTAGGCGATACCGTTGTCAGGCTGTTTGAGCTTCAGCTTGTTGACGAGCTTGGCGAAGCGCTCGCGGTCCTCGGCATGATCGATCGCATCGGGACTGGTGCCGAGGATGGGAATGCCCGCATCCTCCAGCGCCTGCGCCAGCCCTAACGGCGTCTGCCCGCCGAACTGGACGATAACGCCGACCAGCTCGCCCGCCTGTTGCTCCACGCGCAGGATTTCCAGCACGTCTTCGGCAGTCAGAGGCTCGAAATAGAGCCGGTCCGACGTGTCGTAATCGGTGGAAACGGTCTCCGGGTTGCAATTGACCATGATGGTCTCGAACCCCTGCTCCGCCAGCGCGAAACAGGCGTGTACGCAGCAATAATCGAACTCGATCCCCTGCCCGATCCGGTTGGGTCCGCCGCCCAGGATCACGATTTTGCGCCGGTCGGACGGCAACGCCTCGTCCTCCGGCTCGCCGAAGCTGGGCGCCTCGTAGGTTGAATACATATAGGGCGTGATCGCCTCGAATTCGGCGGCGCAGCTGTCGATGCGCTTGAACACCGGATTGACGCCGAGCTTGCGGCGCAGGTCGCGCACTTCGCCCTCGCTGGTCGCGCCGGCCATCGCCTGAAGCGCATTGTGGAGCAACCCAGAGCGCTTGGCCTGCGTCTCGCCCATGCCGCCCGCGACCCCGACCGAGCGCACGGCCAATGTCGCCAGCCTCCGATCGGAAAAGCCCATCGCCTTCAGCCGCCGCATCGCCGCCGCATCGCGCGGCAGACCATCCGCCTGCACTTCGCGCTCGGCGGCGATGATGGCCTCGATCTGGCGCAAGAACCACGGATCGTAGCCGGTCACTGCCTGGATGTCCTCGACGCTCAGACCTTCGCGAAAGGCCTGCGCGACCTTCAGCAGCCGGTCGGGCGTGCGGCGCGAGATCGCGGCGGTGATGACATCGCGTGCTACGCCTTCGAGGTCTGGCGCGCGGTTAAACCCGTCGAGCCCGGTTTCCAGACCTCGCAACGCCTTCTGCATGCTCTCGGCGAAGTTGCGTCCGATCGCCATCACCTCGCCCACCGACTTCATCGCGGTGGCGAGGTTGGGCTCGGTGCCCTTGAATTTCTCGAAGGCGAAGCGCGGGATCTTGGTGACGACGTAGTCGATCGTCGGCTCGAAGCTTGCAGGCGTCGCGCCGGTGATCTCGTTGGTGATCTCGTCGAGCGTGTAACCCACCGCCAGTTTCGCCGCGACGCGCGCGATGGGGAAGCCGGTCGCCTTGGAAGCCAGCGCCGAGCTGCGCGAGACGCGCGGGTTCATCTCGATCACGATCAGGCGGCCGTCCTTCGGATTCACCGCGAATTGTACGTTCGACCCGCCGGTTTCCACCCCGATCTCGCGTAGCACCGCGATGCTGGCCGAGCGCATGATCTGGTATTCCTTGTCCGTCAGCGTCAGCGCCGGGGCGACCGTGATGGAGTCCCCCGTATGCACGCCCATCGGATCGACATTCTCGATCGAGCAGATGATGATCGCATTGTCCGCCTTGTCGCGCACGACCTCCATCTCGTATTCTTTCCAACCGAGGAGCGACTCCTCGATCAGCACCTCGGTGGTCGGAGAGGCATCGAGCCCCTCGCGCACAATGCGGTCGAATTCCTGCTTATTGTAGGCGATGCCGCCGCCGGTGCCGCCCAACGTGAAGGACGGGCGGATGATGGCGGGCAGACCGGTGCGCTCGAGCACGTCGCGGGCCTCGTCCAGCGTGTTGGCGATGCCGCTGCGCGCGCTTTCGAGGCCGATCTTGTCCATCGCCTCACGGAAACGCTGGCGGTTCTCCGCCTTGTCGATGGCGTCGGCCTTTGCGCCGATCATCTCGACCCCGTGCTCGGCCAGCACACCCATCTCGTCGAGCTTCAGCGCGCAATTGAGCGCGGTCTGCCCGCCCATCGTGGGAAGCAGCGCGTCGGGCTTTTCCTTTGCGATGATCTTGGCGACGATTTCGGGCGTGATCGGCTCGACATAGGTCGCGTCCGCCATGTCCGGATCGGTCATGATGGTCGCCGGGTTCGAATTGACCAGGATGACGCGGTAGCCATCCTCCCTCAGCGCCTTGATCGCCTGCGTCCCTGAATAGTCGAACTCGCAGGCCTGCCCGATGATGATCGGCCCTGCGCCGATGACAAGGATCGAGGAAATGTCGGTGCGTTTGGGCATTACTCGGTCTCGGTCTCGGTCTCGGCGCTATCGGTGCTGGATTCGGTGAGCGGCTGGAAGGTGAAGCTGATGAGGCGCATGCCCGGCATTTGGCGTTTGCAGCCCACGGCAAATACGTCTTTCAGCGCGATCGGTTCGCCGCGCACGCGGTAGAGCGCCGGATCCCTGCCGAGCATGAATGCGCCCTTCTCGTCGACCGGCGTCTCCATGAAATCGTGAATGATGTAACCGGGCGCATCGACGCCCGAGAACTGGACCGATCCGCCCCCCTCCTCGCTCTCTGCAACGGTGATCGAGTTGAGGTCCTCGAAGCTCGCCTTGGTCACGTCGAAGGTGTAAGTCGGCTGGCGCTGTTCGTCGCTCTCAAGCAGCTCGACCACACCTTCGTGATAGCCGGCGCGGACCCGTTCCATGCAGGCATCGAGACTTTCCTCTCCCTCGCGCCAGTCCTCCTCCTCGAACCAAGCGGCGATGTCGTCGCAGCCAGTCAGGAGGAGCGATGCTGCGAATACGAAAAGGATGCGGTTCATGCCTTCTCTCCTGCGCGAGGTGCGGAAGCGTTGTCGGCTGTTGGATGGCGCCGCAAATAGCGAGGCATGTCGTAGCCCAAAGCGGCGTCGCTGAAGCCATTATCGTTGGCGATAAAGCGGCAATCTATACGTCCTGCTACAGGGCGGTCGGTGTCTTCCTTGAAAAGGATCGGTCGCCAGCAGGCAAAGACTGGAAGGCCGCTTTCGCCACGTTCGAGCGTAATCCCGGTATCGCCCAGAAACGTGACACCCTTGACGATTTCCGCACCGGGGTACTCAGCGAGAGGCGGCGGGGTCATCGCGGGGGTTTGGGCGGCGAGTGGTGCAGCGAGTAAGGCAACGACTTGCGAGAGGTTAGCCTGTGTCATCAGACACCTCTTCCCTCGCGCCCTGCAATCCAAGGTAGTTCAACTCTTTCTCATTAAGAGGTCGACCCTCTGCCTGGCGTGCCTGGATAAACAAGAGGTTGGCGATGTCCCTCCAAGCCTTGTGCCCATCAATGAAAGCGTGGTCTCTTTCGACGAAACCGGTGGCTGTATAACCCTCGGTTTGGAGGTCAGTTTCTCTGATGCCAAACCCTAAAGAATGAGCAATCTCATAAATTAGCCGTGTCTGCTTGATTGCCCTTTTCTCCGCGATCGGCTTTTCGTCATTATCATCGCCCTGAGCATAAGCTGCAGCAATGAACTCTTTGTGGGCCGCTATGACATTTGGCTCATCCGAGAACTCCAACGGTATCATGTTGATTGCATGCGAGTAATTCGCATCTGCCGGGAGATGTCGATACGCTAGAAGATGGCGCAGCAATGCTAGCTTCTGATCCCTCTTCTGCTTACGTTCCTGATGCCAAAGCGTAATTATAACGGCTGCGACTGGCCCCAGTAATATCGCGCAGACCATAATCCAGTTTTCGGTAGTCACCCCAACCCCCCGACGAATTTCTCGAACAGGTAGAAGCTATCCTGCGGCCCCGGTGATGCCTCCGGGTGATATTGCACGCCGAACGCCTGTTTGCCTGTCACCGCGATGCCGCAATTCGAGCCGTCGAACAGGCTAACATGCGTCTGCTCGACGCCGTCGGGCAGGCTGTCGCTATCGACCGCAAAGCCATGGTTCATGCTGGTAATCTCGACCAGACCGGCGCTTTCGCCCCAGCCATTGCCGACGCGCTGCACCGGGTGGTTCGCGCCGCGGTGGCCCTGGTGCATCTTGCTGGTCTTCGCGCCCACGGCCAGCCCGAGCATTTGGTGACCTAGGCAAATTCCGAAGAGCGGCACGTTCGCATCCAGCAGCGCCTTAATCACCGGCACCGCATACTTGCCCGTCGCCGCGGGATCGCCGGGGCCGTTGGAGAGGAACACCCCGGCGGGCTTCAGCGCCATGATTTCGTCGAAGGAGCTGCGTCCTGGCACAACCGTCACCTTCGCGCCGGCGCGCACGAGGCTGCGGAAGATGTTGTCCTTGGCGCCGAAATCCATCGCGACGACATGCGGGCGTTCGCGGTTGCTTTCGCCATAGCCGAAGCCCAGTTGCCAGTGACCGCCGCGCCAATCTTCGGTCGCTGTCCGAGAGACATTGGGCACGAGGTCCAGACCCTCCAGCCCGGGCCAACCACGCGCTCTCTCGATCATGGCCGCGACATCGAACTCGCCGCCCGGATAATGCGCGATCACGGCACTCGGTGCACCGTTCACGCGGATACGCCGGGTCAGCGCGCGGGTGTCGATGCCCGACAGGCCGATCTTGTTATGCGCCGCCATCCACGCGAAAAACTCGTCGCGCGCGCGGAAATTGGAATGGGGGGTGACTTCTTCACGCACAATGCATCCGACCGCGCCCAGACCACGGCTCTCCACATCCTCCTCGTTCGCGCCGACATTGCCGATATGGGGGAAGGTGAAGGTGACGATCTGGCTGTCGTAGGAAGGATCGGTCATCACCTCCTGATAACCGGTCATCGCGGTGTTGAAGCAGACCTCGCCCAGCGCCTCCCCGCTCGCACCGAAGCCGCGGCCCCAGACGACCGTCCCGTCGCCCAGAACAAGACACCCCGTCGCGCCCTTAGGCTGCGCAGGGGGAGAGGCGGAAAGGGCCATGGGGCGCTCCGTTCGGCAGGGGTTTTCCGGCAATGCGTGCTAAGTCTCAGCGGCTAGACCTGCGCCCGCGATGCGTCAACCTATCGCGTGGCCGCGCTATCGGCTAGAGCGCGCGCCTGCCTCATTTGATCCACAGGAAAGACGACAGACCGCCATGATCCGTGACAACATCAAGGCCGAAACCATCACCGCGATGAAGGCCAAGGACAAGGACCGCACTGCGACGCTCCGCCAGATCGCGGCCAAGATCAAGGACCGCGACATCGAACAGCGCACCGCGTCCAAACAGGTGCCCGACGACGAATTGGTGACCGGCGTGCTGCAAAAAATGGCGAAGCAGCGACGCGAATCGATAACCATGTATGTTGAGGGTAATCGTGAGGAACTGGCCGAGGCCGAACGCGCCGAACTCGCGGTAATCGAGGAGTTTCTCCCGCAGATGATGAGCGAGGAGGAAACCAAGGCCGCGATCGCCGAGATCAAGGCAAGCATTGGGGCCGATAGCGTTAAGGATATGGGACGCATCATGGCGGAACTAAAGGCGCGGCACGGCGCTGAAATGGACATGAGCCGGGCGAGTGCCCTGGTGAAAGAGAGTTTCTGAAGACTTGTGAAGCGAAGGCTTCGACGAACAGTTTCCAGGAGGGAAACATGATCCGCCCCTATCCAACCCTTGCCTGTCTCGCGGCGAGCGCACTGACGCTTGCCGCCTGCGATGCCGAAGAAGAAAGCGCCGAGCTCGAAGTGGCGACGACCGATGGCGAAGCTGCCGCGCTCGCCAACGCGGTCGATCCTGCCGATTTCGCCGAACTGGAGCTGGGCGCGAAAATCGTCGGGCCGCAGGGACCGGAGGTGAAGACCAGCCTGTCGAACGAGGCGGGCATCCTTGCCGACATCACCTCCTATGTCGCTTGCCCCGCCGGGATCGACCCGTGCGACCCGGCGAGCGCGCCGGAGGGCACCGTCTATACCTATGTCCATATCGTCTATCCGGGCGAAGACATGGATCCCTCGACCGGCGCCGGCGATGGCCCCGACGATGCCGATATCGAGATGGCGACCGGTTTCCGCATGATCGCCCCGGCGCTGGGCTTCAACGGGGTCGCCGGCTTTTCCAATGCGGAGGCGATCGCCGCGGCGGGCGACGGCGTCGAGGTCGTCGTCACCTGCGATGATGCGGGCGCGCTGATCTGGACGGTCAATGCGGGCGATGGCGGCAATCAGTGGGAGGACGCCGAACCGCTGACCTTCTTCTGGCAGTCCACCCTGCCCCCCGCCGGCCCCGCCGCGCATTACGAGATCCGCACGCTCGAGGCGAGCGGCGCGGGCGAAGGCCCCTATCCCGGACCGGACGCGGATGCGAGCAACGCCTGCATGGGGGTCCGCGCATAGCGCCCTCCACAGGACGCTCCACAAGCCGCCGCCACCAAAATCTTGCATGATCGACCGGGCGCGCGCACTTTGCTCGCCATGGCGATCACCCCGCAATGGAAGGACGAGCTGCGCGCGCGGATCACGCTGTCGAGCGTCGTCATGCGCACCGACAAGCTCACCCGCGCGGGCCGCGAATGGAAGGCGTGCTGCCCGTTCCACGACGAGAAGACGCCGAGCTTCTATGTTAACGACCAGAAGGGCTTCTACCACTGCTTCGGCTGCGGCGCGCATGGCGATGTTATCAGCTGGATGGTCGAGCAGCGCGGGCTCTCCTTTATCGATGCATGCAAGGAGTTGGCGAGCGAGGCCGGGATGGAGATGCCCGCACCCGACCCGGTCGCGGCCAAACGCGCAGAGAAGCGCGCCGAACTGGTCGACGTCACCAGCGCGGCGCAGGAATGGTTCGTCGACAATCTGCGCAGCGCCGATGGGCGCGAGGCACTGGAATATTTGAAGCGGCGTAGCCTCACGCCCGAGACGCTCGAAGAATTCGGCTTCGGCTATGCGCCCGAAAGCAAGCAGGCCTTGAACAAAGCGCTTTCGCGGTTCGAGGATCGCATGCTGGTCGAGACGGGTATGCGGATCGAGACGGAGGACCCCGGATCGAGGTCCGGGGCAGGCGGCACCACATACGACCGCTTCCGAGGCCGGATCATGCTGCCGATCCATGACGCTCGCGGACGGGTCATCGCCTTCGGTGGACGCATTCTCGAAAACCGCGAGGGCGTTGCCAAATATCTGAACTCTCCCGACACGCCGCTCTTCGACAAAGGACGCACGCTTTACAACCTCCACCGTGCCGCTCCTGCCTCACGCCAGACGGGCCGTGTCGTAGTGGTCGAAGGCTACATGGACGTGGTTGCGCTGGCGCAGGCCGGCATCGGCGATGCTGTGGCGCCGCTCGGCACCGCGCTGACCGAGATGCAGCTCGAGGCGCTGTGGCGCATGGTCGAGGTGCCGGTGTTATGCTTCGACGGCGACCAGGCGGGTCAGCGTGCGGCGATGCGAGCGATCACCCGCGCGCTTCCGTTGCTCGCCCCGATGCGCTCGCTTGCCATCGTGCGCCTGCCCGCCGGGCTGGATCCCGACGACCTCATTCGCGAGCGCGGCGCCGAGGCTATGGCTGAACTGCTTGCCTCGCCCAAGAGCCTGCTCGATACGCTGTGGGAATATGAACGCGACGCGCAGGCGCTGGAAAATCCGGAAGCCAAGGCGGGGCTGAAGGCGCGGCTGATGGCGCATGTCGATACGATCGCCGATCGCGACATCCAGGCGCTCTACCGCCGCGAATTGCTCGATCGGTTCTCGGCCTTCGCCTTCCCGCCCCGCCCTGCCCGCACCGGCTCACCCGGCCACCGCGGCGGCGGCACCTGGCCGCGCTCGCCGTCACGCCAGGCGGGCCTTTCCGCCGCCGCCCTCGCGACGCTTCAGCGCGCGATTTCCGGCGGTCAACGCGCCTCGCTGCTCGGCGCGGTCGTCGCCGGTCTGACGCGCCATCCCGATCAGATCGCGGTTCACCTCGAACATCTCACCCGCCTCGCGAGGCTCGACCCGAAAGCCGCACCCGCAATCGAATCGTTGATAGAGCTGTCGGAAACGCTTGATTCGCGGCAAATGCCCGCCATATCCTTGGAACGCGGCACTCCTGCCCCACCGGAAGACCAGTCTTTCGCCTTCCTCAAGGAAGGCACACCCCCCGGTGACGCGCGCGAGGAACTTGCCGAAGCTGTGTCATTGCTGGCTCAAAAGCCGGCGCTCGAAGCCGCGATGTCTGCGACCGTCGCGCGTTTCGATGAGGACCCCGAAGGGGCGCTCGCCGAACAGGACCGGTTGCGCAGGCAACTGTCCGCGGTCGAGGAGCGTCTGAAGGCTTTCGGGCGCCGCAAGGCCGGGCTCCCGGCGGCACGCGAAGACGTCGCGCAGGATTAGGTCCGTCACTCTTATCGTGGGTGCGGACGAACGGGTTAACAGGGGTGAATGGTCGGGACGGCGCCGCGTGAAGGCAGCCACAAGCCGGTCGCCCCGCGGGAACGGATTGACGAGATTACATGGCTTCGACTGCTAAAGCTGCCGACAAGGACGATGCGCCGCTGATCGATCTCAACGAAGCTTCGATCAAGAAGCTTATGACCAAGGCGAAGAAGAAGGGCTACATCACCTATGATGAGCTCAACGCGGCCCTGCCTTCGGGCGAGATGAGCCCCGACCAGATCGAGGATATCCAGACCGCGCTTTCCGAAATGGGCGTGCAGATCGTCGAGAACGACGAGGAGGCCGAGGCCGAGGCTGAGCAGGAAGCCGAAGTCGAGGAAATGCAGGTCGGCGATGACGGCAAGAAGAAGGAAGCCGTCAAGACCGCCGCCAAACCCGCCGCGAAAAAGACCGGCACGGGCGAGCGCACCGACGACCCGGTGCGCATGTATCTGCGCGAAATGGGCGCGGTCGAATTGCTCAGCCGCGAGGGCGAAATCGCGATCGCCAAGCGCATCGAGGCCGGCCGCGACATGATGATCATGGGGCTGTGCGAAAGCCCGATCACCTTCCACGCCATCATCCAGTGGTCCGAAGCCTTGAATTCCGAAGACATGCAGCTGCGCGAGATCCTCGATCTCGACGCGATGCTGTCGAAGGAGCCTCCGCCCGACAAGATGGAGGAGGAAAACGAGGAAGACGACGGCGAGATTTCC
>NZ_JAZBON010000026.1:0-268010 GCF_036351135.1 Erythrobacter sp.
AAAGACATCGCGGCCTGCCGCCATGGAGGCAGCGTTGGCGATTATCGCGATGACGCCCACAAGCGCGGCCAGTCCGCCGATCGCCTTGGCGAGCCCACCGCCCGCTTTCATGTGCGCCAGCCCGAAGATGAGCGCGGCAAAGGCGATCAGGACCTTGGCGGCGTTATAGACGAAGAAGGAATAGGCGACGACCGCGCCCGCCGCCGGCTGCATGCCCGGCACCGCTTCGGCGGCATCGAAGAAGGGACCGAACATGAAGAGGCCCACGCCCACCTGCCCGACATTGAGGATCGCGCTGGCAAACAGCGCACCCCAAGCGGCGGTGAAGGCCTTCGAATGCACCATCGGCACGCTCGCAAAGGCCGCGATCGCGACGAAGATCATCGCCTCGACGCTCCAGATCGGCAGGCGATTGACCTCGGGCGCATTCAGGTAAAGCGCGGTGTAAAGCGACTGCGAAACCGCTGCGGATATGAGCAGGAATGCGACAATGGTCGCCGATTGGCGCGGTGAAAAGTCCATGGATGTGTCCCCCTGAAAAAGTGTCGGTTTGCTCCCGGTTCGGTGCACTCGCGCCAAAAGTTACTCCGGGATGAACGAAAATTGCCAGCCCCTTGCATGCAATCGCTGCCGAGGGATGGACAGCGGCGGACGGGCGCGCCACCAGAAGCGGCAAAAGCCATATAAGAGGAACCCGACGATGCCCTTCCGCATGACCGAGATGGTGGGATGCGAATTCCCGCTCTTCGCTTTTTCGCATTGCCGCGACGTCGTCGCCGCTGCCAGCCGCGCCGGCGGCTTCGGCGTGCTTGGCGCGGTCAGCTACACGCCCGAACAGCTGGAGCACGAGCTTGGCTGGATCGACGATCATGTCGAGGGCAAGCCGTACGGCGTCGATGTGCTGATCCCCGAGGTACAGGCGGTCGACCACTCGGTCAGCGCCGATGCGATCATCGCGCAGATCCCGAGCGAATATCGCGATTTCACACGCACGCTGCTGCGCGAATGCGGTATCGCCGAGGATGTGGGCGCGCCGCAGGGCGGTAGCCAGGCGCCCAACACTTCGCTTGGGCAGGAATTGCTCGAGGTGAGCTTCAACCATCCCGTGCGCCTGATCGCCAACGCGCTGGGCACCGCGCCGCCGGAAATGATCGCGGCGGGCAAGACACACGGCATTCCGGTCGCAGCTTTGGTCGGCGCGAAGGAGCATGCGCTCAAACAGGTCGAGGCGGGCGTCGACGTGATCGTTGCCCAAGGCGGCGAAGGCGGCGGGCATTGCGGCGATGTATCGACCGTGGTGCTGGTCCCCGAAGTCATCGGCGCGATCGAGGAAGCGGGCGCCGACATTCCCGTGCTGGCCGCCGGCGGGATCATGAATGGCAGGCAGATGGCCGGCATGATGGCGATGGGCGCGGCAGGCGCCTGGTGCGGCAGCGTCTGGCTCGCCTCGCCGGAAGCCGAGACCACGCCCGTCTTCCGCGAGAAAATGGTCGCGGCCGGATCGCGCGATACGGTGCGCTCCAAGCATCGCACGGGGAAATACAGTCGCCAGTTGAAAAGCGAGTGGCACGAGCGCTGGGAGAGCGCGGGGCTCCCGGCGCTGCCGATGCCGCTGATGAGCCTCCTAGCCGAGCCGGTGCTGCGCGCGCTCGATCAGGCGGCGGTGGGCGGCAATGCCCGCGCTCAGGCGCTTTCGAGCTACTGGGTCGGACAGGGCCTCGGCCTCGTCAAGGATCAGCGCGCGGTGGGCACCATCGTCCAAGACTTCAAGCAAGATTTCGCCGCCGGCTTCGAGGCACTCGCCGCCTCCTTCGAGTAGCGGATAGCTATTCCGGCGTCGGCGCTATCTCGAGCATCTGGCCGACGTCGCTGAAATAGGGGCGATCGCTATTTGCGGGGGTGACGGATGGCGTTTCCGGCGCGGCATCACGGATAGCCGCACCCTCGCTCGCTTCGCATCCGGCGAGAAGCAAACCCACAATTGCCGTGAAAACCGATCGGAACTCTGCGCGCACCCGCGATCCCCGAAAAAACCTGCCTTATCGTGGACCTACAGGCCGAGTTTACGGCGTCCAATCATCGCAGGTCACACCGGATCGGCGCAATCTCGCCGCGACGCGAAGGCGGCTGCAAAATAAGGGTGCCAGCTCCGCTCCGAATGCCATTCCAATCCAGAAAGGCCTTCCCATGATGATCGCCTCCCTTCTTCGCCGATCCAGCGCAATGGCGCTGGCCGTTCTTGCGCTTTTCGACGCGGACGCCGCGCGGGCGGATGCTTTGGCGCCCTGCAACGCGGCGAGTGCCGTCGATAATCTTCTGGGCACGCTGGATGACAGCCTCGAATGCGGTGCGGATGCGAGCGCTGCCGGAGCCAATGCGACCGCGCTCGGCAATGCGGCGGAAGCGGGCGGCGATCTCAGCCTCGCGGTGGGCGATGGAGCTGTTGCGAGCGCCACTCGTGGCACCGCGGTGGGCCAGTTCGCTCAGGCGGGGAAGGACGGTGCGGGCAACAATGCGAGCGCCTTTGGTCAGTCGGCGCAGGCGAGCGGGCTCGGCGCAACCGCGCTTGGCGCAGCCTCGGACGCAACAGGTGATAACTCAATCGCTGTCGGCCTCCTCTCGCTCGCCGACAGCGCCGATGCGATCGGTATCGGGCGGCTAGCCTATGGCAGAGCGTCCGGGGCCATTGCGCTGGGCAAGCTTGCAGGCGCAACTGGCGACGATGCGCTGGCGATCGGGGCCTCATCCGATGCGGGCGGGGTGGACGCGATTGCGATCGGCAGCAGCGTTCTTGCCGCGGGGCGGGCGAGCATCGCGGTTGGCGCGGAGGCTTCGGCGCAAGGGATCGGAAGCGTGGCGCTAGGCGAATTCGCCAGCGCGGCCGGGCTTAGCACGCTAGCCATCGGCGCGGGCGCTTCGGCGGTGCGCGAAGAAGCGCTGGCGATCGGTACGGGTGCGTTCGCCTTCGACTTCAACAATGTCGCGATCGGCACGCGGGCGCGGGCGACCGCGCTGAATTCCACCGCCTTCGGCAACCGAGCGCTCGCCGCGGGCACATCCTCGAGCGCATTCGGTCAGGAATCGCGCGCGACCGGCACCTTCGCGACCACCACCGGAACGGCCTCGGTCGCTTCGGGCGGATCGAGCGTCGCCTATGGCGTGCTCGCAATGGCTACCGGCGACGACGCCACCGCCCTCGGCATGCGCGCCGGCGCCGGTGCCGATGGCGCAACCGCGCTGGGCCAGAACGCGCAGGCAAACCATGCCGGATCGACCGCGCTGCGCGCCGGCGCCGCAACAGCAGCCGAGAACGAGGTGGTGCTGGGCGCGGACGGAACCTCGGTGCGGCTGGGCGATATCGATGCGAGCACGCTGGCGCAGGTCGGCCCGGTCGACGCGGTCACTGTCGATGGCAACGGTGTGCTCGGGCGACAGACAGTCGCCACCGCGGCGGCGGTCGACAATGTCCGCGTGGCGGTGGGCAGCCTTGCCGCGATCAGCGACGCGCAATTCGATGGCCTTGCGCGCAACGTTACGGCGCTCGATGCGCGATTGGGGTCGCTCGAATTCGAGCTTTCCGAACTCGACGAACGCGCCCGCGGCGGGGTCGCCGCAGCGATGGCGATGGGGGGTACGATGATCGTCCCCGACACGCGCTTTTCGGTGAGCGCCAACCTTTCGACCTGGCGCGGCGAACAGGGCTTCGCCGGCACCATCGCCGCGCGGGTGGGTGAGCGGCTCTACCTCTCCGCCGCCATCGCCGGCGCCAGTACGAGCGACAGCACCGGCGGGCGGGTGGGCGTGGCCTTCGGGTTTTAGACGCGGTTGGCGTCCGGTGTCCGCGCGCGCTTCCCGCGTTTGCTAACCCGCGCCGGCCGCTCCTACACCCGCAATCCACACACGCGCCGCTTTTGCGCCCTCTCGCCCCGTGTTCCTACAGGGCCGTCCCTTGACCCGCTCTAATTCGTTCGCAGCACCGTATTTTGAGGCTTTTGTCCGCTGCGCTTCGCCTGCTGCCCCAAGCCCGGTGCCCCGCGTGCGGGTTCCCTGGATGCACCGCTCTTCCGTCCGCCAGCCGCGTCCACCGTTCCCGCGCCCGCTGTTCGTGCGCGCATCGCTTCTGCGCTCTGACCCTGCGTCCACTGCTCCTACTCGGCGGTTCCATGATCTGCCCACGCGCCCGTTTCCCCCATGCCCGCCACTCCCGCGCCCGCCGGCTTCCTTCCGCTGTTCCGAGCTGGCCACCCTTCAACCGCCGCTTTGCGCCCGGTGCCCCTTAGCCAGGACGATACCGTCACCTCAAATAGCTCTCGAACAGTGCCGTAATCCCCTGCGTAGCCTGCCGCGTCAAAGTGCGCCCCTTGGACGTGCGCGCGACGATGGAAGCGCCACGGATCTGCGACATGACCACGCTTGCCAGCATCGCAGGATCGGCGTCGTCCCACAGCCTCCCACTCTCCTTCCAAAGCTCGAACGCCACCAGCAGCGCCTGATGCTGCTCAAGGATCAGCCAGTCCATCCGCTTGCCCAGCGCCGCGCGGCGATTGCCCAGCTCCTGCTGACCGCCCGCGACCAGACAGCCCGAAGGCCTGTCAGGATCGAGCAGCATGTCGGCCTGCGCATTGAACAAACCTGTCAAAGCGGTGAGCGGATCGTCATTGTCGAGATGCCGCATAAGCTGCGCGGAGACCGTACGCTCGTAATGGTCGACGGCCAGCCCGAACATCGCATCCTTGTTGCCGAAGGCATTGTAAAGCGACTGGCGCTTGAGCCCCGTCGCCGCCTCCAGCACGCCTATGGAGGTCGCTTCATAGCCATGCTCCCAGAACGCATCGGTGATTTTTTCGAGGGTTTGTTCGCGGTCGAAACCGGCGCTGCGCATATTTTTGACCTTTCGTTCAACTTCGTTTTTGACTGATCGGTAAAGCAAACCAAGCTACATTTTACCGATCAGTCAAAAATAGGAGTAAGTGTCATGAACACCACCGCATAATTCGCCCGCCCCGTCCGTCTTTCCGGGAAGACCGCCGTCATCACAGGGGGAACCAGCGGCATCGGCCTCGCCACCGCGAAACGCTATCCGGAAGAGGGCGCGCACATCATCATCATCACCGGTCGTGGCCAGGAAGGCATCGACGCAGCGCTCGAGAAGCTGGGCGAAGGCGCGCAAGGGGTCGTCGCGGACACTACCTCGCTCGAAGACCTCCAGAAGCTCGCCGCTTTTGCGAAGGACACGTTCGGCACCGTCGACATCCTCTTCGCCAATGCAGACAACGGCATGTTCGCGCCCATCGGCGGTGTCGACGAAGCGCTCTATGCGCGTCAGTTCGACCTAAATGTGAAAGGCGTCTTCTTCACCGTACAGGCTTTCCTGCCGCTGCTCTCGGAAAACAGTTCGGTCATCCTCACCTCCTCCGCCGTCCACGCCAAGGGCGCGCCGGGCGGCACGCTCTATTTCGCGAGCAAGGCCGCGGTGCGCAGCTTCGCGCGCACGATGGCGGTGGAACTGGGCGGCCGGGGCGTGCGGGTGAACACGCTGTCGCCCGGCCTCGTGCCGACCAATTTCTTCGAGAACTCCAATGCGCCCGCCGAGCTCTACGACGATTTCGAAGCGATGGCGGGTACAGGCGCTCCGCTGGGCCGCGCGGGCAAACCGGTCGAAATCGCCGAAGTCGCGGTGTTTCTCGCCTCGGACGAGGCCAGCTTCGTCACCGCCGCCGATTACGTCGCCGACGGTGGCTGGATGAACGTGTAGATCCAGGCCCGTCGCCAAACGGAAAAGGGCCGCAAGCGTCGATCCGCTTGCGGCCCTTCCTGTCTACCTGCGCGCGCTATTCGATCACGCGTCCGCGCACCATGACCCAATCGACCTCTTCCAGCACCGTCGCGTCGTCGAGCGGATTGCCCTCGACTGCGATAAGGTCGGCGGAAAAACCGGGCGCGAGCCGCCCGATCTCATCTTCCATCCCGATCAACCGCGCAGCCACCGTGGTCGCGCTCGCCAGCGCTACGCGGCTGGTGAGGCCGCCCGCCATCAGCAGCCGGAACTCGCCGGCATTCTCTCCATGCGGGAAAACGCCGGCATCGGTGCCGAAGCCAATTGCGACCCCGTTCGCACGGG
Source organism: Erythrobacter sp. (assembly GCF_036351135.1). Taxonomy (GTDB): domain Bacteria; phylum Pseudomonadota; class Alphaproteobacteria; order Sphingomonadales; family Sphingomonadaceae; genus Erythrobacter. Next base: position 6,122 of record NZ_JAZBON010000026.1, read on the forward strand.
CGCGGGCGATGATCGTGTCGGCGACCTCGGCAACCGCGCGGATCTTGCCGTCGACCACAGGGGTGTAGAAGCCGGTGCCGACCTGCCCGCGAATGCCCTCGAAGGCCATCAGCGTCGGCACCAGCGTCGTCCCCGCCTCGTTCATCGCGCGCGCGGCGGCTTCGTCGATGTAGGTGCCGTGCTCGATCGTGTGCACGCCCGCGCGGGCGGCCGCTTCGATCCCGCGCGCGCCGTGCGCATGGGCGGCAACCTTGAGGCCGAGGCTGTTCGCGGTCGCGACGATCGCCTCCATCTCGTCATTAGTGAAATGCGCTTCGAGACCCCTGCCCTGCTGCGAGAGCACGCCGCCGGTCGCGGTGATCTTGATCAGGTCGGCGCCATATTGCGAGGCGAGCCGCACCTTTTCCGAACATTCCACAGGCCCGGTGCAGGTGAACCCTGAATCGAGCACGTCGTTCACATGCTGCGTGAAGCCGCTGACATCGCCGTGCCCGCCGACGATCGAGATTGTCCGCCCCGAGGTGACGATGCGCGGTCCGGGAACCAGGCCCTCAGCGGTGGCGCGGCGCAGCGACTGCATCACCTGATCGGTGCGCGAGCCGAGGTCGCGTATGGTGGTGAACCCGGCAAGGGCAGTGATCCGCGCATTCTTCGCCGCGATCAGCGTGAAATATTCGGGCGGCGTGGTCGCCCCGCGCCAGAATTCGCCCGAAGGATCGCCGGATATATGTGTATGAAGGTCGATCAGACCGGGCAAGACGGTCTTGTCGGAAAGGTCGATCCGCTCGGCCTGCGGCGTGTCGTAGGCGGCGAGCGCGGCGTCGCCCGGATCGTAAACGCCCTGCACTTTGCCATCCACCACCAGGATGGTCTTCGCGCCGGTCGGCTCGCTGTCGGCATCGACGATGACGCTGCCCGCATCGATCAAGGTCTGCGCCGCCGCGGGCGCGCCGCAAGCGAGAGCGAGCGCGCCGGCTATCGGAGCCAATCCCCGCACCGGCATTCTCGGCCCGATCCTTGCCGCCGCGCGCCCCAGAGCTTCGATCGCCTTCATGTTTCTCTCCCGTATGTCTCGTGATCCGTGCTCTTGTCTTGGCCGGGATGCTCTGCACTGACAAGCCCTAGGAAAGGGCGGTGCCAACCGTGTTCCTGCTGCGACGGTTTGCCATTTTGCCCGCCCCCGCTATGACTGCGCGCTTGTTTTCAGCCACGACAGGTAACGCCCTTTTTATGACCCGTATCGCACTTGCCAGCGCCGCCCTCCTCGCCTTCGCCTCGCTCGCCGCAGGCGCCCAGGCGCGCCCGATGACGCCCGAGGATGTGGCGAAGCTCGAAAGTGTAGGCGCGATCGCGGTTTCGCCCGATGGGGCGCGCATCGCCTATACCAGCGTCAGCCTGCCCGATGTGACCGAAGGTGAGGAAGACGGTACGTCGCGCTCGCGCCTCCATGTCGCGACCGGGCCGGACGTGACCCGCGCCTTCCTGCCCGAGGACGTGTCCGCCGGCGACGTCGCCTTTTCGCCCGATGGCCGGATGATCACCTTCACCTGGGCCGAAGACGAGGAAGAGGCCGCGGTCTGGGGCATCCCGGTCGATGGCGGCACTTATATGAAGCTTGCGCATGTCGAAGATGCAGCCGTGCGCGACTATCGCGTTGCCGCCGATGGTCGCTCGATCCTGATGCTGGTCGCGCCCGAGGCCGATAGTCAGCGCGAGGCACAATCCGAGGGCGGCTTCACGGCAAAGGTCTACGAGGAGGAGAACCGCAGCGCGCGCCTGTTCCGTGCGAACCTGATGATGGACGGCACGATGGACGAAGAGCCCGCCGAAATAGACATCCCGGGCTTCGTCACCGCGTTCGACATGGACACCGAGGGCCGCTTCGTCCTGGTCGAGACCGCGCCGACCCCGCTGGTCGACGACAGCTACACCAAGAAGCGCGTGAACCTCATCGACCTGTCCACCGGCACGGTGACCGAGATCGAAACGCCGGGCAAGATCGGCGATGTCGAGATCTCGCCCGACGGCACGCAATTGTCGCTGATCGCCGGGATCGACATGAACGATCCGGCGGCGACCACGCTGCATCTGGTCGATGTCTCCTCGGGCGAATATCGCGCGATCGGCGAAGGCGAACCATTCGCCGCGGTCGATGCCGAATGGCTGCCCGACGGGCGCCTGCTGACGGTGGTCCATCGCGGCGTCCAGTCCGAGCTGCACTTTCATGAAAGCGACGGTTCCCTCGCCGAGATCGTCGATCCGGGCGAGCTGATCGTGACCCGCGTCGAGGCCGCCGGAGGCCGCGTCGCCTTCACCGCCAACGCCCCGCAACACCCGAGCGAGCTGTTCGTATGGCGCGACGGCAATTTCGACCGCTGGACCATGCACAATGACTGGCTGTCCGAAATCACCTTTGGCGAACAGCGGGCTTATACCTACAACGCGACCGACGGTCAGGAAGTCGAAGGCGTGCTGGTCCTGCCGGTGGGCGGCGTTCCCGCGGGCGGCGCGCCGACTATCATGGACGTTCATGGCGGTCCCGAAGCGCATGAGAGCAATGGCTGGGTCACGGGCTATGGCTCGCCGGGCCACGTCGCGGCGGGCGACGGCTATGCGGTGTTCCTGCCCAATTACCGCGGCTCGACCGCCTATGGGACCGACTTTTCCAAGCAACACCAGGGCAATTACACCGACCCCGAATTCCGCGACATCGTGGATGCGAAGAACGCGCTGGCCGCGGACGGCATCACCGACCCGGCGCGCACCGGCATCACCGGCGGCTCCTATGGCGGCTATGCCAGCGCCTGGGGTGCGACGTACTATTCGAACGAATTCGCAGCCAGCGTCATGTTCGTCGGCATCTCGGACCAGATCAGCAAGTTCGGCACGACCGACATTCCGTATGAGATGTACAACGTGCATTCGCGCGCCTGGCCGTGGGACGACTGGCAGAAGATGCTCGAGGTCTCGCCGATCTACTACACCGACCGCGCGGAAACGCCGCTCCTCATCATGCATGGCGAGGACGACACACGGGTCGATCCCTCGCAATCGATGGAGCTCTATCGCTTCATTAAGGTGCGAAAACCCGAAACGCCGCTGCGGCTCGTGCTCTATCCGGGCGAAGGGCACGGCAACCGCAAGGCCGCCAGCCGCTACGACTACAACCTCAGGATGATGCGGTGGTTCGACACCTACCTCAAAACCGGCGACCGCGATGCGGCACTGCCCGCCCCGCGCCCGCAGCTCGCCGAGGGTGCAAAGGGCGCGGTCCTGGAAGAGGATGACAGCGAGGATTGAGGCGCTTCGACTAAAGAAAAGGGTCGCCCGAACAGGCGGCCCCCTTCGTTTCAACTCTCCAAAAATCGGCCTGAAAGGCCGCAAGGGCGACCGCCCGCCCGCAGCGGGCCCGGACCTCGGACTTGATCCGGGGGAGGGCGTCTAGCGAGGACGCGCCCGCGGATGCGGGTGCGGAAACCTAAAACGTATATCCGACGCCCAAGCCGCCGATGAACTGGTTCGCGCTGCCCCGGTCCGCGGTGAAAGGCGTGTCCGCCGCATCGCCGATAAGCCGGGAATAGCCGCCGAGGGCGTAAACGTTGAAGCCGCCGTTCAGGATGTTCCCGTCCAGATCGACGGTTACGATGGCGAGTGTGCCGAGGCTGTTGAGCCCGCCATCGGCGGTGAATTCGGCAAGGCCGGTTGCCGCCGCGTCGGCAAAGGTGACGGTGTAGTAATAGTCGGCGAAATCGTCGTCGACGAACTGGGCGTTGACCGCCAGTTGGACGGCGATACCCGGATTCACCGGGGTTAGATAGGTGACGCCCGGTTCGAACAGCATGCCGTCATGTGCGCCCAGCACGTCCCAACGCACCTGCGCGTTGATGCCCAGCCGGTCGTACGCGGACAAGACGCCCGGGATGCTCACCCCGCCATTGACGCCCACTTCAATCGCCACGTCGAGCTCTTCGGCTAGCTCGACTACCTCGTCTTCGATCTGGTCGGCGCGATCGTTGCGAAAGCGGAAGGACGGGCCGAAGGAGAAGGTCGTCTCGGGTGCCCCGCGCGAAGGTCCTTGCGAGAGGAGATCGAGATTGAAACCCGGGCCGTTGGGGCTGATCCCAACCCCGCCGACGCGTCCGACGATGAGCGGCAGGGGAAAGAAGATGTAGTCGTCCGAACCCGAATAGCTCGGCACAAGTCCCGCGCCGATGCCGATCGTCGCCCAGGTCTCATCGAAGACCGGCTTGAAGTCGAGCGGCGGACGTCCCGGCGCTCCGCTTGCGGCGACCGGGGGCCGGCCCGTTTGCACGGGCGCCGCTTGCCCGGCGCCTGCCGCAATGCCCTCCTCTGCAGAGGCTGCCGATAGGTCGAATTCGCTTAGCGCCGGCTCGTCCACGGCCATCGCCGGGCTCGCGAACAGGGCGGCGAAGGCTGTAACGGACAGAGTCGCGTGCGAAGCCCGGCTGCAACGGCCCGCGCGGCCGATCTGGCGTATTGCTCGCATCAGAATGTGTAGCCGATGCCGACCCCGCCGAAAAACTGGTCCGCGCTGCCAGTGATATCGGTGAAAGGCGTATCCGCCGCATCGCCCAGCACCCTCGTATAATTGGCGATGCCGAAGATCGCGAAGCCGCCATCGAGCAGGTCGCCATTGAGATCGAGCGCGCCGAGCAAGGTCACTCCGGTGTCGATAAATCCGCTATCGGCCGTGAAGGCGGGCAGCGGGGTACCGGGCGCGAGCGTGGGATCGACGGTGAAGTAATAATCGGCGAAATCGTCATCCGCCCAGGTCGCATGACCGGAAAGAGTGACCGCGGTGCTGCGCGACAGGGGCGTGAAATAGGTCAATGTCGGGCGCACCGACATGCCGCTATGCGCGCCGGCGACATCGAACAGGATGTCGACGTTGAGATTGACGCTGTCGACCGGGGTGATCACGCGGTCGATATTCACGCCGATGGTCGGCCCGACTTCGACCGCGATGTCGAGCTCGGGAAAGGCCTCGACCAGTTCGTCGTCGACCTTGATCGCACGGTTGAAATTCAGCTTGAGTTCCGGCCCGAACTGGAACGAGACCCGCTTGTCGTTGTCGTCGACGAAATCGAGCGCGAAGCCTGCGGGGCGCGGATTGACGTCAATGCCCCCGATGCTGCCCTGAACGAGCGGCAGGGGGACGAGGGTGTAATCGTCCGAGCCGATATAGTCGGGGCCGATGCCGATTCCGATGCCGACCGACAGGAAGTCGCCGTCGAGCGCGCTGCCCTCCAGGCTCGGCAATTCGGTTTCCGGCGGCGGCACATCGGCGCTCTGGGCGCTTCGGGCGTGGACGGCGACGGGGAACGCGGCTTGGGCCATTGTAGCGAGGGTGATAGCGGCGAGGAGCCGAGGGCCGCGGCGGGAGGGACGGCGGGCACGAAGAAAATGAACCATGCGCCTATTGCACATGCAACGATAAAGCTTGCAACTGTTAAGTCCAGCGCATTTCCATGCGAACCCGGTGAACCTCCCTCACCATCGTTGCCCCTTGGACCCGCCTCGCCTAGGGCGCTCGAACCGATGAGCGATTCAAAGCCTGCCAGCGCCCCTCCCGGCGAACATCCAACACCCGGCGCTCCGACAAAAGACCTCGTGATCGTCGGCGGCGGGCTTGCCGGGGGGTTGATCGCGCTCGCGATGCATCGGGCGCGGCCCGATTGGGAAATCGCGCTTATCGAAGCCGGTCGCAAGATTGGGGGCAATCACCGTTGGAGCTGGTTCGACAGCGACCTTTCGGACGAGGGGCGCGCGCTGCTCGCCGGCTTTCGCCAGACCGAATGGGCGGAAGGCTACGAGGTGCGCTTCCCGAAATATGAGCGCAGGCTGGGGACCGCCTATCGCTCGATGGCGTCCGAAGATTTTCACGAAGCGCTGATGGGCGCCTTGCCGCAAGGCTCGGTGATGCTGTCGCGCAAGGCGACGGCGCTCGACGCGCATGGGGTGGACCTGGCGCCGGCGGGCAACGGCGCGGATGGCCTGCCCGAGCGCATCAGCGCGCGCCGGGTGATCGATGCGCGCTCGTTCCGCCCCTCCCCGCATCTGAGCGGCGGGTGGCAGGTCTTTCTCGGTCGGCACCTGAAGCTCCCGGGCCCGCACGGACAGGATCGCCCGGTCATCATGGATGCGACAGTCGATCAGCTCGCCCCACACGGCAATGGCGGCGCCTATCGCTTCGTCTACGTCCTGCCGCTGGGCGAACGCGACGTGTTCATCGAGGACACCTATTATGCCGACGACCCGGCGCTCGACCGGGCGGCGCTGTCGGGCCGGATCGAGCAATATGCCCGCGCGCATGGCTGGCAGGATGGCGAGCCCGTCCATCACGAGGCGGGGGTGCTGCCGGTGCTGACCGGGGGCGATTTCTCGCGTTATCAGGATGAGATCCGCATCCCCGGCGTCGCCGTTGTCGGCGCGCGCGGCGGCTTCACCCATCCGCTCACCAGCTACACGATGTGCGTCGCGGTCGAAAATGCGCTTTATGCCGCGCGCCATGCCGACTTGTCCGGCCGCGAGCTCGCTCAGGTCTTCGAACGCCGCGCGAGCACGCACTGGCGCCGCACCGCCTATTATCGCCTGCTCGCTCGTTTCCTGTTCTTCGCCGCCGAGGCGGACAAGCGCGTGCGCGTGTTCCAGCGCTTCTACACCCTTCGCGAAGGACTGATCGAGCGCTTCTACGCCGCGCGGTCGCATCCTCTCGACCAACTGCGCGTCTTGTGGGGCGAGCCGCCCGTATCTATCGTCAGCGCGCTACGCGCCATGTTCCGGCGCGGTCCGCCGCTAAAGGCGCGCGGCGGGCCGGAGCCGCAGACGGAATTTCCGACGGAGAATTGAGCCATGAACGCCGATCCCAATATCGCCCCCGGGCTCGATCTGACCCCCGGCGCCGCCCGCCCGCGCGGCATCGATCCGGCGAGCGCCGAAAAGTACGAGGGTAAAAGCGCCTGCGTCATCGGTGCCGGTTTCGGCGGCATGGCGCTCGCCATCAGGCTGCAATCGGCGGGCATTTCGACCACCGTGGTCGAGGGCCGCGATCGACCGGGCGGGCGCGCCTATTTCTGGGAAAAGGAAGGCTTCACCTTCGATGCCGGCCCGACCGTCATCACCGATCCGCCCTGCCTGGAGGAATTGTGGCAGCTCACCGGCCATGACATCGCCGAAGATGTCGAGCTGATGAAGGTCATGCCGTTCTATCGCCTCAACTGGCCCGACGGCACCAATTTCGACTATTCGAACGACGAGGAGCAACTGAACGCCGAGATCGCCAAGCTCAATCCCAACGACGTCGTCGGCTATCAGCGCTTCCTGCAATATTCCGCCGAAGTTTACGAGGAAGGCTATGTCAAGCTCGGCACCGTCCCGTTCCTCGATTTCAAGTCGATGCTGAAGGCCGCGCCCGCACTGGTCAAGAAACAGGCCTGGCGCAGCGTCTACGATATGGTGGCGAGCTTCATCGAAAGCGAGAAGCTGCGCGAGGCGCTCTCGTTCCACACATTGCTGGTCGGCGGCAGCCCGATGAAGACCTCCTCGATCTACGCGCTGATCCACAAGCTGGAGAAGGATGGCGGCGTGTGGTGGGCGCGCGGCGGGACCAACCGGCTGATCGCGGGAATGGTGCGCCATTTCGAGCGGCTGGGAGGGACCATGCGCGTGGGCGATCCGGTGGTGCAGGTGCACACGATGGGCACCCGCGCCACCGAGGTTGAGACCAAGAGCGGCTGGCGGACCCGCTTCGACGCGGTCGCCTCCAATGCCGATATCATGCACTCCTACAAGGATCTGCTCGGGGCGTCGGATCGCGGCAAGAAATACGCGAAGTCCTTGTCGCGCAAGAGCTTTTCACCCTCGCTCTTCGTCGTGCATTTCGGTCTCGAAGGCACCTGGCCGGGCATTCCGCACCACATGATCCTGTTCGGCCCGCGCTACAAAGGGCTGGTCGAGGACATCTACAAGCATGGCGTACTGCCGCAGGATTTCTCGATCTACCTGCACCATCCGACCGTCACCGATCCGAGCATGGCGCCCGAGGGCAAGAGCACGTTCTATGCGCTCGTGCCGGTCGCCCACATGGGCAAGCTGGCGGTCGACTGGGACGATGTCGGCCCGCGGCTCGAAAAGGCGATATTGGACGAGATCGGCCGCCGCCTGATCCCCGACATCCACGACCGGATCGTCACCAAATTCAGCTATGCGCCCAAGGATTTCGCGCATGATCTGAACGCTCATATGGGCAGCGCTTTCAGCCTCGAACCGGTGCTGTGGCAAAGCGCTTATATGCGCGGCCACAACCGTGATGACGTGATCGAGAATTTCTACCTCGTCGGCGCCGGCACGCATCCAGGCGCGGGCATTCCGGGCGTGGTCGGCAGCGCGAAGGCGACGGCGGGGCTGGTGCTCGAGGATTTGGCGGTAAGGGCGACGGCATAAATCCTCCCCCTTTTTGGGGAGGGGGACCATGCGCGGCATGGTGGAGGGGCGAGCCATGATCCGAGGAAGAGAGAGCACCGTAAAAGTAGCGCGCAAGTTGCGCAGCGAAATGAGCCTGCCGGAGACACTTCTATGGCAGGAACTCCGCAAGCGCCCCGGCGGTCACAAATTCCGCCGCCAGCATCCTGCGGGCGAGTACGTTATCGACATTTATTGTGCGAAGGCGGCGCTCGCGATTGAGGTCGATGGCAAGGCCCACGACAGCGGCCAAGCTGTCAACCACGGTGCAATCCGCTCGCGCTGGTTGCGTAGGCGAGCCATTGCGACCACGCATTCCCGCGAAACTTGTATTTGAGGAATTGGAGCTAGCCGTTAGGCGGATCGTCCAGATCTGCGATGAGAAAATGATGACACAAGGCTCGCCCCTCCACCAGCCTGCGGCTGGTCCCCCTCCCCGTGCCGGGGAGAAGCGCGCGTGAAACGCCTCGCCGTCTATTGCGGTTCGGCCACGCCTGCCGATCCGCGTTATATCGAGGTTGCCGAAGATGTCGGCGCGGCCCTCGCGCAGCGGGGGATCGGCGTGGTTTATGGCGGTGGCCGGCTGGGCCTGATGGGCGCGGTGGCGAATGGCGCGAAGGCTGCTGGCGGCGAGGTGATCGGCGTCATCCCGGAGGCGCTCGCGCGTTCCGAAGTCGCCAATTACGATTGCGACGAGCTGATCGCGGTCAGTGGCATGCACGAGCGCAAACAGCGCTTCACCGACCTCTCCGACGGCTTCGTCACCCTGCCGGGCGGCGTGGGTACGATGGACGAATTGTGGGAGGCGATGAGCTGGGCGCAGCTGGGCTATCATTCCGATCCGGTAGGTCTGCTCAACGCCTTCGGCTTCTACGACGATCTCATCGCCTTCAACGCGCGCATGGCCGAGGTCGGCTTCGTGCGACCTGCTCATCAGAACATCCTGATCCACGCCGAAACGCTACCGAACCTGCTCGACAAGATGGCCGCCTACGAGCCGCACATGCCGATCTTTCGCATGAAAGCCGAGGATCTTTGAGGCGGTGAAGCGCGCGCGGCCCCTGGTGCTCAAGGATTTGCGCGCGACGCCGAGCGTCGCCGGTGGCGGGCGCGACCGCGCGGCGCTTGTCCAGAAGGCGCGCGCAGCGATCCGCGAGGGGTCGCACAGCTTCCACGCCGCCGCCCGCCTGTTCGATCAACGCACGCGCGAGCGCGCCTGGCTGCTGTATTTCTGGTGCCGCCGCTGCGACGATATCGCCGACAACCAGCATATGGGCGGGGAGCTTGGCGACCAGGTCGATGCCGAAGCGCGGCTTAAATCGATCCGCCTGCTCACCCGCCGCGCGCTCGAAGGGCTGCCGACCGCCGATCCGGCCTTCGACGCCTTCGGACTGGTCGCAAAGGAATGCCGGCTGACCGGCGACATGGCCGAAGCGGTGATCGAAGGTTTCGCGCTCGACGCGAAAGACTGGCGCCCGCGCACCGAGGCGGACATGATGCGCTATTGCTACCACGTCGCGGGCGCTGTCGGCGTGATGATGGCGGTTGTCATGGGGGTCGATCCGAAGGACCGCGAAACGCTCGACCGAGCGAACGACCTTGGCCTCGCCTTCCAGCTCTCCAACATCGCGCGCGACATCGTCGAGGACGATGCGGCGGGGCGCTGTTACCTGCCAGAAGAATGGCTGGTCGAGCAGGATATCGAGCCCGGCCAGCACACCAAGCCGCATCACCGCGAGGAACTGGCCGAACTGGCCGCACGCCTCGTCGATCTGGTCGAAAAGCACGAGGCTGCCGCGCGCGTCGGCGCCGCGCGCCTGCCCTTCCGCAGCCGCTGGGCAGTGCTCTCCGCCGCGCGCATCTACGGCGCGATCGGCCGCAAGGTGCGCGAACGCGGGGTCGATGCCTGGAACGAGCGGGTCTACGTGCCGCGCTGGGAAAAGGCCTGGTATGGCATACGCGGCTTCGCCTCCGCGCTGATCAATCGCCCGCACGAACCCGAAGAGCCGATCGCTTGGGGGATCGCGGATTATCGGCCCGCGGCGGCTGTGCCGGCGGCGTCTGACTAGAGGGGGTTCGCGCAGAGACGAGGAGGGTTCGGCGATACGGCGGAGGTAGTCCTCGCGGCGAGGCCGCAACATTCATCACACGAAGGCACAAAGGCGCAAAGAGGGAACAAAAGGGCCGATACCGAGCACACCCTCTCCGCGCCTCCGCGTGAAATCGTTTGAAGGGCCGCTTCGCGGCGGGTGGCTGCTGAAATGCGCCTCCCTCTGCGTCTCTGCGAGAAACCAATCCCTCGCTCGACACGCGAAAACGCGCAAGCTAACCCGCTCCCATGATCGCCAAACTCCTCATCGCCAACCGGGGCGAGATCGCCTGCCGCATCATCCGCACCGCGCACGCCATGGGTATCGCCACCGTGGCGGTGTATTCCGATGCCGATGCCAAGGCGCTGCATGTGCGCTTGGCCGACGAGGCGATGCATATCGGTCCCTCCCCCGCGGCCGAAAGCTATCTCGTGGGCGAGAAGATCATCGCCGCTGCCAAGGAAACCGGCGCGGAGGCGATTCATCCGGGTTACGGCTTCCTGTCGGAGAATGCTGGCTTCGCGCAGGCGGTGATCGATGCCGGGCTGATCTGGGTCGGGCCCAAGCCTTCCAGCATCGAAGCGATGGGTCTGAAGGACGCCGCCAAGAAGCTTATGCGCGAGGCGGGCGTGCCGGTCACTCCCGGATACGAGGGCGACAACCAGTCGGTCGAGCGCCTGAAGAAGGAAGCAGACGCCATCGGCTATCCCGTGCTGATCAAGGCGGTCGCCGGCGGCGGCGGCAAGGGGATGCGCAAGGTCGATGCTGCAGCGGACTTCGAAGCTGCGCTCGAAAGCTGTCGGCGCGAGGCCAAGGCCAGCTTTTCCAACGACGAAGTGCTGCTGGAGAAGTGGATCACCTCGCCCCGCCATATCGAGGTGCAGGTTTTCGGCGACAGCCATGGCAATGTCGTCCATTTGTTCGAACGCGACTGCTCGCTGCAACGCCGCCACCAGAAGGTGATCGAGGAAGCCCCCGCCCCCGGCATGGACGAGGCCACCCGCGAAGAAATCTGCGCCGCCGCCGTGCGCGCCGCCAAGGAGGTCGATTACGAGGGCGCGGGCACGATCGAATTCATCGCCGACGCCAGCGAAGGCCTGCGCGCCGACCGCATCTTCTTCATGGAAATGAACACCCGGCTTCAGGTCGAGCACCCGGTGACGGAGGAAATCACCGGGGTCGATTTGGTGGGGTGGCAACTTCGCGTGGCCAGCGGCGAGCCGATCCCGCTGAAGCAGGAAGAGCTTTCGATCAACGGCCATGCCATCGAGGCGCGGCTTTATGCGGAGGACCCGGCGAAGGGTTTTTTGCCTAGCACGGGACGGCTCGACAGATATTGTTTACCGGACGATGAGTATCGGGTGGATTCGGGTGTCGAAGAAAATTCCGTCATATCGCCTTTCTACGACCCGATGATTGCCAAGATCATCGTGCACGAAGACACTCGAGAGAATGCGATCACCTCATTGCTTGAGGCTTTGGAGGGAACGGCTGTCTGGCCCGTCAAATCCAACGCAGGTTTCCTGTATCTCTCGGCAACGTCGGATGTTTTCAGGTCAGGCGAGTTCACGACCGGCTTTATTGCCGAACAAGGCAACGCCCTGATCCCCGATGGCGAGCCCGATGCCGAGGTTCTGGGCCAGGGCGCACGCCACCTGATCGAAGCCTTTAGCAACGACGGGTTGCATAGCCGCGATAACGAACTGCTTGAGGGTTTTCGTATTAATTCAGCCCCTAAGCGAAGTCTCCTAGTTCAGGCGGACGGTCGCAACATAGAGGTCGCGAACGTGCCTGATTTTAGCGGCCGCACCTATTCTTCCGGTGCGTCGCCGACCGGTGCTCTCGTAACAAAGAAGGGCCAAAGTTTCGTCATCGGCCTGCCACGCTATGATGGCGGAGTCGCCTCCGCCGCCGATGGCGCCATCCTCGCTCCGATGCCGGGCAAGGTCATCGCGGTAGACGTGGCCGAGGGCGACGCGGTCACGGTAGGCCAACGGCTGATGGTGCTCGAGGCGATGAAGATGGAGCACGCGCTCACCGCGCCCTTCGACGGGACCGTGACCGAGCTTTCCGCGGCGACAGGCGCGCAGGTGCAGGTGGAGGCGGTGCTGTGCATGGTGGAGCCTGCGGAGTGATCCAGGTTCTCGGCTCCGCTCGAACCGGCCCTTCGACAGGCTCAGGGCGAACGGATTTCGGGTTTACGGCTACCACCCGTTCGTCCCGAGCGAAGTCGAGGGATAAGGTCGAGCGAAGCCGAGACCGGTAAGCATGACCTGGCAAAAGGAACTCGAGGAACTGCGCCGCCGCGAAGCGCTCGCCGAGGAAATGGGCGGGCCGGACAAGGTCGCGCGTCAGCATTCGCGCGGCAAGATGGACGCCCGCGCGCGGCTCGACGCGATCTGCGATCCCGGTTCTTTCCGCGAAATCGGCAAGATCGCCGGCAAGGGGCATTACGACGATAATGGCGATCTGACCGGCGTTACCCCCGCCCCATTCCTGTTCGGCAAGGCCACGATCAACGGCCGTCCAGTCGTCGCCACGGCGGACGATTTCACCATTCGCGGCGGCGCGGCGGATGCGGGGATCGCGCGCAAGATGGTGCAGGCCGAGCGCATGGCGCATGAATACCGGCTGCCGATCATTCGCATGATCGACGGGACCGGCGGCGGCGGCAGCGTCAAGACGCTGGAACAGATCGGCGCGACCTACATCCCCGCGGTGCCCGGCTGGGGCGATGTCGTCGCCAATCTCGACACGGTGCCGGTGGTCGCCCTCGCGCTCGGACCGACCGCCGGGCTTGGCGCGGCGCGCACGGTCGCCAGCCATTATTCGATCATGGTGCGCGGGCTCAGCCAGATCTTCGCCGCCGGACCCGCCGTGGTCGATGCGATGGGCGCGGGCTATGCGCAGGCGAGCGATCGCGCGCAGGCCAAGGAAGAGCTCGGCGGCGCGGACATCCATACCCGGAACGGCGTGGTCGACGATTGCTGCGACAGCGAAGCCGAAGCCTTCGCCCGCGCGCGCTATTTTCTATCCTTTATGCCCGAACATGTCGGTCAGCACGCGCGGCGCACCGCCTGCGACGATCCGGCGGGCCGGCGCGAGGACGCGCTGCTCAGCTTGGTCCCGCGCGATCCCAAGGCGGTCTATTCGATGCGCCGCGCGCTCGAAATGATTGTCGACAGGGGCACCGTATTCGAGATCGGCGCAGGCTGGGGCCGCGCTGCGATCACGGCTCTTGCGCGGCTCGATGGCTGGCCGGTCGCGGTGGTGGCGAGCGATCCGTCCTATCTCGGCGGATCGTGGGAGGCGAAGACAGCTGAGAAGGTCGAGCGTTTCGTGAAGCTCGCCGACCAGTTTCGCTTGCCCGTAGTCCATCTGGTCGACAATCCTGGCTTCATGATCGGGCGCGAGGCGGAGATGGCGGGCACGATCCGATACGGCGTCGACGCGATGAATGCGATCTACCGCGCGACCGTTCCACTTGCGAGCGTGGTGCTGAGACGCGCCTATGGCATTGCGGGCAGCGCCATGAGCAATGCCGAGGCGTTTCAATATCGCTATTGCTGGCCGAGCGGTGATTGGGGCAGCCTGCCGATCGCCGGCGGGCTCGAAGTGGCCTACAAGGCCGAGCTCGAGGCGGCGGACGACCCGCAGGAGGAACTTGAGGCGATCAAGGAGCGGCTCGGCAAGGTCACCTCGCCCTTCCGCAGCGCCGAGCGCTTCAATGTCGAGGACATCATCGATCCGCGCGACACCCGGCCCTTGCTGTGCGAGTTTGCGGGGCTGGCATGGCGACGGTTGGGCGCCGAGTGATCCTTCCCTCTGGGGAAGCATCAGTTGCTTTCCACCCCCAGCCCCATCTCCGCTTCGGGTGGGCCGAACAGGCGACCCCTCTCGCTGAACAGGACGAGGCCGAGGCAGACGAGGCCCGAGGCCAGCAAGGACAGCGCGAGCGGGCGCGGCGTGCCGTCATAGGCGTAGCCGATCGCAGCGCCCAACACCGCCGCGAGCGAAATCCGCACCGCCGACTGCACCGAACTCGCCGCGCCGGCGATGGCGAAGAAGGGATTCATCGCGATCGAACCGAAATTGCTGCCGATGAAGCCGAGCAGCATCATGTTCACCGCCATGAGCGGCACGAATTGCCACAAGGTCTCCTCGGGTTGGAACGCGAACCAGACCTGGACCGAGGCGACCGCGATGAAGGCGAAAAGCGCGGTGTGGCTCACCCGCCGCGCGCCGAAGCGTTCGACGATGCGCGAATTGGACCAGCTGGCGAGCGCCATGGACCCGGCGCAGATACCAAAGACGATGGGAAACAGGTCGGGCGCGCCGAAACTCTCGCTGATCAGCTGCTGCGAGGAATTGATGAAGCCGAACAGCGCGCCGAACACGATCGCGCCGCCGAAGACATAGCCGATGATGCTCGGCAGGCTCAGTGCGCGCGCCATATTGCCCGCGATCACGCGCGGGCGAATTTCCTGCCGGTTCTCTTCGGTGAGGCTCTCGGGCAGGCGGAAATAGACCCAGGTGCCGATGATGACGCCCTGCACCGCCATGGCGAGAAAGATCGCGCGCCAGTCGGCGACCAGCAGTATGAGCTCGCCAATGCTCGGCGCGATCGCCGGGACCATCAGGAAGATGACGAAGATCAAACTCATCATCCGCGCCATCTTGTCCCCGCCCACCCGGTCGCGGATGATCGCCGGGGGCAATGCGACGATGCCTGCACCGAAAAAGCCCTGCGCCGCGCGGATGGCGATCAACCCCTCGAAAGTGGTGGCGAGCGCGCTGGCGATGGAAAGCGCGATATAGACCCCGATCGAGGCCAGCAGGACCGGCCGCCTGCCGAAACGGTCGGCCAGCGCGCCGGGAACGAGCGCGCCCAGCCCCGCGGTGAGCAGGTAGACGCCGACGATGAACTGCCGGTCGTTCCCTTCGATGGCGAGCGCAGCGGCGACCTCGTCAAGAGCGGGCAGGATCGCGTCGATGCCGAAGGCTTGCAGCGCCATGAGGAGCGCCATCATCCAGATAAGCTCGCGCTCGCCCAGATTGCGGGCGGCTTCGGGCATGGTCGCAGGAGAGGCACCGGACGCGCGCATGGGCGCTCCCTTGCCTTGCGGCTCGCCGGTTGACCACACTTCATTTCGCATCTGCACAAAATGGGCGGGCGGGCCGAATGTTCCACCGAGGCCGGACATGCATAGGCCGCATCCTTTCTTTGGGGTACGCAAATTCCTATTGTCGGGCGTGACGATGGCCGAGCCTGCCCCCCTTCCGGGACCGAACGACCCCGACAACGCGACCGAGGGCGCGGGGCTTCGCAAGATTATCCACGTCGACATGGACGCCTTCTTCGCCAGCGTCGAACAGCGCGACGATCCGAACCTGCGCGGGCGGCCCGTCGCGGTCGGCGGGTCGAGCGGGCGCGGTGTGGTCGCCGCCGCCAGCTACGAGGCGCGTCGGTTCGGAGTGAAGAGCGCCATGCCGAGCGTGACGGCGCGGCGGCTGTGCCCCGATCTCGTCTTCGTGAAAAGCCGCTTCGAGGCCTATCGCGAGGCGAGCGAGCAGATCCGCGCCGTGTTTCACCACCATACGCCCCATGTCGAACCGCTCAGCCTCGACGAAGCCTATCTCGACGTTACCGAGGATCGGCTGGGCGTTGGTTCGGCAACGCGGATCGCGCAGATGATCCGGCAGGAGATCAAGGCCAAGACACAGCTGACCGCGAGCGCGGGCGTCTCCTACAACAAGTTCCTGGCCAAGCTCGCGAGCGATCAGAACAAGCCCGACGGGCTATGCGTCATCCGCCCGGGCGAAGGCGCGGCATTCGTCCAGTCGCTGCCGATCCGGCGGTTCCACGGGGTCGGACCCAAAGCGGAAGCCAAGATGAAGCGGCTGGGGATCGAGACAGGCGCCGATCTGGCGGCAAAGGACATGGTATTCCTCCGCGCGAATTTCGGCTCCTTCGCCGACTATCTCTATCGCGCCGCGCGCGGCATCGATCTAAGGCCCGTGCGCACCAGCCGCATCCGCAAGTCGATCGGTGGAGAGCGCACCTTCAGCGAGGATATATCGAGCGGATCTCAGCTGCGCGCGACGCTGGAAAACATCGTGGATATCGTGTGGACGCGCGTGGAAAACGCCGCCGCGAAGCGCAGCGAAGACCAGCCGCCGGTGCGCGGGCGGACGGTGACGCTCAAGCTGAAATACACCGATTTCCAGATCAACACCCGCGCGAAGTCGGTCGCGCACTGGGTCGAGGACAAGGAAGAGTTTGCCCGCCTCGCGCGCATCCTGCTGGAAGAGGCAATGCCGCTGCCGATGCCGATCCGGCTGATGGGGCTGACCCTGTCGAACTTAGACCGCGGCGATGCTACCGAGCGCAAACGCGACGAGGCGCAGCTATCTCTGCTGTGACTTCCCTTCCCTTGAGGGAAATGGTCGAGGGATGGGTGCACTGCGACAGTCTACGACGCGGAGCCCCCACCGCCAGCCCCTCCCTACGGGGAGGGGAGCGTTACGCCCGCGTCCGCCACGCCTCGATCCGCCGCTGCGTCACATCTCCCAAGGCATAGGGCAGCGCGCCGGGCGCGAAGAACCGCGCCTCCACTACCTCGCGCCCGTCGGGCCGCGGCGTCTCTCGGGTGGTTGCCGCGATCAGATGTGCGGTGTGCGGCGCGCCGGAAAGCTCTTCTTCAAGCGTTCCGATCGCTTTCACCTCGCAAAGCACGATGCCGAGCTCTTCGCGCACTTCGCGGCGGGCGCAATCCTCGGGACTTTCTGCGCGCTTCAGGCCCCCGCCCGGCAGGCCCCACACATTAGGGCCATAAGAATGGCGCAGCAGCAGCACCTCGCCCGCATCGTTGGTGAGCAGCACGCTGACGCCTGCGATCGGTTGTCCTGAAAAGCGCCGCCAGCGATGGCGGATGCGGTGCGCGAGCGGCATCAGCGCGCGGTGGATCGGGGCCGGGAGGATCCGCTCGGCCAGAGCCTCGATCAGGCGAAGCATGTGACCGGCTGCGAAGCGGCGGCAAGCAGGCGCGCGACCGGCAGATCGTTCTCGCCCGCGCGCGCCGCCTCGAAGACGGCGCGTTTTTCCGCGCCGCCGATGACGAACATCAGCGCCTCGCTGTCGAGCAGGGCGGGCATGGTCAGCGTCACCCGGTCGAACGGCGCTTCGGGCGGCAGCGGATCGGGGGTGAGGCGGCGTATCTTGCGGGGATCGTCGATGCGCGGGTCGGTATTGCGGAATAGCGAGGCGATATGTCCGTCCGTGCCCATGCCGAGCCAGACCAGCGCGAAGCGGGGCGGCTCAGCGTTCTCTTCGAGGGCTGTTACACGAGCGCCGACGGGCTCGAAAATCGCGCGGATCTTGCCGGTGTTGGACGCGGGATGATCTTCGGGCACGATCCGATCGTCGCCGGGCCACACCGCGATCCGGTCCCATGCAAGCTCGTGGCGAACAAGCGCCTCGAAGATGGGGAACGGTGTCGAACCGCCGGGCACGCTGATCGCGACCTGACCCGGTTTCGCAAGCGCAACTGCAAGGCGCGCGGCGATCCAATCCGCGATGGTCACGGCATCGGTATTCTCGATGATGGTCACGTCGCTCACGCTGACACCCATAGCAAAAGGGCCGCTCCCGGCTAGCGGGAACGGCCCTTCTGTAACGTGTCGTGTCGGTTTACGCGGCGGTGGGTTCCTCGCCGAGGATCGAGCTCAGGAACCAGACGCGCTCTTCAGCCATGTCGGTCCAGTCGTCGATCAGCCCGTCGGTCGCGTTGTCGCCGGCATCTTCGGCCAGCGGCTTCATGCCCTTGAGGCGCTTCACCATCTTGCGGTTGTCGTCGCGCAGTTCCTTGACCATCGCGTCGGGATCGAGCGAGGCGCTGTCCTGATCCTTGATATTAGTGTGCTTGGTGATCGATCCGATCGAGGTCAGCGTGTCGCCGCCGATCTTGCGCACCCGCTCACCGATATCGTCGATCTGGTCGCGGATCTCGATCGCCTGTTCGTCGAAGAGCAGATGAAGGTCGCGGAAACGCGGCCCCTTGATGTGCCAGTGAAAGTTCTTCGACTTGGTGTAGAGTGCGAAGTGATCGGCGAGCAGCCCATTGAGCTCGGTGATGAGCGCGTTTTTCGAATTGTCCTTGCTGTCGGCCATGATTTTTCCTTCCTGATTTTGCGACTTATTCGCAAAGTTTCACTTTCCGTTTGTTTCACCAATATAACGATGCCGCCGCCAATTTGTTTCGCGAAAGTCCCGCGCGCTGTGATCGCCCTGGCCGATCAAAGGCTTGCATCCCGCGCGTTCAGACCGATCACCACGGCAGCAACCAGCAATCCTGTCGCCATCGTCAGCCGGATGGCGCGCAAGGGCAGCTTTTCGAGCCGCGCAAGTCCCAGCGTCCAGCCGAGCGTGCTGGCCGCCATCGCGCCCAGTGCCCCACCGATCATCGCGGTGGCCGGAAAAAGCGCCCAGGCGGCCAGTGCGAAAACGACGAAGCGCGCGCCGTCGCCCAGCTGGCGCGCGGCGAGCACAATGCTGATCGCGATATAGGAGCGGGTCGGCTCGCGCATAGGCTTCAACTTCACCTTCCAGGCAAGCTCCGCCGCGGCGATGGCAAGCGCGAAGGCGACCAGCATTTCCGCAGCGCGCCGGGGCAGCAACGCCGCGATCTGCGCCCCGAAATAGGCCATCGCGCAAGTCGTCAGCAGCGCGGCGACGCACGCCGTGACCAGCAGCGGACCGGTGCGCGCGAGACTGTCGGCGAACCCTGCGACGATCCGCTGTTCGCGCCCGCCGAGCGCGATGGCGAAGGTCAGGATCAGGGCGAGGAGGAAGGCGGCCATTTCGTGGCTGCGCGCTCTACCACGTCTGCCGCTTCTGACCAGCGTGTGTGGGCGGCGGCGCGCTGGCCCGCCGCGTGAAAGCCGCCTAGACAGCGTGAAGGCGAAACGAGAAGGGAAGAAACGGATGAAGCTGACAAAAGGCATGGCCGCCGTCGTCACGGGGGGCGCTTCGGGGCTCGGCAGAGCGAGCGCGGCGGCGTTGGCGCAGGCGGGACTCAAGGTCGCGATCTTCGACATCAACGAGGAGGCTGGCGAAGAACATGCCGGGGCGATCGGCGGCAGTTTCCACCGGGTCGACATCACCGACGAAGCGAGCGTGGAAGCCGGCTTCGAAGCGGCGCGCGCCGCGCATGGTCAGGAGCGCGTAACGGTCCATTGCGCGATGACCTCGAAACGCGGCAAGACGCTGGGCTGGGACAAGGAAAAAGGTGGCTACACGCGGCTGCCGACCGAAGATTATGCCTTCGGCGCCGAAGGCATTCTCGTCGCCAGCTACCGGACCGCGAGCATCTCGGCGCTCGGCATGGCGAACAGCGAGCCCTTGAACGAGGACGGCGAGCGCGGCGCGATCATGCTGACCGCCAGCGTGGCGGCGCAGGACGGCCAGATCGGTCAGGTGATCTACGGCTCGTGCAAGGCCGGGGTGAACGGTCTCGTCCTGCCGATGGCGCGCGACCTGATGGATGTGGGGGTCAGGGTCAATTCGGTGATGCCGGGTATCTTCGCGACGCCGCTGATGCTCGGCATGAAGGATCGCAATCCGCAGATGTGGGACCAGCTGAACGCGTCGGTCCCCTTCCCCAAGCGGCTGGGCGAACCGGAAGAATTCGCCTCGCTGATCCTCGAGATCGCGCGCAATTCCTACATCAACGGCCACCAGTTCCGCCTCGACGGCGCGATCCGCATGCCTCCTCGCTGACGCTCAGTTTCTTGTTCGCGCACCGTCATTCGTCGGTGCGTCCTCGCTCAGCGTGCAGCAAGCTGCACCCGCTGCGGGCGGGCGGTCGCCCTTTCGTCGCCTGCGGCGCCGTCGCAGCATATTCGAGCAATCGAACCGCGCAGATCGGACCCGCGGGGTCCGCAAGCGCGACCGCGCGTCCCTTTCGGCTGGCTGGCAAGCCAGCCGCTCAGGATAAACTACTGGCCTGGACACCGGACTTGTTCCGGGGGGAGGAGCCGCCCCGAGGACGCTCGCCCGGATGGGCGAGCGAAAGGCAAAGAGCCCAAACCGGCTTCCAGCAGGTTTGGAGCGGGTGAAGGGAATCGAACCCTCGTCTTAAGCTTGGGAAGCTTCTGCTCTACCATTGAGCTACACCCGCGCGTGCCCGGAGCCCGCTGCGAGGCACGACATGTGTCGATCTTCGCAGACGCAGTCAATCCCATTCGGGCCTGCGATCAAGCCGCGACCGCAGCGCGTCCGTCGATCCATTCGAGGATGGCGCCCTTGTCGATCACCTCCGCGTCGACCTCTTGCGTCTTGACTGCGTCGAGCCGGTCGGAGGGTTCGAAGTCGGCAGGCTGCTGGACGAAGATGCGCGCGCCCGCATCGCCCAGCATCTTCAGTCCGCGCGCGCCGTCGCTGCCGGTGCCGACGAACAAGCCGGCAACGCCCGCACCGCCCGCCTTGGCGAGCGATCCGAACAGGAGATCGGCCGAGGGCCGCGCGCCGTTCACCGGGTCGCGCTCGACCTCCTTCAGCCGCGGCACCTCGCCGCCCTCGATCGTTGCATGATGCGACTTGCGGTGGACCAGCACCACCCGGCCCGGTTTGAGTGCGACCCCGTCCGACCCCTCGACGATTTCGCATGCCACCGCGCCCTTAGCGGACGCAAAGCAGGCTTCGACCGCGTCCGCATCCGCATCGATCAGGAGCACTGTGGGCGGGCATTCGGAGGTGAGCCCGGCGACCATGTGCTTGGCGTAGTCGAGACCCGCCTCGCCGCAAGCGAGCGCAACGACCCCGCCGCCGCCCGCTCCACCGCCATCGCCGCCGTCATCGTTGTCCGCGCCCTTGGCCGGCAATTCGCCCGCCGCCGCCTTGCGCACGATATCCCCGAGTTTGGCCACCGTCTCGCTGAAGACGTCCTGCGAGGTATTGAGCGGTTTGGGAAAGCAGTGCGCGGCGCCAAGGTCGAGCGCGCGCTGGGCGGTGCCGGTACCTTCCTGGGTGATGCTGGAAAGCATGACGACCGGCATCGGCCGCTCGGCCATGATCTCCTCGAGCAGTTCCATCCCGCTCGTCCCCGGCATTTCGACATCGAGCGTCAGGACGTCGGGCTTGGCGCTTTCCAGCTTTTCGCGCGCTTCGTCGGCATTGGCCGCGGTGGCGCAGACATCGATGCCTTTCGCATTTTCGAGAATGTCGCAGAACAGCGCGCGCATCGCCGCCGAATCGTCGACCACCATCACTTTCACATCGGGCATTCACTGATCCTTTCTGGTCGCGCGCCCGCCTGTCGAGCGGCGGCGATCGCGAGCGTCGTTCGCTTGCGATTTTGCGCCTCGTCGATCCGCCCTAGCCCCTCGGTTGCGAATGCGGTCTTTCGGTGCGGCTTAGGGTTTGCGCATAGGTGCCCTCGAAGGCGGACTTAAAGACGCGCTCCTAGGGATGGGGACCGCCTTGGCAGAAGGCGCAACGCACCAAGCCCTCCGGAGCACCGACATGACCATCGAACGCCTGTTCACAATCGGCGGCGCCGCCTTGATTGCCCTGATCGCCGTGCTCGGCCTTTTCGGCGGCTTCGCGATCGATCGGGCGTCCTGGCTGGTTACGGCGCTGCCGATCGTGTGCGCGCTGCTCGTTATCGGCGCCGTCATCGCCGGGCTGAGCGCGCTGCGTCGCAGGGTGCTCGCACCGCTTGCCCATGTCACGCAGCGGATGGAGCGGATGTCCGCCGGCGATCTCGATGCAGGCGAGCGCAGCATGCATGGCGACGACGAGATCGGGTCGATGGCTCGCTCACTAGACGTCCTGCGGGAATCGCTGCGCAACGAAAAGACCGAGGCCGACAAGCGCGTGCAGCACGTGATCGACGGCCTGTCCGAAGCGCTGGGCAAGCTTGCCGAGGGCGATCTCACCTATCGCATCGACGACAGCATGGACGGCGAACAGGCCCGGCTGCGCGACGCTTTCAATTCCGCCGCCTCGCGCCTCGCCGCGACGATCGGCAAAGTTCATTCGACCGCCGAACATGTCGACCGTGGTTCGAGCGAAATCCGCGCCTCGTCCGAAGACCTTGCCGAGCGCAACCAGAAACAGGTTGAGAGCCTCGCCGAGACCGCCTCCGCCATGAATGAGGTCACCGATCTCGTGAAGCAGACCGCGCAGAAGGCCGAGAATGCGCGCGGTGCGATGAGCGACACCCATCGCCAGGCGAGCGAGGGCGGCGAGGTGGTTGCAAGGGCGACCGATGCAATGGCCTCGATCGAGAAGTCGGCGCAGGAGATCACGCAGATCATCGACGTGATCGACGGCATCGCCTTCCAGACCAATCTGCTCGCCCTCAACGCCGGGGTCGAAGCCGCGCGCGCGGGCGAGGCGGGCAAAGGTTTCGCCGTAGTCGCGAACGAGGTGCGTGCGCTGGCTCAGCGCAGCGCCGAGGCGGCGAGCGACATCAAGCAATTGATCGCGACCTCGACCCAGCATGTCGGCGACGGAGTCGATCTCGTCGGCGAAACCGGCGCGCTGCTCGAAAAGATCGTCGCCCGTATCGGCACGGTTACGCAGGAAGTCGACAATATCGCCGAGATGACGACCTCGCAGGCGAGCAATATCGAGCAGATCAACGAGAGCGTCGGTTCGATGGATACGATGACGCAGCAGAACGCGGCGATGGTCGAACAATCGACCGCGGCGGCGCGAAGCTTGTCGGAAGAAGCCGGTCAGCTTCGCAAGCTCGTGTCGCAATTCAGCATTTCGGCGAGAGAAGCCGCGCCTAGCGCAGCGCGGCGCCAGGTCGAGAAGCGGCCCGCGCCGCAACGCAAACCCGCTCCCGTCAGGCGCGAGCGGGCTTCGGCGCCCCCGCCCACGCGTGGCAATCTCGCGCTCAAGGAACAACCGGCCGCCATCGACGACCAGGACTGGAGCGAGTTCTAAGCCATGACCACTCTACCCGCCACCTGTGACCGCGCCGCCGCGCGCGAAATGCACGAAACACTTAACAAGGCCATCGGGGTCGAGGGCCAGGACGATCCGCTCGCCATCGACGCGAGCGCGGTCGAAGCCATCGGTCAGGCCATGCTCCAGGTGCTGCTCAGCGCCGCGCGAACCGGGGCGGGCATCATCGTCCGGCAACCCAGCGACGCCTTCATCAAGACCGTGCGTCTCGCCGGACTTTGCGAACCCCTGATCGAGGAGGATGCCGCGTGAACGACGACGATATCCGCAAGATTTTCTTTGCCGAAAGCGAAGAGGCGCTGATCGCTGCCGAAGACGGGCTGCTCGCCTGTCAGCAAGGCACGCATGACGGTGAGACGATCAACGCGATCTTTCGCGCGGTCCATTCGGTCAAGGGCGGCGCCGGGGCCTTCGGCTATATCCCGACGCAGGGCTTCACCCATGTCTTCGAGAACCTTCTGGGCGACGTGCGCGAAGGCAAGATCGAGCTGAGCGGAGAACTGGTCGAACTGATGCTCGGCGCGCTCGACATCCTGCGCGATCATATCGATCACGCGCAGGGCCGCCGCGACCAGCCGGACGATGCCGCGATGCTTGAACAACTCGAAGCGGCGCGAGGCGGGGGCGACAAGGACGATGCGTCCGGCGATCCTGCCGGCGGCGGGAGCAATGGCGGCGGCGATGACGATCTCGACGCGCTGCTTGCCGAGCTCGATGGAGGCGGCGATGCGTCGTCCGCCGATCAAACGCCCGAGCCGGAGAGTTCGGATACAGGCCTTATCGTCCATATCCGGCCCCATGCCGGCGCGATGGACAATGGCGGCGAGCCGCTTCTCTTGCTGCGCGAGTTGAGCCTGCTCGGCGGCGAATGCACGGCATGCCACACCGATGATATCCCGGAACTCGGCACGCTCGAGCCCGATGCGGGCTATTTCGCCTGGACCTTCCGCATGCCCGATGGGGTCGCGGAGGAAGCGGTCCGCGAGATCTTCGAATTCGTCGATGATGATTGCGACATTGCCGTGGGCGAGAACGCCGACATCCCGCCGGCGCGGGTCGAGTCGACTCCCGGCGCTCCGGAGCCAACGCCCAAGTCCGATCGGCCCGAAGAGGACGCCGCCGCGGACGACAAGGCCAAGGAAGCGAAACCCGACGGCGACGCGGCCAAGTCCCCTGCCCCGCGCCAAGTCCAGGTCTCGCAATCGGTGCGCGTCGATCTTGCCAAGCTCGACAAGCTCATCAACGGTGTGGGCGAGCTCGTCATCGCGCAATCGATGCTCAGCCAGCGACTAGCGGACGAAAACTTCCCCCATGTCGAAGAACTGACCATGCTCGATACGCTGGTGCGCGACATTCAGGAACGCGCCATGGCGTTTCGCGCGCAGCCGATCGGATCGGTTTTCGGACGCGTTCCGCGCCTGCTGCGCGAGCTGGCCGGGACGACCGGCAAGAAGGTCGAACTCGAAGTCATCGGCGAAACCACCGAGCTCGACAAGACGGTGATCGAGCGGTTGAGCGAACCGCTCACCCACCTGATCCGCAACGCTGTCGATCACGGAATAGAATCGCCCGAGAAGCGCGAGGCCGCCGGTAAGCCCGCCGAAGGCCGCCTGGTCCTCAAGGCCGAGCAGACCGCGGGCCGCGTGCTCATCACGATCAGAGACGATGGCGGCGGCATCGACCGGGAAAAAGTCTTTGCCAAGGCGGTTGCCAACAAGCTCATTTCCGAAGACGCCAATCTCACCGACGAGGAGATCGACGAGCTCGTCTTCGCCCCTGGTTTCTCGACCGCGGCGGAGGTCTCGAACATTTCCGGCCGCGGCGTCGGGATGGACGTCGTCAAGCAGAACGTGAAGGATCTGGGCGGACGGATCGCTATCGAATCGACCCCGGGCAGCGGCACGAGCTTCATTCTCGCGCTGCCGCTGACGATGGCGATTGCCGACGGCATGATCGTGCAGGTCGGCGACCAGACGCTGGTCATTCCCCTCTCGCACGTCATCGAAAGCACCCGTCCGCAGCCGGGCGAATTGAGCGGCATCGGGCAGGAAGGGCGGATGCTCAACGTGCGCGGGCAATTCGTTCCGGTCGTCTCGCTCGGACAGATGCTCGATGCGCGCGAATATCAGCGCGATCCATGCTCGGGTGTGCTCGTCCTGGTCGAATGCGAAGGGCAGGGCCGCGCCGCGCTGCTGGTCGACGCGATCACCGATCAGCGGCAATTCGTCATCAAGAACCTCGACAATCATTATCGCGCCGTCGAAGGCGTCGCGGGCGCGACCATCCTCGGCAATGGCCGGGTCGCGCTGATCGTCGATATCGATCACCTCGTGCAGAACGCCGCGCAGAAGGCGGCGATGGCCGAGGCGGCATGACGCTCTCGCTGACCCGTCCCCCCTCGGGCGATCCCCCCGCCGGCGCCGCGCGCGAGGCGGCGGTTCCCGGCGTCAGCCCGCAGGTCTATTCCTGCAAGGACTTCGCCGCGATCGCCGCCATGGTCCACAGCGAAACCGGCATCGTGCTGGGCGAACGCAAGCGCATGCTTGCCTATTCGCGGATCGTCCCGCTGATGCGGGCGGGCGGTCAGAAGAGCTTCGCCGAGTTCCTGGACGTGGCGCGCGGCGACGACGCGTTGAAACGCCAGGTGCTCGACGCGCTCACTACCAACCACACCTATTTCAACCGCGAGCCGCATCATTTCGAACATTTCGCTGAGACCCTGCGCGGCGGACTGATCGAGCGCGCGCAGAGCGGCGCGACGATCCGCCTGTGGTCGGCGGGCTGTTCGAGCGGGGAGGAGATCTGGACCCTGCTGCTCACCCTGCTCGGTCCCGACCGGTCGACCGGACGCGCGATCGGCAAGCTCAATATCGTCGCCTTGGCCAGCGACATTTCGGACGGCGCGCTCGAAAGCGCCAAGGCTGCGACCTATCCCGGCGATGCCCTGCGCGATCTCGACGGACGCCTGATCGCCAATTGGTGCGAAAAGCAGGCGGACGGCCGGATTGCGATCGGTCCCGAAGCACGCCGGATGGTCCGCTTCCGCCGGCTCAACCTGCTCGGCGAGTGGCCCTTCTCGAGCCGTTTCGACATCATCTTCTGCCGCAATGTGATGATCTACTTCGACCAGGAAACGAAGGAGCGCCTGGTCGAGCGCCTTGCCGGTCAGCTCGCCTCCGGCGGCCATCTTTACATCGGCCATTCCGAGCGCGTTTCGGGCAATGGCAGCGCGCTGCTCGAACAGGCAGGACCGACGATTTATCGCAGGCGGGCTCCATGATCCGCGCACTGATCGTCGACGATTCCGCGACCGCGCGCGGCCTCCTCACCCGCGAGCTCGAGGCGCTGGGCGACGTCCGGATCGTGGGCGCGGCCAAGGACGCGATCGAGGCGCGCCGTATGATAAAGGAACTCGATCCCGACGTCGTCACCCTCGATATCGAAATGCCGGGGATGGACGGGCTCAGTTTTCTCGAAAAGGTGATGGAGCTGCGCCCGACGCCGGTCATCATGGTGACCTCGCGCACCGCGGCGCATGACGACCTCGCCACCCGCGCGCTCGCGATCGGCGCCGCCGGGGTCTATGCCAAGCCGAGCGACGGCTGCTGGGACCGGGCCGAGCTCGCCCGACTGGTTCGCGCAGCGGCGCGGCAGGGTCCGCAGGTGCGTTCGCAGCGGGCACGAATGTCGCAGCGCCGCGAGCCTCCGCTGCGTCCGCGCGTCATCGCCATCGGTTCCTCGACCGGCGGCATCGAGGCCTTGCAGGATGTGCTCGGCCACTTCCCCGAAGACTGCCCCCCGACCCTCGTCGTCCAGCACATCAAGGCGCCATTCTCCGCCTCGATCGTCGTCGCCCTCGACGGTCTCGCCAAGCCGAAAGTTTCCCTTGCGCGAAGCGACGAACCGCTCGCCGCCGGCCATGTCTACGTGGCGCCGGGCGGAGACAAGCACCTGCTGCTCGCATCGGCGGGCCGCACCGGCCTGCGCTGCGTTCTGCGCGATGGCGATCCGGTCAGCGGACACCGCCCTAGCGTCGACCGGCTGTTCTCCTCGGTCGCCGAGGTCGCTGGCGGCGTGGCGTGCGGCGTGCTGCTCACCGGCATGGGCGAAGATGGCGCGCGCGGCCTTCTCGAGATGCGCGAGCGCGGCGCCTTTACTCTCGCGCAGGACGAGGCGAGCAGCGTCGTTTTCGGTATGCCTCGCGCCGCAATCCAGCGTGGCGCGGTCAGCGAGGTGCTGCCGCTGTCGCAGATCGGGGCGCGGCTGTTCGCCCGCCAGGCGGCCCCCGCATGAACGCCGCCCCGCCCTCTTCGCCCGTGCGCCTCACCATCCTTCAGGGCGAGGCAAAAGCAAGCGCCGATCCGGCTGTCGAGATGACCACCATCCTCGGCAGCTGCGTTGCGACCTGCCTCTACGATCCTCTCGCCAAGGTCGGCGGGATGAACCACTTCCTTCTCGGCGAACCTTCCGGCGGCAGTGCCAGTGCGCGCGTCGATGGCGATTACGGCCTCTATCTCATGGAAGTGCTAATCAACGACATGCTGGCGCAGGGCGCGCTCAAACAGCGCCTGCGCGCCCGGCTTTACGGCGGCGGCAATCTCAACCCCGATCTCGGAGCTATCGGCTCGGCCAACGCCCGATTCGCGCGCGAATTCCTGCGCAAGGAGGGGATCGAAAAAGCCTTCGAGGATCTGGAAGGCACCCATGCACGGCGCGTCGATTTCCGCCCGGCGACGGGCCAGGTGCGCTGCCGCCGGATCGCGGAGACCGCCGCACCTACGCAAAAACCCCAGGCCCGCCCAAGCGATTTGGTTGGCGGTGTCGAGCTATTCTAGCGCGAAACGGAGCACGAACTTGTCTGGCAATACAAACCGAGAGATTCGCGTCCTGACCGTGGACGACAGCGCAAGCATGCGGGCCCTGCTGCATGCGACGCTGAAGTCGCGCGGCTTCGAGGTGGAACAGGCCGAGGACGGCGCCGAGGCGCTCGAATGGCTGCGCGAGAACCAGGTCGATCTGGTGATCACTGATATCAACATGCCGCGCCTTGACGGCTTTGGCCTGATCGAACGCCTGCGCGAAGGGCGGGTCCACGAAGGCCGCCCGATCCTCGTCCTGACCACCGAAAGCTCGGACAGCAAGAAGGCCCGCGCGAGAGCCGCCGGGGCAACCGGCTGGATCGTCAAACCCTTCGATGCCGACAAGCTGACCACGGCCATCCGCCGGGTAACCCATTGATCGGCGCTGAGACAGCAGGCGGCGGGCACCCGCGCTCACGCAAAGACAAGGATTAAGGCTATGCGCCAGGAACTCATCACTTTCGGACTGTCGGGCCAGCTGTTCGGGCTCGACATCATGGCGATCCGCGAAATCCGCGCCTGGGCGCCGGTCACGCGGTTGCCGCATGTGCCCGATTATGTCGCGGGCGTCGTCAATCTGCGCGGCGCGGTGCTGCCCGTCATCGACCTGTCGATGCGGCTGGGCTGGGGCGAGACCGAGACGACGCCGCGTAATCCGATCATCGTCGTCGAACATGAGGACCAGTCGCGCGGCTTCATCGTCCACGACGTCTCCGACATCGTCTCGGTCGATCCCGAAACCGTCCAGAAACCCGACATGATCTCGCAGAACGACGTCACCGCCTTCCTCACCGGCGTCGCGCCGATCGAGGACAAGATGGTGATGATCCTCGATCTCGGCACGCTGATGACCGCGGACGTGCTGGAGATGGCGGCGTGAACGCGATGACCCCTCCGCGCGACAGGATCGACACCGCGCTCGCCACGATGCTGCGCGATACGGCGCACGAGGTCGAACGGCTGGGCGCGTCGCTGTGCTGCGATTCGCATGTGGCCGAAGCGCATATCAATCAGCTTCAGGGGCTCGACCGCATTGCGCAGCTGCTCGGCGGCCTCGCGGCGACAATCGAAGCGCCCGACCCGGTGCTCTGCGCGCAAAGCAACGGTTTCGACGAGCTCGGCGAACGTTTGAGCGCGCTGCTCGTTGCGGACCCCTAACCACGATCCCCACCGCCACTCATCCGCCATCAAGAAAACGAAGAGAGAGTCTCCGCATGTCGAACACCCAATTGAGCGAACGCATCGACCATTATCGCCTCGACCAGAACGACAAATCCGCCTTCAAGGCGGTCAGCCGCGCGCTCGATCGCGCGATCAACCCGGCCTTGCAGCGGTTCTACAAGGTCGTCGGCGGCCGCCCCAAGCTCGCCGCCTTTTTTGACAATGGCGGCAAGATGGACCGCGCAAAGCGGCTGCAGGCCGAACATTGGCAGGCGGTCTTTCGCGACGGGGTCGACGAGGAGTTCCACAAGCGCGCCCAGCGTATCGGCGCCGTCCATGCACGGATCGGGCTCGAACCGGCCTGGTATGTCGGCGGCTATGCGCTGGTGCTCGAAGACATCATCACCGAGCTGGTCGCGCCCGGCTGGACCCGCGCTTTGCCCTGGCGCCGCACAAAAGCGAAAGAAGTCGTGACGCTGGTCAAGGTCTCGCTGCTCGACATCGACCTCGCGCTTTCGACCTATTTCGTCGACTCGGCGGAAAAGGCGGAGACGATGAACCGGATGGTCGGCGAGGTGTTGTCGCAAGTCGCGCGCGGAGACCTGACGGTGCGTCTGAGCGGCGTTCCCGAGGAATTTCGTGGGCTCGAATCGGATTTCAACTCGGCCACCGCGGAACTCAACAGCTCGATGAGCGCGGTCATCAACGGGGTCGATGCGCTGCGTACCGGCTCGGGCGAAATTCGCTCCGCCTCCGACGATCTCGCGCGCCGGACCGAGGAACAGGCCGCCAGCTTAGAGGAAACCGCCGCCGCGATCGCCGATGCGACCGAGCGCATCCAGCAGACCGTCGGTACGACAAGCACGGCGCGCGACACGATCGGCGATGCGACGCGCAAAGCCGAGGACGGCAGCAAGATCGTCGCCGAGGCGGTTTCAGCGATGGACCAGATCGAGAAGTCCTCCGAGGAGATCAACAATATCATCTCGGTGATCGAATCGATTGCGTTCCAGACCAATCTGCTGGCGCTCAACGCTGGGGTCGAGGCCGCGCGCGCGGGCGAAACCGGCAAGGGTTTCGCGGTCGTCGCCAGCGAAGTGCGCGCACTCGCCCAGCGCTGTTCGGAAGCGGCGGAGGAGGTCAAGTCGCTGATCACCGCGTCAAGCGAGCAGGTGGGTTCGGGCGTCGATCTCGTCAAACGCAGCGGCGAGGCGTTCAGCGCGATCACGCAAGGCGTGAACGAATTGGCGCAGTCGATCGAGACCATCGCCGATGCGACCCAGGCGCAGGCGGAAAGCCTGACCCAGATCAACACCGTGGTCGGCGATCTCGACCGCTCGACACAGCAGAACGCGGCGATGTCCGAGGAATGCACCGCGGCGGCGACCTCGCTGTCGCAGGAAGCTGAGACGCTGGGCGACGCAGTCAGCGGTTTTACCACCGACGACAACGCCGATCACGAAGGGGAGCAGCGCCAGACCCGCCTCGCGGCCTGACGCGCTGTACTCACTCCGGTCGCGGCCTTCCCGGAACTCTCCAAGTGATCAGTTGCAATCCGCCATGAATTGGCGAAAGCCTGCTCGCCTCGCAAAGTTTGAGGGAGAACGCCCATCATGTCGGACCACGCCGATTTCGAAACTATCACGCTCGAGCGCAAGGGCGCGGTGGCGCATATTACGCTCAACCGGCCCGACAGGCTCAATGCCTGCCCGCCGCAAATGGCGGAAGAGCTCTTCGCAGCCATCCGCGATCTGGACGATACGCGCGCCGTCCTGCTGAGCGGCAGCGGGCGGGCATTCTGCTCGGGCGCGGATCTGGCGGCGGGGGGTTCCTCCTCGCTCAGCGGCGGGGCGCGCTCCTATTCCTCGCTTCAGCAAAGCTACAACCCGATGATCGCCGCGCTGTGGAACTGCCCGGTCCCAGTGGTTAGCGCGGTGACCGGCCCGGCGGCGGGTGTCGGCTGTTCGATCGCGCTGGCCGCCGATTTCGTCATCGCGGGCAAGAGCGGCTATTTCCTGCAGGCCTTCGTCAATATCGGTCTGGTGCCCGACGGTGGGTCTAGCTGGATGCTGCCGCGGCTGGTCGGCCTCGCTCAGGCGACACGGATGATGATGCTGGGCGAGCGCATTCACGCCGAGGAGGCCGAGCGCATCGGCCTCATCTACAAATGCGTCGAAGACGATGCGCTGATGGACGAGGCGACGGCGCTTGCCGAAAAGCTGGCGGGCGGACCGACAGTCGCGCTCGGCGGGATGAAGGCCAATCTGCGCAAGGGTCTGCAAAGCGATCTCAACACGGTTTTGCAGATGGAGGCAGAGGGCCAGCGGATCGCCGGCTCGTCCGACGATGCCCGCGAAGGCGCGGTCGCCTTCCTCCAGAAGCGCACGGCGAACTTCGGAGGGAAGTAGCGCGCCTCGGCCAAACCCCCGCCGACCCTGCCCCGCACCCCCGGCGCCCCTTGCGCGTACGGCGAGCCCTTGTCATGGCTGGGTCTGCAGTCCCTTTTCCCGCGCTCAGGAGACCCCCATGCGCCAGGTCGATCACTTCCTCGCGACGCCGAACCCCCCGCGCTCGCGCACCCACAATATCTGGAACCCCTCGACCGGCGAGGTTCAGGCCGAAGTCGCGCTCGGCGATCGCGCGCTCCTCGACACGGCCGTCGCCGCCGCGAAGGAAGTGCAGCCCGGCTGGGCGGCAACCAATCCGCAGAAGCGCGCGCGGGTCATGTTCCGCTTCAAGGAGTTGATCGAAGCCAACATGCAAAGCCTCGCCGAGTTGCTTTCTAGCGAACACGGCAAGGTGATCGAAGATGCCAAGGGCGATGTGCAGCGCGGGCTCGAAGTGATCGAATTCGCCTGCGGCATTCCGCAGGTGCTGAAGGGCGAATATACCCAAGGGGCTGGGCCCGGGATCGACGTCTATTCGATGCGACAGCCGCTCGGTATCGGTGCAGGGATCACCCCGTTCAACTTCCCCGCGATGATCCCGATGTGGATGTTCGGCATGGCCTGCGCCGCCGGCAACGCCTTCATTCTGAAACCCAGCGAACGCGATCCTAGCGTGCCCGTGCGCCTTGCCGAGCTCTTCGTCGAGGCCGGCGCGCCCGAGGGCCTGCTCCAGGTCGTCCATGGCGACAAGGAGATGGTCGATGCGATCCTCGACCATGCGGACATCCCCGCGATAAGCTTCGTCGGCTCCTCTGACATCGCGCATTACATCTATCGCCGAGGCGCGGAGAACGGGAAGCGCGTGCAGGCGTTCGGTGGGGCGAAGAATCACGGCATCGTCATGCCCGATGCCGATCTCGACCAAGTGGTGAACGATCTTTCGGGTGCCGCCTTCGGCTCGGCGGGCGAGCGCTGCATGGCGCTGCCGGTGGTGGTGCCGGTGGGCGAGGACACGGCGGAGCGGCTGCGCGAAAAGCTGATCCCCGCGATAAATGCCCTGCGCGTCGGGGTCAGCACCGATCCAGATGCGCATTACGGCCCGGTCGTTACGCCCGAGCACAAGGCGCGGATCGAGGAATGGATCACCACCGCCGAAGACGAAGGCGGCGAGATCGTGGTCGACGGGCGTGGCTTCACGCTGCAGGGGCATGAGGACGGATTCTTCATCGGTCCGACGCTGATCGATCATGTCACGCCCGAGATGAAGAGCTACCACGAGGAAATCTTCGGCCCCGTCCTGCAGATCGTGCGCGCGAAGGATTTCGAGGACGCGGTGCGCCTGCCGTCCGAGCACCAGTATGGCAACGGCGTCGCGATCTTCACCCGCAACGGCCACGCCGCGCGCGAATTCGCCAACCGCGTGAATGTCGGCATGGTCGGCATCAACGTGCCGATCCCGGTGCCGGTCAGCTACCACACATTCGGCGGCTGGAAGCGCTCGGGCTTCGGCGATATCGACCAGTACGGAACCGAAGGCCTCGCCTTCTGGACCAAGAAGAAGAAGGTGACGCAGCGCTGGCCCGATGGGGGCGGAGACGGATCGAACGCCTTCGTCATACCAACGATGGGGTGACGATGCCCATTCGCA
This sequence comes from Erythrobacter sp., assembly GCF_036351135.1. Taxonomy (GTDB): domain Bacteria; phylum Pseudomonadota; class Alphaproteobacteria; order Sphingomonadales; family Sphingomonadaceae; genus Erythrobacter. The sequence continues at coordinate 39,724 of NZ_JAZBON010000026.1, forward strand.
GCACTCTCCCGCTCGTTGCCGCCTTGACCGTGATCGCCTGCGGTAGCGAACCTGCGGACGAAACACAAGCGGCCCCCGCCATCGCAGAAGCCGACGCGCCCGCCGCCTCCGACACTTCGCAAGCAGCCGCGCCCGCGACCAAGGCCATCGCCGACGACCGCATCCCCGCACGTTATCACGGGGCGTGGGACGACGTGGCGGGCGATTGCAACCCGTTCTCCGATCTGCGCATGGAGATCGGCAGCGACGAGATCATGTTCTACGAATCCATGGGCCGGGTCACCTCGGTCGAGCGCGCAGGCGAGGGCATCCTCGTCGAGCTGGCGATGGAGGGCGAAGGCGAAAGCTGGGACCAGCGCACGCGCTTCGTGGTTGAAGGCAGCGGTGATGACGAACGGCTCATCACTCTGGACGAGAATGACGCGGACGGGGTCGACCCATATCCCAGCAAGAGGTGCCCCTCATGACCTACGCTGCTTCCCGAATTGCCGCTCTCGTCGCCGCGCTGCTGACGCTGCCGGCCTGTGCGGCGATCGGTCTTGACGAAGGTTTCGGCCCTTTCAAAGAGCGTGGAGCGGGCGAGGATGGCGAAGCATGCCAGGCCGACGACGTGCGCGCCTATGTAGGGCAGCGTGTATCGGAAAACATCGGCGCGCGGATTCTCGCGGAGAGCGGAGCTCAGCAGCTGCGTTGGGGCCCGCCGGGCAGCGCCTGGACGATGGACTACCTGCCCGACCGGGTGAATGTGCGCTATGACGGCGACGGTGTGATCCTCGCGATCACCTGCGGATGACCGCGCCGGTCGAAGAACGCAAAGACGCCGAACGCCAGCGCGCTTTTTCGAGCTCCCCCTACGAGGAGCGCTTCGGTTTCTGCCGCGCGATACGGGTCGGCGATCGCATCCTCGTCGCCGGCACCGGGCCGATCGGTGTCGATGGCAAGACGGTTTCGGGCGACGCTGCGGCCCAGGCCGAACGATGCTGCACGCTGATTGCTGCCGCCATCGCCGAACTGGGCGGCGAGCGGCGCGGCGTCGTCCGCACCCGCATGTTTCTCACCGACCCGGCGGATCAGGACGCCGTCGGCGCGGTCCACGCCCGCTGGTTCGGCGAGGCGCGCCCCGTCGCGACGATGGTCGGCGCCGCCTGGCTGTGCGATGCGGACTGGAAGGTCGAGATCGAAGCCGAAGCCGTGATCGGCGACGGCTAGCCCTCGCGCATCGGCACGCCCGCGCGGGCCAGCGCCTTGCGTGTCGTTGCCACCAGTTCTTCGAGATTGCGCGCCGCTTCCATCTCTTCGGCGCGCACCAGCACCTCGGTCGCCCCATCCTCGCCGCGCAGGACGATGACCGGCAATCGCTCTTCGAGATCGTGGAAGGGCCTGCGATAATCGTCGCGGTGAAGCTCTTTCTGCTCGATGGCGATCTGCCCGCGCAATTTTCGCCAGCCGGGTTTCATGGTGAAAAATCCGAAGGCCAGCGCGCACAGGGCGCAAGGGTAACTGTCCGGCGCGAAGGTCTTGTGGAAGCTGTCGCGGACCGCATTCAGCAGCCCGCGATCGGCATTGTAGATGTAATACAGGGTGCGGCGAGCGTCGTTCACGTAGACGCTACCGCGTGCTCGAACCGCCCTGTCGGCGCGAGGCCCGCGCCGCTCCATCGACCACCCGTCATTTCGCCTTTTCCTCCCTCGCGCTTGCCCTTCCCTCAAGGCAGCCAAGCGGCTAAACGCCCGCTCCATGCAGGGACAATTTCAACTGACCGAAGACCAGCTGGCGATCCAGGAGATGGCACAGCGTTTCACCGCCGACAACATCACGCCCGAGGCGGGCGAATGGGACGCGAAATCGATCTTCCCGAAGGATGTCATCAAGCAGACCGCCGAGCTCGGCTTCGGCGCGATCTATGTCTCGGAAGAATCAGGCGGGATCGGCCTTGGCCGGCTTGAAGCCGCGCTGATCATGGAGGCTATGGCCTATGGCTGCCCGACCACCAGCGCGTTCATTTCGATCCACAACATGGCCGCCTGGATGATCGATCGCTTCGGCGGCGAGGAAATCAAGGAGCGCTATCTCCCCGACCTCGTCACGATGGACAGGATCGCGAGCTATTGCCTGACCGAACCGGGCAGCGGATCGGACGCCGCTGGCCTCAAGACGAGCGCAGTGCTTTCGGACGACACCTACGTCCTCAACGGCACCAAACAGTTCATTTCCGGCGGCGGCGTCAACGATGTCTATGTGACGATGGTGCGCACCGGCGAGCACAAGACCAAGGGCATCACCTGCCTCGTCGTCGACAAGGACACGCCCGGCGTCAGCTTCGGTGCACCCGAGAAGAAGCTTGGCTGGAACGCCAGCCCGACCGCGCAGGTCATCTTCGAGGATGCGCGCGTGCCCGCCGCCAACCGTGTCGGGGCCGAGGGCGAAGGATTTCGCATCGCCATGATGGGGCTCGATGGCGGGCGGCTCAATATCGGCGCCTGCTCGCTCGGCGGGGCACAGCGCTGTCTCGACGAGGCGGTGGCCTACACCAAGGACCGCAAGCAGTTCGACCAGGCCGTGGCCGATTTCCAGAATACGCAGTTCATGCTCGCCGACATGGCGACCGATCTCGAAGCCGCGCGCGCCCTCCTCTATCTCGCCGCCGCCAAGGTGACGGACAACGCTCCGGACAAATCGCGCTTCTCGGCAATGGCGAAGCGGCTGGCGACCGACAACGGCTCGAAGGTGGTGAACGACGCGCTTCAGCTGTTCGGCGGCTACGGCTATCTCAAGGACTACCCCATCGAACGCTTCTGGCGCGATCTGCGCGTCCACTCGATCCTCGAAGGCACCAACCAGGTGATGCGCATGATCGTGGGGCGGGACCTCCTGCGCCAGTGACGCGGCTTGCCGTCCTGCTGCTGGGCTATATCGCGTCGGCGGTCGTGGGAATGATCGTGCTGCTGCTTGCGGACTGGGTTCGGACGGGAAGCGCGCCGGCGGGGGCGAACCTCCCGCCCTTGCCGGTTCTGTTCGGCGGCGCGCTGGTCGGCGTGGTCCTGTCGCTTCCTGCCGCCCTTCCCGCGATTGTCTGGAGCGAGCATCGTCGCCGCGGGCCCGCCTGGCTATTCGCCGCCGCGGGTTTGGCCACCGCGATCCTGCTCATCTTGCTTCTCAGCGATTACGGATGGACTACCGTAGCGGCAGGCGAGCCGCGGATCGTGCGCGACATCGTGGTCGCTGGCGCGGCCTGCATTTCGGCTTCCCTAACCTTTTGGCTGGTTGCATGGCGGCTCTTTCCCCCGCATGGCAGACAGGAACCGAAACAGAGTAATTCATGACCACCGACGTCCTTACCCGCACCAATGGCCCGATCGGGCATATCACCCTCAACCGCCCCAAAGCGCTCCACGCCCTCACCCTCGAAATGTGCCACGCCATGTCGGCGGCGCTCGCCGAATGGGCGGGCGACGACAGCGTCGAGGCGATCATCATCGATCATGCCGAGGGCACCCGCGGCTTTTGCGCGGGCGGCGATATCGCCATGCTGCGCGACAGCGCGCTGAACGACGGCGGCGAGACGGGGCGCCGCTTCTTTCACGATGAATATCAGCTTAACCACCAGCTCTTCACCTACGCCAAGCCGATCGTCGCCTTCATGGACGGCGTCACGATGGGCGGCGGTGTCGGCATCTCCATGCCGGCCAAGTTTCGCGTAGCGACGGAGAACACCCGTTTCGCAATGCCCGAGACCGGGATCGGCCTGTTTCCCGATGTCGGCGGCGGCTGGTATCTGTCGCGGCTCGGCGGACGGCTGGGCCAGTTTCTGGCGTTGACCGGCGCGCGGCTCGACGGGGCGGAGGCGCTGTGGACGGGGCTGGCGACACATTACGTGCCGAGCGAGATGCTGCCCGACATCAAGGCGCGCATCGCCGAGCGGCCGGGGCGGATCGCGGGCATTCTTTCCGAGCCGGTCGGCACGCCGCCCGAAGCGCGGATCGAGGCCAATGCACTGCGCATCGCCAAACATTTCGCCTCCGACCGCTTCGAGGACATTCTCGCCAGCCTCGAAAAGGAGATCGCCGACGACGAGAACGGCGCGGCCGACTGGGCGCAAAAGGAGCGTGACACGCTCGGCACCAAGAGCCCGCAGACCTGCAAGGTCGCGCTGCGCCAGCTGGCGACGAGCGCCGAGCTGACCGACTTCGCCGACAACATGCGCATGGAATATCGCATCGCCAGCCGCGTGCTGACGCGGCCCGATTTCGCCGAAGGGGTGCGCGCGGTGATCGTCGACAAGACCGGCGATCCCAAGTGGGATCCGCCGCGGCCCGATGGGGTCACGCAGGACTTGCTGGACAGCATCTTCGCGCCTCTGCCCGAGGGGGAGGAGTGGGTGCCCTTGAGTTAGATCGTCATCCCGGTGAAAGCCGGGATCTCTGGCCGCTGGCGCCAACCCTTCTTGCTCAAGATCCCGGATCAGGTCCGGGATGACGGAGAATGAAATGACGTACGAAACCATCACCGTCGAAACCGACGCGCAGGGGACCAAGGGTGTCACTCTCATGACTCTCAACCGCCCCAAGGCTCTGAACGCGCTCAATTCTAAGGTGCTCGACGAATTGATCGACGCCTTTGCGGCTTACCAGGCCAATACGAGCCAGCTTTGCGCGGTGCTCACAGGATCGGGAGACAAGGCGTTCGCCGCGGGCGCGGACATCAAGGAAATGTCGGACAAGCCGGCGGCCGATTTCTATCTCGACGATTTCTTTTCCCCCTGGACCAGCGAGATCGTCAAGAAGACGCGCAAACCCTGGATCGCAGCAGTGAATGGCTTCGCGCTAGGCGGCGGATGCGAGCTCGCCATGATGGCGGACTTCATCATCGCCAGCGAAAACGCCAAGTTCGGCCAGCCCGAGATCAAGCTCGGCGTTGCGCCCGGCATGGGCGGATCGCAGCGCCTGACCCGCGCGGTGGGCAAGGCGAAGGCGATGGAAATGTGCCTCACAGGCCGGATGATGGAAGCCGAGGAAGCCGAACGCAGCAACCTGGTCGCGCGCACTGTCCCGCATGGCGAGCTGATCGCCGAAGCCTTGAAGGCCGCCGGAACGATCGCCTCGATGCCGCCGATGGCCGCGATCGCGAACAAGGAAATGGTGAACGCCGCCTTCGAGACCACGCTCGATCAGGGCCTCGTTATGGAACGCCGCATCTTCCAGATCCTCACCGCCAGCGAGGACAAGCAAGAGGGCATGGCCGCGTTCATCGAGAAGCGCGAGGGCGCGTGGAAGGGCCGTTGATCTCTGTGCTTAGATCGGGAGTAAAGCCATGAAAATTGCCTTTATCGGCCTCGGTAACATGGGCGGCGGGATGGCCGCGAACCTTGTGAAGGCGGGCCATAATGTCCGGGCCTTCGACCTGTCCGAGGACGCCCTCGCCCGCGCGAAGGAGGTCGGGTGCGCGACCTTTTCGGCGGTGCGCGAGGCGGTCGAGGGCGTGGAGGCGGTGGTCTCGATGCTGCCCAATGGCAGGATCGTTCGCCAAGTCTACATCGACGACGTGATTGGGCATGCACCTCATGCCGCAACCCTCATCGATTGCTCGACCATCGACGTCGCCACGGCGCGCGCGGTCGCCGAGGCGGCGCATGGCGAAGGCTACAAGATGGTCGATGCGCCGGTTTCCGGGGGAATCGCGGCGGCGGCAGGCGGCACGCTGACTTTCATGGTTGGCGGCGAGCGTCACGCCTTCGAAGCCGCCAAACCGATCCTCGAGGCTATGGGCAAGGCGGTGATCCATGCCGGCGATGCGGGCGCGGGGCAGACCGCGAAGATCTGCAACAACATGCTGCTCGCGGTTCACATGATCGGCACTGCCGAGGCGATGAAGATGGCCGAGAAGCTCGGGCTCGATCCGCAGAAATTCTACGAAATCAGTTCGCAAAGTTCGGGCTACAACTGGTCGCTGAACGCCTACACGCCGATGCCCGGCGTCGGGGTCGATAGCCCCGCGGACAAGGACTACCAGGGCGGTTTCGCGACCGCGTTGATGCTCAAGGATCTGCGTCTCGCAATGGAAGCCGCGGACAACGCCGATGCTGCCGTTCCCTTAAGCTCGCGCGCCGCGGCGCTCTATGAGGACTTTGCCGGGGCGGGCAATGACGGCCTCGATTTCTCGGCAATCATCAAGACGTATTGATCTCTTCGATCACATTCGCCAGCCATGCGCGCGGCGCCTGGCGCTGGCCAATGTCGGCGACGAATTCCTGTCCTCGCGCCACACTCTGCAAACGTCCGCCCGCAAGCCAGCGTTCCGCGCGGTCGTGATAGGATAGCCCGCCGCGCCGCAGCCAACCGGGTTTTTGCCATAAGCTCGGCGGACCGCCCGGCACCGTTAGCCGCAGGGCATCGCCCGCATGGCGCGCCTCCCTGCCCTCGCCCAGCCAGAGGCAGTCGTTGCGGGAATGCATGGCGAGCGCATGGGGATGGGCGATAGCTTTCAATTCGTCAGGCGCACCTGCTGCAAGCGGGACGGTCTCCTCCACCTTGAGGTAACCGAAGATACGATGGTGCGGCTCACCCGTTTCCTCTTCGGCAAACAGGCCGAAGAACACGAAGACGTCGCCGAGGCCGACGCCCTGCCGCTCTAGATGCGTCTGCGCCGCGCCGCATTGGCCGAATACGCAGGTGCCGTCCGCGAGGAACATCGGATCATGGTGGCATAGGTCACGCGCGCCGAGCCTGCCCCGGCTCGCCTTCGCCGCCGCTTCGCCGAGGCCGAGATCGCCGTAAGTCGTGGTGCTCGCCGCGCCCGCCGGGATCGGCAGGCTGACCGGACGGCCACCTGTAATCGGCGAGGGACCGCCGCCCGCGCTGCTGTCGAACCCTTTTCGCGAAAAGACGATACGCATTCGTTCCGCTCCTAGTCGTGCAGGCCAACCCCGCGCGACATTTAATTGTCGAATTTCGCGCATTCCTTGCTATGCGCTCTCGCTCACAGGACAATTCGGACCGACGCGACGCGCATGAAGCGCCTTTTCACCAATATCGGCTGGCTGCTGGGCGGGCGCGGGATCAACGCCGTGCTCAGCCTGGTCTATCTCGCGCTCGCCACGCGCACGCTCGGCCTCGAGATGTTCGGCCATTTCGCCGCGATCGTCGCGCTGGGATCGGCGGTGACCGGCATCGCCAACTTCCAGACCTGGCAATTCATCGTGCGCTGGGGGGCGAATGGGGACAGCGAGGGCGCGACGCAACTGCGCGAAGCGACCGGTTTCGCGATCGCGCTCGACCTGATGTCGATGGCGATGGGGACTGTGATCGCCGCGTTGCTGGTCTGGAGCGCACCCTACTGGCTGCCTCTCCCGGACGACTTGCTCCCACTCACCTTCGCCTATTGCGTGATCTCGCTGCTCGCGATCCGCACCACGCCGACCGGCCTGCTGCGCCTCAATTTCAAATATGCGCAGGCCACCGCCGCCGAGGCGGTGCAGCCGTTCATCCGCGCGGGCGGCGCGCTGCTCGCCTTTTTCTTCATGCCGAATGTGACCGGCTTCATCCTCGCCTATGCGGCGTCCGAGATCGCGGTGGCGACGGCCTTGTGGATCGCGGCTGCGCGGACCGAGCGGATCGACCTCACCGCGCTCAGCCTGAAGCGCATTCCCGCCCTGCACGCCGATGCATGGCGCTTCGTATGGTCGACCAACATGTCGGGCAGCCTGACCATCGCGGGCAAACAGGTGGTGGTGCTGCTGGTCGGCACCTTCGGCGGTGCCGCGCTGCTCGGAGGCTTTCGGGTCGCAAGCCAGCTCGGACAGGCGCTGGTCGCGCTCGCCCAGACCATTTCCAAGGCGATCCTGCCCGAACTCGTGCATGCCAGAGAAGACGCGCTGGTGATCGCGCGGCGCATGGCCAATGTGGCGCTGATCGGCGGGGTTATCGCGGTGCTTGCAGCGGTCCTGTTCGGGCGCGAGGCGCTGGATCTCATCGCCGGCAGCGAATTTCGCGGGCGCGGATTCTACTGGGCGATGGTGATCCTCGCGATCGCGGGCGCGCTTGAGCTGGTCGGGGCGAGCCTTGAATCGCTGCTGGTTTCGGCGGGCCGCGCGGGCACCGCTTTTCTCGTGCGCGCGGTGCCGACACTGCTCGCGCTCGTGATGCTGGATGCGGCGATCGGCTGGAACGGGGCGATCGGCGCGGCCTTCACCGTGCTGGGATCGAGCGCCTTTGCCGTCATCGGCTTCTACGTCGCGATCCTCAACCTGCAGCAGATCCGGATCACGCTCGACCCCGCCGCCGCGGCGAGCGAGGAGCCGGACGAAAAAGCGAACGCTCCGACGAATCGCCGCTAATCAGGCGAGCGGCGGCTGCCAGGCGAGCCGGGGCTTGCGCGCCGCCGCGGTTTCGTCGAGCCGCCGGCGCGGCGCGTAATAGGGTGCCTGTTTGAGCCGTTCGTCGCCCGCAACTGCGCGTTCCACGAGGCTACGAAAGGCGGTGATGAACTGGTCGATCGTCGCCTTGCTCTCGGTCTCGGTCGGCTCGACCAGCATCGCGCCGTGCACCACCAGCGGGAAATAGACCGTCATCGGGTGATAGCCCTCGTCGATCAGCCCTTTGGCGAGATCGAGCGTCGAAAGGTCGCCGCCGAAATCCCGGTCGCCGAACAGCACTTCGTGCATGCACGGCCCGCTCTCGGCGAAGGGCGCATAGAGCACGTCTTCCATGCTCCTGAGGATGTAGTTCGCGTTGAGCACCGCGTCCTCGGCGACCTGCTTGAGGCCGTCGGCGCCGTGGCTGAGCATGTAGGCGAGCGCGCGGGTGAACATGCCCATCTGCCCATGAAATGCGGTCATACGGCCGAAGCTCTGATGCTCCGCGTCGCGATGTTCCTCCTCGACGATGCGATAAGTGCCGTCCTGTTGGCGCTCGACGAAAGGCAGCGGAGCAAAGGGCGCGAGACTTTCGGACAGGACCACCGGGCCCGAGCCCGGACCGCCGCCGCCATGCGGAGTGGAGAAGGTTTTGTGGAGGTTGATATGCATCGCATCGACGCCGAGATCGCCCGGGCGCACCCGCCCGACGATGGCGTTGAAATTCGCGCCGTCGCAATAGACGTAGCCGCCCGCCTCGTGAACCGCGTCGGCGATCTCGCGAAAGTCGCGTTCGAACAGGCCGCAGGTGTTGGGATTGGTAATCATCACCGCGGCGACGTCGCAATCTTCGGGCGATGTCTGCGCCAGCCGTTCCTTGAGCTTGGCGGTGTCGACCCGGCCCTCGCTGTTGGCGGGAATATCCTCGACCCGGTATCCGGCAAAGGCGGCGGTGGCAGGGTTGGTGCCATGCGCGCTTTCGGGCACAAGCACGACTTCGCGCGCGCGCCCGCGCGCCTCGTGCGCGGCGCGGATGGCGAGGATCCCGCACAGCTCGCCATGCGCGCCGGCCTTGGGGCTCATCGCGACTGCCGGCATGCCAGTGAGCTTGCAGAGCCAGTCGCCCAGCTGATGAATGACTTCGAGCGCGCCCTGCACGCTGTTCTGCGGCGCGAGCGGGTGGATGTCCGCAAATCCGGGCAGACGTGCGAGCTTTTCGTTGAGGCGCGGATTATGCTTCATCGTGCACGAGCCGAGCGGGAAGAAGCCCAGATCGATGCCGTAATTCTGGCGGCTGAGGCGCGTGTAATGCCGCACGGTCTCCGGCTCGGTCAGCCCGACGAGACCGATCGCCTCAGCGCGTTCGAGCCCGCCCAGCCGCGTCGGTGCGCCCTCTTCGATCGCGGAAAGATCGATGCCGGTCGTCTCCTCATGGCCGATCTCGAAAAGCAGCGGTTCCTCGAGCATCAGCGCGCGGTTACCAGTGGTGGTTGCAGGCCCTTCTTGCATGCCATCGTCCGGCTGCATTTCGGGCTTCCAGCCGGACTTGTTGGGAGCATTCATCGTGCGGGCTCCTTGACGAAGGTTTCGAGTTCGGAGGCGAGCGCCTCGATATCTTCGGGCGTGGTGGTTTCGGTGACCGCGACGAGGAGCGCCTGTTCCAGCGCTTCGACGCCGGGATAGAGCCGCCCGAGCGACACGCCGCCGAGCACGCCGCGCTTCGCAAGCGCGCGCACCGCCTCCCGCGCCGGCCTGCCCTCGAGCATCACGGTGAATTCGTTAAAGAAGCTCTCGTTCAAGAGGCGAATGCCCGGCACCTGCGCCAGCCGGTCGGCGGCCATGTAAGCGAGCCGGTGGTTCTCCGCCGCCAGCCGCCGCAGCCCCTTCTCGCCAAGCAGGGTCATGTGGACGCTGAAGGCGAGCGCGCACAGCCCGCTATTGGTGCAGATGTTTGAGGTCGCCTTCTCGCGGCGGATATGCTGTTCGCGGGTGGAGAGGGTGAGGACGAAGCCGCGCTTGCCTTCCGCATCCTCGGTCTCTCCGCACAGCCGGCCTGGCATCTGGCGCACATGCTTGGGATCGCGCACGGCGAAAAGGCCGAGATAAGGCCCGCCGAACTGGAGGCCGACGCCGATCGATTGGCCCTCGCCCACGACGATATCCGCACCCATATCGCCCGGCGCGCGGATCGCGCCAAGCGCGACCGGCTCGGTATTGACCACCACCAGCAGCGCGCCCTTGTCGTGCGCGGCCTCGGCAAGGGTGGAAAGATCGCTGATGCGGCCCAGAATGTCGGGATATTGGACGACGACGCAAGCGGTGTTCTCGTCGATCCGCGCGGTGAGGCCATTCAGGTCGGGCTCGGGCTGGATCGCAGGCGCACTGTCCGCGATCTCGTAGCCGGTGAAATGCGCCATGGTCTTGACCACCTGCGCGTAATGCGGGTGAAGCGCGCCCGACAGCACCGCGCGCTTGCGCTTGGTAATGCGGGTCGACATCGCCACCGCCTCCCAGCACGCGGTCGAGCCATCATAGAGCGAGGCATTCGCCACCGCGCAGCCATAGAGCCGCGCGACCTGGGTCTGGAACTCGAACAGCATCTGCAGCGTGCCCTGCGCGATTTCGGGCTGATAGGGCGTGTATGCGGTCAGGAATTCGCCGCGCTGGATCACCGTGTCGACGCTGGCGGGGATGTGATGGCGATAGGCGCCGGCGCCCAGGAAAAACGGCGTGCCGTCGGCGGAGAGGTTCTTCGCCGCCAGCGCCTTCATTTGCCGCTCCACCGCCATTTCGCTGGCATGCATCGGCAGGTCGTGGATCGGCCCATCAAGCCGCGCGATCTCTGGCACGTCGACGAACAGGTCGTCGATGCTATCGGCCCCGATACGCTCCAGCATATCGCCGCGGTCGGTATCGGTCAGGGGAAGGTATCGCATGGTATTTTCCCGTTGCGGCTCAAAGGTTGTCTACGAACGCCTTGTAGCCCTTGTCGTCCATCAGCCCGTCGAGCTCGCCCGCATCGCCGATCGTCATGCGGAAGAACCAGCCTTCCTCCTCGGGGCTCGAATTGACCAGCGCCGGATCGTCCTCGAGCGCGCCGTTCGCCTCGGTCACCTCGCCCGAGATCGGCGAATAGACGTCGCTCGCCGCCTTGACGCTTTCGACCACTGCCGCATCGCCGCCCTTGTCGAGCATTGCGCCGACTTGCGGGAGTTCGACGAAGACGATGTCGCCCAGCTGCTCCTGCGCGTAGTCTGTGATCCCGACGGTCGCGCTGTCGCCTTCGACGTCGATCCATTCATGTTCATCGGTGAAGTAGCGCGGCATGGATCACTTTCCCCTGTAATAGCGGTGCGGAACGAACGGCATGGATGATACGGTGGCCGGCAGGCGGCGGCCGCGCACTTCGCATTCGAGCGCGGTGCCAATCGCGGCGTGGGCGGGTTCGACATAGGCCATGGCGATCGGACGCCCGAGCGTGGGCGAAAAACCGCCGCTGGTGACGCGTCCGACACGGGCGGTGCCAACGAAGACCTCGGCGCCTTCGCGCGCGGGCATGCGCCCATCGAGGAGAAGGCCGACGCGTTTGCGGGCGAGCGTATTGCCCTCCGCCTCGGCCAAGCGCGCAGCGATCGCCTTGTGCCCCGCATATCCGCCGGTCTCGCGGCGCTTTTTCGAAAGGGCGAAGGTGAGATCGGCGCTGACCGGATCGGTTTCGGTTGAGATGTCGTGCCCGTGTAGCGGCAGTCCCGCCTCGAGCCGCAAGCTGTCGCGCGCGCCGAGCCCGGCGGGCTTCACCCGGTTGTCGGCCACCAGCGCTTCGGCGAGCTTTTCCGCGTGTTCACTGGGAACCGCGATCTCGTACCCATCCTCGCCGGTATAGCCCGCGCGCGCGATCCACAGCGGGACGCCGTCCCAGTCGTGATACATCGCCGACATGAAGTTGAGATCCGCAGCCTCGGGCACCAGCGCGCCCAGCACCTCGGCGGCTTTGGGGCCCTGCAGCGCGAGCAGCGCGTTTTCGTCATAATGGGTGAGCGTGATTTCGTCCGGCAGATGCTCGCGAAGATGTGCGATGTCGTCCCACTTGCACGCTCCGTTGACGACAAGGCCGAACCGCTCGCCGGCATTGGTGACCATCAGATCGTCGATAATCCCGCCATCCTCGTCGAGCAGGAAGGAATAGCGCATACGCCCGGGTTTGAGCGAGCCGATCGCGCCGGGAAGCAGCGCCTCCAATGCCTTGGCAGCCGCATCCATATCGTCGTCGGGGCCGCTCACCCCAAGCTGGCCCATATGGCTCACATCGAACAGGCTGGCGCTTTCCCGCGTCCAATCGTGCTCGGCGACGATACCTTCATACTGGATCGGCATTTCGTAGCCCGCGAAGGGGACCATGCGGGCGCCATGCGCGCGGTGCCAGTCGTTGAGCGCAAGCCGTTCGGGCGACGCATCGCCTTCCGAGCCTTGCTCGCCTGCCGATTGAGTGGTGCTGTCGTCGCTCAAATCTCTCGTCCCCGAACAGGCAGTCCAACGCCTCGCGGGCGAGCTGGGTTCCTGCCCCCTCTGTCGGGAAACCTGAGAGCTTAGCCGCGCTCGTTAGAGGCGCGACTTTCCCCTTCGGTGGCCGCTCGACAAATGCCGGCGGCGCTTTCCAGAGTACCCGATCGCTTGCGGTCCGTTTGCCTGAGAGTTTCCGGGGCGGTTGCTCCTTCGGCGCCGACCCCCTCACCATAGGCGGTGAAGCGGAGCCGGTCTCTCCCGCGAGAGACGCCGGAATCGCTTCCGGCAGGCACGACTTGTGTTGCGGATGCGAAGAGATGCGTCAATCGCCTTGATCGGCGCGAGGCGATTTTTCCGGAGCGAAGAACGTGTGTGCCTATGCCAGCGCCAATGCCGGCGTCAGTCGCTTTCGCAGTCGCCGGCGCTGAGCGTGTAGCTCTGGCCGCTTTCCTCGTTAACCGAGACCAGCGCGCACCACGTGCCCGACACGTTGGTCTTCATCGTCGAAAGCACGTGCCGCTCGCCAGCGGCGACGCTGGTCGCGCCCTTGTGGCGCGATCGCGACGCGCCGATCAGCTCGATCTCGTATTCGAGCGCCTGTGCCACCGGCGAATGCGCGATCAGCTCGATCGCCACCCTGCCGTCCATCTCCTCGACGCCGAGCGACACTGCGCGCTCGCCATCCTGCGCGCCATGCGCACCTGCCGGGCCGGACATCACCGCCCCCGCCGCGATTGCCGCGAGCCATTGGCTGCGCTTGTTCGTATGACCATGGCTCATCGGCCTCCTCCATTGACGCCGAACTGGTTGACGATGGCATCGATCAGAGCCTGCGTTTCGGCGGAAAGCTCGGCCTCGCCCTCAGCGGGTTCGCCGGTTGTGGCCTCGGGCGGCGCGAGAACGCTGGTTCCCAGCGCCACCGAAGCGATCGCCTGGTTCGCAAAATCGTCGGCCTGGGCGTTGCTGCCCGCCAGCCGCCGGATCGCGGTTTCGAGGGTCGAAACCCGGTCGGCGTCCAGACCTTCGCCAAGCAATCGCTCCTCGGCCGAAAGCGTGTTGGCGGGAGACGTCGCGAAATCGGCGCTGCGGGTCTCGATCCGCTCGGCGCACAGCGCGCGCAGGGCCGGGATGTCCGGATTCTGGTCGCAGATATCGGTGCCTTCGACCGCCTCGAGCAGCACCTGTCGCTCCTCGCTGGTGAGCTGCGCCAGCGCGCGCGCCGCATCGCGCGCGGCGAGCTGATCGAGCTCGGCGGATCGCGTGGTCGTCGCATTCACCTGCGCGACATCGCGCGCGTCGTCGACGTTGCGGTTCAGCTGCTGAGTGGCGGTGTTGCGAGAGCGCGCCGCGGCGACATCGCGCGCTGTGATCGGATCGGGATGATAGACCTTGGATGGGGCGGGGGCATCCGCATCGTCGGGCCGAGCCTGCGGACCGGGCGCGGGGCCGATATAGGCCGCGCTCGTAGCCGCGTCCTCTTCGACCTGCTCAGTCTGGGCTTCCATGTCCTGCGCCGATAGCGGGACGGCGATGAGCGCCAGACAGGCAGGTGCAAGAAAATCTGCGCCCCGCAAAGGACGCGGCATCCGAAACGCGGCGAGGAAGCGGTCAGCCACCGCCGTTGGTCTGGGTGATCACCATGGTCTGACCCCCTCCCTGCGTGATGTTGAGGTCGGACAGGTCGTTCCCGATCTGACTCCATTCCAACCGATTGCCGCTCGACAGCTGGGTCGCGCTCATCGCATTACCGTCGCCCGACTGGGTCAGCCGCGCCTGATTGTCCGAGCCGTTCTGTATCAGGCTCAGCTCGTTGTTGAGGCCGTCCTGCATTATCTCGGCGGCGCTGTAGCCGGTGCCCGCCTCGCCTTGGACGACTGCGGCCGTATTGCGATCGCCGCGCTGGGCAAACAGCAGGACGGTATCGCCATCGGCGACCTGGGCAGCGGTCAGCACGTTATCGTTGCCGTCCTGAGCCACCTCCGCATAGTGATTGCCGTTATCTCTCTGATCGAGCGTGGCGGTATTGTTCGAGCCGCTCTGTGCGACCAGCGCGTAGCTTGCGGCGTTCTGCTGTTCGACCCCGGCCACATTACCCGAGCCGACCTGGCTGATGAAGACGCCGGTGTCGTTGCGCGCAGGTCGGCTGACGGTGCGAAAGCCGCCCTCCTCGATCTCGACAACTTCGCCATCATCATTCGCGCCATTGCCTGAATTGCCTTGCGCGCCGTTATTGCCGTTATTGCCGCCGCACGGATTGCCGGTGCCGACACCCGGCCCGTTGCCGCACGGATTGCCCGGCGGTGTATTGCCGTTGCCGCCGTTCCCGTTGCCCTGTGCGTAAAGCGGCGCAGCGCCGAGCGCGCCGGCCGCGATCAGCCCGAACAGGGCACAAGCGGTGGATCGAAGGGTCAGGTGGCTCATGGCGAAAACTCTTATAGGAGAAGAATGTGGTCCGGGCGAGGCACATATCGCCCCGCCCGGAACCCTCGCTTAGTTCGACGCTCCCTGCGTGACCACGGCGCTGTTGCCGGTGCCGTCCTGGAAGACGTTCGAGAAGTTGCTGTCCGAAGTCTGGCTGACAGTCGCGCTGTTGGACGACCCATCCTGTTCGATGACGCTCAGGTTGAGGTCGCCGGACTGGTCGACACTGGCGAAGTTGTCGCCGCCTGCACCAAAGAAGTTCTGCAGAACCTCACTGGAGTTATCTGCGCCGGTTTGCGAGACCTCGGCTTCGTTGTTGTCGCCGAACGCACCCTGATCCAGGAAACTGGAGTTTCCGGTGGACGCCTGGGTTACCGATCCGACATTCCCGTTGCCCGGCCCTTGGAAGGCGACCGAACTGTTGAACGATCCGGACTGATCGACACTCAGCTCATTATCTTCGCCTGGGGCGAACTGCTCGACCGTGCTGGAGTTCTCTTCGCCAATCTGTGCGACGAAAACCGAGTTGTTCGTGCCAGCCTGCACGATGTCCGAGAACAGACGATCGCCTTCCTGCGTGTTGGTCGCTTCGTTGCTGAAACCGCTCTGATCGATGTTGGAGAAATTGTCTTCCCCACCGCCCTGGGTGATCGAAGCCGTGCTGTTATTGGCAGGCGAACCGGCATCATCGTCCCCGGTCTGGGTGATCACCGCATCGTTGAAGACCGCGGTAGCGGTCTGCGTGATATTCGCGGTTTCGCCGCGAGCATTGCCTTCCTGACTGACCGTGGCGAAGCCGCTGGTGCCGGCCTGGCTGACATTGGCAGTGTTGTTGCCTTCGCCGAACTGGTCGACATCCGACTCGTTGCCGACACCCGACTGGGTGACGTTCGCCGTCTGGCCGAAGCCGCCCTGATCGATGTTCGACACTTCACCATCCGAAGTGGCGGTCTGTAGAAGGGTCGCGTCCTGTCCGATGCCGTTCTGGTTGATCAGCGAGTCGCCGTCGTTGCCAAGCTGCGTGCTCGACGCGGTCTGTTCGCGGTTGAACTGGTTGATCGTCGAGCTGTTGCTGAAGCCTTCCTGCACGATGGTAGCCTCGAGCCGGCCATCGCCGACGCCGTTATTAACGTTGGCGCCACCCTGATCCTGCTGGTTGATAGTACCGGTGTTGAGGTCGCCGGTCTGCGTGATCGACGCGTCGGCATCGTTCGACTGCTGGTTGTTGAACGTCTGGTTGATCAACGCCGTGCTCGCACCCTCCTGATCGACGACTGCGGTGAGGTTCGCCCCGCCATCGCCGTTGATGGTCTGGTTCACGGTAGCGTCGGCACCATTGTCCTGGTCGATATTGGCGAACACATTGCTCGCGTTATCGCCCGAAATGGTCTGCAACACGGTCGCATCCGAGCCCGCGAACTGGTCCACTTCAGCGCGGACCTGTCGCGATCCGTCGCCGTCGATCACCTGATCGACGTCCGCGGTCGAATCGTCCTGGTTCACCACGGCGAAGATGCGCGAACTGGCGCGGCCGCTGGCGGTCTGATCGATATTCGAAGTCGAACCGCCGGTCTGAATGTTGGTCGCATTCAGGCCGCGTGCGTTGAAGCCCGATGCGGACTGGTTGATGGTCGACTCGTTCGCACCGGTCTGGTCGATCCTCGCGTTGAGGTCGCGCGAGCTGGCGCCGGTCGCAAGCTGCGTGACATTGGCCGTCGAAGCGCCGTTCTGATCGATATCGACGTTGAGATTGTTCGAACCTTTGGCGCCCGCCGTAGTATTGAAACCGGTGGGATCGCCCGCAGCGGTCTGCGTGACATTCGCCGACGCTCCGCCATCCTGGTCGATGGTAGTGATGACGTCGCCGGATTGCTCGCCCGAAACGGTCTGTAAGACATTGGCGTCGGAACCGCCCCTCTGATTTAGCGTCGCGCTGGCCGACGGGTTGAACCCGCTGGTATCGCTCGCGATCTGCGTCACGGTTGAGGTCGAGTCTAACTGCGTCACACTGGCACGCATATTTTTGCCGCTATTGGTGCCGGTCTGCGCGATGTTCGAGCTCGAATTGCCGTTCTGACTGACGGTAGCACGAAGGCCACCAGTGTAACCCGGCCCATTCGAGTTCTGGTCGATGATCGATATGTTGTCGGCGCCGCTCTGATCGATCTCGGCGACCTGATTGAAACTTCCCGCAGCAATGTCCTGCGTGATCGTAGACGCATTGTCCGTACCCTCTTGTACGACGATCGCCTCTGGGTCGAAATCAGCGACGCCGGTCGATCCGCCGTCATTCCCGTTGTTGGCATCGTCGTTCTGATCGATGTCCGAAACGTTCCCCGAACCCGACTGGTTCACATCAGCAAGAGCTTGGTCTGCGACCTGATTGATCGTCGAGGTGTTGTCGCCGGTCTGCGCGACGATTACGGAATTGCCATCGCCCTGCTGATCGATCTCCGAGTTGCTTTGCGCAAAGGCCGGAGCCGCGGTCGCGAGCGCCAGGATCGACGCCGTGGTAAGGATAGTGTTCTTCATCAATTTTCCCCTTCTTCGTCTTCAAATTGTTATTCAGTTAGCCGACGGGGCGAACCTCTCGGCCCGCCCCGTACGATGTCAGTTCTGCGTCACCGAAGCGCTGTTGCCATTCCCGTTCTGGTCGATGCGCGAAATGTTGTTGTCGCTCGCCTGGAGGACATTCACCGAGTTGCCCGAACCTTTCTGGAAGATGTCCGACAGGTTGTCGCTGCCCGACTGGGTGACGCTCGCAGTGGTGAGCACCCCGTCGACCAGGCCGTTCTGGGTGATACGGCTCTCATTGCTCGCTCCCGATTGGTTGACCGTCGCCTGCGTGTCGAACCCGTCCTGAAGGACGTTGGCGAGGTTGTCGGCACCGCTCTGCGAAACGTCTGCGACAGCGCGCGACTGAAGGCCGCCGGCTCCACGCTGGAGAATGTTGACGGTGGACTCGTCCGAACCAGTCAGCTGGTCGACGAATGCTTGGTCCTTGCGGCCGCGTTGACGAATTTCCGAACTTGCGCCGATACCCGCCTGGGTCACCGCTGCGAGATTGTTGAGGGCGCGCTGATCGATGAACGAGTTGTTTTCATCGCCCGATTGCAGGACCTCGAGGGTGTTGCCGGCATCGACCTGCCTGGCGTTCGAAATATTGTCGAAGCCGGTCTGATCGATATCCGCAAAAAGGCCCTTATTGTCCTGCGTCAGGTTAGAAAGGTTGCCGCCGCCGCTCTGGTTCACCTCGGCGATAACGTCCTGATCTGGGTTGGAAACCGAACCGGGAGACCGGTCGCGCTGCGTGATGTTCGATTCGTGCCCGTCTCCGTTCTGAACGACCGTTGCCGAGAAGTTCCGCGAGCCGGGCTGACCATAGGTTTGGGTGATATTCGAAGTCGAAGCACCGTTCTGCGTAACGATTGCGTCCATATCAGTAGACTGGTCGCCATTCGCCGTCTGAACGATGTTGGAAGTCGCCCCGTTATTCTGGGTCACCGACGCAAACAGATCGCCAGTCAGGCTTCCGTTCAGGGTCTGCTGGATGTCCGAGTTCGAACCGCCAAGCTGGTCGACGACGGCTAGGGCAGCCGGGTTCGGGCCCCGACCGGCAGTCGCGATCTGGGTAACGATCGAGTTCGAGTCGGTTTGCGTCACTCTGGCACGCAGATCCTTGCCGCCATCGGTGCCGGTCTGCACGATGTCGGAAGTGGCGCTTCCGTTCTGCTCGACCGTCGCGATGTGACCGCCGGTGTAGCCCGAACCATTGGAGTTCTGATCGATGGTCGAGGTGTTATTATCGTTGTTCTGTGTGACGTTGGCGGACTGGTTGTACCCGCCGTTCGCGGCGATAGTCTGGGTGATGGTCGACGTGTTGTCGTTGCCCTGCTGATCGACGGTCGCATCCGGATCGAAGCCGGGCTCGCCGATCGTGCCGTCTTCGTCGGGCGGATTGAACGGGTCGTCCTGCGTCACGGTCGAGCTGTTGCGATCGCCGTCCTGAGTGACGTCGGCATAGGCCTGGAAAGCGTCCTGATCGATGATGGAGATGTTCAGATCACCGCTCTGATCGTTGCCGGCGAAGTTGCCGTCGCCATCCTGATCGATATCGGAGGTGCTGCTGCCGCTCTGCACCACGACAGCGGCATTGCTGTCGCCGTTCTGATCGACATCGGACGTGCTCTGCGCAAAGGCGGGAGCGGCCGCGGCGAGCGCCAAGATCGACGCACCGGTAAGAATAGTCTTTGTCATGCTGAGTTCCTTTTCAACTCTGTTTATCCACGCGACTGTTCTGCGATCGATTTGGATTCGCGCTGACCCAAAGGGGGTGAGCCGGGCGGACGCCATCTAGGAGCCCGCCCGGTTCGAGTTCTCCAAGTTAGCCTTGGGTGACGGTGGCGGTGTTGCCGGTGCCGTTCTGGTTGATGTTCGACACATTGTTGTCGCTCGTCTGCGTGACGGTTGCGGTGTTGCTCTCGCCGTCCTGCGTGATGTTCGACAGGTTGTCGTTGCCGGTCTGGCTGACCTTGGCGTAATTGCCGCCTGCACCCGTGCCGGTCTGCGTCGTGTTGCTGGTGTTGCCGGTGCCGTCCTGGCTGATCAACACCTCATCGGCGAAGCCGAACTGGTCGACGGTGATGGCGTTGCCCGAGCCGTTCTGATCGTCGATCGTCGCGAGGTTTTCGTTCCCCGTCTGGGTGATCGTGATCTCGTTATTCATACCCTGCTGATCCATCACGTAAGCTTGGTTGTCCAAGCCGCTCTGGGTCACCATGGTGGTAAGGTCGCTGCCATCCTGATCGATATCGGCCAGGTTGCCGTTGCCGGTCTGAACGATGTCGACATCATTGTTCGAATCCGCGAGCGTGAAGCCCGATTCATCGACCAGCGCGGCGTTGTCGTTGCCGGTCTGGAGGATCGTCGCATCGTGGCCGCTGCCGATCTGCTCGACATAGGCGAGGTTGCCGGTGACCGCGCCGCCATCGACACCCTGATCGATGTCGGCGTTGTTATTGCGGCCGCTGGTCTGACGCACCACCGCGGCATTGTCGGCGACGGCACCGGTATTCGTGGCCGGCGAGACGCTGAGCGAGGAAAGCCGGCTGTCCACGTCGAAGCCCGCACCGCCCGCGCTGTATTGCGTGACGGAGGCATCGTTGTTGTCGTTCGTGGACGGGCCCTGGCTGTCCTGCTCGATCGACGCGAAAGCATCGTCGCCGTCCTGGATGATCAGCGCTTCGTTGGCTGCGTTCGAGAAGCCGACCATGCCCGCCGGATTGGCGTTCTGCTGATCGATCACCGCTTCGTTGCGATTGCCGTCCTGATCGATCTCGGCAAGGTTTTCGACACCCGGCCCCTGCGAGACCGACGCGTCGTTGTTGTTGCCGTTCTGATCGATGTCGGACTGGTTGCCCGAGACGCCGTCAGGCGTGATCAGCGACTGGGCGCTGGCAGGGGCGGCGATCGCAAAAGCGAGGATCGAGGCGGTCGTGAGAATTGTCTTTTTCATCGTAGCTTCCTTCAACTGGTTGTTAAGAAATGCGACGTATTGTGAAGATGCGAGGTCTGTGCCCAGCTTGTATCGAAATGGCGGTTTCCCGCCATAGTTGCGTCGGGGACGTGCCGGTGTGACACGCCCCCGAGGTCAATCCCTTACGGCGCGCCGTGCTGGTTGACCGTTGCCGTGTTGCTATTGCCGATCTGGCTAACCTCGGACATGCCGCCCGAACCGGTCTGCATGACGTCGGCCGTATTCAGGTCGCCATTCTGGAAAATGGTCGAGTCATTGTCCAAGCCGCTCTGAGTGAGGATAGCCTCGTTGTCCCCGCCAAGCTGGTCGATCAGCGAGGTTCCATCGGTGCCCGTCTGGGTCACGGTCGCAAGGTTGTCCGAACCGGTATTGATCCCGTTCGTGAAGAAACCGGTCAGCACATCGCCCTGATTGATCGTGGACTGGTTGTTGGTCCCTGATTGCGAGACGTCGGCTTCCTGATCGGTCCCACGCTGCGTGATGGCCGAACGGTTGTCCGTCCCGCCCTGCTCGACCGTGGCCAGCTGGCCCGATCCGGCCCCAATGCCGAGGAACCCGCCATTCGTGCCCTGATCGATCGTCGAGGTCGCACGGACGCTGTCGGAGAGCTGTTCGACGAAAGCGGTCTGGAAACCACCCGACTGGGTGATCGTGGACTGGCCGTCATCGCCAGCCTGGATCACGCCGACATCGGTATCATCCAGATACTGACCGGCATCCTGCGCAAGGCCGCTCTGCGACACGCTCGACGTGTTGCGATCGCCGGATTGCAGGACGTTGGCCTGATGGCCGCCGATGGGGCTCTGCGTGATCGTCGAACTGTTGTCGTCGCCGGACTGTTCGACGATCGCACCCGAAAGCACCGTCGCGGACTGAGTGATCGTCGAATTGTTACGCTCGCCCGATTGCGTCACCCGCGCGCCGTTCAGAAGGCCGGTCTGCGTGATGGTCGAGCTGTTGTCCGCTCCGTCCTGATCGACTTCGGCCAGTGTTCCCGTACCGCTCTGGTCGATGTCGGAGGTGAGGCCGACCCCGCTCTGGCTGACATCCGCGATGTTGGTGGTTCCCGTCTGATCGACTTCGGAAAGGTTCTCGTCACCCGTTTGCACGACGAATGCCTCGGCATCGTCGCCCGATTGAGTGATGAAGCTTTCCTGGGTCGGCGAACGTTCCGGCGGACGAAGATCGGATGCGGTCTGGATTACGGTGGCAGACCCGTTCGCGCCCGACTGGGTAATACCCGAGACGTTGCGTCCATGCGAGCCGCCCTGGGTGACGCTGGCTTCCGAACCATCGCCCGACTGATCGATGGCGGAGGTGTTGTAGATCCCGGTCTGCGAGACGCTGATCGTCGCGTCGTTCGCACTCTGATCGACGTTCGAGCGGTTGATCACGCCATCCTGGCCGATCGTGATGCTCGAATCGTCGCCCGACTGGTCGACCAGCGAGACATTGTTGTCGTAGGACGTGCCGGTGCTCTCGGCGGTGGCGGTGCCATCGAAGGAGCGTGAATTAAAGCCGTTATCCCCGCCGCCCTGCGTGACGGAAACGCTCGAGGAGCCCGACTGGTTGATGTCGGAGAAGTTGTCGTCGCTGTTCTGCATCGAGGTCGCCGAAGACCCGCTCGAAGTCGACGTCTGCGTGATGGTCGAATCGTTGCCACTGCCGTTCTGGAAGATCGAGGCATTGACCGGTACGTCTTCTTGCGAGATCGACGCATTGTTATCGTCGCCCTGCTGATCGATGAGGGCGTCGGCAAAGACCGACGGGGTCACTGGCTGGGTCGCCGGACTGCTGTTGCCCGTGCCGTCGCCGCTCTGGCGTATGACCGTTGCGGTGTTGCCATCGCCGAGCTGATTGACGAGAGCGTTCGAGAAATCGCCCTGCTGATTGATCGTGACGATGTTGTCGTCGCCGATCGTGTTGACGTCGGCCACGGTGTTGTCGCCGGTTTGGTTGATCATGCTGGAGTTGCGATCGCCGTCCTGGCTGACACCCACGCGGTTGGGATCATCGGCGACATCGTAATCATTGTCGGGATCGCCAGCTGCGCCGTTGACTCCGCTCTGGTTCACGGTGCTGAGGTTGTCGTCGCCGAACTGATTGACGCTGGCTTCGTTGAAACGTTCGCTTTGCTCGATGATCGAGGTGCTCGAACCGTCCTGAAGGACGCTGGCGTTCTGCGCGCCGCCCTCCTGGTCGATGGTCGAGTTCGCCGCGCCGGAAACCTGAATGACGCTGGCGCGCTCGTCCTTACCGGTCTGCTCGATAATGCTCGACGCACCGTCAGTGTTTTCCTGCTGCTCAACGTAAGCAACATTGTCCTTGTTTTCCTGGTCGATGTCGGAGTTGGAGTTTTCGCCCGACTGAACGACTTCAGCCTCGTGGGCGTTGCCCGACTGATCGACGTCGCTCGTGTTGTTCTGTGCGAAAGCCGGCGTGGCGGTTGCAAGCGCAACCGTGGACGCGGCAAGGTATAGATAGTTCTTCATATTGCATCACCCCTGTTTTTGGGCGATACCACGAAGGAACCCGCGCCCTGAGACGCGGGACGTACCGTAGCATCACCCGTTACCATCCCTCGCGCGCATTGGAGTTGCAGCTCCTTTGCGCGCTACTTTTTGCGGCCCTGGACCTCGCCGCGCCGATATCTATCGGTCGAACCGGTCCGGTCGGTGAGCGAAGATCAGGTCAAGACCCCTCATTCGCTTCGTTATCATCCTCGACGATCGTAAGCGCCGTCAGAGAACCTGCTTTGCGCACCGCGTTTTGAACGTCGGCGGCATCGTATATTCCGTCGCGCTCGGCGCGGTATGTCGCGAGAAGACCCTGGGCCCGGTCCATGTCGGCGAACCGCCACAGATCAAGCTCCACACCCTCGAGCACCAGTCCGTAAACGGCCTTCTCGATCGCCTGCTGCAAGGCGACCTGATCGGGTTCGTTCGCGGTGATGCCCCATTCGGCTTCGAGCAATTCGCGGAAAGCCACGAAGCGATAGGCATTGGCGCCGATCGCCTGGCTGGCAATGGTTTTGGATGCCTGGACGTTCGTGAGCACTTCGCCCGTGCGCACCGAGACGGCGCGCAGATAGACCGTCACCGTGTCCTGGCGATATTCGGTGCGCCCGCCGATCCCGAGGAAAGCCGCGCCCGCGCCGCCGGTCACCGTATTCGTATCGTAGCCGATGATACCGCCCTCGAGCAACACGCCGGCAAAGAGCAGCGCGGGAAGAGCGTTGGGATCGACTTCCTCCTCGCCCAGATAGCGCCGCCGCATCTCGCCGATGATCTGGCGTTCCTTCAGCAGATTATCGAGCCGCTCGCGCTCGACCACCGTAAACCATTGACGCAAGCCTGCATCCTGCAGCGCCTTGACGAGGATCGAGCTCGCGCCCTGCGTGACCGCGCGCGATAATGTCTGCCCGGCATTGGTCGGCTTGAACTGGCCGGTCTGATCGGTGAACCCATAAACCGCGATCGCCACCTGGCGTTGCGGCGCGGGAAGCTGTTCAAGCAGACCCTGCGTCTGAGTCTTTTTCGGGAAATAAGCGAAGCTGGTGTCTTCGGGCAACAGATCGCGCCCGTCATTGCCGACCGTCATGCAGCCCGTCGCCATCATGGCGAGTGCCGCACCGAGCAGAGGCTTGACCGCTCGCCGCATCAGTTCACCTCGATGAACAGCGGAATGACGATGCGAGTTTCTTCGCCCGTATCGTCGTTGCGGATGATGAGCGTCACCTCATCGAGCGAGCGGAAGAACTCGATCGTCTGCCCGCCGAAGCTGATCGTGCCCTGGTCCTGCGGATTGTCGCCGAAAATCGCATCCACCACTTGCGAGGACAGTGCGGAGAGCAGGCGGGATTCGAGCTGCCTAGCGAAGATGCTCGATTGACTCGACCGGTCGACCGCATCGGGGTCGCTGGTATCGTTCTGCGCGTTCGCGATGCCCAGGATGTGATTGGAGTTGAACGGGTTGCCGCCGAAAGTCGGGCTGATGGGTTCATGCACCAGATCCTGCGCACTAAGCGGCGTAGCAAAACCCAACGCGGCAAGCGCGAGCAAAACACCCGTTTTGTGAAGCATCCCATCCCCCTGCCCACAAGGCAGTTGTAAAAAAATTCGACACCAAATTAAGGCTTTGGCTGCCGAATCATCTGCACCGTTGCGAAAAGGTAAATAGCATCAAAACGCGATTTGGAAAGGCGAGATGGCCGATTAACGCGTTAGTTAGCTCCGCGGTCCCGATCCGGAACAGCTTGTTCCCCAATCTCTAATCTATTGAAATTATCGGCTGGGCGCTCGCGACTAACCGCGGGCTTACGCCTCGAGGTTCGGCCGCAGCCAGCGTTCGGTCGTGGCGACGTCGACGCCGCGGCGCGCGGCATATTCTTCCAGTTGATCGCCGCCGATCGTCGCCACTCCGAAATATTGCGCTTCGGGATGGGCGAAATAAAAGCCGCTTACCGCAGCGCTCGGCAGCATGGCAAAATTCTCCGTCAGAGTGAGCCCGGCATGGCGCGGCGCATCGAGCAAGTCGAACAGAAGCGGCTTCAGGGAATGATCGGGGCAGGCGGGATAGCCGGGCGCCGGGCGAATGCCGCGATATTCCTCCCGGATCAGCGCCGCATTGTCCAACGCTTCGGTCGACGCATAGCCCCACAGATCCTTTCGCACATGCTGGTGCAACGCCTCGGCGAAGGCTTCGGCGAACCGGTCCGCGAGCGCTTTCAGGAGAATGTCCGAATAATCGTCCTTCTCCGCCCGGAAGCGCGCGAGATGCGGCTCGATCCCGTGTATCCCGACCGCGAACGCGCCGATCCAGTCCCCGTCCGGATCGATGAAATCGGCCAGGCACATATTCGCCCGGTCGCGCGACTTCTTCACCTGCTGACGCAGCATGGGCAGGACGACATGCGCTTCCGCCTCGGGATCGTGCAGCGTGATATCGTCGCCGTCCCGTGCGCACGGCCAGAACCCGCATACGCCGCGCGCGGTCAGCCAATTCTCGGCGATGATCGTCTCAAGCATGGCGTCCGCATCCGCCTTGAGGGCGCGCGCGCTTTCGCCGACCACATCGTCTTCGAGAATGGCGGGATAGGTGCCGTGCAATTCCCAGGCGCGGAAGAACGGCGTCCAGTCGATATAGTCGCGCAGCTCCTCGAGCGGCCAGTCGTCGAACACATGAAGGCCGGGCTTCAGCGGCGGGGCGGGTTTGTCTGAGAGATAGGCGTCGTAATAGTTCGCGCGCGCTTCCTCCAGGGAGAGCAGCTGCTTGGGCGCCTTGCCCGATCGCGCATCGCGCACCCGGACATATTCCTGCGCCGTATCCGCGACGAAGCCTTCTGCCTGGGTTTCGGAGAGCAGCTTGGACGCGACGCCCACCGCCCGGCTTGCGTCGAGCACATGGATCACCGGGCCATCATAGGCGGGATCGATCCTCAGCGCGGTGTGCACCTTGCTGGTGGTCGCGCCGCCGATCAGCAGCGGCAAGCGCATTTCCGCCCGGGTCATTTCCTCGGCGACCGTCACCATCTCGTCGAGCGAGGGAGTGATGAGGCCCGACAGGCCGATCATGTCGGCATCGTTCTCGTTCGCGGCTTGGAGAATGTTCTGCCAGGGTACCATGACGCCAAGATCCACGACTTTATAGCCGTTGCATTGCAGCACGACGCCGACGATGTTCTTGCCGATATCGTGCACGTCGCCCTTGACCGTCGCCATCACGATCGTACCCTTGGCGCGCGCGCCCTCCTCCTTCTCCGCCTCGATATAGGGGATGAGGTGGGCGACCGCCTTCTTCATGACGCGCGCCGATTTAACGACCTGCGGCAGGAACATCTTGCCTGAGCCGAACAGGTCGCCGACAACGTTCATCCCGTCCATAAGCGGCCCTTCGATCACTTCGATCGGGCGTCCTCCCGCCTCGGCCAGCGCCGCGCGCGCCTCCTCCGTATCGGCAACGACATGCGCGTCGATACCCTTCACCAGCGCATGTTCGAGGCGGCGCGTGACGTCCCAACCGCGCCATTCGGCGGCCTCTTTCTCATCCTTTGCGCCCTTGCCCTTGTAACTTTCGGCGAGCGCGATCAGCCGCTCGGTCGCGGAACCGTGCGCGCTGCCCGCGGGGGGGCGGCGCATCAGGATTACGTCCTCGCACGCTTCGCGCAGCTCCGGGTCGATCGTGTCGTAGACATCGAGCTGGCCGGCGTTGACGATCGCCATATCGAGCCCGGCGGGGATCGCGTGATAGAGGAACACCGAATGCATCGCGCGGCGCACCGTCTCGTTGCCGCGAAAGCTGAAGGAGAGGTTCGACAGGCCGCCGCTGGTCTTGGCGTGCGGGCATTGCGCCTTAATCTCCGCGACCGCCTCGATGAAGTCGAGCGCGTAGCGGTCGTGCTCCTCTATTCCCGTCGCCACGGCGAAGATATTGGGATCGAAGATGATGTCTTCTGGCGGAAAGCCCTCGGCGACGAGCAGGTCGTAGGCGCGCTTGCAGATCTCGACCTTCCGCGCCTTCGTGTCGGCCTGGCCGACCTCGTCGAAGGCCATGACCACCATCGCGGCGCCATAGGCCATGCATTTGCGCGCCTGCTCGAGGAACGGCGCCTCGCCTTCCTTCATGCTGATCGAATTGACGATCGGCTTGCCGCTGACGCATTTCAGCCCAGCCTCGATCACCTCCCACTTGGAGCTGTCGATCATCACAGGCACGCGCGCAATATCAGGTTCAGCGGCGATCAGTTTGAGGAAGGTGGTCATCGCCGCTTCGGCGTCGAGTAACCCTTCGTCCATGTTGACGTCGATCACCTGCGCGCCGTTCTCGACCTGCTGCCGCGCGACTTCGACAGCGGCCGAGTAGTCGCCGGCCATGACGAGTTTCTTGAACCGGGCCGAGCCGGTGACATTGGTGCGCTCGCCGATATTGATGAAGGTGGAAGAGGAATTGGGCGCGTTCACTGGCGAAACTTTTCTATCTGTTCGTACTGAGCGAGTGGGACTGAGATCAGGCCGCGACGGTGAACGCTTCGAGACCGGCCAGCCGCATGGCGGGCGCAGGTTCCGGCACGGCGCGCGGCTCCAGCCCTTCGACCGCTTCGGCCATGGCGGCGATGTGCTGCGGGCTCGAGCCGCAGCAGCCGCCGATGATGTTGGCCTGCCCACCAAGCGCCCATTGCTTGACAAGCCCGGCGGTGGTCTCGGGCAATTCGTCATATTCGCCCAGCTCGTTGGGGAGCCCGGCATTGGGATAGGCCATCAGCAACGTGTCGGCGATAGCGGAGAGCGCCTTGACGTGCGGGCGCAGCTGATCGGCGCCGAAGCTGCAATTGAGGCCGACGGTGACCGGTCGTGCATGCCGTACCGCATACCAGAACGCCTCGACCGTATGGCCCGAAAGGTTGCGGCCCGAAAGGTCGGTCAGCGTCATGGAGATCATGATCGGGATGTCGCGCGCAAGCTCCCGTTCGAGCTGTTTCACCGCCATGATCGCCGCCTTGCAGTTGAGCGTGTCGAACACCGTCTCGATCAGGATCGTGTCGACCCCGCCCTCGATCAGCGCGCGGCACTGCTCCGTATAAACATCGACGATCTCGTCGAACGTCACCTCGCGAA
Source organism: Erythrobacter sp. (assembly GCF_036351135.1). Classification (GTDB taxonomy): domain Bacteria; phylum Pseudomonadota; class Alphaproteobacteria; order Sphingomonadales; family Sphingomonadaceae; genus Erythrobacter. The sequence goes on from NZ_JAZBON010000026.1 coordinate 68,147, forward strand.
AGCCCGGATCCTCGACGTCGGGCGAAAGCGACAGCGTCTTGTTGGTCGGCCCGATCGCGCCGCATACGAAGCGGGGCACACCGTCTTTCGCGCTCGCCGCATCGCATGCCTCGCGAATGACCTTCGCGGCGGCGAGGTTGATGTCATGCACCAACGCTTGCGCGCCGTAATCGGCCTGGCTGATGCGGTTGGCGTTGAAGGTGTTGGTCGCCAACACGCTTGCGCCCGCCGCGATATAGTCCTCGCAGATTTTGCGGATGAGATCGGGCCGGGTCAGATTGACGAGATCGTTATTGCCCTTCTGATCGTCCGCGAGCCCGGTGTCGCCGGCATAATCCGCGCTCGCCAGCTTCGCATTCTGGATCGCGGTTCCATAGGGCCCGTCCTTGACGAGGATACGCTTGCTCGCCGCTTCGATCAGCTGTTCGCGAACCGTCATACCTGCTCTCCTTCGCCGCGCGGTCGTTTGCCGAGCATGTGACAGATCGCGTAGCTGAGCTCGGCGCGGTTCAGCGTATAGAAATGGAAATCGCGCTCTCCGCCCGCATAAAGCCGGCGGCACAACTCGGCCGCCACGGTCGCGGCGACCAGCTGGCGCGCGGCGGGGCGATCGTCGAGCCCTTCGAACAGACCGTCCATCCAGTCGGGAATCGCGGTTCCGCAAGCCTCGGCAATGGAGCGGGCGCGCGCGACGTTGGAAACCGGGAGGATGCCGGGCAGCACCTTCTGCTCGATCCCACTCGCCGCCAGCTTGTCGCGGAAACGGAAGAAGGTCTCGGGTGAGAAGAAGAACTGGCTGATCGCGCGCGACGCGCCGGCATCGAGCTTGCGCTTCAAATGATCGAGATCGTCCTGCTCGCAGGCGGCCTCGGGGTGCGTTTCGGGATAGGCGGCGACCGAAATCTCGAAATCGGCGATCTCCTTCAGCCCGGCGACCAGCTCGGCGGCGTTGGTGTAGCCTTGAGGGTGCGGGGTAAACGGCGCGCCGGGCTTTCCCGCATCGCCGCGCAAGGCGACGATATGACGCACGCCGGCCTCCCAATAATGTTCGGCCACTTCGCGGATTTCATCCTTGCTCGCAGCGACGCAGGTGAGATGCGCGGCGGCGGGCAACTGCGCTTCGGCGATGATCCGCGCGACGGTCGCATGGGTGCGCTCGCGCGTCGATCCGCCGGCGCCATAGGTGACCGAGACGAAGCTGGGCGATAGTGGTTTGAGTTCCTGCACCGCGTCCCACAATTGCGCTTCCATCTTCGCGCTTTTGGGCGGGAAGAATTCGAAGCTCACCTCGATATCGCCGGGCAGGCCGGAGAAGAGCGGACTGTCCAGCGCCATGCGCGCTTCCTGCAGCTGGTCGAGCGTCGGGTTCATGCCCGCTTCCTCGCCGAGGATGCCGCGACGTATGTGGGTCCTGCGCTTTCGCTGCGATTGCCGAGCCAGATCTTGACCACCAGCTCGCCGCCTTCGAGCGCGATCGGGCGCATCGCGGCAAACCCCGCTTGGCCCAGCAGGTCCTGCATCTGCCGATCGGTGAAGCCGAGGCGCGCATGCTGGTGCCGGCCGCGCAATTCCTCGCGATCATGCGCAGCGAAATCGACGATCGCGATCCGGCCGCCGCCGCGCGTGACCCGCGCCGCTTCGGCGAGCGCCTGCGCTGGTTCTTGTGCAAAATGCAGCACCTGGTGGAGCAGCACGGTGTCGAAACTCGCCGCTGAAAAGGGAAGATCGGCGAAGTCGCCCTGGACGAGTTCGATCTGCGCGATGGGCAGATGCTGAAGTTTGGCGCGCGCGACCCGCAGCATCTCGAGGTTCTTGTCGAGCGCGACGATCCGCTCCGCTTTGTCCGCGAACAATTCGGCCATGCGTCCGGTGCCGGTGCCGATATCGAGCACTGCGCCCAGCGGCGTGTTTGCGAGCGCTTCGACCAGCGCGCGCTCGACCTGTGCCTCACCGGTGTGGAGCGCGCGCAATTCGTCCCACTCGCCGGCATGGCGTGCGAAATAGTCCTCGGCATTGCTCTCGCGCGCGCGCCGGATCGCGGCGAGCTTGTCGCGGTCCTGCGCGCAGAGCCGGCCGAAATCCTCATTCTCGCGTTCGGCGATCGCCAGCAACCGGTCGAGCGCGGCGAGCACCGGTCCGCCCTCTTCTCCAGAAGGCGCGCGCAGGAACACCCAGCTGCCCTCGCGCCGCCGCTCGGCAAGTCCTGCGTCGCACAAAATGCCGATATGGCGCGATACGCGCGGCTGGCTTTGGCCGAGCACCTGCGCAAGCTCGCCCACCGCCAGCTCCATCGCCGAAAGCAGCCGCGCGATGCGCAGCCGTGTCGGGTCGGCCAGCGCCTTGAAGAGGGCATCTATCAGCATCGTGACCCGCATCATATAAAGATATTTTTATATGTGTAAATTCGGGCATCGCAATTCGCCGTAAGCTGCGCGCGGCGAGCAAAACGAGGCAGCTGGCAGTCTTCGCGCAGGTCTGAAATCGCGTTACTGCGTGGCTTGCAGCAAGGAGCGGTAATGCGCGCGAAGGCTGTCGGCGCCGAATTCGGGCGTCGCGTCGGCATCGTAGCGACCGGTTCCCGGATCGAGCACGAGCATCGACTGCGTCGCGTAATAATGCGCGATCCGGGCATATTCGCTCTTGGCGGCGAGCCAGGGCGAGACCGGCGCGCCACAGCCAAGCACCCGCGCCGCCAGCACGAACATCCCCGGCGGAACCGAGCGAAAGCGCGGTTCGCGCCCCGCCTCCTCGAACAGCATCGTGCCGCAATCGCGCAGCGACACCGCCGGCCCCGCTCCGCCGATCGGAAGGATCGCGCCATGCGCCTCCTCGCTATCGATGCACTGCGCCAGAAACCGCGCCAGATCGCGGTCGCTGATCGGTTTGCACCGGGTCAGTTCGCCGTCGCCGAACAGCAGAAACGGTTTGCCCTTCGCCACGCGCCCGGCCTGCCCTGCAAGCGATTTGAAATAGGCAGTCGGTCGCACGATCGTATGCTCGATCGGTGCGGCAATCAGTTCCGCTTCGAAAGCGAGTTTGGCATGCTGGAAGGCGAGCAGCGGACGCTGAACGCAGATCGCCGAAAGGAGGACGAACCGGCGCGCCCCGGCGGCAATCGCGGCGCGAAGCAGGGCGCTGTTGGCGGCGTAATCGACCAGCTGCGCATCGAGCGGCGAACCGCTGCGCGAGGCCATGCATGAGACGACCGTGTCGGCGCCCGCTCTGCTCAAAGTCCGGGCCAGCGCATCAGGTTCGGTGAAATCGACGGTTGCGGTCGCGACGGACGGCCATTGTTCGAACCCTTCGACAGGTCGCCGGCCAAGGGCGAGCACGTCGCGTCCCGAGGCGCCAAGCTCGGCCACCAGCGCGCGGCCGATCGTCCCGCTCGCCCCGGCGATCGCTACCGCCTCGCCTTCGATCCGCCCACCTCCACTCACACCCGAAAGCCTAGCGCCCCGGCCCCGGCCGTCAATCTCAGCTTGTGCTGCACTGGAGGACCGCAGCGACCTCGGATTGGGAACAAAGAGCAGGCTCTCGCACTCCATCCCCATGTTTTTCGCTCGAACGAAGGACGTCTAGATGGGCGGTTATCTGAAGAATGGTGAGTGGCTCGCGGGCGACGATGGCTTCGCCGACGAAGACGGTTCGTTCCACCGCACCACATCCGAATTCCGCGACTGGATCACGCCGGACGGTTCGCCCGGTCCCAGCGGACAGGACGCGGCGAAGGCGCAAAAGGACCGGTTCCACCTTTACGTTTCCTATGCCTGTCCCTGGGCTCATCGCACGCTCATCACAAGGCGGCTGAAGGGCATTGAGGCGTTCGTTCCGGTATCGGTCACCCATTGGCTCATGCGCGAGAGAGGATGGACGTTCGACGAAGGGCCCGGGGTCGTGTCCGACCCAAACGAGAATGCGAGCACGATCCACGAACTCTACCAGATTGCGGATCCCGACGTGTCTGGCAAGGCCACGGTCCCCGTTCTGTGGGACAAGAAAGAACGCCGGATCGTGAACAACGAAAGCTCGGAAATCATCCGCATTTTCAACACGGCCTTCACCGATCTCGGCGCGAGGGATATCGATCTGTATCCCGAAACGCTTCGAGACGAAATCGACGAGGTGAACGAGCGCGTCTACGAGAACGTCAACAACGGCGTCTACAAAAGCGGCTTCGCCACCACGCAGGAAGCATACGAGGATGCGGTCGAACCGCTATTCGATACGCTGCACTGGCTCGAAGCGCGGCTGGAGGGGAAGGATTATCTCGTCGGCAAACAGCTGACCGAAGCGGATGTCCGCCTGCTCACCACTCTGCTGCGGTTCGATGCGGTCTATTACGGCCATTTCAAATGCAACCGCAAACGTATCGCGGACCTGCCGAACCTGCATCGCTACATGCTGGACCTCGCCGCGCGCGACGAAATCGCGGATACGATCCACATGGATCACGCCAAACGGCATTATTATCAAAGCCACACGAGCATCAATCCGACACAGATCGTTCCTGTCGGGCCGGACTTGCAGTTCGCCTGATCGGGCAGGAAGACTGGCGGATTGTAGTGATTATGTCCCAGCGAGTTAGAGGGCCGTGCGAATTGGTTTGATCGACGCGGTCCTGCCTATCGCGGACCGGGGTGCGATCGCAGGTAAGCCAGCAGGCTCGCCGGCAGGAACGCCGCGAGGCACGACGCTGCGAGGAGGCGAGCGTCCTTGCGCGACACCAGCATAGCGGGATCGCCGCGCAGCGCCTGCCACAAAAAACGGCGGGCGATGCGATCCTCGCCTCCGCCATAGGCAAGGTGCGCACAGAACAGGCGATGCCGCGCCTTTGCTCGTGGACCGAAAGTTGCATAGAATTCAGGATGATCGCGTTCGAGTTTGCCCGCAAGGATGCCCCAATTTTGGTCCATCCGCTGCCAGTTCGCTGTGGTTTGCCGATCATGGCGGCGGTATCGCACTATGGCCTCCGGCGTCGAAGCGATTGCACCCGAACCGTAATGCAATGCGAAGCGTAACCAAGCATCCCCGCCGATATAGCCGGTCATTTCTTCGTCGAAGCCGCCGATGGAAAGAAAATCCTGACGGCGCATCGTCACACCGCTGTCGGAATGTATCGGGTTGTCGAACAAAAGCTGCTCGGCGGTGATTGCGCCGCTCGGGACCGGGCTCATCTTCGAAAGGGACGATCCGTCGCCTCCCACCCAGCGGTATCGCGGAAAGACGAGGCGAACGTCGTCACCGCGATCGAGCTGGGCGAGCAAGCTGGCAAGAGTCCCGGGCTCGAACGCATCGTCGGCGTCCATGAACATGACGTGCTCGCCTTGCGCCATGGCAATGGCCCTGTTTCGCGCGCGGGCCAGACCCCGGTTCGCATCGTGCCGCACGCGGCGCAGCTTTACCCCCTCAGGGAGATCGCCTGCAAGTCCATCTACGATCCCCCAGGTATCGTCCTTCGATCCGTCATCGACGAACACGATCTCTGTTCCTGTGTGAGCCTGCGCAAGGACCGACCCCAGCGCCTCGGCGATGTAAGCCTCCTCGTTCTGCGCAGCGAGAATGATGCTGAGGCGACAGCTCATGCCGGGTCGAACCCGGATGACAAAACCGATATCAGCATTCGCGACCTTGCGCCGCGCGACCGGCAGCCGCAGCGGCCAACAGCGCGCAGCCCAGCGACAACGTAACCAGTTCCCCGCCATCCTCGACGAATGCGAGTATGAGATCGAGTTTGCGTGACGTCGAGCCGAGTGCAGTATGCAACAGGTCGACACCGCCCCCGAACCCGCCCAGGATCGCCAACATCGCGATGAAAAGCGCCACCACTACGCGATCGCCGGGAGCCGCCCTGAGTGCCGCAAAGCCGAGCCACGCGACGACCACGAAGCCCACAATCGCAATATAGGCGAATTCGGCCAGGCCCTTCGAAAGGCCGGTCGCCGGCATGATGATCGCTTTGGAGCGCTCGTGCATCTCGAGGCTGTTATCGAGCAGGAGAAGGATCGCGGTAAGGGCGATCGGCCCGAACGAACGAAGGCCGCGATAATGTGCGCAGACGAGCGCCAGTGCCGCGATCAGCGCCGTCTTGGCGTATTCGTAATATTCCGACCAGCTGCCGTCGCGATCGATGCGCCAGCTCGAAAGGGCCTGCGGCTGCGACGGGCCGATCGCGCCATGATGCATCAGCACGCCGAGACAATGAATGAGCAGGAAGCCGGCATCGAGCGCGAGGAGCACGGCAATGGTGGTAACCACGCGGCGGGTGAACCCGAGGCGCCCCTGACTCACCGCGAACGATGCATATGATCGCGCGGCATTGATCGAGGCATTGCCGGTCACGGCTCTGGATGCCCAAAGGTGGCGCATCCTGGCGGCGTAGGATCTGCGCTGTACGCAACACACTCACGGCGCTTACCGATGCGCGGATAAATCGCTCGCCGCTGCACTATCCGGCCCGAACCAGCCGATCGAACGTCTCGCTTTCCCGCTGCAGCGCCGCATAGGTGCCAGAAGCCTCGATCTGACCATTGCGGAGCACGAAGATCCTATCGCAGCGTTCCACCGTGCTGAGACGGTGAGTGACGATAAGCAGCGTCTTGCTGTCTCCCATCTGTTCGATCGCATCGATCACCGCGCGTTCGGTAACGGTATCGAGCGCATTGGTAGCTTCGTCGAGCACGATAAGGTCGGGATCGGGATACAGGGCGCGGGCGATACCGATGCGTTGGCGCTGCCCGCCGGACAAGCGCACGCCGGCCTCCCCGATTGGACTGTCATAGCCATGCTCCAAGCTCATCACGAAGTCGTGCAGCCCGGCGATCCGCGACGCTTTCTCCACGGCAACTCGGTCGATCTCGCTCGGCGGGCTGCCGAACGCAATATTTGCCGCGATGGTGTTGTCGGACAAGTAGGTCGATTGCGGAACGTAACCGATCGAGCGCTGCCATGCGCGCCGGTTGGCCGTCGTGATCGGCACGCCATCGACGACGATGCGACCGTTATCGGGGAGCAGCAGGCCCAGAATGATGTCGATCAGCGTTGTCTTGCCCGCCCCTGTCGTCCCGACGATGCCGATCCGCGAGCCCGCTTCGATACGCAGCGAGAGGTCATCGAACAGATTGCCGGGAGCACCGCCATACTGGTAGGTAATGCCCTCCAATTCGATCGCTTGCGCAAGACCGAGGGGCTTGACGCGGTTCGGCACCGGATATTCGCGCCCCGCAAGCTCGCGCCGCAAGCTCTCCAATACCGGCGTATTCGCGCGCAGCAGCGAGGCGTCTGTATAAACCTCCTTCGCGACCGGGATGAGTTTGATCCCGGCAAAAGCGAACAGCCCGATCGTCGGCAATGCCGCTTCGATTGCGCCGTCGCCGCGAACGACGAGAAGGTAGAGCACGAATGCAATCATGCTGCCAAAGCACAGGCCCTCGATCAGATAATGCGGAAGGTTCGACAGCATGCTGACACGCGCCTGATGGTCTACGAGCCGGTTCGAGGGTACGCGAAACCGCTCGAGCGCGGCATGTTCCAAGCCACGCAGCTTGATTTCCTTGATCCCGCCCAGCGTCTCGGCGGTGACCTGAAATCGCTCTTCGGAAGCCTCCAGCCGGGCCGCCCCCGCACGGTCGAGAAACGGTCCGATCGCACCGTAGATAAGGGCGACCGACAGGCCCATGAAGCCGATGCCGACCAGCACCGCCAGCGGCTCTATCACGAGCAGCAGAGCGAACAGCGCGACCATGACGGCCGCGTTGGCGATCAGCCTAAGGGCGGGCGAGATTGCATTCTCGACAACGTAAAATGCTTCGGCGAGCAAGCTCTTCCCGATCTCGGCGGAGTTGCGATCGAGATAGAAGGCGTAATCCTGCGCCAGGTGGCGCGCGAGCAGATCCCGCGCCAATTGCTGCTGGGTATAACGAGCGAACCGGGTGGTGATGTAATAGACGGCGGCGCGCGCAGTTACGCTTGCGGCAACGAGCGCGAACACCGCCACTCCCAACGCAATGACGAACGACCCGGTGCTTGTGAATCCGAAAAAATCGTAGATCTCGCCCGTAAGGCCGCTCGTTGCGCTGGCGGGATCGACCAGGACACTCAAGAAAGGGAGGATGGCGGCCACGCCCACCAGATCGAACACCACGGCCACGATCAGGAAACAGATCAGGATAAAGAACTTGATGCGCCGGGCCGGTAGAATCAGTTCCAACAGCGTACGATAAACCGCAATCACTGTGCGCGGTTGAGGGCTTGTCGTCCTGGATTGCCTCGGTAGGTCGCCGGTCTTCGTTGTAGATCGATCTAACACGTCCGATCTTCTGTTGGCGGCCAATAGGACGAACCGATCACATGCCGCGCGTTTTCTCCGCGGTCGCTCGGGGAGCGGTTCGTGAAAGCGATCTTCGGCATGGGGGTAGTTCGCGAGTTAACGCTACGAGCCAGTATCGTCTACCGATATCGTCGGAGCCGAACGGCCTGGGTCGTCACGATCGGCATTGCCCTCGGCAGGAGAACGCCGCGCCTCAAGCTGTATCCGCCGCTGACTGGCGAAGAGAAAGGCGGCGGCTTCGCGACGATTTTGGAAGAAGCTCTGGTGCCGCTTACGTGACTCGAACACGTGACCCCATCATTACGAATGATGTGCTCTACCAACTGAGCTAAAGCGGCCTACCAGTTCCTTTGCGCCCGGCGTGATGCCGGTGGTGGAGGCCCGAGCCGGAATCGAACCGGCGTGCAAGGATTTGCAGTCCTCTGCGTAACCACTCCGCCATCGGGCCGAGCCGATCCCCTCACGAGGGGAGCGGAAGCGGCGCACTAGCGATTCGGCGACGCAAAGGCAATCCGGCTTTGTCGCCCCAAACATTCCAAGCGCGGCTTCGAACGCGCGAGGGGACGAGCCGGCAACCTAACGCAACGTCAATCTGGACCGCGGGGGCGGGAGCGGGCAACAGGGCGCGCATGACCATTGCCAGCCTACTTGCGCCCATCACCGGCAAGCCCGGCCCCGTCCGCCTCGAACGCGCGCAGGACTGGATGCAGGGTCGCACGCTTTATGGCGGCGCCTCCGCGCTCGTCGCCTACACCGCGGCGCGGCGCGCGTTCCCGGACCTGCCGGTCCTACGCGCGGCCCAGATCGGCTTCATCGCGCCGGTGAGCGAGGAGATCGAAGTTTCGGCGCAAATCGTGCGGCAGGGGCGCAATGTGACGCAGGTTCGCAGCGAAATCCACACCGAGAATGGCACCGCTCTCACAGCCTTATGGCTGTTCGCGGACGAGCGCGATCCCAATGGTGTCGAACCGGCCCGGCGGCCCGATGATTGGCCCGGCCCGCCCAGCCAGGCCGAAGTCGCCATGAAGGAGGAGGCGCCGTCCTTCATCCGCAACAATTTCGAAATCCGATACGGACAAACGCGCGATGGCGATCATGGGGCGACCATCCGGCGCTGGGCGCGGCTGACCGAGGACCACGGGCTCGATCCGGTCAGCAAGCTCATCCTGATGGGCGACGTCATGCCGCCCGGCGCGATGCGGATCATGCAGCGGATGGGGCCGATCAGCTCGATCAACTGGTCGTTCAACCTGCTCGATCCCGCGTCGCAATCGGCACACGGATGGTATCTCGCCGAGAATGCGAGCCAGCATGCAGATAGCGGCTATTCGTCAGAGCGGCTGCGGATGTGGGACGCGGACGGGCGGCAGGTGCTCGACGGTTTGCAATGCGTCGCGGTATTCGGCTGATGGAGGCTGCCCGCGACTGACCGGCGGGCGGTTCGGCGCGGATCTTAAACGTCGCCGAAATCGGGCTTGCGTTTCGCCATTGCGGCCATGACCGCCTCGATCTGGTTCGGGGTACGCATGATGGCGTCCTGTTCGACGCTTTCCTCCTGCAATATCGCGTCGGTGTCGCCGTCCTGCATGCAAGCATGAAGCCGCTTGGCCGCGCGGATCGCGTGCGGATTGCGATTGGCGATCTCGGCGGCCAGCGCGGTCGCACGCGCATGCGGGTCCGCGTCGCAATGGGTGACCAGGCCGAACCGCTCCGCCTCGCTGCCGGTGAATTCGCGGTTGGTGTAGACAAGCTCGCGCAGGAGGTCGTCGCGCACCAATCCGCGCCACAGCGCGTAGCCGCCCATGTCCGGCACCAGCCCCCACTTCAGCTCCATGATCGCCATGCGCGTCTCTGGGTGGGCGATGCGGATATCCGCGCCGCTCGCGATTTGCAGGCCGCCGCCGAAACACACGCCGTGCAGCGCGGCGATCACCGGCACCGGCAGCTTGCGCCAGACCATCGCCGCCTGCTGCGGTCGGTTGGCGTTGCCATGCGTGCGATGGCTCAGGCCGGGGGCATCGGGATCGGGCTCCTGTGCAAAGCTCGCAGTGTCGAGCCCGGCGCAAAAGGCGCGCCCTTCGCCCGACAGGACGACGGCGCGCACGCCTTTGGTAGTGGCGAGTTTCTCGCCGGCCTCGGTGATCGCATCGAACATGGCCGGATCGAGCGCGTTCATCTTGTCACCGCGCATGAGGCGAACCTGCGCGACGCCATCATCGCCCAGCGAGACGGCGACACGCTCGTCCGAGCGTCGTTCACCGGTGGCGGCGTCTGCTTCGCGGGAGGGTGCGGTGGTTTGGCTTTGGGTCATCGGAGGGGTCCTCGAGGCGCGACTGTCGGTGACGGATTGCGGGGAAAGTGACGCAACCTCCACCGCAAGTCCAGCGCGCTGTCCGCCGCGGCCTAAGCGGTAGCGGCGCCGCGCGAGCGTCAATCGCCCCGCTGAAAGTACGTACCGGGCTCGGCGGGCACGTACAGCCGGAAACCGCCATCGCGTAGGTCGACAAGCACGCCGGACAGTTCGCGCGCGGCAAGTTTCGCGCGGATGTTCTCGGCGAGGGCATCCATCTCGGCGACCTTCGCATCGCCAACGCGCTGCGCGAGCGCGGCGGCGAGCTGCGGGCGGCCCATTCGCCGACCTGGTTCGCCCGAAAGACACCACAGCAGCGCAAATTCGACCGGTTTGAAGCCGAACCAATGGTCGTCCGCCCGGCCGTCTCCCACCGCACGGTCGAGCGTGATCTCGCCTGCCTGCCGAAAGCGGGGCTCTACCGCGTCGGTGCCGGGAAACAGCCGATCGATCATTTCGGAGTTCACAGCGATCCTCCGGCGCGCATCGAATAGGCCGCGTCGTGGGTAAATATCAGGTGATCGAGAAGTTCGATATCGAGCGAGCGGGCGACCGCCTTGAGCCTGCGCGATGCGGCAATGTCGAAAGCGCTTGGACGGCAATAGCCCGAGGGGTGGTTGTGCGCGACGATGATGCCGCGCGCATCGAGCGACAGGGCACCGCGAAAGATCGCGCGCATGCGGACCGAAAGCTGCCCCGGACCGCCCTGCCCCATCGCGGCATCGCCGCGATAGCCGCGCTGATCGTCGAGGAAGAGGACATGGAAACGCTCCGCCCCATGCGGCGGGGTGAGCACCATGGCCCGCAGGAAGTCGACGATCCCGCGATCCGAACGCGTCGTCGTAATATCGCCGATCGGTTGCCGGTTGCGAGTGGCTGTATCGATCATTCGATCCGGTCCTGCGAGGACAGCGCCTTGCTCGCGCCCGGCCAATGAAAAAGAGTCGCCGGCGTCAGACGCGGATCGAGCCACTGGTGGTTCCAACGCCCCACGCGCCAGTCGCGGTAGTCCCCATGGCGACGCTTGCGCAGGATGTGTCGCGCGAGACCTCCACCGAGGAAAAGCAGTTGAAACCAGCCAGGTGTCGCCACCATGAAGGCGTAGGCGATAGGCAGAATGGCTTCTACCAGCCCACGCGCGAGATGCGCAGTCATGGCGAGAAGCTGCATCGCCGCGATGAAGAGCGTGTAATTGCGATTGGCCCACAGAGCGACGATGATGAAAGCGGCGCCGGCAATCAGATCAGTTGTCGCAAGCCAAAAGTCGACCTCAAAAACCTGATACCCTTGGCTCGCGATGCCTTGGTAGATCAGGTTGCCGAGTTCGAAGATGGTTAACCAGACGAGCGCAACCGCACGCTCCGGACCTCCGCCCCACACAAGAGCGCAGATGCATACGATCGCAACCAGCACATCTTGTGCAAACGGGCGAAGGTCGGAGGCAAGAATTTCCAGCATCTTACGGACGAGGTCAGACTTCGATCTGCTCGCGCTCACCAAGCTCGGCCTCTGAATTGATGGCCTGCTTCGGAATTTCGGTTGGGATATGATCACCCGCCATCTTCTCGCGCGCAATTTTGCTGAGTTCGTCGTGGACGCGCAGCAGGTTGGTCGACATCGCCACCGCCTGGCTCTCGGCCTGGGTGAGACGCATGATGGCGGCCTGTCCGGTATGGACCTCGACGCCGGGATTCTGGCGCGCGGCGAGCATGGCCTGCTTGAGGCGCGAACAGGCGATCAGCGATTCGTCGGCCAGCGCTTCGGCTTCGCGGATCAGTTTCTTGAGGTTTTGGGCGTCGGTAAGCATGCGATCGGTCATGAAGAGTCTCCACGCTTCGCCCGGCCCGTCAGGAGAAGCCTTTCTCGTCAACCGGGACGGTCGCGCGTCCATCCAGCGCCTCGCTGATCGTCATCGCCGCGGTCACCGTAAGGACGACTGCGGCCAAAAAGCCGAACGCGATCCCGACGATCGCGGCGAGGCGGAACCAGACAGCGTGTTCGCCGTCGAGCACCCGGGGGACGACCCTGGGCTCTCCAGGTCGCAGCCAGGGCGCCTGTTGCTCCATCGAGAGAACGTCGCTCATCACGAGTTCGCCCGGGTCGTCTTCCCCGCTTTCCTCGCTGAATGCCGCTCCGGCGGCGACCTGCGTTTTTGTGTATGCAGGTTCGCTAAAGTCCGATGACGGGCGGGCGGGCGAGGAGTGTTCGGGTGTCGCGAGTTCCTCAGCCGGCACGTTTGGCTGTGATTGTTTCGTGTCCTTGCGGAAACAGGCGACCAGATCGGCCAGGTTCTCCGCCTCGTAGATGTCCTTCAGCGCGCGGATATGCTGATTGATGCGCGTTTCGGACACGCCGAGTTCCTGCGCGATGACTTTGATCGGTGCGCGGCGATCTATCCGTTCCATGACTGCGCGCTGACGCTCCGTAAGGCGCCGCGCTGCCTGCGCTGACATCATTTCCTCCTGTTTGGCGCCCGGTCCTTCACCCCGAATCAATCTAACATTCTATGTATTGTTCCGCGGTGCAAGACAGCTTCGCGGTGCCTTCCTGCCCACCGATTCACACTTTCAGGCCGCATCCGTATGCACGCCTAGTGTGGCAAGATAACGCTTCACATTGCGCGCGGCCTGGCGCAGCCTCTGCTCGTTTTCCACCATGGCGATGCGGACAAATCCTTCGCCTTCTTCGCCATAGCCTACTCCGGGCGCGACCGCGACCTGCGCTTGAGTTAACAATTGTTTGGAAAATTCGAGGCTGCCCATCGATCGCAGCGCGGGCGGCAATGGCGCCCAGGCGAACATCGAGGCGGGCGGCGACGGGATTTCCCAGCCGGCGCGGCCGAATGCCTCGACCAACACGTCGCGCCGCTTGCGATAAAGCGCACGGTTGCTTGCAACGATATCCTGCGGCCCGTTGAGCGCGGCGCAGGCTGCCGCCTGGATCGGGGTAAAGGCGCCATAATCGAGGTAGGATTTGACGCGCGTCAGCGCCGCGATCAGCCGCCTGTTGCCGACCGCAAAGCCCATGCGCCAGCCGGCCATGGAATAAGTCTTGCTCATGCTCGTGAACTCGACCGCGATTTCCTTGGCACCCTCGACCTGCATGATCGAGGGCGTCGGTTCGTCCCCGTAATAGAGCTCGGAATAGGCAAGGTCGGACAGCACCCACACCTTATTGTCGCGCGCCCAGGCGACGAGCCGCTCGTAAAAGGCGAGATCGACGGTTTCGGCGGTCGGATTGCTGGGATAGCTCACCACCAGCACGCTGGGTCGCGGCACGGTGAAGTTCATTGCACTTTCGAGCGAGCGCCAATAATCCTCGTCGGGCGTCGTCGGGATCGAACGGATGGTCGCCCCGGCGATGATAAAGCCGAACGTATGGATCGGATAGGACGGATTGGGCGCGAGCACGACGTCGCCGGGCGCAGTGATGGCGTTGGCAAGGCTGCCGAGTCCCTCCTTCGATCCCATGGTCACGACGACTTCGGTTTCGGGATCGAGATCGACGCCGAAGCGCCGCGCGTAGTAATCGGCCTGCGCTCGGCGGAGGCCGGGAATGCCGCGTGATTGCGAATAACCGTGCGCGTCGGGCTTGGCCGCGACCTCGCACAATTTCTCGATCACATGCGGCGGCGGGGGCTGATCGGGATTGCCCATGCCCAGATCGATGATGTCCTGTCCCGACTGGCGCGCCGCGTGCCGCATCGCGTTGACCTCCGCGATCACGTAAGGTGGCAGGCGCTTCATGCGGTAGAAGGGTTCGTCCATAGCTCTTGCGTCCGGCGAAGCGGGGACAGCGGCGCGCGGCCCCTCTCGCGACTTTTACCATGCGCGCGAGGCCCATCGTAGCGTTGTTGCCCGATTAGGGAAGGCGCGGCTTTGCCGCGGCCGTGTGTGTCGGCGCGCAAAGCGATTGGCAAAGCGCCATGTCGCTGCGTAGACTGGCATGAAACGCCGGGCAGGGGATGCCGGTTCATGTCACGCGAGAAGGAAGCACGATGGCCGACAAGCAGAACCAGGCGAGCGACGCGAACCCGCTGACCGCACTCACCGCGATGTTCGACATGCAGGGCGAGGTCATGCGCTCGCTGTTCGCCTCGGGCATGGCCGGCACTCCGAGCGCGAATGCGGGCGAGGCGATGCCCGGCGGCGCCAACGCGGACTTCGGAGCACTGCTGTCCCAGGGCATGAATGCGGCGGACATGGCGCAATGGGCCAAGGCTGGGCAGGAGCTCCAGCAGATGTGGCTGACCTTCCTCGGCAGCCAGGCGGAAAAGACGACGACTCAGGCGATGGAGGGCGCGGCCACGCTCGATCCGGCGCAGTGGCTGCTATTCTCGCAAAGCATGATGAAGAATATGCCCGGCGGCCTTATGGAGGCGCAAACCCGGCTCGCAGGCGACACGATGCAACTGTGGCAAAGCGTTTTTTCCCAGTTCGCCGAGCAGTCGACCGGGATGAAGGTCGAGGGCGAAGCGCCCGCCGACAGTCTGCCGCGGTCGGATCGTCGCTTCGCCGATCCCGCCTGGCGGCAATATCCCGCCTTCGCCCTGTTGCATCAGACCTATCTCATGCTGACCGACTATTTCCGCAATGCGGTGGGCGCGATGGACGGGCTCGACGGCGAGAAGAAGAAACAGCTCAAATTCGCCATCGATGCGCTCAGCGAGGCCATGAGCCCGGGCAATTTCCTGCTCACCAATCCGGTGGTGCTCAAGCGGACGATGGAGACCAAGGGGCAGAACCTCGTGCACGGCATGCGCCACCTGATCGCGGATCTGGGGCGCGGGCAGCTGACCCACACCGATCCCGATGCCTTCGTTCTGGGCGAAAACCTCGCGGCGACGCCGGGCAAGGTGGTGGCCGAGACGCCGCTCTATCAGCTCGTGCAATACACTCCTTCGACCAAGGAGGTTTACAAGGTCCCGCTGGTAATCTTCCCGCCCTGGATCAACCGGTTCTACATCCTCGATCTGACGCCGCAGAAGAGCTTCATCAAATGGGCGGTCGACCAGGGGATCAGCGTCTTCGTCGTCAGCTGGAAATCGGCCGACGAGGATATGGGCGAGATTGTCTGGGACGACTATATCCGCGCGCAGATCGAGGCGGTCGATCATGTGCGCGAACGGCTGGACGTCGATCACGTGCACGCGATCGGCTATTGCGTTGCCGGCACGACGCTCGCCGCAACGCTCGCGATCCTCGCCGAGCGGGGTGAAGCGGACAAGGTCAAGAGCGCGACCTTCTTCACCGCACAGGTCGATTTCGAACGCAGCGGCGATCTCAAGCATTTCATCGACGACAATTCGCTCGATCTGATCGGGCAACTGTCGCCGCAGGGCTATCTCGATGGACGCTATCTCGCCGCGACCTTCAACGCGCTGCGCGGCAAGGACCTGATCTGGAACTACGTCGTCAACAACTACCTGCTGGGCGAGGACTATCCCGCCTTCGACCTGCTGCATTGGAACGGGGACGTGACCAACCTTCCCGCCCGGTGGCACAACGATTATCTGCGCGATCTCTACCGCGACAACAAGCTGGTCGAACCCGGCGCGCTCGAAGCGGACGGGACGCCGATCGACCTCACCAAGGTTACAACGCCCAGCTACGTCCAGGCGGGTCGCGAGGACCATATCGCACCGGCACAGAGCGTATGGCGGATCACTGATCATTTCGCCGGACCGATAGAATTCGTTCTTGCCGGATCGGGCCATATTGCGGGCGTGGTCAACCATCCCGATGCCGGGAAATACCAGTACTGGTTGGGCGATGCCGAGGCGGAGACGCTCGACGCGTTTATCGCGGGCGCGCGCGAACACCCGGGCAGCTGGTGGCCGCACTGGCTCGAATGGCTTGGCGGACAGGCGCCGGAAAAGGTGCCGGCCACCGGCAAGCGCAAGCCCGGCGGACGCGGCGACGAGGTGATCGAAGACGCTCCGGGGCGTTATGTGAAAACGCGGTAGGGCGCGCGCTTCGGAGAAAGCGGCACGGCCGAAAGACGACCTCCTTTCAATGCCGTGCGCTTATTTGTGCGCTGCACAAAAACCGCTTGACGCAGCGAACTAAATGCCTATTTTGTGCAGTGCAACAAACGTATGTTGGACTGCGAGGAAAAGATGGCTGACGCCCCGAACCAATCGAAGATCGATGCTGCCGCCGAAAAGGCCTATGCCGAAGCGGCCGCGAAGAAGTCTGCCAGCGAGCGTAACGTCGCCGAGAACGTTGCCGATGCGATCGACGATGGCAAGGCGACGCCCGCGCCGGACGTGAAGGAAGTAGCCGAGGCTGTTGCAGCCCCTGAAAAGAAAGCTGCTCCGGCGAAAAAGGCGCCCGTCAAGAAGTCCACGCGCAAGACTGTCGCGAAGACCCGCGCGGCGCGGACCAGCAGCGCGCGCAAGACGGCACCGAAGAAGACCGGCGCCGCGAAGCGCAAGACCGCAACTTCGGCGAAAAAGGCTGGCGCGAATGGCACCGCCACCCGCCCCGCGCAGTCCGAAACCAAGACCAACCCCATCAGCAAACTCAAGGAAACGATCATGGCAAATGCGAAGACAACCGACATCCCCGCCCAGGCGAAGGAAATGGCCGCCGACATGCAGACGCGCATGAAGGGCGCTTACGAGAAAGCGAGCGAACTCGCGGCCGATGCCGGGGAATTCAACAAGGCCAATCTCGAAGCCTTCGTCGAGAGCGGCAAGATCCTCGTCGCCGGCACGCAGGAAATCGTGAAGTCGGACGTCGAAACCGGCAAGTCGATGGTCGAAACCGTTACCGAAGACGCCAAGAAGATGGCCGCCGTCAAGTCGCCGACCGAGCTGTTCCAGCTGCAGGGCGAGCTGGCTCGTCGCAATTTCGACGCTGCCGTCTCGTTCGGCTCGCAGCGCACCGAGACCATCCTTAAGCTCTACAACGATGCCTTCGCGCCGATCTCGAACCGCATGAGCGTCGCCGCCGAGAAGGTCTCGAAGGCCGCGTAACTGCGACCCAATACCGATTTTCTGGACCGGGTCTCTCCTCTCTCTCCTCAAACCCGGTTCAAGAAAGCGCGCGACACGCGCATCGAAGGCCGGATGAACCTTACGAGGTTCGTCCGGCCTTCTTTATTCTCACATGGTCCTCCCGCCTTGCCACCGGCGACGAGTGGTCCACGACGGACTGCTCACAGCGTTCGCTCCATGTTGCGGCGCGCTCGGCGCTTGCGAAGCGGCAAACCTTCCCCATAATGGTGCCTCAATGGTTTCACGCTCCACCTCCACTCGCGCCCCCTACGCGGACACGTGCCTGCGCGCAGCCGCGGGCGATCCCGGCAAGCCCGGAGACGGCGATGCTGGCGGAGACGATGTCGACGAGGGCGACGGCCAGGTCGGCGTCGCCACCAAGACACGTACCAAGCCCAAAAAGCCCAGCCAGTACAAAGTGTTAATGCTGAACGACGATTACACGCCGATGGAGTTCGTCGTCATGGTGCTCAAGCGCTTCTTCGGCATGAATCTCGAACAGGCGACCCGCGTTATGCTTCACGTCCATCAGAAGGGCGTGGGCGTGTGCGGCATCTTTCCCTACGAGGTTGCCGAGACCAAGGTGAACCAGGTCATGGACTTCGCGCGGCAGAACCAGCACCCGCTGCAATGCACGCTCGAAAAGGCGTGAACCGGCAGGCCCATCATCCCAAGCCCGATCCGCCCGGTCCCGGGCAGGAAAGCGTGTGGGACTATCCCCGCCCCGCAATCTGCGAACCGACCGAGCGGCGCATCCAGATCGTGCATCGCGGCGTCGAACTCGTCGACAGCGCGAATGCCTGGCGCACGCTCGAGACGAGCCACCCGCCGACCTATTACATTCCACCAGCCGATATCGCGATGGAGCATCTGGAGCCAAATGGCCGCCGCACGATCTGCGAATGGAAGGGACAGGCGCGCTATTTCGATATCGTCGTGGGCGATGAGCGGATCGAGGCGGCGGCCTGGTCCTATCCCGACCCCACCCCCGCCTTCGCAGGCATCCGCGATCACCTCGCCTTCTATCCCGATCCGCTCGATCGCTGCCTCGTCGATGGCGAGGAAATAGCTCCGCAGCCCGGCGGCTTTTACGGCGGCTGGATCAGCCAATACGAAGCCGGCCCGTTCAAGGGCATTCCCGGCAGCCGATTCTGGTAGGGCGGCGACGCGCCGTTGTGGTGCTTCCGAATGACTGGGGGCATGACGGGGCCGCAAAAGCGCGCTAGGGATCGACAGGTCCGCCGAAGTCCCCCGCTTTCGCGATCGACCGCCCCGACCACACGGAACGCAACGTGCTGAACTTCCTGCCCAGTATCGATCGCTATATCTTTCGGCTCGTCATCGTGCCGATGCTCGGCGTCTTCGCGCTCGCCGCCTCGTTATTGCTGCTCGACAAGATGCTGCGCCTGTTCGATTTCGTCGCGGTCGAGGGCGGGCCGATCGGCGTCGTCTTCAAGATGCTCGGCGCGCTGATCCCCGAATATGCGAGCCTTGCGATCCCGCTCGGCCTGATGCTCGGCATCCTCCTCGCTTTCCGCAAGCTCGCCACCTCTTCCGAACTCGATACGATGCGCGCGGTGGGCCTGTCCTATTGGCGGCTGCTGCGCGTCCCTTACGCCATCACTGTCGTGCTGATGGCGGTGAATGTCGCGCTCGTCTTCTACATTCAGCCGGTCAGCCGCTATTATTACGAACAGATGGAATACGAGCTGCGTTCGGGCGCGCTCGGCGCGTCGATCAAGGTGGGCGAATTCACCACGCTGGCCGATCGCATGGCGCTTAGGATCGAGGCGAGCGAGGATGACGGCCAGCGCCTGCAGGGCATCTTCGCCCGGCTCGCGAACGAGGAGGACCAGGTCCTCTCGATCAGCGCGCGCGAAGGCACCTTCATGGCGACGACCGACGATCCCGATACGATCATTCTACGGCTGACCGAGGGGACCATCGTCCAGGATACGGGCAGCGCCACCCCGCGCGTGCTCTCCTTTTCCCGCCACGATCTGCCGATCGATCTACCCGCGATCGAGGCGTTCCGCGCGCGCGGCGAAGGCAGCAAGGAATATATCCTGCCCGAACTCCTGCGCATCGGCTGGGCCGACCGCTCGTCGACCGAGGCCGAACGCGATGCGACGCAGGCGACCTTCAACTACCGGCTGGTCGAAGTGGTCATGATGGCCTTCCTGCCGCTGCTCGCAGTCGCGCTCGCCATCCCGCCCAAGCGATCGACCAGCGCGCTGGGCGTCTTCGTCTCGATCGTGATGGTGGTCGCCTATCACAAGATCAACCAATACGGAGAGGACATCGCAACGCTCGGGCGGATCGATCCGATCATCGCACTGTGGGGGCCGTTCCTGGTCTTCGCGGCGCTGATCGCGTGGATGTATTACCGGGTCGCCCATGTTCCGGGCGGCCAGGCGATCGGCGCGCTCGAAGCGGTCTTCGCCAAGCTGTCGAAGCGGCTCGGCAAGCTGTTCCGCCCCCGCCGCCGGGTCGCGCGCGCGGCCATGCCCGCGGACGATCCGCAACTGGCGCCGGCGGAATAGCGCGCAGCTCACCCACTTCTCATGCAGCTCGATTTCTTCCCCTCGCGCACGCTGACGCTTTACCTCGCGAAGATGTTCGTCGTCCGCATTCTCGCGGTGCTGGTGATGCTGGTGCTGGTGCTGATGGCGCTCGACCTGCTGGGTTCTACCGGCGACATCCTCGCGCCCGAAGGCAACGGTCAGGCGGAAATCCTCAAATATGCGAGCCTGCGCATTCCCCAGCTGATCGCGCGGTTCCTCCCCTATTCGGTGCTGCTCGCGACGCTGATCACGCTGGTGACTCTGAACCAGAACAGCGAGGTCGTGGCGATGAAGGCCGCGGGGCTTTCGGCCCATCAGGTGCTGGCGCCCCTGCTGCTCACCGCGGCGCTAATCGCGGCTGTCAGCTTCGCTTTCAACGAGCGGATCGTGACCCGCGCCAATGCAACGCTGAAGGCCTGGGAGGCCGCCGATTTCGGACCGATCCCCGAGGAAACCGGGCTGCGCTCGAACATCTACCTTACCGATGGCGAGAATATCATGACCGCCGCCGCCTTGAGCGGTGAAGGCGAGCGGATCGCACTTACGAACGTCACCTGGTACGCTCGCGCGCCCGGCGGCATCATCCGCAAACAGATCCGCAGCCCCCGCGCCGCCTATGCGCGGCCGGGATGGCGGCTCGAGGAAGCGGTGCGCTTCGATGTCGGCAGTGCGGAATTGCGCGAACTGGGCGAGGTGGTGGTCGGGGAGACATTAACGCCCGCGCAGATCGACCTGCAATCGGTTGATCCCGATGCACAGAGTTTCTGGGAATTGTCGCAGACCATCGACGCGTTCGAAGCGGTCGGCCGCCGCACCTCGGAAATGCGCGCCAAGTGGTGGCACCGGATATCGGGGCCCCTTTCGGCGCTGCTGATGCCGCTACTGGGTTCGGTCGCCGCCTTCGGCCTCGCGCGATCGGGCCAGCTGTTCGTGCGCGCGGTGATCGGCATGGCGTTGGGCTTTGCCTATTTCGTGGTCGACAACGCCGCGCTCGCTATGGGCAGTTTCGGCGGCTATCCGCCCTTCCTCGCCGCCTGGGCGCCGTTCTTCCTGTTCCTGCTGCTCGGCGAGACCGTGCTGGTGCGGACCGAGGAATGAGCGACTTTTCCATTCGCCTCGCGCGCCGGGAAGACGCGGAGGCGTTTCACGCCGTAGAAGAGGACGCCGCCGGCCTGCTGCGCGAGGAGCCGAGCCTTGCCGGCATCCCAGTTCCCCCTTCCACCAGCGCCGAAGAATACCGCACGACCATCGCAAGGGGGCAATGCCTGGCCGCCACGGTGAGCGAAGACGTGGTGGGTTTCGCCGCCGCCGGACGCGTGGGCCGCGAGCTGCATCTGCACGAACTGAGCGTCGCACGCGCGCATCAAGGCAAGCGGATCGGGGCGACCCTTCTCACCGCCCTGAAGATCGATGCCGCGAATTCCGGCCTGCGGGCCATCACCCTCAACACCTACCGCGACATCGCATGGAACGGCCCGTTCTATGCGCGCCACGGCTTCGTCGAGGTGGAGAATTTCGAAGGCCGCGATCACCTCGCCCAGTCGCTCAAAGATGCGATCGCGTTCGGCCTGCCCGCCGAACGCCGCTGCGCGATGATCTGCTTTCTGGATTAGGACAGGCGCGTCAGCGCTTCACCATCGTGCTCTTGGCGATGCGCCCTACCAGGGTGGCCATGCCGGGATGATTGGCGCCGTCATAGGTCGAGCCGGTGCCGAGCGCGCGCGCCAGCCGGCGGTGCGCTTCGGGCAGGTCGTGATAGGGCATCGAGGGCATCAGATGATGAAGCGCATGATAGCGCAGGCCCACGGGCGCCCAGATCTCCGCCGCGATGCCGGGCGGCGGCACGTTGACGCTGTCGAGAAACTGCGCGGTAACCGTCATCGCTTCGCCCTCGTTCTCCCACAGATGCGCGACCAGCGTGCGCAACTGATTGAGCAGCGCGGTGAAGGACAGGATGGCGAGCGCGGTGAGCAGCGGTGTCCAGCCGAGCATGACAACGCTGCCGATCAGCATCCAGGACCAGACGAACACGCCCGCTTCCTGCCAGCGCACCCGCTTCGCAAAATCGCCCGCGGGCGCTTTGCGGCGAAATTCGGGATTGATCGACAGTGCCGAAAAGCGCGCCCAGGTAAAGCGCCGCAGCGCCGGGAACACCACGCCCAGCGGCACCAGCACCGCCGCCCGGATGATGAGCGCGACCGGGGCGAGCAGCGCAACGATCACGAAGAGCGGCAGGCTCCACGGTTTCATCAGCGCCAGCGGCAGATATTCGGGGTCTTCGACGGTGCCGTATTGCGTGCGCTTGTGATGAATGACGTGGACGCCTTCATACATGAAGCTCGGCGTCAGCAGCGGAATGCCGACCAGGAGGTTCCAGCCCGTGCGAAAGCCAGGCAGTGCGCTTTTCGAGATATGGGTGAGCTCGTGAATGAACATGAGCGCGCGATAGAGCGCCAGGCTGGCGACAAGGCCGGCGGCAATCGCCACCCACAGCTCGCTCGCGATGATCGCCAATGCGATCCCGCCATATCCGATCGCGGCAGAGGCCAGCATGTCCGGCCAGTAGATGCGCGCCCGCGCCTCGCCCAGATCCTTCGTCATGTCGCGCGCCGCGCGCAGCATATCCTTGTCGTCCGCGCTCAGAAAATCGGCCCGCGTCGCGCGCGGCTTCGGGGCGGACGTCTCGCCGGCGGGAGAGAGGGGTTGATGCATTGTCATGGGCAGGGCTTGGTCGTTCTTACTTCAGGAAGGGCACGCGGGGCAAACCCCGCAAGGACGGATAACGATGGTCCGCCCGCTTGCCCCCGCGGACCTGGCAGGACACAGACGCGGGCGAACCCAATTTCTTATACGATAAGCAGGCCCACAATGGTTGCAAATGATACCAGTGCCGAAATAGTGATCGAGCGGGTGGAGGGCAAGGCCGGCCGCGCGCGCTTCGTCGATCTCGGGCGCAGCTTCGCCGCGCGGCTCGAACACCATGTGCCGCAACTGCGTTCCGAACAGCTCGAATTGCTCGACCCGGACAAGAACCCCTTCTTCGGTCATGGCCGGGTCCAGCTGTTCATCGCCAGCCGCAACGGAGGGCCGGTCGGGCGCATCTCGGCGCAGATCGACGAGATCGCGCACACCATGCCGCCTGAAAAGGGCTTCGGTCCGGGCACGGGCATGTTCGGCTATTTCGATGCCGAGGATGAGGCGGTCGCCCACGCGCTGTTCGGCGCGGCGGAGGACTGGCTACGGGCCGAGGGGATGACCAAGGTGCTGGGGCCGATCTCACTCGTAATGTGGGAGGAGCCGGGCCTGCTCGTGCGCGGTCAGGATCATGCCCCCACCATCATGATGGGGCATCATCCAGCGCATTATGCCGGATGGATCGAGAATGCCGGCTACGCGCTCGTCAAGACGCTCTACACCTACGAGCTCGACATCACGAAGAAATTTCCCCCGCTCGTCCAGCGCATCGTCCAGTCGGGCGAGCGCAATTCCCGCATCAACGTCCGCCCCGTCAGGAAGGACGAATGGGACAGCGAGGTCGCGCATATCCTGCGCATTCTCAACGATGCCTGGTCGGACAATTGGGGCTTTACCCCCTTCACCTCGGAAGAGGTCGCCTATGCCGGCAAGAAACTGCGCCCGGTGATCCACGAAGAACTCAACATGATCGCCGAGGTCGACGGGCGGCCGGTGGCGTTCATGCTGACTTTTCCGGACATCAATTCCGTGCTCGCGCGTATCGGCGGGAAGCTGTTCCCGCTCGGCTGGTTCCACATGCTGCGATGGCTGCGCAAACCGCGCGGCAGCGACATGCGCGTGCCGCTGATGGGGGTTCTCAAGGAATATCAGAATTCGCGCATGGCCAGCCAGCTCGCCTTCATGATGATCAGCGAGATCCGCCGCAATTCGACCGAAATCTTCGGCTCGACCCGCGGCGAAATCGGCTGGATCCTCGATGACAACAAGGGGATGGTCGCAATCGCCGACACGATCGACAGCCGGATCAACCGCGAATATGCGATCTATCGGAAATCTTTGGGCGAATTGCAGCAAATGGCCGGAACCTAACATCAATCGCGCGCATTGGGGCCTTATGGTCACGCTGCCGTTTTCGAGATCGGAAGAATCCTCGCTCCCACGGAGTGTTATCGTCGTTGAAGACGATGCGCTGCTCGGCCTTGATATCGAGCAGACCCTGCACGAGAACGGCATCGAAGACGTGACCATTTGTCCGAGCGCCTCGTGCACGCTGGAGCGATTGCGCAACGGAAAGTTCGACGCAATCGTGCTGGATGCGCACCTTGCCGATAGTGACGAGGGCTGGAAGATCGCCGAACTGGTCGAGGCGATGGGCGAGCGGGCGATGCGGATCGTCTTTCAGACCGGCAGCCCGGAAGAGATTCCCGATCACGTTCGCAAGCTGGGGCCGGTGCTCGGCAAGCCTTACGATCCGCGGCAGTTGATCGGCGCTCTGCGCGAGAAGCAGAGCGCGGGTCTGCTTGCCATGCTTAGCCGCCGCCGCTGATATCGCATCTAATCGAGGCGACGCGCCGCTCGCGGGATTGGACCTATGCGCCTGCATACGGTCCGAGCAGACTATCTAGAAACCGATAAATGCCTTTCCAAACCCGGGACCCCGAAACCTAGAAAGGCCTCCACTTCGGGGAGTGAAGGCCTTTCGGGATCTTGTTGCCAACCACATGGACGGGAGGGGGGATCAGGTCGGCAACACATTCTAAATGCGCGCCCAAACGGGTGGTTCCCGTCCGGACAAATTTTTTGAACTTTTTTTCGAGCGATGCCTTTTTTCCTTGGCATAGCTTGACGAAAGGGCCGCGTCATATATCTGCCGTGGGTCTCTAGGCCGTTGTATTCTCGTGCTTGTCGCGGGCGATCAGCACAACAAATGTTGGTTTTAAACGGACCTCGAATCAACGCCGGCATCCTGGCCGGGTGGGAGATCATGGATGTCGATGAGTCAGCAGCTTGCAGCAGACCTGCCCTTCCTGCGCCGCTACGCCCGCGCGTTGACGGGGTCGCAGGAACGCGGCGATGAAATGGTGCGCGCCGCGCTCGAGGCGGTTCTGGCCGACGATGAATTGAAACGCTCGCTCGGCGAAGGCCGGGTCGCGCTTTACAGGGCATTCCATCAAACCATGGAGGATCCGTCCGACGGCGCGATTGCAGGCGCCGCGGCTGCGCAGGGCGGGTCCACGGGCACGAAGGAGGCGGCGGCGGCCAGCCGGCTAGAAGCGATCGCGCCGCGCAACCGTCAGGCGCTGCTGCTGACCACAGTCGAGGATTTCACCCCCGATCAGGCGGCAAAGATCATGGGGATCGAGGCCGGCGAGGTCGAGCGCCTCGTTGCCGAAGCGGTGCGCGAGATCGACGAGGAACAGAGCACGTCGGTCCTGATCATCGAAGACGAGCCGATGATACTGATGCAGCTGGAAGACCTCGTTTCCTCGCTCGGCCATGACATTTGCGGGACCGCCACCACAAGGACCGAAGCGGTGCGCACGGTCACCGAAAACCGGCCCGGCCTGATCCTTGCTGATATCCAGCTCGCCGACGGGTCCTCCGGTCTCGATGCGGTCGCGGATATTCTCGCGCTCGGTAGCGTCCCTGTCATCTTTATCACCGCCTATCCGGAGCGCTTGTTGACAGGAGACCGCGCGGAGCCGACCTATCTCGTGACCAAGCCGTTCCGCGAACAGACGGTCAAGGCGTCGATCAGCCAGGCGCTGTTCTTCAAATAGGACGCCATGCCGGCCCGACGCCAGTACCGCGTATCGGCCTCTTGCCGGTTCTTCCCCCTTTCCAGACCAAGGCCCCTTTTGCGCTCGACCCTCCTCTTGCCCCCGTCCAACGGCCCGTCCAACGGATTGCCCGCACGCACGCTGACCGGGCCGGAAATGATTGCGTCCGACGCCATCTTCCAGGGGAACAATTCGTTTATTTGCAGGTTGGAAGGTAACTTTAACCCGGGCATCCATTTCCGGGTCGGGGCGAATCCTCAAGAGTATCGCCGCATGAGACGGGAACGGACACATCATTCAATGACCCCTCCGAGCAAACCGGAAAAAGGGAAGATCGAGCAGGTACCGGAGCAGAAATCTCCCTCTGCCGATGGTGCGGGCGAAGCGCCGCCTGCTTGGGCGCATGGCCTGAAGCAATTGTACGATTCGGTAGTCGACGAACCGCTGCCCGACAGCTTCAAGGATCTGATCGAGGCGTTCGACGACGAGGGTGAGCCCGACGAGGACGCCGGGAACGGAAAGACGCCCTAGTGGCCGACAAGAAACCCCGGCCCAAGCGCACCGCCAAGGAGCGCGCCGAATTCAAGCGCGAACTGACCGAGGTCGTGCCGCATCTGCGCGCATTTGCGCGGGGTCTGTGCGGTCGCCCCGACATGGCCGACGATCTCGTTCAGGAAGCCCTGCTCAAGGCCTGGGCGGCACAGGAACGGTTCGAGCCGGGCACATCGATGCGCGCCTGGACCTTCGTCATCCTGCGCAACGCCTATCTCACCGACATGCGCCGCAACCGGTTTCGCGGCGAATACGACGAGGGCGTGGCCGAACGCATTCTTACCCAGCCCGCCGGGCAGGAAGAACCGCTGCACCTCTCCGACATGCACCGGGCTCTGCTGACTCTGCCGCCCGAACGCCGCGAGGCGCTGTTGCTGGTGGGCGCGGGCGGCTTTTCCTACGAAGAAGCGGCGCAGATCTGCGGCTGCGCGCTCGGCACGATCAAGAGCCGGGTAGGCCGCGCACGTGCTGCGCTCAACTCGATGCTGTCCGAGGATAACGTTCCGGGCCGCTCGGTCGACGACGAGACCGCGCATCGCGCAATCCTCGAAGAGCTGCAGGACGTCGTCAACAGCGCCGACGAAACCGGCGGCGCGAAAAGCACATCCTGAGCGGTAAATCGCAAGGACCGCGAGCCCACCCTTGGCGCGCGCATTCTTCTGCCATAAAATCGCCGCCACGATAGGGGTGGCCATACGTGAACAGCCAAGCACCTGAAACGAGGCCGGTTAGGGGGCCGGGCGCCAGCACCCCCGCGTCCGAAGAGCGGCGGCGGCGCAACCAGCGCCGTATGCTGCTGGCCGAGCAGGAATTGCGGCTGATGTCGGCGCTGGTCCTGCTGATCGGGCTCGGCCTGTTCCTCGCCCTGCCCTTCGTTCTTTCGATCGGCTCGGTGGTTTTTCTGCCGCTGGTCACCGCGCTGCTGCTGTCGATCCTGCTCTCGCCGCTGGCGGACTATCTCTCCAAGCTCGGCTTGCCCAATATCGTCGCCTCGCTCGGCGCGCTGGCCGTCTTTCTCGCCATCTTGCTCGCGAGCCTCGCCCTGATCCTGCAGCCGGCGGTGGATCTGTTCGCGCAGCTCCCCGCGATCGTCGACACGGTGGGCGAGCGCCTTTCCGAGCTCCGCGACGAGTTTGCATGGTTGGCGATGGCCAACGAGGAACTGGCAACGCTGATGGGCAATGCGGGCACGGCGGAAGTGGTGCTGGCGACGCCCAGCCTGCTCGAAGAGATCGCCTTCGCCACGCCAAGTGTCCTGCTCGAAGTGCTCATCACCTTTCTCCTCGCATTCTTCATGATCGAGGCGCGGGTGCGGATGCGGCGGCACCTGCTGTTCGACCGCGCGAGCTTCGGGTCGAGCGTCAAGGCGGCGCGGGCCATGCGCGAGGTTCAGGATAGGGTCGCCGCCTACATAATCACGGTCGGCCTGATCAATGCAGGGGTCGGCGTGGTGGTGGCGCTTGGCGCGTGGGCGCTGGGCGTCGATGCGCCGATCATGTGGGGCGGGCTCGCCATGATCCTCAATTTCATCCCCTATATCGGCCCGATGGCGATGATTGCGCTGCTCGCCCTGTTCGGGGTGGGCACGGCGGAAACGGTGTGGATCGGCATGATCCCCGCGCTCGCCTATCTCGGGCTGAACGCGCTCGAGGGCAACGTCATCACCCCCTCGATCCTGGGCGCGCGCTTCACCATGAGCCCGGTGATGATCCTGATTGCGCTGTCCTACTTCACCTGGATCTGGGGCGTTCCGGGCGCGCTGCTGTCGGTGCCGATTCTGCTGACGCTGACCGCGGTGTTTGACCATATCGGGCGGCCCAACCTAGTCGGTTTCATCTTCGGCGAACCCCTGTTCCGCAGTAACTTGCTGGAGGGCGGCGTCGACGAGGATCAGGCAGCGCCCGCCGGCCTGCCTGATCGTCAGAGCGCCTGACCCGCCTCGCCATCCGCGCGCCCGCGATCGACCGCGCTCGCGACCGCCACATTCATGGTCACATTGGCGAGGGTGCGCATGATGTCGGGCAGCATCTCCACCGCCACCAGCAGCGCCAGCGGCTCGATCGGGACGCCCATGGCGAGCGCGATCGGACCGATCGAGACGACGAAGCTGATCGAGCCGGGGAGGCTGACTGTCCCCACGCTGATGATGAGCGCCACGAAAATCCCGGCGACGAGCAGCGCCGGTGTGATCGCGATCCCCATCAGCGAAGCGACATAGAGCGCGACGGCGAGGTTCATTGCCGGGCTGGTCGCACGGAAAATCGCTACCGCGAGCGGCAGGACGAATTCGGCGGTCGAGGAGCGCAGGCCCAGACGCTCGGAACTGTCGAGCATGGCGGGCAGGCTGGCGAGCGAGCTCTGGGTCGAGATCGCCACCGCCTGAGCTGGCATCACGGCACGGGCGAAGCGCACGGGGCCAACACCGCCCAGCAGGCCGGCGACGAGATAGGCGAGGACAAGGATCGCCGCGCCCATCGCCGAGACGATCAGGATGTAGTGCGCAAGCGCTGCGAAGGCCCCGCCCCCGCTGCGCATGCCGACGCCGAAAGCCAACGCGAACACCCCGG
Source organism: Erythrobacter sp. (assembly GCF_036351135.1). GTDB lineage: Bacteria > Pseudomonadota > Alphaproteobacteria > Sphingomonadales > Sphingomonadaceae > Erythrobacter. The sequence continues at coordinate 97,262 of NZ_JAZBON010000026.1, forward strand.
CGGGCGCGGTCCACAAGACCCAGCCAATCAGCACCAGCATCGCATTGGCGAGCGCGTGGAAAAAGCTGAGCAGGCTGGCTTGCTGGCTACCCGGAAGCCGGGTGATCGCGATGGCGAACAGCGCGAAGAAGACGGTCAGCGGCAGCATCGCGGTCTCGGCGGCGGCGGCGATGATGTTGGGCGCGATAAGCGAGGCGGCGAAGTCGAGGATCGAAGGCACTTCGAGCGCTTCGACCGGCCCTGCCGCGAGGAACCCGCTGGCGCTCGGCGGGATCGGGAAAAGGCCAAGCAGCATCGGCACGAAAATCGCCGTGAATATTCCGCCGAAAGCGAGCACGCCAAACACGAGCACGAGGAAGCGCCGCGCCGCCGCGCCCGCGCGCGCCGCCTGCGCCATTTGTGTCAGCCCGAGCACGAGAAGCGCGGCGACCAACGGGATGATCGTCATCTGCAAAGCGCGGAGCCACAGGCTTCCGACGAGCGCGATCGCCTCGAGCACGCTATCCGCCAATCCGGCACCGGCGAAAACGACGCCCGACGCCAGCCCGGCGATTAGCGCCGCGAAGGTCGCGAGAACGGGCAGGCGAATGGTGACGAGCTCGAACTCTCCCGGATTGAACGCCGTGTGCGGCGCGCCCTGCGGGCCCGGCGTGTCGGCATCTGCCGCGGATCGCCCTTTGTCCGCGCCGTCTTTAACCGTTCCGCTCAAATCCGTGCCCTCACTGCCCGCTGGCTATTCGCCCTTCCCTTCGCGCGATAACCGCGCCAGAAGCCCAACACAAACCCAGGCGGGAAAGGCTGCTGCCGGCTCGGCCCGCAGCCTCCGCGACAGGAAAAAGACGAGGGGGGCCAATGGCACGCAAACTGTTCGGCACGGACGGCATCAGGGGCCGGACCAATGCCGACGTGATGACCGCGAGGACGGCGATGCGGGTCGGCCAGGCGGCGGGCAATCACTTCGTGCGCGGCACCCATCGCCACCGGGTCGTGATCGGCAAGGACACGCGCCTGTCGGGCTATATGATGGAGAGCGCGCTGGTCGCCGGTTTCACCAGCGTCGGCATGGACGTCATCATGACGGGCCCGCTCCCGACGCCGGCGATCGCGCTGCTCACCCGAGAGATGCGCGCCGATCTCGGCGTGATGATTTCGGCCAGCCACAATCTTTTCCCCGATAACGGCATCAAGTTGTTCGGACCCGACGGGTTCAAACTGTCGGACGAGACCGAGGCACGGATCGAGGCGCTGCTCGATGAGGAACCGACCCTCGCCGCCCCCGACAAGATCGGCCGGGCCCGCCGGATCGAGGATGCGCGCGGGCGCTACATCCACGCGGTCAAGAACTCGGTCGCGAGCGCGGTGCGCTTCGACGGACTGAAGGTCGTGGTCGATTGCGCGCATGGCGCCGCCTATCAGGTGGCGCCGAGCGCTATCTGGGAATTGGGGGCGGAGATCGTGACGCTGGGTGTCACGCCGAACGGCACCAACATCAATGACGGCGTCGGCTCGACCGCGATCGAGGCATTGCAGGCCAAGGTCGTCGAGGAAGGCGCGGATATCGGCATTGCGCTGGACGGCGATGCCGACCGGCTGATCGTCGTCGACGAGAAGGGCGCGCAGGTCGATGGCGACCAGATCATGGCACTGATCGCCACCCGCATGCACGAAAAGGGCGCGCTGACCGGTGGCGGCGTGGTCGCGACGGTGATGAGCAATCTCGGCCTCGAACGCTACCTGCAGGGGATCGGACTGACGCTCGAGCGGACCAAGGTCGGCGACCGCTACGTGCTCGAGCGTATGAAGGCGGGCGGCTTCAATGTCGGCGGCGAGCAGTCCGGGCACATGATCCTGCTCGACCATGCGACGACCGGCGACGGCACGGTCGCGGCGCTGCGCGTGCTGACGAGCTTGGTGCGTTCGCAAAAGCCGGCGAGCGAGATCCTGCACCTGTTCGATCCCGTGCCGCAGCTCCTCAAGAACGTCCGCTACGATGGCGGCAGCCCGCTCGAGGCCGAGAGCGTAAAGTCCGCCATCGCCGACGCGGAGCGCGAGCTTGCCGGCAGCGGTCGCCTGGTCATCCGCCCCTCGGGAACCGAACCCGTCATCCGCGTCATGGCGGAAGGCAACGATGCCGCGCGCGTCGAGGCAGTGGTCGACCAGGTGTGCGACGCGGTGCGCTCGGCAGCCTGAGAAGTCCTATGGCCGGCACCAAGACCCCACCCCGTATCCTCGCCATCGCCGGGTCCGATTCCTCGGGTGGGGCCGGCATTCAGGCCGATATCAAGACGATCACCATGCTCGGCGGCTATGCGATGAGTGCGATCACCACCGTCACCGCGCAGAACAGCGTTGGGGTTCAGGCGATAGCGCCGATGGCGGGCAGCGTGGTGGCGCAGCAGATCGCCTCGGCTGTGGAAGATATAGGCGTCGACGCGATCAAGATCGGCATGCTGCACGATAGCGACGTGATCGCCCACGTGGCGCGCGCGCTAACCGGGATCGATGCGCCCGTGGTGCTCGATCCGGTGATGATCGCGACGAGCGGAGCGGCGCTGATCGACCCGGCGGCGATCGCGAGCATGCGCGAGATGCTGTTCCCGATGGCCGCGCTCATCACCCCCAACCTGCCCGAGCTGGGCCATCTGCTGGGCCGCGAAATCACCGACACGGCGCAGATGGTAGCTGCCGCCGAAGAGCTGTCGCAGGCAAGCGGCGCGGCGGTGCTGGCGAAGGGCGGACATACGGGCGATGCACGGATCGTCGACGTGCTCTACCAGCCGGAGGCGCGGGCGGTGCAGTGCGACCATGCCCGGATCGACACGCCGCACACGCATGGCACGGGGTGCACTTTATCCTCGGCCATCGCGACGCTGCTGGGGCATGGTCAGCCGATGGAGCATGCTGTGCGGCTGGGGCGCAATTTCGTCGTAAACGCGATCCGCGCCGCACCCGGTTTCGGCGCAGGCAACGGGCCGCTCGGCCATCAAGCGGTGCGCAGACTCGACTAGCGGTCGAGCTCGTAAAAGGCGGAGATATGGGTCCAGGCCTCGTCCGCCGTCTCGCACCAGCGGAATAGGTCCAGATCCCTCTTCGAGATGGTTCCTTCTTCGGCGATCGCCTCGAAATCGACGACGCGGGTCCAGAAATCCTTGCCGAACAGCAGGATCGGGATGGGCCGCATCTTGCCGGTCTGGATCAGGGTCAGCAGCTCGAAAAACTCGTCGAACGTACCGAAGCCGCCGGGAAAGACCGCCACCGCCCGCGCACGCAGCAGGAAATGCATCTTCCGCAGCGCGAAGTAATGGAAATTGAGCGAAAGATAAGGCGTCACGTAGGGGTTCGGCGCCTGCTCGTGGGGCAGGACGATGTTGAGCCCGATGGACTCGCTCCCCGCCTCGCTCGCCCCGCGATTGCCCGCTTCCATGATCGAGGGGCCGCCCCCGGTCGTCACCACGAATTGCCGCTTGCCGTCTTCGATGATCGCCTTTTCGGACACGAGCTTGGCGAGCTTGAACGCCTCCTCGTAATATTTGGCCTTGTCGGCCAGTCGCTGCGCGACCCTCTTGTCCCATTCGTCGCCATTCTTGGCCGCTTCGAGCCGCGCCTGCGCGGTTTCAGGCGAGGGAATGCGCGCCGAACCATACATCACCATGGTCGAGCCCACCCGCGCCTCGTCGAGCAGCATTTCCGGCTTCAGCAATTCGAGCTGGAAGCGCACCGGGCGCAGTTCGTCGCGCAGCAGGAAATCGGTGTCGCGAAAGGCGAGCTTGTAGGCGGGATGCTCGGTCTGCGGCGTGATTTCCGGCGATTCGTCGGCGAACCGGCTTTCCTCACCGGCACGGTAGAATTTGCGATCGCTTAGGGGATGTTCGGAAGTGGTATCGTTCATGGCCCGTGCCCTAGGCGCGGCTCGGGGAGGCGGCAAGGCGGCATTTGACGGCGGCCAGGACCGGGGGGGTTAAGCCGACTTGCTCGTTAAAAATCAGTCGCCAGATCCGCGTCCTTGCTCGATCAATCGCGCTGCCTTGGCGATCAGCGCATCGGCGGTCGCGGGTTTGAACAGGACGGGGGCATCGGCCAGTCGCTCGGGCAGGTCGATATGCGAATCGTGACCGACCACGAACAGGATAGGCACTTCCAGATCCGCCAGTCGGTGAGCGAGCGGGAGGATGTCGCCTTCGGTGCTGAGCGCGAAATCGAGCACGGCGCAATCCAACGCCGCCAAGTCCTCGCGCGAGGCTTCGGCAAGGCTGACATAGGGCCCGGCAATTCGCGCCCCAAGGCTCGCGAAAACTTCGGCATGCTGCTCGGCGATCAGCCATTCGTCGTCGACCACCAAGATCCGTTTCCCCTTTAGCTCGCGATGCGGAACGGGGGCGGAAAGGTCGTTCTGGACGCGGATATCGGCGGCGGAAGCCGGCAATACCTTGCTCAGCGGAAAACGTGCGGCAAGGCACAGACCGTCCTTCTCCCAGCTCGCGCTGACGTCGGCGTCGAGCTGGCGTTTGACGATGCGATTGATGACCTTCGAGCCGAAGCCTTCGTGATCGGGCTCGGACACGGCCGGCCCGCCCTTTTCGCGCCAGCTGAACTCAAGGTCACATTTCTCGCCGACAATCACGTCCCAGCGAACTTCGACCACGCCGTCATCCGCACATAGCGCACCGTGCTTCTTCGCATTGGCGGCGAGTTCGTGCAGGAACATCGCTAGCGATTGGGCAGCCCCGGGCGACAAGGCGATCGCGGGACCATTCGCGTCCACCGCCGTCGGCGACGCGAAGCTCTGCAATTCGGCCTGGATCAGCTTTTCGAACTCGAGCCCCGACCAATGCGATTTGGCGAGCAGGCTGTGCGTGCGCGCCATCGATTCCAGCCGACCGCGGAAGTCGCGCTTGTAGATGTCGATCTCGTCCGTCGAGCGCGAGGTAATCTCTGCGATCGAAAGGATGATCGCGAGCAAATTCTTCACCCGGTGATCGAGCTCGCGCATCATGAATTCGCTGCGCTCTTCGCTTTCCTTGCGTTCGGAAATATCGGCGACGATCCCGATAATCAGGGGTTTGCCGTTCTGCTCCACGCGCTCGCTGCGCACATCGAGCCAGACCATCTCGCCATCGGGACGGACATAGCGCAGTGCCATTTCCTGCGGCTCGTCGCCCTGTAGCAGAGCGGCGAACGCGGCTTCGAAATCGCTGCGATGCTCGTCGACGATCCGCGAGGTGAATTCGTCCATCACCGGTTGAACGTTGGTGTCGGTCAGCCCCGTGATCGCGCGGAAACGCTGATCCCAGACGATCGCATGGGTGTCGACGTCCATCGTCCACACTCCGATTTCGGCGACGCCCATCGAAAGCGACTGAATGATGCGCTCGCGGGTCAGGAAAGCCTCGCGCGTCGACTGCATGATCGTCATTGCGATGATGTTCGCGACCGATTTCAGCACCGCCAGATCGTCCTGCGAAAAGGCGCCCGGCGAGCGGCTGTGCAGGCCGATCACTCCCCACGGCTTGCCGCCCACGCTGATAAGCGCACTGATGCCCGAGCGCACGCCGTGGTCGACGAGCAATTGCGGGCCGTCCAGCCGATGGTCGTTATCGAGGTCTTCGACCAGCACGGTATTCTCGACCAGCAGCGTGTAACCCGCCTGGCTTCGCCGCCCGACCCCGGTTTCCGCCGCGCCTACCAGGCCGGGTTTCCAGCCGCATCCGGCAATCAGCCCAAAAGAGGTTTCGCTGTGATTGAGCTTCAGGATCTTGGTGTAATCGCACGCGAAGGTCTTGTGCAGCAGGTTGCAGGCTTCATCGAAGAACTTGCTAAGGTCGCGCGCCGCAAGCGCGATTTGGCCGAGTTGCGCCACGAGATGCGCCTGCCAGGCATTTCCGCCGCGCGATTGCGCCCCGCCGGTATTGCTTGCGATCTCGATATAGCGCGCAACCACGCCCGGCGCGCCGCCATTACTTCGAGCGAGCGGACGAACTTCGCGCAGATATTTTCGTCCATCGCCGTCACGAACCTCGCGCTCGACCGGTTGCGCCTGTGCGAGCGCCTTGTGCGAATCGACATCGAGATGCGGGTCGTCGATCACGCGAAATTGTGCTCGCGCCAAGGCGCAAGCGCGTGATTACGCAGCCGGAGACCCGATGGACGCGCGGCTAGAAGCGCACTCACAAAGCTACAGAATCGATGTGCCCGCATGAGGTCGTTAATGCAGCAAACAGTAATTTGTGCCGGCTGGATCACGATCTTTCCAACATTTTTAGGGTTTATCCATTCGCGATGCGACATCGCGCGCTCTATCGTCCATCGTTCCACCGTGTCATCGCGCTGCCAAATCGCGCTGTCATAATGCTACCGAATTCGAACTGGACGAGCCTTGGTTACCATGATGCCCGATCGCCGCCGCTTTCTCGGCGCCACCGCCACCGCCTTCGCTGGCTTGGTAGCAAGTGGCTGTATGGCCCGCCTGTCCGGGGCCGCGGCGGCGGCACCCGCGGCAGAGATGCCGGGCTACGGACCGCTTATCCCCGATCCCCAGGGGCTGCTGGATCTGCCACTTGGCTTTTCCTACCGCGTCCTCTCGCAGCTCGGCGACAAGATGAGCGATGGCGGGCGGGTGCCAGATCATGCGGACGGTATGGGTTGCCTCGATCTTGGTGGCGGCGAAATCGTGCTGGTGCGCAACCATGAGCTTGTTCCGGGGCAGGATCCGGGCGGACCGATCGCCAAAGGTTTCGGCACGCGCAATGGCGAGTTCGTGCCGGGCGGAACGACGAATGTCGTTCTCGACGCCGCCACACTCGAGGTGAAGCGCGAATTGCGCACCCTTGGCGGGACGATCCGCAACTGTTCGGGCGGGGTGACACCGTGGGGCAGCTGGCTCTCCTGCGAGGAAGCGCCCACCGGACCCGGACAGCGCTACGGCGAAGGGCTCACCGTCAATCACGGCTGGACTTTCGAGGTTCCGGGAACGGCCGAGGGTCTCGTCGATCCGGTACCGCTGCGCGCGATGGGTCGCTTCAATCACGAAGCGGCCTGCGTCGATCCCGCAACCGGCTATGTCTACCAGACCGAAGACCGCGACGACGGCGTGCTTTACCGTTTCCTGCCGAGAGTGCCGGGCCGGCTCGCCGAGGGTGGACGTTTGCAGGCGATGGCGATCGAACAGCTGCCCGACACGCGCAACTGGGACGGCGCGGCGATGCCGCCCGGCGCGCACTACCCGGTCCGCTGGGTCGATCTCGACGATGTCGAAGCACCGCTCGACGATCTGCGCAAACGTGCCGCAGCCAAGGGTGCCAGCCTCATCGCGCGCGGCGAGGGCATCCATATGGGCAAGGGCGAGCTCTATATCTGCTCGACCAGCGGCGGCGCGAAGGGCCTTGGCCAGATATTCCGCCTCGTTCCGGCCCGCGGATCGGGTCCGGACCGGTTCGAGCTGTTCTTCGAAAGCGAAAGCGCAGACCAGTTCAATTACGGCGATAACCTCACCGTTGCGCCCAGAGGCCATCTGATCGTGTGTGAAGATCAATATACCGACATCGTCGACAATCATCTGCGCGGGATTACGCCCTTGGGCCAGCCCTACGCTCTGGGCCGCCTCCGGCTGCAAACCGAGCTTGCCGGCGGTTGCTTCTCGCCCGATGGCCAATGGCTGTTCGTCAACGCCTATTCCCCCACCCGCACCATCGCCATCACCGGCCCGTGGGCGGCGTAACTATCGGTGTTTTGCGGAGAGAAGCTCTGGATGCCCCGTGAGGATTCGAACCTCAATTGACGGAGTCAGAGTCCGTAGTCTTACCATTAGACGACGGGGCATCATCGCTTCGCGAAGCGGCTGCGGCGCAGAATCGCGCTGATCCGCTCCTTTTCGAGAGCTGCGCTCCCTAATTTCGCCCGTTCCCCGGGTCAAGCCCGCATGCTTGCCCTTGATCCGAGCTTGCTCTAGCATCGCGTCAGGTGCCTCCGCATTTTTGGCGTGAAGGTGAAGAGAAAGAACGGTTTATGGCGGACACGCTTCCGCCGGACGAGCACAATGGTGCTGGTACACAACGGGGCGGCAAGTCCGGCAAGGTAGCCGATTTTCGCTACAAGCGCTCCAGCCAGCAGGGCAGATCGCCCGGGGGATACACGAACGGCGAGGCCGAACCGCCGCCGCCAAACGGTGCGGGGGCGTCGCACGATGTCCCGCGCGAGCATGCGTTGCGCGAGCGCGCCGGCAAGACAGGCGATCCGCCCGATCCGTCGGGCGGAAACGGCGCCGCGCCCGATCCCGCGACCGCAGGCGCCGGTTCCATAAATCAACGCCCCTTACGCGCAAGTCGCGGCGGCGAGGCCTATGCCGCGCTGGATCTCGGCACCAACAATTGCCGCCTGCTGATCGCGCGCCCCTCGGGCCGGGACTTTACCGTCATCGACGCCTTCAGCCGGGTGGTGAAGCTGGGCGAGGACCTCGCCATGACCGGGCGGCTGTCCGACGATGCGATGGAGCGCACGATGGGCGCGCTTTCGATCTGCGCGGAAAAGCTGCGACGGCGCAAGGTCCGCCTCGCCCGCTCGGTCGCAACCGAAGCCTGCCGCCGTGCCCACAACGGTGCGGAGTTCATCGAGCGGGTGAAGCGCGAGACGGGCATCGTGCTCGACATCATCACCGCGCAGGAGGAGGCGCGCCTGGCCGTGCTCGGCTGTCATATCCTGCTCGAGGCGGGCGACGGTCCGGCGGTCATCTTCGACATCGGCGGCGGCTCGACCGAGCTCGTCCTGCTCGAACCGGGCGGGAAGATTCCGCGCATCATCGACTGGCAGAGCGTGCCGTGGGGCGTCGTCTCGCTGACCGACACGGTCGGGCGAGACGAGGCCGCGGCGGCGGGCGACAAACCTGCGCGCCGCACGCGCTATGCCGAGATGCGCCGGCTGGTGAGCGAGAGTTTCGCGCCCTTTGCCGCGCGGGTGTCAGAGGCCTCGCGCCGCGACACGATCCGCCTTCTCGGCACCAGCGGCACCGTGACGACGCTGGCGAGCCTGCATCTCGAACTGCCGCATTACGATCGCAAGGCGGTCGACGGGCTGATCGTGCCCTCCGCGGCGATGCGCGACATCAGCACGCGGCTATCGGGCATGTCACCGAGCGAGCGGGCGCAGCTGCCTTGTATCGGCGAAGACCGCTCCGACCTCGTGGTCGCGGGTTGCGCGATCCTCGAATCGATCCTCGATCTGTGGCCGGCCGAACGGCTCGGAGTGGCCGACCGCGGCATCCGCGAAGGGATCCTGCGCAGCCTGATGGCCGCCGAACGCGATGGCGAGCGCAGCATGCAGGCGCTGCACGATCTGCGCGGGCGCGGCTGACCCGTGTCGCGATCGGGCCGCAATCCGGACCGCCGCGTCAAGACGGCGAAGAAGCGCAGCGGAAGCTCTACCCGCTGGCTGCAGCGGCAGCTGAACGACCCCTACGTCAAGCAGGCTAAGGCCGACGGCTATCGCAGCCGCGCGGCGTACAAGCTGCTCGAACTGGACGAGAAATTCGGACTGCTGCGCGGGGTGAAGCGGGTCGTCGACCTCGGCATCGCGCCAGGGGGATGGAGCCAGGTGGTGCGCGCGAAGGCGCCGGATGCGCAGGTCGTCGGGATCGACCTGTTACCGACCGAGGCGATCGACGGGGTCACCATCTTCGAGATGGATTTCATGGACGATCGCGCACCCACGCGGCTGGAAGAGGCGCTTGGCGGCGCGCCCGATCTTGTCCTGTCGGACATGGCCGCGAACACGGTCGGGCACAAACAGACCGATCACCTGCGCACGATGGCGCTGGTCGAAGCGGGGGCATGGTTCGCGGTCGATACGCTGGCGAAGGGCGGCGCCTTCGTCGCCAAGGTCCTGGCCGGCGGGACGGATGCGGAACTGCTCAAATTGCTCAAGCAGCATTTCCGCAGCGTCAAACACGCCAAGCCGCCCGCAAGCCGCAAGGGATCCTCAGAATGGTATGTGGTGGCGCAGGGGTTCAAGGGACGGAATTAGGCCGCCGCCCCTCGACTTGCGCTTACTCGGCTTCGGTTTCGCCGCCCGCTTCGGCTTCGGCATCCTGCGCGTCGCCCTCGGCCGCCTCGCCTTCAGCCGGTTCCTCCGCCGGTTCTGCGGCAGCGGTGAACTCGGGCACGGGCAAGCCGCCTCCCATCTCGTTCATGTAGAGCGAAACCGCGGCGCGGTCCTCGATGCTCGAAAGGCCAGCAAAGCCCATCGTCGTGCCGCTGACATAGCCGCGAGGATTGGCGAGCCAGGCGTTCATTTCGTCCCAGCCCCAGGCACCGTCCAGTGCGGTAAGCGCGCTTGAATAACCGTAGCCTGATTTGCTGGCGATATTGCCGCCCATGACGCCGTAGAGATTGGGTCCGACACCATTGGCGCCGCCTTGCTCGATCGAGTGGCAGGCCTGACACTTGGCAAAGACCTTTTCCCCCGCCGCGGCATCGACGCCGTCCATGTTGAGCGCTTCTTCGAAGCTGACTTCGCTGACGCCGCCTTCTTCCTCGACGCCTTCGATGACATAGCCCAGCGTTTCGGGACGTTCGGGGCTGGTGCCGTGGAAATACTTGTCGGCCACGATCGACAGACCGAGGCCGAGCCCGGCGGCGAACAAGACCCAGCCGGCAGCGGTGTTGAACAGATCGCCAGAAGACGATTCGGCCTTGGTGTTCGTCGCGGCCGAAGCGGTGTTTTTCGAAGTCTCTTGTGTCATCCCGGCGAGCATCTAATGTCCGGTCGCCCCTTCCGCAAGGCGAAACGCACCGCCATCGGATGCAGCAATTGCACCGACTATTGCCCCCTTCACTTGTCACTCCCGCACGCGCGCTCTAGCAGGCAAAGCCGCTATGGCGAGCTTCCCCAAACCGGCTCTCGGCATCGTCGAGGAAATGCGGGCGGCGGCCGCCGCCGATCCCGCGCGCGCGATCGCTTTCCAGGGATCGCCGGGCGCCAATTCGCACCGTGCGGCGATGGAAGCGCGGCCCGATATGCTGCCGCTCGCATGTTTCGGCTTCGAGGATGCGCTCGACGCGGTGAAGGACGGGCGCGCCGCCCAGGCGATCATTCCGATCGAGAATTCGCAGCACGGGCGCGTCGCCGACATCCATTTTCTGTTGCCCGAAAGCGGCCTCTCCATCGTCGGCGAATATTTCATGCCGATCCACCATGCGCTGATGGCCCCGGGCCCGCGCACCAGGGACAGCGTCGTCACCGCCGCCTACAGCCATCCGCAGGCGCTGGGCCAGTCGCGCGCGTTTTTGCGCAAGCGCGGCATCGTTCCGTTGAACTTCATCGATACCGCCGGCGCCGCCGCGCATGTCGCCGAAATGGGCAACCCGGAACTGGGTGCGATCTCGCCTGCCATCGCGGCCGAGCTCTACGGCCTCGAAATCGTCGAGGAGCATGTCGAGGATTCCGAGGACAACATGACCCGCTTCGTCGTCCTCGCCGACAGGCCGACCTTCCTCGATGTCGATCCGGCGAGACCGGCGATGACCACCTTCATCTTCGAGGTAAAGAACATCCCCGCCGCGCTTTACAAGGTGCTGGGCGGGTTCGCGACCAACGGGGTCAACATGACCAAGCTCGAAAGCTACCAGATCGGCACGAGCTTTTCCGCCACGCGCTTCTATGCCGACATCATCGGCGTGCCCGGCGACCCGGCGGTCGACCGCGCGCTCGAGGAATGCGCATTCCATTCGAAGGAATTGCGCGTGCTGGGCACCTACGAACAGGCGCGCAAGCGTGGGTGAGCCGAGGCGCGTGACGCTGGACCGGAGGCAATTCGTCACCGGGGCGCTGGCCAGCGGGCTGCTGGTCGCGGGCTGTACGGAGGAGGACTTCCGGCTCGAACCGCCGCAAACCGGGCCGGACAATCGCTACGAAGCGATGCTGCGCCAGATCGAGGGCAAGGCGGGCGGCACGCTCGGCGCCGCCTTCTTCGACACGACTACCGGTGAGTTGATCGGCATCAATACGAACAGGCGATTCGGTCATTGTTCCTCGTTCAAGTTCTCGCTCGCCGCGATGGTGTTGGCGAGCGATGCATTGGGCATCGTCGATGCGGATCGGCGGGTGACCTGGACGCGGGACGATCTGATGTTCGTATCGCCCTTCACCACGCGCCGGCTCGACGAAGGCGCCACCTTGCGCGAGCTGGCCGAGTTCACGCAGAAATATTCCGACAACGCCGCCGCCAACATCCTGCTGCGCACTTTTGGCGGACCGCAGGCGCTGACCGCGTTCTGGGCGGGGATCGGCGACGAGGTCAGCCGGCTCGATCGCTACGAGCCCGAATTGAACAACGTGCCCGTCACCGAATATCGCGACACGACGACGCCCGCCGCGATGGCGCGTAGCGTCGCGCAGCTGACCTATGGCGAGGTGCTGCGCGAGGAGGACCGCGCGACCTTGCGACAATGGGCTATCGATACGCCGACGGGCGCGCGCCGGGTGCGCGCGGGGCTGCCCGAAGGCTGGCTTGCGGGCGACAAGACCGGCACGTCGATCTGGCCCGGAATGCGCAGCCTGTTCGTCGATATCGGCTTCGTCGAACCGCCCGCCGAAGATGCGGAAGGGCGCGGACCGATCACCTTTGCAACCTATTATCGTGCGCCCGAAACCCTCGATGGAATGGACCCCGCCGCGGAAGCCGTCCTTGCCGAAATCGGAGAGGTACTCGCCGACTATGCGACCGGGGAGGACGGGCTGCCGTTCTGACAAGAATCCGCTCGTGCTGAGCTTGTCGAAGCACCGTTCTTCTTTTTCGCACCGCCGAACGAAGTGAAGGACCGTCCTTCGACAGGCTTAGGACGAGCGGATTTGATATGAGCGATCAGTGATCGGGCGTGTCGCTCGCTGAGACATCTCCGCCGAAAATCGCGACCTCGTTTACCCCGGCGCTGGTCACGCGGCCGCGATACATGCCGCTGGTGTTAAAGCTGTAGAGCGCGTGGCCCTCGGGCGTCACGACGATCACGCCGCCATCGCCGCCCAGCTCTCTGACTTCGGCCATCACCGCGTCGGCGATGCCCTGCGATATTTCTTGGACAAGAACTTCGACAGGCTTTTCTTCTGAAGCCACTTTCTCCAACACCACTTGGGGCGCGAGCATGTGTGTGAACCTTAGCCGCGTGCAGATCTCCTGCGCCACGCCGACGCGAATGAAATATTCGCCCCAGCCGGTCGCCGAGACCGCGCAGCTGCGATTGTCGGCATAGGTTCCCGCGCCGATCACCGGCGCATCGCCGATCCGGCCCCAGCGCTTGCCCGTCATCCCCCCGGTCGAGGTGCCGGCGGCCATGTTGCCATCCTGATCGAGCGCCACCGCGCCCACTGTGCCGAACTTCGTATCGACGTCGAGCGCGGACATTTCTTCCGCCTTCATCCGCTCGAGCGATTGCCGCCGCGTCTCGGTCGCGAACCATTCGGGCGGGGTCACTTCGTAGCCCTGCTCGAGCGCGAATTCTTCGGCGCCTTCGCCCATCAGGAAGACGTGCGGGCTCTCCGTGCGCACCGCGTCCGCCAGCAGGATCGGGTTCTTGATCGTCGTCACCCCCGTCACCGCCCCGGCGCTGCGATCGCGTCCGTCCATGATCGAGGCGTCGAGCTCGTTCACGCCGTCCCAGGTGAACACCGCGCCGCGCCCGGCATTGAACAGCGGATTGTCCTCCAGCGGGACGATCGCGGCTTTGACCGCGTCCATCGCGCTGCCTCCGGAAGCCAGGATGGCGCGTCCCGCATCGAGCGCTTCCTGCAAGCCCGCCTCGTACTGCGCCCGGCGCTCGGGCGTCATGGCGTCGGGGTCGAGCGTGCCCGCCCCGCCATGGATTGCGAGCGACCAGCCCGGCGCTGTGTCCTCATGCGCTTCAGCAAAGGCGGGGTGCGACGAAAGGGCGAGGAAGGCCGTAGCGACGACGGCTAGCATGGCGTTTTTCATAAGCGCGGGTGCTAACTCAAACCCCGTTACTCCGCCAGAAAATCTCGCAACAGCCCGAGCACGTCCTTCGCCTCGCGCGTGGCGACGATCGCCATGAACACGTGCGGCGCGGCTTCGTATTCGTAGAGCTTCGCATCCACCCCCGCCGCACGCAGCCGGGCGACGAAGCTGCGCGAATCGACGATGAAGAGATCGTGCCGCCCGGTCCAGATGCGGGTCGGCGGCAGCGTGGCGAGGTCCTGCTTGTCGGCATAGAGCGGGCTGCATTCGGCGCTGGCCGGGTCGCGGTCGCCGGCGAACATCCGGCCGCAGGAGCGCAATGTGCCGATCTTGAGCATGATGTCGTGCGGTTCGACCTCGGCGATCTCGGGATCGGCCATTGTCACATCGAGCCACGGCGCGAACAGCGCGAGCTTGCCCGGCTGCGGCCCACCCGCCCGGGCCAGCCTCAGCGCCAGCGAGAGCGCCATATGCCCGCCGGCGCTATCGCCATTGAGGACGATCTTCGCCGGATCGTGCCGCGCGGCGATGGTCGCGAATGCCGCGTCGGCGAGCGCATCCTGTGCTTGGTAGGAGAATTCGGGCACGACGTCGTAGAGCGGCACGGTGATCGAGATGCCCAGCCGCTCCACCATCGCGGCGGCTAGCGGCCAATGCACGTCGAACATCGGCAGGACGAAGCCGCCGCCGTGGAAATAGAGCATGTGCCATTCGCCCGGCCCGGCTTTCGGGTGCAGGGTGACACACCTTTGCCCCTCCGCCTCCCACTTCTCGACTGCGAAGCGACGGCGAAACTTCTCCGGCATCGGCGCATCTTCAGGCAATTTGCGCGTCGCCATCTTCGCCTCGAACGCCTCGGGCGTGTGCGGAAACACCGGTTGGCGCCGCGCCATCACCCATTTGACGATCCGAATCAGCAGGCTCGCGCGCTCGCTGCGCAATTCGATCGCACTATCGGTCAGCATGAAATACCTCCGCCTCTCCTGTCGCGGAGAGTGGGCGACCGGCGCGGGCAAGGCAAGCCGCTCCCCCCCCCCGAAAAAATCTTTTCCGCTCACCCGTAACCTTTCGCAGCGCTACCGCGAATGGCAGGATGATTACCGCCTTCCGGGTGACGGTCTCGCCGCCCACGGTCGTCTGGAGAAACGCCGTGCCCGTAAAGACCCAAGCTGGCCTCGTCTCCGCCTGAGCCATGCTGGCCGACGAACCCACATTCGCCCGCCTCATGAAAGCGGCACAGGACGGCGACAAGCCGGCGACCAACGTGCTGCTTTCGGAAGCCGGCCTGTGGCTCGAACGCTATTTCCGGCGCAGGATCGCCGCCGATGCCGTCGACGATCTGGTTCAGGATGTGCTGATCGCCTTTTACAACAAGCGCGCGACCTGGGATCCCAAACGCCCCTTCCTGCCCTGGCTCGCCGCGATCGCGCGCTATCGCTGGATCGATCACCTGCGCAAACATTACCGGCACGAGGCGAAGGAACTGATGGAAGACGACGCGGTCGAGGACAGCGAAGAGGACGTCGTCACCGCGCGCGTCAGCCTCGACCGGCTCTTCACCCACCTCCCCGAAAAGCAGGCCAAGGCGATCGAGCTGGTCAAGATCGGCGGATTGTCGATCCGCGAGGCCTCGCAAAAGACGGGGCAGAGCGAAAGCCTGATCAAGGTCAACATCCATCGCGGCATCAAGAAACTGGCCGCGATGGTCGAGGAAGCGGAATGACTATGAAAAATGTAAAGCCCGGCGCGATGAACCGCGAAGATCTGATCGCGGCGATGACCGAAGAGCTGACGCCGGTAAGGCGCATTCGTCCACGCGACGGCGCGGCGCTGATTATTTTTGCGACTGTGGTTGCAGCCATCGGGTGTAGCGTCGTCTTCGGGTTCTGGACCGGGATGATCGACGGATCGGCCTCGCCCTTCTTCTGGATCAGCAACGGCTTACTGGCGATCGTCGGAGCGTCGAGCGCGACGGCATTGGTGGCGAGTGCCGTGCCGCGGGTCGGCGCGCGCAATTCGTCTACCACGTGGAGCACAGCCATGCTGTCCGTGCTGCCGATTGCGGCCATCATCACGCTCATCTCGGTCGAGGCGGGGCACGATCACGGCACGAGCATGAGCGATGCGGGCGCGCTGTACTGGGAATGCGCGGCCTACGGGCTGGCTGCCAGTTCGATCGTCGCACTTGCCGCGATAATGTTTCTTCGTCGCGGCGCGCCGGTTGCGCCCGATCGGTCAGGCTGGCTGGTGGGCCTGACCAGCGGTGCGCTGGGCGCGCTTGCATACAACATCACCTGCCCGCTCGACGGGTTCCTGCACACCGCGATCTGGCATGTCGTCCCGGTCTTCGTCGCCGGCGTGTTCTGGCGCTATGCGGCGCCGCCGCTTATCCGGTGGTAGAGGGCGGGGGGCGTCCTTGACATACTTCGATCTACGCTCTTAGCGCGTCGATGTGTCATTCATTTTCGAGAACATACTGCCGTGGGCGTTACCAGCTGCCCTATTAGGGATTTGGCTGTTCATAACTCCTTCAAAGGATGAGAATGGGAATGCGCTCAGAAGAAAGCTCAAACTCGTTGATTTCTTCCCTCCGCTTGGAGTTGGCTTTTTTATACTGACGCTTATCTCGTCGAAATTTCTCTCCGTCGTTTCTGATTATTCCGAAGGTACGACAGCTATCGATGGCCAAGCTTCCTACCCTCAGTTTCCAGTTGGTGAATTCGGAGTTTATGCTGTGATCGCCTTTCTCACCGGGATTTTTATCGCTGGAGAGATGAGCGAAGACGTTCGTATCGGAGAGACGAATGAGGGCAAGCAGTTACTGAGACTGGGGATGATTGCTTTTATGGGAATCGTGACTATCTTTGTTCCACAAGTCATTTGATATGAAAACCGCATCATCCATACCGGAGCACACGCTCCAATATATTGCGGCCGGAGGAACGGCAGGCGGCTTCGTTCTGCTTGTTATCGCTAACTTGGCCGGGTCGGATGCGGATTTTTGGCCGTTCGTCATTGGTGCGCTGGGCGGAGCTGTGTTGACGGTCTACGCCATCCTTCAGGAAGACTGATCTCGAAGCGTCGCTTTCGCGGTCAGCGCTAACATCTCACAGCCATTTCCAGCGCCAGAACAGGAACAGCTGGAGCGCCAGGATGCCGATGCAGACCGCGACCACGATCCAGAACGCGCTGCTCTCCTCCACTCCAGGCATGCCGCCGACATTGATCCCCATCAGTCCGGTGAGAAATCCGAGCGGCAGGAAGATGCCGGCGACGATCGTCAGCATGTAGGTCGCGTGCTCGTTCGAGGCGAGGCTGCGGGCGCGCAACTCGTCCTGCAGCACCAGCGCGCTTTCGGTGCTGATGTCGATATCGTCGAGATAGCGCCGCAGCCGGTCGATCGATTCGGCGATCTCGCGCCGGTCGCTCTCGTCGAACCAGTCGGGCGCTTCGCGTGCGATCCGCTCGAGCGCCTCGTGCTGGGGCGACATGTGCCGTTTGAGCGCGAGGCAGGCGCGGCGGATCGCGGTAATGCGCGGCAGGATCTCCTCGTAATCCTCCTCGATATCGAGTGCCTCGAGCACATCGATCTGCGCGTTCATGTCGACAATGGTCTGGTTCATGCGCAGAGTCAGCTGTTCGACCACCTCGACGATCGCGCTGCCCGCATCGGTCGGCCCGCGGCCCCGGTCGAGCATCGTGACGACGTCGCGCGGCGTCTGCATCGGCAGCTTGCGAAAGGTCACCAGCCGCCGTCCGTCGCTCCACAATTGCAGCGAGATCATGTCCTCGGGCTCGGCATTGGGATTGAAGTTGATGCCGCGCAGGGTCGCGACCAGTGTCTCGCCTTCGCGCAACGCGCGTGGGCGCGTTTCCTCGGAAACGAGCAGTTCGGCGGTGGTCTCGGAAATGCCGAGATCGCCCCGCAGCCAAGGCAGCACTTCGGGCGCATGACGGCGCAGATGCAGCCACAGCACTTCGCCAGGATGTGCAGGCCGCCACTCGTCGACCTCGCCGCGCGCCAATGACCGCCCGCCGCCCTTCCCGTCGAGCACGCGGGCGAAGATCAGCGGATCCATCCCCTCGGCGGCATCGGTTTCGATCGCGTCCATCGGCCCATCATGGCGCAGGGGCGCGCAATTTCCTACTCCCCGCGCGAAGTGATAGAAGCCCGCCATGCAAAAGGGTCGTAAATCGGCAGCAACTTCACCATATGGGGAGCGAGCGCGCCCCGTTGCCGGGAGCGTATTTTATTGCCTCAGGACCGTGTTCCATGTGTTCCACGGTTCAGACTGGAAGTGCGTAACATGAATGCCATCCGCCCCTGGCGCACGATAGAGCGCCGAGAATGCCGCCAGATCATGGTCGGCGACGTGCCGGTCGGCGGCGATGCGCCGATCACGGTGCAGACGATGACCAACACGCCGACCGAAGATGCGGGCGCGACGATCGACCAGATCCGCCGCTGCGAAGACGTGGGCTGCGACATAATCCGCGTCTCCTGCCCCACCGAGGAGGCGACCGCGGCGATGCCGCTGATCACGCGGGCGGCGAACATCCCGGTCGTCGCCGACATCCACTTCCACTACAAACGCGCGCTCGAAGCCGCCGATGCGGGGGCGGCATGCCTGCGCATCAACCCGGGCAATATCGGGGGTTCCGACAGGGTCGCCGAAGTCGTGCGCGCGGCAAAGGCCAATGGCTGCGCGATCCGCATCGGGGTCAATGCCGGCTCGCTCGAACGCGACCTGCTCGAGAAGTACGGGGAGCCCTGCCCCGAGGCGCTGATCGAAAGCGCGCTCGACCATATCAAGCTGCTGCAGGATCACGACTTCCACGAATTCAAGGTTGCGGTGAAGGCCAGCGACGTGTTCCTCGCCGTCGCCGCCTATCATGGGCTTGCCGAAGCGGTCGATTGCCCCTTGCATATCGGGATCACCGAGGCGGGCGGGATCGTCGGCGGCACGGTCAAGTCGTCGATCGGCCTCGGCGCGCTGCTCTGGGCCGGAATCGGCGATACGGTGCGCGTGTCGCTCTCCGCCGAGCCGGAACACGAGGTCAAGGTCGGCTACGAGATGCTGAAGGCGCTGGGCTTGCGGACGCGCGGTGTTCGGGTGGTCTCCTGTCCCAGCTGCTCGCGCCAGGGTTTCGACGTCATCCGCACCGTCGAAACGCTGGAGGCCCGACTCGAGCACATCAAGACGCCGATGAGCCTCTCGGTGCTTGGCTGCGTCGTCAATGGCCCGGGCGAAGCGCGCGAGACCGATATCGGCCTCACCGGCGGCGGCAATGGCAAGCACATGGTCTACCTCTCGGGCGTGAAAGGTCACACGATCGAAGACGAGGACATGCTCGATCACATCGTGAAACTGGTCGAGGAAAAGGCCGCGGCAATCGAAGCGGGCGAGGCGGTCGCCTTCGATCCGCATGCGCAAGAGGTTCAGGCGGCGGAATGATCCGTGCCGTACTCGCCGGCCTGCTCGCGGCCCTCGTCATCGTGGGCGGGGCCGGCCTTGCACAGGGGGACACCGGCGCTCACGACTATCCCGAGGCGAGAAGCTACCAGCCCAGCGACGATGCCGCGAGCGAAGTCGAAGCCGCGCTGGCCCGCGCCGCGGCGAGCGGGAAACGCGTGCTCCTCGTCATGGGCGCGAACTGGTGCCACGACAGCCGCGCGCTCGCCGGATGGCTCGAAACCGAACGCTTCGCACGCCTGATCGAACGCGAATACAGGCTGATCTTCGTCAATATCGGCATGCCGCAATCGGGCGACGGCCATGATCTTGCTCTCGCAGCGCGGTTCGGCCTCGACGACCTTCCCGGCACCCCGAACCTGCTGGTGCTTACCGCCGACGGCGAACTGGTGAACGGCGCCACGGCAACGACCTGGCGCAATGCCGCGAGCCGGGAGGGAGATGCGATTTACGACGAGCTTGTGCGCCTCTCCGAAGCGCCGGTTTCCGAAGAGGTGGGCTGAACCTTGCTCCACGTCGTCCACCACGCCGACTATATGGCCCCGCGCCCTCAGCGCGGGACGTTCAGGTTCGACAAGTACTACCTCGTCATGGAGGAACTGCGCGCGAGCGGTGCTACGATTACCGAACATGCGCCCGATCCGATGCCGCGGCGCTGGCTGGAGGCGGTGCACGATCCGGCCTATGTCGATGAGGTCTTCCGCGCCGCCGTCCCGCGCGAGAAGGAGCGGCGGATCGGCTTCCCGGTCACGCCCCGCATCCGCGACCGCGTGCGCCATACCAATGGCGGCACATGGCTTGCTGCGCAGCTGGCGATTGCCCATGGCTATGCCGCGAACTCCGCCGCCGGAAGCCACCATGCGCTCGGCGATACGGGGGCGGGCTATTGCGTGTTCAACGATCTTGCGGTCGCCTCCAACCGCCTGCTTGCCGAAGGCAACGTGCGCCGCATCCTGATCGTCGATCTCGACGTCCATCAGGGCGACGGCACGGCGAGCCTTATGGCTGGACGCGAGAACGTGTTCACCTTGTCGCTGCATGCGGAGAAGAACTTCCCGGTGCGAAAAGCGCGCTCGAGCCTCGATGTCGGGCTCGCGGACGGAACCGACGACGACGGCTTCATGGCGGAGCTCGACCGGCATCTGCCCACCATCCTCGCGGAGTTCGCCCCCGATTTCGTATTCTACCAGGCGGGCGTCGATCCGCATGTCGATGATCGGCTCGGGCGGCTCGCGCTCACCGACGAAGGGCTCGCGCTCCGCGATCGCTACGTCGTTCGCGAGGTGCGCAGCCGCGGCCTGCCCATCGCCTCCACGCTGGGCGGCGGCTATGGCGAGGACAGCCGCGCGGTCGCCGCGCGGCATGCGCGCTCAATGCTGGCGATGGCGGAGGAGAATTGGCGCCACCCCGCGCGGCACCGGCCGGAGATGGGACTGGCGGAGGGGAGCCCGGCATGAGCGAGCGCGAAACCGACTATCTGGTGATCGGGGCTGGTGCGGTCGGCCTCGCCTTCGTCGACACGCTGATTGACGAGGACCCAGACGCCCACGTCACCATCCTCGACAAGCATACGCGGCCCGGCGGTCACTGGAACGACGCTTACAGCTTCGTCTCGCTGCATCAGCCGAGCGCGACCTACGGCGTCAATTCGATGGAGCTATGCCCCGACCGGGTCGATACGGATGGCCACAACAAGGACCTCTATCCGCTCGCCAGCCACGCCGAAATTCTTGCCTATTACAGCCGATTGATGAGCGAGCGGCTCATTCCAAGCGGCCGCGTCGCCTATCATCCGATGAGCGAATATCGCGGGACGGCGGACGGCGTCCACAAAGCGGCACGCATCCTTTCGGGCGAGAGCCTGCGCTTCAAGGTCCGGCGGCGGCTGGTCGATGGCACCTGGTTCCAGACCTCGGTGCCTGCGACCCATACGCCAGCCTTCGACATCGCGCCGGGCACCCGCTTTGCGGCGCCTGGCGACCTGCCCGCTTTATGGCAGGACGCAGGCAATCTCCCTGGCCACTACTGTATCATCGGCGGCGGGAAGACCGCGATGGACACCGCGGTTTGGTTGCTCGAGGCGGGCGTTGCGCCCGAACGGATCGACTGGGTGCGCCCGCGCGACAGCTGGATGTTCAATCGCAAGCTGCTGCAACCCGCGCAGCATCATATCGAGGGGCTGGTGCGCTTCCAAATCGACCTCGTCGAATGCGCTAACAGCGTCGAAACGGGCGACGAGATGTTTGCGCGGCTCGGCGAGAGGGGCACGATGCTGCGGATCGACGAGGATGTGCAGCCGACCATGTTCCACTTCGCGGTCATTTCCGAGGGCGAGGTCGACATGCTGCGTCGGATCGAACGGGTTCATCGCGGCAGGCGCGTGAGCGCGCTGGACGGCGACACCATGATTCTCGGCGGGGATCGCGTAACCCTGTCGCAGGGCACCTTGTTCATCGATTGCACCGCACGCGCCGTGCCCTTTTCGGTGCGCGACGATGCCCGTCCTTTCTTCGAGCCGGGTCGGATCACGCTGCAACTCGCGCAGGCGCCTTTCGTCCCCTACAGCGCCGCGCTTGCCGCCTTTGTCGAGGCGAATTTTCAAACCGACGAGGAGAAGAACGCGCTGCTCCCGCCGGCGCCGCTGACCGACAGCACCGCGACCTATCCCTACGCGGTGCTTGCCAATCTGATGAGCACCGCGATCCTGTCGAAGAACGCCAAGACCAACGCATTCAACGCGCGCAGCCGCCTTCATCCCACGGGCCCGGCAATCGCGAAGATGATGGCGGCGGGCGATCCGCGTTTGGCCGTGCTCGCGAAGGTGGGCCCGGCGATCGAGGCGAATATGCCCGGTCTCGTGAAGCTCGCCACGAAGGCCAAGGCGATTCACGAGAGCGAAAGCGCATGACCGGAGCGCGCGCCCCGGTTAACGGGAACCTCATCTTGCCCTATCTAGTATGAACGATATGAACCGCCGCGATCTCCTCAAAGGTACGCTTGCCACTGGCGCCGCGCTGGCAATCCCGGCGTCGGGGTCAAGGCTCGCCGCGACCCCCCGCGCCGGTTCGCCGCGCGACCGCGCACTGTTCGAGATCGCCAAACGCGAGCTGGACCGGGCGGGCGATGCGATCTGGCGGCGCGACATCGTCGGGATCGCGGATTTCGGCGTGCACTCGGCCGAGCGGCGCTTCTATTTCGTCAATCTCGAGCGCGGGGAAGTGACCGCGGCCCATTGCAGCCACGGCACTGGCTCGGACCCCGAGCACGATGGCTGGCTCAATCACTTCTCCAATGTCGAGGGCTCGAACGCGACCAGCCGCGGCGCCTATGTGACCTGGGAATGGTATCAGGGGCGCTACGGCACCTCGGTGCGATTGGGCGGGCTCGACCCGACCAACGAGGCCGCGCTGCGCCGCTACATCGTCATGCACCGCGCCGATTACGCCGAACCGTCGCATGTGGGCCGCTGGGGGCGGCTCGGTCGCTCCAATGGCTGTTTCGCCTTCGGGCAGGAGAACTTCCGCCACGCGCTGCTGCACCTGTCGGGGGGACGGCTGATCTATGCCGATGCGCTGGGCCTTCAGGACGATGGCCGAATGCTGGCCCGCGCCGACCAGATGAAGCTGCTGCGACCGGCGAACCCGAATGTGATGCAGCGTTACAATCCGGGCGTTTTCTAAGCCTCCCCGCGCGGGTCGTTCTCGATCACGATCACCTCGTCGTCGCTCGTCGCAGAGCGGTCGGCTTCGCGCGGAGCCGAGAGGCTGGCGAGAACCGGGGCGTCGCGGCCATAAATATCGTCGAAGCTGCGCAGATTGCCGTCGATGTCGACCCCGTAGGTGAAGTAGGTGATGTAGGCGGGCAGCTGCTTCTCGATCATCACCTTGGTGTATTCGCCCGAGGTCGCGATCTCGACCGCTTCGTCGCGTGTCGCGCCGCCGCCCAGGATCGCCATCGTAATCGCCAGCTCCATCGCCCGTTCGGTGCGGATGCAGCCATGCGACAGGGCGCGGTTGTTCTGATCGAACAGGTGCCGCGAAGGCGTATCGTGAAAGAAGATCGCGTGCGGATTGGGCATTTCCAGCTTCATCCGGCCCAGCGAATTGGTCGGTCCGGGCTGCTGCACCACCGTGATCCAGCCATTCTCCCCGCGCGTTCCCTTGTAGCCTTTCGCGCGCGCCCAGCTGGGATTGCTTAGCACCCGCTTGCCCAGCCCCTCGCCCTTCACGATCGATTGCGGCACCGTCCAGGTCGGATTGAACACCACCCCTTCGACCGTTTCGGCCAGCTGAGGGGTCGCGGTGCGGCCGGGCTTCCCGACGATCGTGCGATAGGTCGAAATGATCTGGTCGTTCACCGTCAGGCGCAGCTGATATTCGGGCACATTGGTGATGAGATATTGTGGACCCAGATCGCGCGCGAGCCAGCGCCAGCGATCCATGTTGGCGCGGATCAGCTTGCGCTTCGCCGTCTCGCTCTCGGGCGTGAGCGCAAGCTCGTCGCGCAGCCGCGCATAATCGGGATGGGTGGGATTCAGCTTCGCGAGCGTGCCGGCGATATCGCCGCTTTCGAGCGCGACTTCGAGCAGGGCGTCGGTGCGCAAAGTGTCGCGATCGGGATCGACGACGAACCATTGCGTGCGCGCAGACATAGGCGTGCGGCCATCGCGCAGGTCTTCGACCAGCCAGACAAAGGCCTGCGAAGCGATCTCGTCAAGCGTCTCGGACCGGCCCGCGGTGATCTCGGCCTTCAGCTCGGCGAGGCGATAATCGGCGGGCTCCAGCCCTTCGATGTCGATATCTTCGATCACCGCCACCAGCGCATTCGCCTGATCGAGGCTCCATTCGCGCACCAATGGTCCGGGAGGCGCCAGATCGCCTTGCACCAGCGGCTCGGACACCATTTGCGGGAACGCCTCGTCGAAGCTCGCATCGGGCATCGTCGACGCCGGCACAGCTTCGGCAGGCGCAATTTCGCTGTCCTGCGCCTGCGCGCTTGCAGAAAGCGCGAAAAGCCCCGCGCCCGCCATGGACAGCGCCTGTTTCCCGACCGTGAAGTTCATCGTGACATTCCCAATGCAAACCCATCCCGAAAGCCGCGCCCGTCTTTCGCCCGACGGCCTATGTGTCGTGAGCACGGTTACGAGACCCAAGTGAATATATCGTCCATCGCCGCAAGCTATCAAGCCTTGGTGCTTGCGCGAGACTGAACCGCCTGCTCACCATTGATTGGCTCATCCCGGCGTGACGCGCGGCTCGGCCCGCGGTAGGGGCCGTCGCCCGATGGACAAAAGCGCCTCCTACATGCCTTTCTTCGCCGCTTTCGGCGCGGTTGCCGCCCTGTCGCTGATGGATGCGGTGATGAAGGGAGCGAGCCTTGCCGCAGGGGTGTACACCGCGACCCTCCTACGCGCGCTGATCGGGGCCGCAATCATCGCGCCGATCTGGGCGATCCGCGACTTCCGCGTGCCCTCGCGCGCCGTCATGGCGCTGCATCTCGAGCGCGGGCTGGTCTCCGCCGTCATGGCGCTGAGCTTCTTCTACGCGCTGACCAAGCTCCCGATTGCCGAGGCGATCGCGATCAGCTTCGTCGCGCCGCTCCTAGCGCTCTATCTTGCGCGCATCCTGCTGGGCGAGACCATCCCGCCGCGTGCCATCCTTGCCAGCTTGCTCGGCTTTGTCGGCATGCTGGTGATCGTCGGCGGACGCATCGGACAGGGCGAATTCGACGATCAGATCGCGCTCGGCCTCGCTGCCCTCCTGTTCTCCGCACTGCTCTACGCCTATAATTTCATCATTATCCGCAAGCAGTCGCAGGTCGCAGGCCCACTCGAAGTCGCGACCTTCCACAGCGGGGTGGGCGGGATAATCCTGGTGATATTCGCGCCCTGGGGTTGGGTCACGCCCGATATCGCGACGTGGGGCGCGATTTCGATCGGCGCGCTGCTCACCGTGATTGCCGCAATGGCGCTCGCCTGGGCCTATGCGCGGGCCGAGGCGCAGGCGCTGGTGCCGATCGAATATTCCGGCTTCCTATGGGCAAGCTTGTTCGGCTGGCTTTTCTTCCGCGAGGAGGTGACGCTGGTCACAATCGCCGGGACGGCGCTGATCGTTGCGGGATGCTGGCTCGCGACACGCGGCGGGGCGCAAGCAGCAAAGGCCCCGGATGATGCAGATGGCGAACTGGCTGGCAAACTATCGCAATCGACTCGCAAGAACCCGCCCGCCCCTTGACGCGCCACCGCCGCTCTATCACTTGCGGGGGCGAGAATTCACGGCGCGGCCGTCCGCTTTCCGGCTTGCACCGTGCGCCATCTGCAAAGGACACGCCCCCACATGACCGCCACCGGCAAAGACACGCTCTCCACCCGCTCGACCCTTTCGGTGGGTGGCAAGCACTACGCCTATTATTCGCTCGCCAAGGTGTCCGAGCAGCTGGGCGATGTCTCCCGCCTGCCGACCTCGCTCAAGGTGCTGCTCGAAAACCTGCTGCGCTTCGAGGACGAAGGGTTCACCGTGGGGCGCGATGATATCCGGGCGATCGTCGACTGGCAAAAGGACCCCAAAACCGGCAGCGAGATCCAGTATCGCCCGGCGCGCGTGCTGCTCCAGGATTTCACCGGCGTTCCCTGCGTAGTCGATCTGGCCGCGATGCGCGACGCGATCAAGGAACTGGGCGGCGACACGCAGAAGATCAATCCGCAGGTGCCCGTCGATCTCGTGATCGACCACTCGGTAATGGTCGACGAATTCGGCCACCCCAAGGCCATGGAAGCCAATATGGCGCTCGAATATGAGCGCAACGCGGAGCGCTACGATTTCCTCAAATGGGGCTCCAAAAGCTTCAAGAACTTCTCCGCCGTCCCGCCGGGCACCGGCATCTGTCACCAGGTGAACCTCGAATATATCGGGCGCGGCGTATGGTCTTCCGAGGATGAGGACGGCAATCTCGTCGCCTATCCCGACACCTGCGTCGGCACCGACAGCCACACGACCATGATCAACGGCCTTGGCGTCCTCGGCTGGGGCGTCGGCGGGATCGAGGCGGAAGCGGCCATGCTCGGTCAACCGATATCCATGCTGATCCCCGAAGTGGTCGGCTTCAAGCTGACCGGCCGGATGGCCGAAGGCGTTACCGCGACCGACCTCGTGCTGACCTGCGTGCAGATGCTGCGCGAAGTGGGCGTGGTCGGCCGTTTCGTCGAATTTTACGGCGAGGGTGTCGCCAACCTCACCCTCGCCGACCGCGCGACCATCGCCAACATGGCGCCCGAATATGGCGCGACCTGCGGCTTTTTCGGGATCGACGACAAGACCATCGAATATATGCGCCTGACCGGGCGCAGCGAGGAAACGATCGCGCTGGTCGAGGCCTATGCCAAGGAACAGGGCATGTGGTTCGATCCGGCGCATGAGCCGATCTTCACCAAGACGCTCGACCTCGACGTCTCGAGTGTCGTGCCGAGCCTTGCGGGACCCAAGCGCCCGCAGGATCGCGTCATCCTTCCCGAGGTCGACGAGTTGTTCAACACAGACCTCAAGAAGGTCTACGGCAAGGACGCGCCGCACCGGGTCGGGGTCGAGGGCAAGAGCCACGATATCGGCGATGGCGACGTCGTTATCGCCGCGATCACCAGCTGCACCAACACCTCTAACCCCGACGTGCTGATCGCCGCCGGCCTTGTCGCCAAAAAGGCCAACGAGAAAGGCCTGAAGCCCAAACCGTGGGTCAAGACCTCGCTCGCGCCCGGCTCGCAGGTGGTCACCGACTATCTCGAGAAATCGGGCCTGCAGGACGATCTGGATGCGATCGGCTTCGATCTCGTCGGTTATGGCTGCACAACCTGCATCGGCAATTCGGGCCCGCTCGCCCCGCCGATCAGCGCGGCGATCAACGGCAACGACATCGTCGCCGCCTCGGTCCTGTCCGGAAACCGCAATTTCGAAGGCCGCGTCAGCCCGGACGTGCGCGCCAATTTCCTGGCTTCGCCGCCGCTCGTGGTCGCCTATGCGCTCAAGGGCACCGTGACCGAGGACATCACCGAAACCCCGCTCGGTCAGGATCGCGAGGGCAACGATGTGATGCTCGCCGATCTGTGGCCGACCAATGCCGAGATCGCGAAGCACCGCGCCGCAAATATCGATCGCTCGATGTTCGAGAGCCGCTACGCCAATGTCTTCGATGGCGACGAGCATTGGCAGGCGATCACGGTCGAACCGTCCGACACCTATCAATGGCGCGCCGGCTCGACCTACATAGCCAATCCGCCCTATTTCGAAGGCATGGAGATGACCCCCGCGCCGATCGCCGATATTATCGAAGCGAAACCGCTCGCGATCCTCGGCGACAGCGTCACCACCGACCACATCTCGCCTGCCGGTTCGATCAAGGAAGACAGCCCCGCCGGCGAATATCTCAAGTCCAATCAGGTCGCGAAGAAGGACTTCAACTCCTACGGCTCGCGCCGCGGTAATCACGAGGTGATGATGCGTGGCACCTTCGCCAATATCCGCATCCGCAACGAGATGGTGCCCGGCGTCGAGGGCGGCTACACCACCTATGAAGGCGAGCGGATGCCGATCTACGACGCCGCGATGAAGCATGCCGAGGACGGCACCCCGCTGATCGTCGTCGGCGGCAAGGAATACGGAACCGGCTCCAGCCGCGACTGGGCGGCGAAGGGCACGGTCCTGCTGGGCGTGCGCGCCGTCATCGTCGAAAGCTTCGAGCGTATCCACCGCTCGAACCTCGTCGGCATGGGCGTGCTCCCTCTGCAGTTCAAGGAAGGCGATACGCGCGAAACGCTTGGCCTCGGGCCGAACGACACGTTCAGCATCAAGGGGCTTGCCGATCTCAAGCCGGGTCAGGACGTCTCCATCGAGGTCACCCACGAAGACGGCTCTAAATCTAGCTTCACCGCGCTGTGCCGCATCGATACCGCGAACGAGATGGAATATTACCGCAATGGCGGCATCCTCCATTACGTGCTGCGCAAGCTTGCTGCCTGAGGTGATGGTCCGCAGCTTCCTTGGCCCGATCGCGGCCAGTCTGTTGCTGGCCGGATGCGGGGAGGCGGATGCGATGCGCGAGGTCGTGCAGGGCGAGATCAACGAATCGGCCTCGCGCGGCGAAGTGCAGGGACCGGTCGTCGATCTGACGCCGGCGCAGCTGGCCGAACGCTTGGAGCGCGGCGACATCCGCCTGATCGATGTGCGCACCGCCAAGGAGGTGGAGAAGGGCATGATTCCCGGCGCCGAGCACATTGCGCTCGATGCGTTCGCCCCCGCCGAACTCGATCTGTCGGATGGGCACGAAATCGTGCTCTATTGTCGTTCGGGCCGTCGTTCCTCCATCGCCGCCGAGCGCGTTGCCGGGCATACGGGGCGGCCCGCGGCGCATCTCGAAGGCGGCATCCTCGCGTGGACGGACTCGGACTTCGCTATCGAGAAATAGGCATGGCGAAGCCGTTCAGGCACCGTTCGTCCAGCAGGCGGTAGCCATTTTGACGCTTTTGGCGTATAAAAGACAAAACCATTCATTCGTTGGGGGTATTCGTACCATGATTATCAGAACCGCTCTGGCGAGCGCACTCATCCTGTCCGTGCCCGTGGCGGCGCCGGCATTGGCCCAGAACAGTTCGGAACAGGCCGACTCCGAAGAGGCGCTGGACGATGACGACAAAATGGTCTGTCGCCGCGAAGCCGTGATCGGCTCGCGGTTCAAGAAGCGCGTTTGCGCTACGAAAAAGGAATGGCGCGAATTGGCCGAGCGCGGCCGCAGCGATACGGAAGACATCCAGCGTCGCGGCTTCGTGCCCGGCGTCGAACCAGGCTGAGGCGCTTCAGTAGGCGAGACGCAGTAACGTACGGACCGATGGCGCCTGGTCGGCTCGCCTGCGTTCGCTCACCGTGGATCGCTGCTGAGCTACCCAGTATATAACGGTTTTCGCTCGGCTCCGGCCGAAGCGCTCGTCTACGCGGGTCGGTCGGTCGACATATTGCGCCGGCCCAGAATGGCGGCGGCGGCAAGGCCGAACAGCACCATCATCGGCGGCGCCGGAACTTCGTGCCCGCCACTGCTACCGCCCGAATCGCCGCCGCTGCTGCTAGTCGGGTGGCCGTCCCCACCGCTACTGCTGCCGCTACTGCTGCTGGATGAAGAGCTGCTCGACGAGGTAGATGAACTGGTCGAACTCGTCACATCGCCGGAAGTCGAGGACGAACTGCTGACGTCCCCCGAGGTCGAACTCGAGCTGCTGACATCCCCCGAAGTCGAGGACGAACTGCTGACGTCCCCGGAGGTGGAGCTCGAGGTCGAACTCGAGACATTGCCAGAGGACGAACTCGATACGCTGCCCGAAGAGGAGCTGGTCGAGCTGGTTACGTTGCCCGAGCTCGACGAAACCCCGCCGCTCGACGAGCTGACATTGCCCGACGAACTCGATACGTCACCGGAGCTCGAGACCGCACCAGTCGAGCTGGAGACTGCGCCGGTCGATGACGAGACGCCGCCGCTCGAAGAGCTGATCTGACCGGTCGAGCTCGAGACGTTGCCCGACGTGGTCGAGGTCGAGATCCCCCCGCTGCTCGAGGAGACCTGGCCGGTCGACGAGGAGATCGATCCGGTGGAGGAAGTCGATGTGACCTCGCCGCTCGACGAGGTGGAGGACACCGCCCCGCTCGACGAGGTCGACGTGACCGTGCCCGAGCTCGTCGAATTATCGATGTCGATATCGATATTGATCGCGCCCGAAGTCGTCCCGTCGCCGCCGCTGGTGCTGGTCGAGCCGCCCGACGTCGTGGTGCCGTCCCCGCCGCTGCTGGAGCTGGAACCGCCGCCTGAAGTGGTCGTGCTTACCGACACGTCGCCGGAGGACGATCCGCCGCCGCCGAAGAACCCGCCGAGCAGCCCTCCGCCAAAGCCACCACCGAAGCCGCCGAAACCCCCGGGTCCGCCGCCGAAGACAACCGGCCCACCGCCGAAGCCCCCGCCGCCGCGCACCGGCTGGATCGGCGGCAATGGCGCGGCAGCATAGGCGACCTGCGCGATCGGCGGGCATTCGGCCGGATCGAAATAGGCCTGCGTCGCGCCCACGGGAAGCGGCGCCGCATTTTGCGAACCATAGGGCCCGGCAATGGGCTCGCATTCGATCGTGCGCTCGACGATCCGCCGCCGCACTGGTTGGGGCAGTGGCGGCAATTCGCGGGCGCGCTGGGTCTTGATGTAGACCGGCTCGCCATCGGTCTGAACCAGCTTGCCGTCCATATCCGAGGCGAAGCGCGGCTCCTCGGTGTTCATCGGCTCGGCCACGCGCACCGCGCCCCCCTGAAGCAGGGCCACCCCCGCGGCCGTCGCCGCCAGTTTCGCAGTTGCCAGTTTGATCGACATGATACCAAGCCTCGTTTCCTGCGTCGGCAAGAAGCGCTGCACCCACAGCTGCAATCCGACGCGAGCCTGTCATGCCGGGGGCCGGAGGCGCATCGCAATGCGGTTAACCATGTTTGCGGGCCGTTAGCAGGCGGTTGGCGCGCAAACGTGGCCCATTTTGGGGCTGCTGTCCCGCTTTGGCACCGAAACCCGCTCTTTTCTCGCGGTTTCCGCGCCGGAGTTGCGCGCGTTAGCCCTCCTCGTCGAACATGCCGGGCTGCGTCGAGTCGCTATTGCGGGGACGCGGCGCGTCGAGGCCTAGGTGGGTCCACGCCGCCTCGTTCAGCATTCGTCCCCGCTCGGTCCGCGCGACCAGCCCAAGCTGGATGAGGTAGGGCTCGATCACCTCCTCGACGGTGTCGCGTTGCTCCGAAAGTCCCGCCGCGATCGCCGCGACGCCGACCGGGCCGCCCTTGTAGGTGTCGGCGATCATGGTGAGGTAGCGGCGGTCCATACTGTCCAAGCCCAGCCGGTCGATCTCGAGCCGGGTCAGCGCATCGTCGGCCATCGCGCGGGTGACGCGGTCTGCGCCGGCCACCTCGGCGAAATCGCGGACCCGGCGCAGCAGCCGTCCTGCGACCCGCGGCGTTCCGCGCGCGCGGCAGGCGATCTCGCGCGCTGCCGCCGGCTCGATGTCGAGCCCGAGCAGGCGGCTCCCGCGGGTCACCACGAGGTCGAGCTCTTCCTCGCTATAGAACTGCAGCCGCACCGGAATGCCGAACCGATCGCGCAGGGGCGTTGTCAGCAATCCCTGCCGCGTGGTTGCGCCGACCAGCGTGAAGGGCGGCAGGTCGATCCGCACGCTGCGCGCGGAAGGTCCCTCACCGATGATGATATCGAGCGCGCGGTCTTCCATCGCCGGGTAGAGCACTTCTTCGACCACCGGGTTGAGGCGGTGGATTTCGTCGATGAAGAGCACGTCATGCGGCTCGAGATTGGTGAGCAGCGCGGCAAGATCGCCCGCCTTGGCGATGACCGGCCCGCTGGTCGCGCGAAAGCCGACACCCAGCTCGGCAGCGACGATCTGCGCGAGCGTGGTCTTGCCGAGACCGGGCGGACCGTGGAAGAGCGTATGATCCATCGCCTCGCCGCGCGCCCTGGCTGCGCCGATGAACACCTCGAGGTTCGCGCGCGCGGCCTCCTGCCCGATGAACTCGGCCAGCCGCTTCGGCCGCAGCGCTGCGTCGGGATCGCCGGCTTGCGGATCGGGCGCGTGAAGGGGGACGGGGTCAGTCATTTCGACGCTTCCCCATCCTCGGGAAACACGCATTCCGCAGGGGCATTCGGCACGTGAGCAAGACGACCACCCGCTTCCTCACACCTCTCCTGACCTGCTCTCTTCATCAAGCCGGTCGATCCTAAAGTGGCGACGAGTGCTATCACTGCAAGGAGCAGGGCCAGCCTCCAAAGGGGAAGGTCAGGATAACGGTTGGCGGGATCGGTCAAAACGGGTTCACCGTATAGCCGTCCTGTTGCAGCAATGCGTGCGCGGTCATGGCGGAGATCTGCATTTCGACGCCTTCGATCAGCTGCTCCGCGCGCACGCCATAGGCCGCGGCGCTTTGGCCGCAAACGATGAAGCGTACGCCTCGTTCCAGCATCGCGCGGACCATCGGTTCGGAGCGGTTGGCCTGGCCAGACACGAGATCCGTCACCGCCCTGCCATGCACGACGACCGCGAGGTTCATGCGATCGAGCGACACGCCGGCGGCGGCGTGCATGTTGATGAACCGCGCGGCGCTTTCGAAGCTGCGATTGCGCGCCCCTTCCTTCGCGACGTCCGCCACGTCGAAGGCGATGTCGAAGCGCGAGAGGGAGGGGATCGTGCTTGCCCCGTCGACAGGCGCATGCGGGCCGAACTCCTCGAATACGGGGCCGGTGTCGAACGCTTCGAGGCTGGGCGTCTGCGCGGTGGCCGGAGCCACAAGAGCCATTGCAAGCACGAATGCCAGTGCCGTGTCGATCGCGTTCTCCATAACGTCCTCCATCACGCTCCCCATCACCCCGCCGCCTTCTTCAGCGCCACGCGGATCAGCTCGCCCTCGCCTGCATCCTCGCCCAGTTCGGCCTGTGCGCGGGCGACGGCCTGGGCGGCGATGGCGGGTTTGAAGCCGAGGTTCTCGAGCGCGCTTACCGCGTCGGCGCTGGCGCTGCCCGCGGGGGCGGCCGCGAGCGCCCCGCTCGCCATTCCGCCGCCCGGCCCAGAACCAGGCAGGGCGCCGGCTTTGTCCTTCAGCTCATTGACGATCCGGCCGGCCAACTTGGGCCCCACCCCGTTCGCCCGGGCCACGCTTGCCGCATCGCCGGCGGCGCAGGCATCGCGCAACTCTCCGGTCGAAAGCGCGGAGAGGATTGCCAGCGCGACCTTGCTGCCCACACCCTGCACCCCGGTCAGCAGCCGGAACCAGTCGCGCTCGCTCGCCTCGGCGAAGCCCAAGAGCCGCATGTCGTTCTCGCTGACCTGCAGGTCGGTATGGACGGTGCAGGCTTCGCCGCGTTCGCCCAGCGCCGACAGGGTGCGCGCCGAACAGTGGACGAGATAGCCGACGCCGCTCACATCGACGATGGCCCAGTCCTCGCCCAGTTCGTCGAGCCGTCCGGATAGCTTCGCGATCATGGCCCGTTGCTGCCCCAGCGCGCTGGCTTTGACCATAGCTGGGCGAGGCTTTGTGCCCCGCCCAATCGCCAACGGGCGTTTCCAACAGGATGGAACACATGGAACACGATCCTGAAGCCAAGTTTTCCGGGCTTTCGAGCGGATGCGGAGCCATCGTTCAGGTTGGGGGCGGCGAAGCTAGACATGCCTTTCCTATAGAACTCCGACGCCGCGTAGGAAATCGCCCCATCCGCTCGACAGACACGTTCGCTCGACACGCACCCCGTATTCGCTAAACCGGGCCACCATGAGCCACAACACGTTCGGGCGGGTGTTCCGCTTTACCACATGGGGCGAAAGCCACGGACCGGCGCTGGGCGTCGTGATCGACGGCTGCCCACCGGGCCTGCCTCTGACCGAAGCCGACATCCAGCCCTTCCTCGATGCGCGCAAGCCTGGCCAGAGCCGGTATACGACGCAGCGCCGCGAGGCCGATCGGGTCCGGATCATGTCGGGCGTGTTCGAGGACGACGGCGGCCGGCAGGTCACCACCGGCACCCCGATCCACCTGATGATCGAAAACACCGATCAGCGATCGAAGGATTATTCGCAGATCGCCAGAAGCTACCGCCCGGGCCATGCGGACTACACCTACGATGCCAAATACGGCATCCGCGATTATCGCGGCGGCGGGCGGTCATCGGCACGCGAGACGGCGGCGCGGGTGGCGGCGGGCGCGGTCGCGCGGCTGGTCATTCCCGAAGTCTCGATCACGGCCTATGTCTGCGAACTGGGCGGCGACGCAATCGATCGTGAGGCCATCGCATATGAGGAGATCGGCAAGAACCCGTTCTTCTGCCCCGACATTTCGGCTGCGACCCGCTGGGGGGAAAAGGTGGAGGCGGCGCGCAAGGATGGGTCCTCGCTCGGCGCGGTGGTCGAATGCTCGGCGCAAGGCGTACCCGCGGGCTGGGGCGCGCCCGTCTATGCCAAGCTCGACGGCGAATTGGCCGCCGCGATGATGAGCATCAACGCGACCAAGGGCGTGGAGATCGGCGACGGGTTCGCGGCCGCGCGGCTGACTGGCGAAAAAAATGCCGATGCGATGTCGCCGGGCGATGATGGTAAACCCGTCTTCGCCAGCAACCATGCCGGCGGCACCGCGGGCGGCATCTCGACCGGACAGCCGGTGGTCTGCCGCGTTGCCTTCAAACCGACCTCTTCGATCCTGACGCCGGTCGACTCGATCACCTCCTCGGGAGAAGCCACGCAAGTGATGACCAAGGGCCGACATGACCCCTGTGTCGGCATTCGCGGGACGCCGGTGGTCGAGGCGATGATGGCGCTGGTGCTGGCCGATCATAAACTGCTCCACCGCGCGCAGACGGGTTGACCCGCCGTGCCGAGAGCCGAGCGTCTTGGCCGATTGGTTGCGAAACACTTTCCTGGAGCGCGCCTCGCCTCGTTCGAGCGCCTGACCGGGGGCGTCTCCGCGGATGTGACGCGGCTCGACATGATCCTGCCCGATGGCACGCACCACTCGGTTGTGCTGCGCGAACACGCTGCAAGGCATGACGGCCATGAACTGGCCACCGAATTTCAGGCGCTGAAGACCATCCATGCCGCGGGGCTAGCGGTGCCCAAGCCGCTGGCTTGCGACGACACGCGCAGTATTCTCGAGCATCCATGGCTGCTGATGGAGTTCGTCGACGGGTCCACACAAATCCCCGAGGACGAGGCTGGCGCGCGCATCGACGCAATGGCCGCCTACCTGTTCGGCCTCCACGCGACGCCCCTGACCGATCTGCCCGGTCTGCCGCTCGTCCTCGACCCGATCCCCGAACTCCTCGAGTGGCTGCCCGAGGACGCACGATGGAACGGCCTGCGAGCGAGGCTGCGCGACCTGGAGGGTACACAGTATGTTGGAGAGCGGGTCCTGATCCACGGCGATTTCTGGCCGGAGAACATCATCTGGGACGAGGTCGGATCGATCCGGGCGGTGATCGACTGGGAAGATGCCTGTATCGGCGATCCCAACGCCGATGTCGCGTTTTCCTGCCTCGAGCTGCGCTATGTCCACGGCAAGGACGGGGAGCAAAGGTTCAAACGCGCCTATGGCGAGCGGCGCGCTATCGAACCGTTCCGCTTCGCCCTGTGGCAGGCCTATGCCGGTAGCCACGCCTATAACCATATGGGCCGGTGGGGACTGGAGCCCGGGCGCGAGCGACATATGCGCGGGATTGCGCTGGAGACAATCGCGGAAGCCGCCGAAGTGATCGGCCGATGATGACGTTGAAGCTCATTGGCCGAAGCTTGCTCCACCGGGCGTAAAGAGAGGCCCGACCCGCATAGCCCGACGGCGGATCGCTCGCCGCCCGGTTGCAGCGATTGCACAGGTCCCGGTCTTAGCAGTGCCTTGCATGCAACCAGTTGCGCCGAGCAACGTCTCTAACATTCTATATTGGCGCCCCCTTCGCCGCTTAGCTACTTGATCGCTTCGCCCTTTCAGTGAAAATGGATGCTTCAAGGGACCTGTGACGGATCATTTATGCTGGACAAGAATTTCGACTTTGTCGGCGAAGGACCGGCCACAGCATTGCTTGCGCAGCTTCCGTTCTCGATGGTTATCAGCGATCCGACCCGCGAGGATTGCCCTATCGTCTACGTCAACCGCGCCTTCGAGACGATCACCGGCTACAGCGCGAGGATGGCGCTGGGGAAGAATTGCCGCTTCCTCCAGGGTGAAGATCGGGATCAGCCCGCGCGCGCGGAAATTCGCGAGGCGATCCAGAACGAGAAATCGGTCGCGGTCGACATCCGCAATTACAGGGCCAACGGCGAGCCGTTTCTCAACCGTCTGATCATTGCGCCGGTGCATGACGAGGACGGCAAACTGTTCGCCTTTATCGGCCTGCAGTCCGAGCTTGCCGAAACCGAGGAGGGGCGGGTCATGACCGTCCGGGATGCGACCGATCTGTTGCGCGAGACGCAGCACCGGGTGAAGAACCACCTTGCCATGGTTGCATCGATGATCCGGTTGGAGGCGAAGAACGAGCGGCCCGATCGCAAGGTCAATGTCTACGACGTCCTTGCCCGGCGGGTCGATGCGCTCAGCCTGCTCTACGACGAGTTCACGCAAAGCTCGATCGTTCCGGGCACGAAATACGACGTGGTCTCCTCGGGCGGTTATATCAGCCGCATCTCCTCGACCATCGCCGCGCTGGAGGGTCGCGCTTCGATCCGTACCAATATCGACGTCGACACCATTCCCATGCGCGCGAAGCTCGCCGCGAATCTCGGGCTGATTGTGTCCGAAGTGCTGTCCAACACCTTTCAACACGCTTTTGTGGGGCGCAAGGAGGGGGTCGTCGAGGTGCGTCTCAAATCGTTGGGGTCGGACCGCATCCGCCTGACGATCTCGGATGATGGGGTCGGCATGGGCGACAGCGACTGGCCCAACACCGGCAATCTCGGCGCGCGGATCGTGCGCTCGATCGCGAAGAGCCTGAGGGCCGAGATCAGTGTCAACAGCACAGGGCTGGGAACGGTCTTCACGCTGGAGATGCTCAGCGACCTTCCGACCCAGATCGAACAGGATGGCGGGCGCGCCGCTTTGCGCAAGAGCGGGTGAAGGCGAGCGCGGTGCGGGCAAAGGTGGTCTGCACCGGTTCTTCGGGACGGATCGGGCGCGCGATCATGGCCCGGCTTACGGGCATATTCGAGGTCGTGGGGGTCGACCGTGTCGCCGGACCTGCGACCACCCTCAGGGCGAACATCGCCGACGAATATCCGATGCGAAAGGCGCTCGAGGGGGCGGATGCTGTCATTCACACCGCTGGCCCCCACGCCCCGCATGTCGGCAAGCTCTCCGAGGCCGAGTTCGAGCGGGCGGTGGTCGCCGACACCGCGCAATTGTTCGACTGGGCCCGCGCGGCCGGGGTTCGGCGGTTCGTCTTCGCGAGCACGACCGCGCTTTACGGCCATGCGATCGTCCCGGGGACCTGCACGTGGATCGACGAAACGACGCCCCCTTCCCCGCGCACGATCTATCACCGCACCAAACTCGCCGCCGAGCGCCGTCTCGAAGCCGCGGCGAGCCGGCAATGCAGTTTGCGCGTTCTGCGTATCGGGCGGTGTTTTCCCGAGACGGCGCCGCTCATGACGGTTTACCGCCTGCATCGCGGGATCGATACGCGCGACGTCGCCGAAGGGCATGTTCGCGCGCTGAGCCATCGAGGCGCGCCGTTCGAGCGGTTCGTCCTGTCTGGCGCGACACCCTTTCTCCGGGAGGATGCGGAAATGCTCGGACAGGATGCGCCGCACGTGCTGCGCCGGCGCGCGCGCGCTCTGGTGGCTGCGTTCGAGCGGCGCGGCTGGGCACTGCCGACCGCAATCGACCGGGTGTATGACGCCGCAAAGGCGCAGCGTGCGCTCGGCTGGACCATGCGGCATGACTGGCGCGAGGTGATAGCGCAGGCGGAGCGCAGCGACGAGGCGCTGATGTCGCGGGGACGAAGCGAAGTCTGCGACGCCTAACGCAAGGGGCCCGGCGGCGGGGCGTCGTCGGCGAAGGCGAACCTTGCATCGAGCAACAGGCCCTGCAGTGTCACCGGGCTCATCGGTTCGTCCAGCTTGAGGCCCGCAACGCCGTGTTGCAACCAGCGGACACTGGCCGGCAGGATCGTGTGGCTGCACAGGCGAACCGCGACCTTTTGGCCGGTCGCAAGTCCGGGCACGCCGCTGATGCGTAGACCGCCGAGCGAGATATTCTCGACGATGCCGGGCCGCGGCTGGCCATCGACGCTGCATTCGGCCGGTGCGCGGCAATCGATGCGCACCGGACGCGCAGGAAAGGCGCTTCCCGTATCTGCCGAGACGTCGACATGGCGCAGTCCGTAGGTCGTCTCTTCCCGCCAGGCGACCTCGGCCTCCATGCAGCAATTGGCCTTCCAGAAATAGCGCAGGCGCTCGCCGACCGCGAAGTCGCCAAGCGACTGGAATCGGGCGCCGCCGATCGAGAAGCTGAGGAGCTGCGCCATCGCGACCTTGTCGGATGCGATCACGCAACACCGCCTGCGCGCCGTGTCCGAGCGCTCTTCGCGGCGGCGCTCACCGGGCGTCATCGATGGCAGCATTCGCGCGGAGACAGAGGCATGTGCGTCGGGAGATCGAACCGGAGACGGCCCATCAGCGATAGCCAGAGATGCCCTGGCAGGGAGAACACGGGTTGGGGCGACAGCTGACGACATGGTGCGGACCTCCTTTGCCTCGCCCCCGAACGAAAGAGCGGCTCGCAGGGATGAGGCAGAAGGACTCTGCAGGCGCGAACCTTCCAAAAGTCCGACGCCGGACCTAGGCATTGCCCACGAAGGCCCTAAGCGACCTCACCGCTCGGCCCGAAAAGGTTCCCGGAAAGGCTGATGGAAAAAACCGATCTTCGCAATCGCACAATTGCGCTTTTGTGCATCGCAGCGCTGCCTAGATGGAAGGTCAAGAGCTATTCCACGCTCGTCAGAGCAACCCGAACGACAAAGGACAAACACCACCATGGGCATCATCGGTTCGACCATCAAACCGTTCAAGGCGACCGCATTCAAGGCGGGCGAAGACTTTTACGACGTTACCCAGGACGACATCGCCGGTAAGTGGGCGGTGTTCTTCTTCTATCCGGCCGACTGGACCTTCGTGTGTCCGACCGAGCTCGAAGATCTTGGCGAGAAGTACGACATGCTGCAGTCGATGGGCGTCGAAGTGTTCGCCGTCTCGACCGACACGCATTTCAGCCACAAGGCCTGGCACGACACCTCGGAAAAGATCGGCAAGCTGAAATTCCCGTTCCTGGGCGACCAGCTGCACACGCTGTCGAACAATTTCGGCGTGCTTCGCGAAGAGATGGGTCTGGCCGATCGCGCGACCTTCGTGGTCGATCCCGATGGCGTCATCCAGATCATGGAAATCACCTGCGAGGGCGTGGGCCGCAACGCCAACGAACTGACCCGCAAGATCAAGGCCGCGCAATATGTCCGCAACAATCCCGGACAGGTCTGCCCGGCCGCCTGGGAAGAGGGCGGCGAAACTTTGGCGCCTTCGCTGGACCTTGTTGGCAAGATCTGAGTTGTAACGAATGAAGAGCGGCCGGCAGACCCCCCTCCCTTTGCCCGGGCGCTCTTGAAAGACCCGAACCGGCGACGCCCTTCAAAAGGCGGCCTGTTCCGGTCGCATCAGGGCCGGACGCCCTCGCCCCTCCCCCCTGGCGAGCGCGTCCGGCCCATAATGTTTCTCACGCGCGCGCCATGCCGCGAATTCTGATCTCGGCGGTGCCGCCGCCCCTTCCACTTCCAGCTTGCGGATGATGACCATGCTTGATGCCGATATGAAAGCGCAACTGACGCAATATCTCGCCAATCTGCGCGAGGAGATCGTGCTCGTCGCCTCGCTTGGCGATGGACCCAAGAGCGCGCAGACGCGCGAATTGCTGACCGAAATCGCAGCGCTGCATGACGACGTGACCGCACAGTTCGACGGCACCGATGAGCGGCGCCCGAGCTTCGTCATCCGCCGCGCCTCCGACCCTTCGCGGCAGGTGCGCTTTGCCGGTCTGCCGATGGGGCACGAATTCACGTCGCTGGTGCTTGCGCTGCTCTGGGCAGGCGGCCACCCGCCCAAGGTCGATGCCGACCTGATCGACCAGGTTCGCGCGCTAGTTCCCGATGATGGGGGCGATTACGCATTCGAGATGTATTTCTCGCTCTCATGTCACAATTGCCCCGACGTGGTGCAGGCGCTGACTCTGATGGCGCTCGAAAATCCGCGAATCGAGGCAACCCTGATCGAGGGCGGCACGTTCCAGGATGAGGTCGAAGAGCGCGGCGTGCTCGCCGTTCCGGCGACCTTCCTTAATGGCGAGCCATTCTACAACGGCAAGATGGAGCTCGCCGAAATCCTGTCCAAGCTCGACAGCGGCGCCGATGCGAAGGTTGCAGAGAAGATTTCGGCCAAAGACCCGTTCGAAGTGCTGATCGTCGGCGGCGGACCGGCTGGCGCGGCCGCCGGCGTCTACACCGCGCGCAAGGGCTTTCGCACCGGCATCGCGGCAGAGCGTTTCGGCGGCCAGTTGCAGGACACGCTCGGCATCGAAAACCTGCCCGGCACGAGCTACACCGAAGGTCCGAAGCTATCGGACGAATTGAAGGCGCAGGTCGGTGACAACGGTATCGACCTTATCGATCTCGCCCGCGCCAGCGAGCTGAGGCCTGCGAGCGAGGCGGGCGGCATGCACGAAGTGACCTTCGCCAACGGCGCGGTCCTGAAGGCGCGCTCGCTCATCCTCGCGACCGGCGCGCGCTGGCGCAATCTCGGCGTTCCGGGCGAAGAGGAATACCGCAACAAGGGCGTCGCCTATTGTCCGCATTGCGACGGTCCGCTGTTCAAGGGCAAGCGCGTCGCCGTCGTCGGCGGGGGCAATTCGGGCGTCGAGGCGGCGATCGACCTTGCCAAGATCGTCGCTCACGTCACGCTGATCGAATTCGATACGAAGCTGCGTGCTGACGAGGTGCTTCAGCGCAAGCTGCGCAGCCTCGCCAATGTCGAGATCATCACCAATGGCCAGACGACCGAGATCACCGGCGACGGCGCGAAGGTGAACGGCCTGGTGGTCAAGGACCGCGAGAGCGGCGAGGAACGCCAGATCGAATTGGAAGGCGTCTTCATCCAGATCGGTCTCGTCCCCAACACCGAATGGCTGGCGGAAAGCGGGCTCGAACTGTCGAAATACGGCGAGATCGTCGTCGACGCGCACGGCGCGACCAACCTGCCCGGCATCTATGCCGCAGGCGACGCCACCATCGTCAAGGACAAGCAGATCGTCGTCGCAATGGGCAGCGGCGCAACCGCAGGCCTCGGCGCATTCGACTACCTCATCCGCAACGAGCCGGTAGAGGATATCGCGCAGGCGGCGTAGTAGGTAGCGGGTTCGCCATCGGTACGAGGATCCTAGAAACCATTCTTTCCGCTGAGCCATGGGCGCGCGGTCGCGCTTGCGAGGGTTCGGGGAGTGTCTTCCCACTTCGGCGCAGCAGGGGGCTGACGGGTGGGGGAGAGGGGCGAGCGTCACGTCATGCGACCCGGCCAAAGCTGCTTAACAAAGATCAAGTCGGCCTCCCTTCCCAAAGCAGACGACTTGCCCTGGCGAAAGGTGATTTCTCATGTCCATCAAACTGAAACCGCTCGAACAACAAACGATCGTCGTAACCGGAGCGACGTCCGGCATCGGCCTCGCCACGGCTCGCCGTGCCGGGCGCAAAGGGGCGCGGGTTGTCATGGTGGCCCGCAATGAGGACGCGCTCAACGAAGCCGCTGAGGAAATTCGCGCCCACGGCGGCCATGTTGCGACCTGCGCGGTCGATGTCGCTGATGACAGCTATCCCGAGAAGGTAGGCCAGGTTGCCAAGGATGAGTTCGGCGGGTTCGATAGCTGGGTCAACAATGCCGCGACGGCCATGTATGGCGACCTTGTTGACATCGACCTTAAGGAACATCGGCGGGTGTTCGATGTGGGCTATTTCGGTACGGTGAGCGGATCGCTCTACGCCGCGCGCGAACTCCAGAGCCGCGGCGGCGGTGCGCTCGTCAATGTCGGTTCGGTGCTGTCTGAACGGGCCATTCTCCTGCAAGGCCCGTATTGCGCGATGAAGCATGCGGTTCTGGGCTTCACTGAAGCGCTTCGGATGGAGCTGCAGCGCAACGAAGCCGGCATCTCGGTAACGCTGATCAAGCCCAACAGCATGGACACCCCGTATCCCGAGCACGCGCGCAACAAGATGGACAAGCCCGCGGCCCTTCCGCAAGTCCTTTACGATCCCGAACTGGTGGCGAAGGCAATCTGTTTCGCCTGCGCCCATTCGCGACGCGAACTGGTGGTTGGCGGACAGGGGCTGATGATCACCGCGCTTGGCAACATATTCCCGGGCGTTACCGACCAGGTGATGGAAACCTTCATGGGCAAGTCTGCTCAGACGATCGAAACCCCGCCTGAAGCGGGCGCGGCGGACAACCTGTTCGAACCACGTGAGGATGGGCGCGTGCGTTCGAACCAGAATCGGGCCGTGCGAGAGACCAGCCTTGCGCTCGAGGCGCAGATGCGCCCTGCCCTCACGGCCGCCCTCGGCATAGGCGCAGCGGCTGTGGCGGCGTTCGCGT
This sequence comes from Erythrobacter sp., assembly GCF_036351135.1. Taxonomy (GTDB): domain Bacteria; phylum Pseudomonadota; class Alphaproteobacteria; order Sphingomonadales; family Sphingomonadaceae; genus Erythrobacter. Next base: position 139,911 of record NZ_JAZBON010000026.1, read on the forward strand.
TTCGGCGCCTGCGCTGAACGCCTCCTTCGATCAATCCGCGCGTATTAATCGATTGGACTGATAAGCACGCTTCCATCATTCTCCTGTCATCGCACTCGGCCAAAATCCGAGTGCCAGAACAAGACGAGAGAGGATCACGAGAGATGGATGCGAAAACAGGCGAAATGAACGGCTGCCCGTTTCAGGGCGATAGCGGTGTGCGCACCCTGCTGGGCCGCACCAATAAGGACTGGTGGCCCGAGACGACCGAGCTCGACATCCTCACCGAAGAGGGCAAGTCCGCCAATCCCTATGGCGAGGATTTCGACTATCCCGCGGCGTTCAACACGCTCGACTACAAAGCGCTGAAGGAAGACCTGACCGCGCTGATGACCGACAGCAAGGATTGGTGGCCGGCCGATTACGGGCATTACGGCCCGTTCTTCATCCGCATGGCCTGGCACGCGGCGGGCACCTATCGCACCGGCGACGGGCGCGGCGGCGCAGGGTCCGGGCAACAGCGTTTTGCCCCGCTCAATTCCTGGCCCGACAATGGCAATCTCGACAAGGCACGGCGCCTGCTGTGGCCGATCAAGCAGAAATACGGGCGTGCCATCAGCTGGGCCGACCTGTTCATCCTCACCGGCAATGTCGCGATCGAATCGATGGGTGGCCCGGTCTTCGGCTTCGGCGGCGGGCGGGCCGATGTGTTCGAACCCGAAAACGTCTATTGGGGCACCGAGGAACTGTGGGTCGACACCGGCGCGGAAACCCGGATCCATCCCGATGAAGGCCGCGCGCTCGAAAATCCGCTCGCCGCGATCCAGATGGGTCTCATCTACGTCAATCCCGAAGGGCCGGGCGGCAATCCGCACGATGCGGAAGGCATGGCGCGCGACATGCGCGAGACCTTCGCGCGCATGGCGATGAACGACGAGGAAACCGTCGCGCTGACCGCGGGCGGCCACGCTTTCGGCAAAGCACATGGGGCCGAACCCGCCGAGGGTTTCGGCGGCGCCCCGGAGAGCGAAGCGCTCGAACTCATGGGCTTCGGCTGGCTCAACGACGAGGAGGAGATCGGCAAGGGCCATATCACGACGTCCGGCATCGAAGGCGCCTGGACGCCCAACCCGACGCAGTGGGGCGGCGACTATTTCCGTCTGCTGTTCAAATATGACTACGAACTGGTCCAGTCGCCCGCGGGCGCGAACCAGTGGCAGCCGATCGACCCGGACCCCGAAGATATGGCGCCCGATGCGCGCGATCCGTCGAAGAAGGTGCCGACGATGATGACCACCGCCGACATGGCGCTGAAGCGCGACCCGGAATATCGCAAGATTTCCGAGCGTTTCCGCGACGATCAGGCGGCGCTCGACGACGCGTTCGCGCGCGCCTGGTTCAAGCTGTGCCACCGCGATATGGGGCCCAAGGTCCGCTATATGGGCCCGGAGGTGCCGGAGGAGGACTTTAGCTGGCAGGATCCGGTTCCCGCCGGCAAGCAGGCGTCCGACGGCGAGGTCGCGCGGTTCAAGCAGGCGATCCTCGGCAGCGGTCTCTCGGTTGCCGAACTGGTCAAGGCGGCCTGGGCCTCGGCCTCGACCTATCGCCGGTCGGACCATCGCGGCGGTGCCAACGGGGCGCGGGTGCGTCTGGCCCCGCAAAAGGACTGGAAGGTCAACGATCCCGAGGAACTTGCCAAGGTCCTCTCCACCATCGAGGACCATCGCGGCGAGCTATCGATGGCCGATGCGATCGTCGTCGCGGGCGCCGCGGCAGTCGAGAAGGCGGCGAAGGATGCAGGCGTCGAGGTCACCGTGCCGGTCACCACCGGACGCGGCGATGCGAGCGAGGAACACACCGATGCTGAGAGCTTCGAGCCGCTCGAACCCTTCGCCGACGGCTTTCGCAACTACCTCAAGACCAAGGCCAACGTGAAGACCGAGGACATGCTGATCGACCGAGCGCATCTGCTCCGCCTGTCGATCCCGGAAATGACCGTGCTGATCGGCGGAATGCGCGCGATGGGCGCGGTGAGTCATCACGCGCAGCACGGCGACCGCATCGGAGTGCTGACCGATCGGCCCGGCAAGCTGACGCCCGACTTCTTCCGCAACCTCCTCGATATGGGGAACAAGTGGAGCACGGTCGATGGCAGCGGCGACGAGGAATATGTCGCGCATGACCGCACATCGGGCGAGGAGAAATATCGCGCGACGCGCACCGACCTCATCTTCGGCTCGAATTCGCAATTGCGCGCGCAGGCCGAGGTCTATGCCGAAAGCGGCGCGGAAGAGAAGTTCGTCCACGATTTCATCGCCGCCTGGAACAAGGTCATGAACGCCGACCGCTTCGACCTCGCCTATGCGAAATATGGCTAGAGGCGCACCAGCGAAAATCTGGAACAAGCCCTGAAGGGTCGCACACGGTCCCCGGCGCACTTTTCCGATAAAAAGGCGCGCCGGGGACCTTTTTATATAGGCGATGACGCGCGCAGCCCGTCGAGCGGCAAATGCCCTGCGCAAGGAACCACCTCCTGCTGCGCGCGTAGGTCCAAAGCGCCCACCATCATCTCGATCCGGAAGGCTGACCGATGGCCGACACCCCCTCCCCCCGCACCACCACTGATGCCGGTATCCCCGTCCAGAGCGACGAACATTCGCTCACCATAGGCAGGGATGGACCGGTCGTCCTCAACGATCATCATCTTCTCGAAGAGATGGCGCAGTTCAACCGCACAAATATCCCCGAACGGCGCCCCCACGCCAAAGGATCGGGCGCGTTCGGTACGTTCGAGACGACCGCCGAAGTCTCGCGTTATACCAAGGCCAAACTCTTCCAGAAAGGCGCCCGAACCGACGTCGCGATGCGTTTCTCCACCGTCGCCGGGGAACGCGGCAGCCCGGACACCTGGCGCGATCCGCGCGGTTTCTCGATAAAGCATTACACCGAAGACGGGATCTTCGACATGGTCGGCAACAACACGCCGATCTTCTTCGTGCGCGACCCGATGAAGTTCCAGCACTTCATCCGCAGTCAGAAACGCCGCGCGAATAACGGTCTGCGCGATCACGACATGATGTGGGACTTCTGGACGCTGTCTCCCGAAAGCGCGCATCAGGTCGCGTATCTGATGGGCGATCGCGGGGTGCCGAAGAACTGGCGCGAGATGAACGGCTATGGCAGCCATACATACATGCTCATCAATGAAGAGGGTGAGCGCTTCTGGGTGAAGTTCCACTATCACACCGATGTCGGCGAGGAAGGCGGCAACGCGCATTTTACGCAGGACGAAGCGGAGAAGATGGCGGGCGAGGACAGCGACTATCACCGTCGCGACCTGTTCGAAGCCATCGCCGACGGAGATTATCCGAGCTGGACGCTCAAATGGCAGATAATGCCGTTCGAGGAGGCCAAGACCTACCGTCTCAACCCCTTCGATCTTACGAAAATCTGGCCGCATGCCGACTATCCCCTGATGGAGGTCGGCAAGCTCAGCCTGGATCGCAATCCCACCGACTGGCACATGGAGATCGAACAGCTGGCTTTCGAACCGAACAACATTCCGGCGGGCATCGGTCTTTCGCCCGACAAGATGCTGCTCGCCCGCGGCTTTTCCTATGCCGATGCGCACCGCGCTCGGCTCGGTACGAATTACAAACAAATCCCCGTCAATCGGGCCGTCAACGAGGTGCATTCCTATGCGCGCGGGGGGCATATGCAGATGGATAAGCGCGAAGACCCGGTCTACGCGCCCAATTCCTACGGCGGTCCTGCCGCCCAGCCGATGATCGGCAACGAAGCGACCTGGGCTGCCGATGGGGAAATGATGCGCGAGGCCTATACCTTGCGCGAAGACGACGACGACTGGAGTCAGGCAGGTGCGCTCGTGCGTGACGTCATGGACGACGAACAGCGCGGGCGTTTCGTCTCGAATGTCAGCGGCCACCTTGCCGACGGCGTCAGCGAACCGGTCCTGAAGCGTGCGTTCGATTACTGGCGTCAGGTCGACGAGGAGATCGGCGAGCGGATTGAGGCCAAGACGCGCGAGATGGTCGGCGGCGAATCCAAAGCTCCAGGGATGATGTCGGCGCAGTCGATCGACTCGCGCGAGGACGCGCCGCTGCCGTCGCGGATCGACGCGATAGCGCAGGCGGCCGCGGAATAGTTAGCGGGCGCGTTTGAGCACCAAATAGAGCGCACCTTCGCCGCCATGGCGGATATGCGCGCGGCGTACCGCTGCAATGTGATCTTCGTGACGGCTTGCGGCGAGCCAATCAAGGAGCTTCGCACGGATCGCGCCGCGCTTATGTCCACGATCGGCCGGATCGACCGGCCGCTCTCGCCCCGCAATAACGAGCACGACGCGCGCGCCCATGCTGCGCGCCTGGTCGAGGCCGCTCATGATCCGGTCATAGGCTCGGTCGAGCGAATGGCCGTGAAGGTCGAGCGTATAGTCGGGCGCGATCTGGCCCGCCTTGAGCTTGCGGTTCCAACTGCCGTCGAGGTTCTGATCCTCCCCGAGCGTAGCAGCCTGTCCCCGCGAAGGCGGGGAGGGAGGGGGACCAGCCGCAGACTGGTGGAGGGGCACTCTCTGCTTTCGTGAAGGTGTTGGGGCTGGCCGCGATTTTGCGCTGACCGGGCGTGCCCCTCCACCATGCTTCGCATGGTCCCCCTCCCCCGGTGGGGGAGGAACCTCCTTACCCTCCATCGGCGTGACGCTTGCCGCGAGCTTCGCCCAGGCGGCCTGTTCGGCATCACTCAGGCCGCGCGGAATACTCACCTTGCGCGGTCGAGCCGCGCCGCCGCGCTCTTGGGAAGCAGCACCAGCGCCCGCCCGCGCGCGCTCATGCCGCCGGCGATCCGTCGCGCTTCTGCCCCCGCGCCCCAGAACGTGTCGAAGCGGTTGGCGCCCTTGATCGCGCCGCCCGTATCCTGCGCGATCCACAAGCCGTCGGCTTCGTCGCGGTCGAGATCGAGCCAGACCGGCGCACCATAGGGCACGAAGCGCGGATCGACCGCCACACTGTCGCGGTCATAAACCGGCACTTCGAGCGATCCCAGCGGCCCGTCGGTGTCGAGCTCGCGGAAGAAGATCCAGCTCTTGTTGAGGTTCATCACCTCTTCGCCTTCTCGCGGGTTCTCGCGTATGAACTGCATGATCCCCTGCATCGACGTCGCATAGGGTGTGCCCGGACCGATCTGCCCGTTCTCGCGCAGAACCCTCCCGATGCCCGTGTAGCCGCGCCCGTTCTGCCCGGCATAGCCGATGCGCATCAGGCTGCCGTCGGGAAGCCGCAACAGGCCGCTGCCCTGGATCTGAAGGAAGAAGAATTCGACCGGGTCGGCGGCATAGGCGATGATCGGCGCGCGGCCTTCGAGCGAGCCGGCCATGATCTGCGCGCGCTCGTCATACAGTACGAAATCGCCGTTCTCGTCATATCGGCCCAGCATCGGGCGTCCCGTGCGCTCGGATGTCGGCATGTCGGCGGGCCAGGCGCGGGTGAGGTCGCGCGGCATGGCGTAGATCGGCGTGTCGTAGCCCGCACTGCGAGTGCGGCTGGCGAGGATCTCGGGCTCGAAATAGCCGGTCGCAAAGGCCTGTCCGTCGCCGACCGTCACCGCCTCGAACTCGCTGCGGAAGAAGGCGCCCGGATCGCCCGACCAGCGCGCGGCCGCCTCGCAGGCGCGCTGCCAGTCGGGACGCTGCGTCAATCCGCTCACATCCTCGCGGCGCAGAATCTTGGGACAGCTGACGCGAAAGGCGCGCAGCGCGCCTTGTGCATCGCCCGGCGCCCATCGCAGGCTCGCGAGGCTCGGACCCAATGCGGTCCCGGCAGCGAGCGCGCTGCTCGCGACGGCGGCGGCGGGTGTTGCGACAGCTGCGGTTTGTACGGGGGCGGGGGTCGCGGTTCGGGGCGCGGGCGCAGCGCCTTCCGGAACGACGCGCATACAGGCCGACATGAGCAGGAACGCAGCGAATGCAACGGCCAGACGCATGTCGCAGGTTCGGGAAAATCGGACCGGCCCGAACGCGCCGAGCCGGACCTGCCCGGCGCTTTCGGCGCGTTCGCGAGCCAAGGCTCAGCCCTGGTCGGTTTCGTCGAGGACCCAGTTCGGATCGCGCGAGCCGGTATCGCGGCTGAAGGTCCAGACGTCGCGGCTCTCGATCGCATCGTCGAGCGACCCGGCGATGACGTTGCCGTCCTTGTCGCGGGTGACCGCGGCGATATCGGCGACGAACAGCACCGCGATCCGCGCGACCTTCGAGAACCGGCTGGTTTCGAGACTGGCCGAATGGATCCGCGTTTCCTCAATACGGATGAGCTTGTTCTCCAGCGTTTCGCCCGCTTCCTCGCGCGCTTCGATGGCGGCGGCGAAGCCTTCATAGACATCGTCGTCGCACAATTCGCGCAAGGTATCCTTGTCGCCGGCCCAGAACGCCTCGAGCACCATCTCGTAGGCCGCCTTGGCGCCCTCCATGAAACCAGCGAGGTCGAAATTGCGATCTGCGGCGGCGATCTCGCGAATGCCGCGCTCGACCGCAGGCATCACGCCTTCGAGATCGACCGGACGCTGCGCCGCGGCCTGCGGCTGCGCGTGAGCGGACGGCGTGGGCGCAGCCGAGGCGTCCGGAGTCTCGAAACGCTGCGGCACCGATTCCTCTTCATGCTCCGCTCGTCGGCCCAGCACCGAATAGAGGCGCATGCCCAGAAATGCGGCGATCATGGCGAGAATGACGATTTCGAGAATCACGTTTGTTACCTGGTGCCCTTTCGCTCGGTCCTGTCGACCTATGTTGTTGTGGCTGAATTGTTCCTGTAAGCCAACAAAGTTACGCGCTGCCTTAAGACCGGGATGCGCCACTCGTCCCATAGATAGGCGCGAAATTCAATTCGCCAACGCCGGGATAGGTGTCAGACCGAGGGATTTGGCAGGCAGGTGTGGCTCGGGAGCGTCGCCTCGCCCCCTCGCCGCGGTGCCGTGCCGTGTTCCATCGCGCCCCGGCGCCCCATTGCCTGCCCACGCGCCCCCTGCTAGTCGCGCACGCCTCTCCTCCCATCCCGCGGCAGGGCCCCTCGCTCGGACAAGGCCGGGCGGCACGAGGCTCCTCGCCGCCATCCAGACGAAGGATACCCATCATGGCCGACGAAGGCGACGTTCTGACCGATCTCGACAATGCCAATCCGGGCGCCGGCCCTGCTCCCGGCCAGGACGAGCAGCCCGCCGCAGGGATCATCACGCAATATGTGAAGGATCTTTCGGTCGAGAACCCGAACGCGCCCGAGGTCTTCCAGTGGACCGAACAGCCTAAGGTCGATGTCCAGTTCAATATCGGCGCGAGCCCCAAGGGCGAAGAGGTCAGCGAAGTCGAGATCAAGATCAATGTCAGCGCCTCGACCGACCAGGGCCCGGCCTATCTCGTCGAGCTCGCCTATTGCGGCCTCGTCGGCATGCGCAACATTCCCTCGGAGCAGGGCCACGCCTTTCTTTATGCCGAGGCCCCGCGCATCCTGTTTCCCTTCGCCCGCCGGGTGATCGCCGATGCCGTGCGCGACGCGGGCTTTCCGCCGCTGATGGTCGATCCGATCGACTTCAACGGCCTCTACGTGCAACAGCTCCAGGCCCGCCGCCAGCAGGAGGGGGGAGCCGAAGGAAACGGCAGCGCAGTCCCGCCGGCGCCTACGGGCAACGCCTGAACAGGCGCGTTAGCCTGGAGCGGGGCGTAAACCCATGAGCCTCCTCAAGAATGTCGGAACGATCGGCTCGCTGACGATGGTCAGCCGCGTCGCCGGTATGGCGCGCGAGATGATCTTCGCGCGCGTGCTCGGCGCGAATGCCGTCACCGACGCGTGGTTCCAGGCCTTCATCATCCCCAACGTGTTCCGCCGGCTGTTCGCCGAGGGGGCGTTCTCCGCGGCCTTCGTGCCGATGTTCTCCAAGCGGCTGCACGGGCACGAGGACGAGTCCGAGCGCGGGCTCGACGAGGCGAAGAGCTTCAGCAACGATGTTCTGAGCGTTTTCCTGCCCGTCCTGATCGCGCTGGTCGCCATATTCGAGATCGCCATGCCAGGCGTCATCTGGTTGCTTTCGGAAAAGCCCGTCGATCCCGAAACCTACCCGCTTGCGGTCGATTTCGCGCGGATCATGTTCCCCTATATCGTCCTCGTCAGCCTGGTGACGTTGTTCACCGGCATGCTCAACAGCGTCTCGCGTTTTGCGCCCGGGGCAAGCTTTCCGATCATTCTCAACCTCGTCCTGATCGCTGCGCTGCTGACGGGCGAGTGGTTTGCCGACAATAGCGGCGCGAGCATCGAACAGATCGCCTACGGCATCGCCTGGGCAGTGACGGGGGCCGGGCTGATGCAGCTCGCGTGGCTATACTATTGGTCGCGGGTCGAGGGTTTCCGGCCAAAGCTGCTCTGGCCGCGAATCACGCCCGAAGTGAAGCGTCTCTCGATCATCGCCCTGCCGGCCGCGATCGGCGGCGGGGCCTACCAGATCAACACGCTCGTCCAGCTCTACTTCCTCAACCAGCTTGAGGACGGGGCGGTCAGCTTCATGAATTATGCCGACCGGCTCAACCAGCTGCCGCTCGGGATCATCGGGATCGCGCTTTCGACCGCAATCCTGCCGACGCTGAGCAAGTTCGTCGGCGATGAGAACCGCGAAGGCGCCGATCGTATCCAGTCCGACGCGATCGAGCTTGCCATGCTGTTAACCATTCCGGCGGCGGTGGCGCTTGCCATCTGCGCCGAGGCCTTCGTCATCATGATCTTTCAAGGAGGCCGCTTCGACATGAGCGATGCCGCACAAACAGGCAACGTGTTGGCGGCCCTCGTCCTCGGCCTGCCTGCCTATGTGCTGGTCAAGGTGCTGGTGCCCAATTTTTATGCACGCGCGGATACGAAGACGCCGGTGATCGCCGCCTTCATCTCGCTCGGCGTCTTCATCGCCTTCAACATCGCGCTGCTCGATCGCTACGGCGTGGTCGGCGTTGCTTATGCCAGCGTCATCGGCGCCTGGATCAATGTCGGCTTTCTTCTGGTGGTGCTGGCGATGCGCGGCCATTATCGCGTGCCCTTCGCCCTGCTCTTGCGGATCGCGCGCCAGGGCGTTGCGGCGGCGGCGATGGGGGCGGCCTTGCTCTACACCGGCGCTCTGCTAACCGGCTGGTATTCCGCCGGGCTGTTCGAGCGGCTGGGGGCACTCGTCGTACTCGCGGCCGCTGCGGCAATCGTCTATTTCGGTCTTGCCTTCGCTCTGGGGGCAATCGACCGCCAACGCATCGTCGCCCTGACCAGGAAGAGAGCGTGATCCATGGCCTCTAACGCAAGCGCTGAGATGCGGGTCGTCTCGGGCATCCAGCCCACCGGCAAGCCGCATCTGGGCAATTATCTCGGCGCCATCGTGAATTACGTGAAGCTGCAGGACGAGGCGCATGCGAGCGGCGGGCGGTGCTTCATCTTCCTCGCCGATCTCCACGCCATCTCGCAGCCGCACGACCCCACCGAGCTCGCCGCAAATACCCGCGAAATGACCGCGACCCTGGTTGCCTGCGGGGTGGATCCGGCGAAGACCGTGCTGTTCAACCAGGCGCAGGTCCCCGCCCATGCCGAACTGCAGTGGCTCTTGAACGGCACCGCGCGGATGGGCTGGCTGAACCGGATGACGCAGTGGAAGGACAAGGCGGGCAAGAACCGCGAGGGCCAGTCGGTCGCGCTGTTTACCTATCCGGTGCTGCAAGCGGCCGACGTCCTGCTCTACCAGGCGACGCATGTCCCGGTGGGCGAGGATCAGAAGCAGCATCTCGAGCTCGCCCGCGACATCGCGCAGAAGTTCAACAACGATTTCTGTAGCGACAAGGACCCGACCTTCACTCTGCCCGAACCCTATATCCCGCCGGCCGCCGCGCGCATCATGAGCCTGCGCGACGGGACCGCGAAAATGAGCAAGTCGGACCCGTCCGACATGAGCCGGATCAGCCTGACCGACAGTCCAGAAACGATCATGAAGAAGGTGAAGAAAGCGCGCACCGATCCCGAACCGCTGCCGAGCGAGGAGGCGGGTCTGGAAGGCCGCGCGGAGGCGAAGAACCTCGTCGGCATATACGCGGCGCTGACCGGGCGGACGGCGGGCGACGTGCTGGCCGAACATGGCGGGCAGGGCTTCGGCGTCTTCAAACCCGCGTTGGGAGAACTGCTGGCCGAGACGCTGAAGCCCATCAACGCGCGTTTTGCCGAGCTCAAGAACGATGGCGAGGCGCTCGATGCGATCCTTGCGCGCGGTGCCTCGCAGGCGCGGGAGGAAGGCCGCGATACGCTCGCGCACGCTTACCGCGCGCTGGGGCTGGTGCGCGGCTGAACGCACGCTTCACCGACGTTCAAACCCGGTTCATCCCATTCAATTAAAAGCATATTCAAGACTGGCAGGTCGCGCTCGTTGCGGCCAGGCGACGGAGCATGGCGAAGACTTCTAAGAGGAAGCTTTACTATTCCGGCGCTTCGCGTGCGAGGGGAACGCACCGCTTGTCGTTACGTATAAGCCTCGCCATCCGATGACATGTCGCGCTGGTGAATTTGCGAAGGATATGGCATGACTTTGTCCAATATGATTACCCGTCCAGCCTTTGCGAGTCGTTCCATGCGGCTCGGTCTGGCGGGGGCTGTCGCCCTCGGCCTTGCGGCCTGCGCGCCCTCTTTCAAGGCGGACGTATCCCGCTTTACCACCACGCTTCCCGCTCCTCAGGGCCAGAGCTTCGCCGTCGTCGCGGACGATCCGGAGCTTGCCGGGGGGCTTGAATTTTCGCTCTATGCCGATCGGGTTGCGGCCGAAATGGCGCAGCTCGGCTATCGCCAGGCGGCAACGCCGCAGGATGCGGATTTGCTCGTGCGTTTCGACTACGATGTCGACAATGGTCGCGAGCGGATCCGCACCACGCCGGGCGTCGGCGGGTTCGGCGCCTTCGGTCCCTGGGGTCCGTGGGGCGGCTTCGGCGGTTTCGGCTTCCGCCGCAACTTCGCCTTCGGCTTCTACGATCCGTGGCTCGCCGGGCCGGATGTGCGCAGCTACACCGTGTATACCAGCGGCATCGACATGAAGATCGACGACACCGCCACCGGAGAGCGCCTGTTCGAAGGGCAGGCTCAGGCCGTCTCGCGCACCAACCGGCTGCAGTCGCTCGTGCCCAACCTGGTCGATGCGCTGTTCACCGACTTCCCGGGCAATTCGGGCGAAACCTTGCGGATCACCATCCGCGAAGACGAAAAGAGCGTGAAGGCTGTCGACTAGGATCGCGACTGGTTCACGATGCCCGTGGATGGGACGGAAAGGCGGCGCAAGGGATCAGCGCCGCCTTTTTGATTCGGGGAATGTTCATCTCGTTGCGCTAGTGCATGTAGGTGAGCGAGTTCTCCCTCCCCTTTGCCGCAATGACGGTATTGATTTCTTCGCTGCCTTCGGCGGCGCAGGCTTGCCGGGTAAATCCGGATCCCGTCCGCATTCTGGAAAGAGAATACACAAACGGGACGATTAAGTCGGTCGCGGTCGCGGACATCGTCGAGATCATCGATAATCATGGCGAGCGCAGGCAAGTCAGTTGGCGGACCGCGCGAGCCGAGATCATCGGCACAATCTACGGGCCGGACGTCACCGGGACCGTCAAATTTCCCTATAACGCGATAATCTCAAGCTGCAATTGGCCACCTCTGATCGACGCGGGGACCGGCGAGCGTATCGCGATCTACCTCTCGCAGGATGCCGAAGGCCAGCGCGTTGTTCGGCTCGCTTTAGATCTGTCCGATGTGGCGCGCTTCGATCCGAAAGGGCTCGATATCCCGTTCAAGCCAGTCGAAAAGCCCGACCTGCGCTAAAGCCTCGCGTGCCCGCCGGTCGAGCCGAAGCCGCCTGCGCCGCGCGTGGTCACGTCAAGTTCTTCTACCTCGGACCACGCGGCCTGCGTGACGGGCGCCAGGACCAGTTGCGCCACCCGGTCTCCGCGGGCGATCGTAAAATCCACGCTGCCGTGATTGATCAGCAGCACCTTCAATTCCCCGCGATAGTCGCTGTCGATCGTGCCGGGCGTGTTGGGCACGGTGATGCCGTGCTTGAAAGCCAGGCCCGAGCGCGGGCGCACCTGTATTTCGTATCCTGCCGGGATCGCGACCGATAAGCCAGTAGCGACCGCATGGCGTGAGCCGGGGGCGATCGTCACATCCTCGGCGCTGAGGATATCCATCCCTGCAGAACCTGCCGTCGCATAGGCGGGCAGCGCCAGTCCCTCGCCATGCGCGAGGCGCTTGACCTCGACGCGAACCGGGTCGTTCATTCGGCCGCTTCCGCCTCGAGGCTTTGCGCCATCTTTTCCATGAGGGCGATCGCGACCTCGGCCTTGGGCATTGTCTTGAGGCTCTCGACCCCTTCCGCGGAGACGATGTGGACGGTGTTGGCATCGCCGCCCATGACATCGCCCGACACGTCGTTCGCGACGATCCAGTCGGCGGCTTTGCGCTTGCGCTTCTTCTTTGCGTTGTCGATGACGTTCTCGGTTTCGGCGGCGAATCCGATCACCAATGGCGGTCGGTTCGATCCGGCGGCAAGGTTGGTGAGGATATCGGGGTTCTCGGTCAGCATAAGCGCCGGCGGGGCCGAGCCGCGTTTCTTGATCTTCTCGTCGCGATATTCCTTAGGGCGCCAGTCGGCGACCGCCGCGACCATCACCGCTGCGTCCGCGGGCAGAGCGCGCTTGACCGCGCTCGCCATTTCCTCAGCGCTTTCGACGTCGATCCGCGTGACCCCGGCAGGAGTCTTCAAAGCGACCGGCCCTGAGACCAGCGTCACCTTGGCGCCCAGCGCCGCAGCGGCGGCCGCGATGGCGAATCCCTGTTTCCCGCTAGAACGGTTGGCGATGTAGCGCACCGGATCGATCGATTCCCAGGTCGGCCCGGCGGTGACGAGAACGTGGCGCCCTTCGAGCGGCTGATGCGAGGGATCGACGCTGATCGCGGCGACCTCGTCTTCTTCCGCCTCGATCACCTCGCCCTTGTTCGAAGCAGCGGATTTGGCGGCTGCTTTACGCGGCATGGGCGCTTCGGCTTCCGGCTCGCCCTCTTCCAGCTCCTCGGGCGCAAGACGCCTCTCATCCATCTCGTGATTGATAGCGTCGGGATCGATCGGCGGGGCGGCCCTGCCCTTCCCCTTGGCCGCCAGCGGCGAGCCTTCGAGGTCGGGATTGAACTCGATGTCCTCTTCCACGAAATCGGCGGGGTCGAAGTCCTCTGACGGTTCTTCCTCACCCAGAGCGTCAAGTTCGGCCTCGATCTCTTCCGCGCTGCGTTTTTCGGTCGAGCGCGGGATTATCCTCGACAACAGCCCGCCTAGGCCCCCGCCGCTCTTCGCCGCGCTGTCGTCTTCGGGTTCGAGCGCTTCGATCTCGGGTGCCTCGACTTCCGGCGCATCCTCCGCCGCAGCGGGCAGATCCTCCTCTTCAACCTCGATCCCGAAATGCCCGGCGATCTCTCGCCAGATGGCTGCGGGTTCGGGCAGGCGGCCATAGCCGAATTCGCCGCAGGCCATCGCGCCTTCGTCGGGATGCAGCACTGTTACCCCAGCATCGCCGAGCAGTGCGACATTGCGCTGCGTCGTCTCGTGCTCCCACATTTTCACGTTCATCGCCGGCACTGCCATCACCGGCTTGTTGGTCGCCAGGATCAGCGTCGTCGCGAGATCGTCCGCAATCCCCGCCGCCATTTTGGCCATCAGGTCCGCCGTTGCCGGACAGACCACGACGAGATCGGCCTCGCGGCTGAGTTCGATATGGCCCATCTCGACCTCGTTCTTGAGATCGAACAGCGAGGTGTAGACCTGGTTCTCGCTGAGCGCCGCAAGCGACATCGGCGTCACGAATTGCTGTCCGCCGCGGGTCAGAACGCAGGTGACATCGCCGCCGCCCTTGCGGATCAGGCGCACGAGCTCGCAGGATTTGTAGGCCGCGATCCCGCCGCCCACGACAAGAAGGATCTTGGGCCCCTCAACGCTCATCGCCGACCTAACTCCCGTTTGGCGCCGCCTTGTGCCGGAAGCGCACGCTGCGTGGACCTTAGCGGCCCGCTTCCCCTGCGCCAAGGCCGCCGCATTGTGCGATGCCCGGCGCAATGGTGCGCGCCGGCTACCCTTGAGCGCCGATCACACCAGCCCCGCAAGCCCCGCCGCATAGACCGCGCCCGCCCCGACGATCCCGGCGAGGAAATAGCTCAGCCATCCGGGCTTTTCGCGCGCTCGGCGCTCGGTGATCAGCTTGATATCGGGCAGCGGCGGGGGCTCGGGGGCGCCGCCCTTGGGCGGATATTTCTCCTCCAGCCGGCGGATCAGCCCCGGCAAGCGCAGCAGCGTATCGGTATCCTGCTTGATCCGCTCGGCAAGCGCGGCTTCCGGTCCGAGCTCATCGCGGATCCAGCTGCGGACATAGGGCGCGGCGGTGTCCCACATATTGATCTGCGGGTTCAGCTGGGTCGCGATCCCCTCGACCATCACCATCGTCTTTTGCAAGAGCAGCAGGTGCGGCTGCGTCTGCATATCGAAGTCGCGGGTGATGGCGAACAGCCCGTCGAGCATCTGGCCGACCGACAATTCGGAAACGGGCTTGCCGCGCATCGGCTCGCCCACGGCGCGCAGGGCCGTCGCGAACTCTCCGACCGAATGGTAGCTCGGGACGTATTGCGCCTCGAAATGGATCTCGGCGACACGGCGATAATTGCCGGTGGTGAGGCCGTAGAGGATTTCCGCCAGCCACTGCCGCGCGCGGCGGTCGATCCGGCCCATGATGCCGAAGTCGATGGCGACGATGGTGCCGTCCTCTTCGATGAAGAGGTTTCCCTGGTGCATGTCGGCATGGAAGAAGCCGGTGCTGATGGCCTGCATGAGAAAGCTGATTACGAGGCGCTGGGCGATCTCCTCCAGATCGTGGCCCGCGGCGAGCAATTCGTCGCGTTTGGAAATCTTGATGCCTTCGACCCATTCGACGGTCAGGACGCGGCCATTGGTCCTGTCCCAGTCGATCGCGGGAATGCGGTAGCCGTCGACCCCCGCCATCTCCTCGGCGAGTTCGCTGGCCGATGCCGCCTCGCGCCGCAGGTCGAGCTCGGAATTGGACCAGCGTTTGAAGTTGGCGATGGTCAATCGCGGGCGCAGCCGCGTCGCCTCGCCGCCCATCGCCTCCACATGCGCCGCGGCCCATTCATAGGTTCTAATGTCGCGCGCGAATTTCTCGCGAATGCCCGGGCGCAGCACCTTCACCGCGACCTCGCGGCCATCGGTGGTCATCGCGCGGTGCACCTGCGCGATCGAGGCGGCGCCCACGGGCACGGGATCGATCTCGGCAAACAGGCTCTCGATCGGCTGGTCGAAGCTCGCCTCGATCGAGGCGCGGATCTGATCGAATGCGACCGGCGGCAGAGCATCCTGCAGGCTCAGAAGATTGTGCGCCGCTTCCTCGCCGACGAGATCGGGCCGGGTGGCGAGCGATTGGCCGAGCTTGATGGCGGCGGGGCCGATCGCGCGGAAGGCGCCGGCATAGTCGCGCGGGCCGCGCTTGGAAGTGAACGTCGCCAGCCGCGCGAGGCGTGCCAGCCGGCGCACGGTTGCAGGCGCGTTGGGATCCTCCTCGATACCGACCAGCGCCCGCCGGCGCGCAAGCGTCACGCCCCAGCGTGCGAGGCGGAAGAGATGGATCGCGGGTGACGTCACCTGCGGGCGCGGCCGGGAAATGACGACGAAACCATCAGACCTTCCATCCCGAATGGATCGCGACCGCGCCGCCCAGAATCCGCTCGATCCGCGTATTGGCGAAGCCGGCGGCGGCGATCATGCGCGCGAATTCTTCGGGCCGGGGAAACTTGCGGATCGATTCGACGAGGTAGCGGTAGCTGTCGGCATCGCCCGCAATCGCCTCACCCATGCGCGGCATGACCTCTTTGGAATATAGGTCGTACACCTCGCGAAAGCCGGACCAACTCGTGGTCGAGAACTCCATGCAGAAGAACCGACCGCCGGGGCGCAACACGCGGTGCGCTTCGGCCAGCGCCTTGTTCTTGTAGGTCACGTTCCGGATGCCGAAGACGATCGTGTAGGCATCGAAGCTCGCATCGGGAAAGCTGACCGCTTCGGCATTCTGGCGCGTGAAGACAAGGCTGCCCGCGCCTTCCGCCTCGCGGCGTTCCATTGCGCGCTCTGCGCCGACATCGAGCATTTGCTGGTTGACGTCGGCAACCGTCACGTTGGCTCCGCGATCGGCCATGCGAAAAGCGATGTCACCGGTGCCGCCCGCCATGTCGAGGATCGCCTCGCCCGGCTGCGGTTTCACGCGGCGCACGAACCGGTCCTTCCAGCCGCGATGCATGCCGAAGCTCATCGCATCGTTCATCACGTCGTATTTGCCGGCAACGCTGGAGAAGACCGCGCCCACACGCCGGGTCTTTTCCTCGGGGCTGACATTCTCGTAGCCGAAGGAGACGGTTTCGTCGCTGCTTGCTGTCATGCGATGCGCCCTAGAGCCAATTGTATGGCTCGCCTAGACTGTTAGAGCAGCGCCCATGCCGGAACTGCCAGAAGTCGAGACAACGGTCCGGGGCCTTGCGCGGTTCCTCGATGGCGCGCGGATCGAGCGGGTGGTGCTGAACCGCCCCGACCTGCGCCGCCCGTTCCCGCCGGCCCTGGTTCAGCGGATGACCGGCGCGGTCGTCACCGGACTGTCGCGGCGCGCTAAATACGGGCTCATCCATGTCGATCGGGGCGCGACGATGATCTTCCATCTGGGCATGAGCGGGCGGTGGCGCATCGACCCCGAAAGGCCCGATGCGCACGACCACTTGCTCATCGAGACCGCGCATAACCGGTTTGCCCTGTGCGATCCGCGGCGCTTCGGTTCGGTCGATCTGGAGGAGACCGAGTTGCTCGATGCCTGGCCGCGCTTTGCCGCGCTCGGGCCCGAACCCCTCGGTCCCGATCTGACTCCCGCCTATCTGAAGGCGGCACTGTCGGGCCGGGTTCAAAGCATCAAGGCGTGCCTGCTCGACCAGCGCATCGTCGCCGGCCTGGGCAATATATATGTCTGCGAGGCGCTGTGGCGCGCGCGGATCCATCCGAAGAAAAAGAGCGGCAAGGTGACGAAACCGCAACTTGCGCGGCTCGTCCCCGCAATCCGCGACGTGCTGAGCGAATCGATCCGTGACGGCGGCTCTACCCTGCGCGACTATGCCGCGCCCGATGGCGCGCTTGGCTACTTCGCCAGTTCGTTCGATGTCTATGGGCGCGAGGGTGAGACCTGCCGGCGCGAGGATGGCGGGACGGTCCGCCGGATCGTCCAGGGCGGGCGCAGCACCTGGTATTGCGCGCGCTGCCAGAGGTAGGTGCGGGCGCGGGCGCCGGTTAAAAGGCTTGCGTTTAGCGGCCCGAGACCTTAGGTGGCGCGCTTTCCGGCGAGCCATCGCCGACTTTCGAACACAACGAAACCCGTGCCCGGCCCTTATGCGCGCCGGCCACCGGCAAATGCGAGACACGACACAATCATGGCCAATTCGCCGCAAGCCCGTAAGCGTATCCGCCGCAACAATGCTCGTGCGGAGGTGAACACCGCGCGCATGAGCCGCATTCGCAGCTTCGTCAAGAAGGTCGAGATGGCCTGCGAGGCGGGCGATAAGGAAGCCGCGACCAAGGCACTGAAAGAAGCACAGCCCGAACTCGCCCGCGGCGTGTCGCGCGGCGTGATGCACAAGAACACGGTTGCGCGTAAGATGTCGCGCCTGTCGAAGCGCGTCGCCGCGCTCTGAGAGCTCTTTCGGTCTGTCGGTTGCGCGATTCGCAAGCGAAAGGCCTTTCAAAACGACCTTCGGGGACACCGATTGTGGATAAGGGCCGTGCCAGTTGGCGCGGCCCTTTCGTTTTGTCAGCCCCGCATCTGGAGGCGCTGTTACAAACGTGAGGTATTCCCACGATTCGCACCCGGGAAAACCACAAAACCCTTTCAAATCAATTACCTGAACGAAGGTCTGCGGGGTAGCCCCGAGTCAACAGGAATATTTCCAATTTATTGCAATTGTGCGCTTGCGCCGCGATGCGAACGCGCCTTTATTTGCCTCTCACCGGCGCGGGACACGCCGGGGTCATAAAAGTCGGACGACGGGGCGCCCACGGACATCGATCGTGGGTGGTGGGGTCTTGCACTCGTCACAAATCGTAGGGACTGCTTTCGGAAATTGTGCGTTTCCGGAGATTAGAGAGTTGTGGGGAAACGATGGGTTACAAGATGAACAAGGCGCGCATGGCTGCCGGAAAAGCGGATGAGGACCTGATGGAAGATGCTGAAGCGGTCAATCTTGCCGCCGACTGGGCCGATATTAGTCAAGGCCTGAAGAAGGATCTCGGTCACCAATTGCACGGCCAGTGGATCAAGCCGATCCAGGTCGGCGCTATAAATAAGGAGACGGGCACGCTCGATCTCTTCCTGCCCACCGAATTTTCCGCCAACTGGGTCAAGGACCGTTTTCACGACCGCTTGCAACTCGCCTGGAAGATCATGCGCAGCGACGTGCGCCGCGTGAACATCCAGGTCCATCCCGGGCGCCGCCAGCTGCCCGAACTGCGCATCGACGACGGCCGCCGTCCTGCCAATGACGGCGCCAGCGCGATCGCGGTCGCCGCCGGCACGATCGGCGATGCAGGCTTCACCTCGAGCGTCGGGCTGGACCCGTCCCTGACCTTTGCGGCCTTCGTCACCGGCGAAGCCAACGTGCTGGCCAAGAACGCCGCGGAACGCATGGCCGCGACCGAACAGCCGCAATTTTCCCCGCTCTATCTCAAAGCGGCGACCGGCCAGGGCAAAACCCACCTCCTCCACGCGATCGGCCACGGCTTTCTGCAGGCCCATCCGCGCGCGCGCATCTTCTATTGCAGTGCCGAGCGCTTCATGGTCGAATTCGTCCAGGCTCTGAAAACGCAGCAGACGATCGAGTTCAAGGCACGGCTACGCAGCTTCGACCTACTGCTGGTCGACGACATCCAGTTCATCATCGGCAAGGCTTCGGCGCAGGAGGAGTTGCTCTACACGATCGACGCGCTGCTCGCCGAGGGCAAGCGTCTGGTGTTCGCCGCGGACCGCGCTCCGCAGGCGCTCGACGGGGTCGAGCCGCGCCTGCTCTCGCGCCTGTCGATGGGCCTCGTCGCCGACATTCAGGCCGCCGATATCGAGCTTCGCAAGAAGATCCTCGTATCCAAGCTCTCGCGCTTCGCGCCGCTCTCCGTGCCCGAAGACGTGATCGATTTCCTCGCCCGCACGATTACGCGCAATATCCGCGAGCTCGTGGGCGGGCTCAACAAGCTGATCGCCTATGCCCAGTTGACCGGACAGGAAGTATCGCTGAACCTCGCCGAGGAGCAGCTGACCGACATCCTCAGCGCCAACCGCCGCCGGATCACGATCGACGAAATTCAGCGCACGGTCTGCCAGTTCTACCGCATCGATCGCAGCGAGATGAGCTCCAAGCGCCGCGCGCGCGCCGTGGTCCGTCCGCGGCAGGTGGCGATGTATCTCTCCAAGGTGCTGACTCCGCGCTCCTATCCCGAGATCGGGCGCAAGTTCGGTGGGCGCGATCACTCGACGGTGATCCATGCGGTCCGTCTGATCGAAGATCTGCGCCAGCGCGATGCCGATATGGACGGCGATGTGCGCAGCCTGCTTCGACAGCTGGAGAGTTGATAGAGCCGGATGCGCTCTCCGCGAAAGCGGGAGCTTCTCCCACCCCTGATGAGGCCCTCGCCTGCGCAGGGACCCGCACTCGGTCTACACGCTATTCACAAGCCATGCACAGCCTGCCAACAGGGCTGTCATGGTCGACAGGCTTTCCACCGCTCCTTCCACACCCTTATCCCCCGCCCGGCTCGATCGGTTCGCGCGGCATATCGTGCTGCCCGAAATCGGCGGCGCGGGGCAGGTCGCGCTGGCGAACAAGCATATCGCGGTGATCGGACTGGGCGGAATCGGCTCGCCGGCACTGCAATATCTGGCGGGCGCCGGGATCGGGCGCTTTACGCTCGTCGATGACGATATCGTCGACGTCTCGAACCTTCAGCGCCAGACCATCTTTACCACACGCGATGTCGGCCATGGCAAGGCGACGAGCGCGCGGCGCTGGCTGGCGAATTTCGACGATGCGCTGAATGTAATGATCAGCGATGCGCGGGTGACGCGCGACAATGCGGCGGGCCTCTTCGATGGCGTCGATCTGGTCCTGGACGGGACCGACAATTTCGCGACCCGCCTGGCCGTGTCGGACGCGTGCGTCGCAGCGCGCGTGCCCCTGCTCTCCGCCGCGGTGGGCCGATTCCAGGGCCAAGTCGGCTCCTTCGCCGGACACCTGCCCGATCAGCCATGCTATCGCTGCTTCGTCGGTGACGCATTCGACGCCGAAGACTGCGACACCTGCGCGGAAGACGGCATGCTGGGCGCCATGGCGGGATGGGCCGGCAGCTTCGCCGCGATGCAGGCCGTGCGGGTGCTGCTGGCGGGCGTCAGCCGGTTCGGGCAGCCGATGTTCGGCCAGCTCCATATTCTCGATGGAATGCAGCCGGGGATGCGCACCCTGACCATCGGCAAGGATCCCGCCTGCCAGACCTGCGGCGCGTCCTCCCACTGACATTTAACGCGATGATCGGTCCGCCCGATTCCCGCCACGGCCTGCGCCAATCGGGCGCCAAGCCGTGCCTCCTTTCGGAACAATTCGGGTCTTCGCGCGGTTGGTGATAAAGGAAACGCAAAGGAAATCAAACCGATGGACTCCCTAATCTCCGACAATCTCATCCCCCTTATCCTATGCCTCTTCACTCTTGGCGCGGTTCTCGTCTTCGCCTTGTTTCAGTGGCGCAAGATGCGCAGTGAACTTCCCGACGATCACAAAGTGCGTCCCGAGGACAAGCTGGCCAAGCCGCAGGACACGCCGAACTACGAGCCGACGCAGCAAAGCTCGGCGAGTCATGGCACGTCTGCGCAGCCGGTCGCTCAAAGCTCGGCGGCACACGGTACGCCCTCACGCCAAGATTGAGCCGCCAACTCGCTCGTCAGCCTCCGCTCGCGCGCAGCGTCTCCTCGACCCATTCGGGGACCAGTTTTCCCGCCGGGCCATGTCGCGACTCGTCGAACAGGTGGCTGCCTTCGCTCGGATCCAGATTGAGTTCCAGCGTCGCCGCGCCTTGCGCAGCCGCCTCCTGGACGAAGCCTGCGGCAGGATAGACCGCGCCGCTCGTTCCGATGCTGACGAACAGGTCGCAGGTGGAAAGCGCGGCGTAGATGCGCTCCATCTGGTAAGGCATTTCGCCGAACCATACGACGTCGGGCCTGAGGCTCCGCGCCCCGCAGGCGGGACAGGGCGGACGACCGATCATCGGCGCATCCCAAGGCGAGCGCGTTTCGCAGGACAGGCACAGCGCGCTTCTTAATTCCCCGTGCATATGCAGCACCTCGCGCGATCCCGCCCGCTCATGCAGATCGTCGACATTCTGGGTGACGAGCAGCAACTCGCCATCGAACGCGCTCTCGAGACGCGCCAAGGCTTCGTGCGCTCGATTGGACGAAACCTTTGAAAGCGCCTCGCGCCGGGCATCGTAGAAACCGAGCACCAGCTCAGGGTTGCGCGCGAAACCCTCGGGCGTGGCGACATCCTCGACGCGATGTTGCTCCCACAAACCTCCGGCATCGCGAAAGGTGTCGATACCGCTTTCGGCCGAAATCCCGGCGCCTGTAAGGATGACGATGCTGCTTGGCTTTTCAGGCATTTCTCTTCCCGTTCGCCCCGTGCCGTTCGGGAAGCCCGGGGCGCGCTTGTCGAAGGGCGGCATTTACTCTTAGGATGGTGGCAGGGAAAGGACGGTCCTTCGACTGGCTCTAAGCGGATGGGGTGAGTGTGACGCATTTCGCGATTATTGGTCACAAAGGGCGTATGGGTCAGGCCCTTCGGCAGGCCATCGAGGAAGCGGGCCATGCGATCTGCGTCGGCGTCGATCTCGGCGGAGATCCCCGCGCGGTCATCAAATCCTGCGAGGTCATCGTCGATTTTTCCGCGCCGGATGGGCTGAAGGCCAATCTGTCGGCGGCGAAGACAGCCGGCATACCGATCCTCATCGGCACGACCGGCCTCGAAGCCGAGCATTTCGAACTGATCGAGGAAGCGGCGGCAACGGTGCCGGTGCTTCAGACCGGCAACACCTCGCTCGGGGTGACACTGCTCGCGCATCTCGTGCGCGAGGCGGCTGCGCGCCTTGGCCCCGAATGGGACATCGAAGTGCTGGAAATGCACCATCGCGGCAAGGTCGACGCGCCTTCGGGCACCGCCAAATTGCTCGGCGAAGCGGCAGCGGCTGCGCGCGGCATCGACCTCACCGACAATATGGAAAGCGGGCGGCACGGTCACACCGGAGAGCGCCGTGAGGGCACGATCGGCTTTGCCACCTTGCGTGGAGGCACGGTGGCGGGCGAACACAGCGTCATACTGGCGGGCCGCGAAGAGCGCCTGACGCTTTCGCATGTCGCGGAAGATCGCATGATCTTCGCCCGCGGCGCGGTGCGCGGGGCCGAGTGGTTGATCGGCAAGCCTCCGGGCCGCTACACGATGGAGGACGTGCTCGGGCTTTAGGCCGGGCGCACCGCGGTTGAGGGGGGCGGAAGCGATGGCAGGCCTGCGGGCAAAACTGCACGAGCAATTGTTCGTCGGCGCGCATCCCGACGGGCGGCTGACCTTGTCCAACAAGCTGCTGATCGTCACCATCATCCTTGCCGTGCTGGCCGCCGCGTTGGGCACCGAGCCCGATCTCTCACCGCAAAGCCAGGACGCCCTGCTGATAAGCGAGCTGGTTTTCGGGACGATCTTCCTCGTCGAATATTGCGCGCGGGTCTACGCCGCCGCCGAAGAGCCGGGCGAGGCATCCAACTGGACGAAGCGCTGGGCTTTCATCCGCTCGCCGATCGGGATCATCGATCTCATCGTCGTCATCGCAACCCTCGCTCCGCTGATCGCCGGGGACGCCGCGATCCTGAGATTCGTGCGATTGTTCCGGGTGATCGCGGTGATGAAGTTCGGGCGCTTCAGCCTGGCGATCGAGACCGTGGGGAACGCGATCGCGGACCGGGCGGACGACCTCATCGTCACCATGGCGCTGGCTTTCGTGTTCGTGCTTACCGGCGCGACGCTCCTCTACATCGTCGAGGGCGCGATCCAGCCCGACGAGTTCGGCTCGATCCCGCGCGCGCTGTGGTGGGCGGTCATCACGTTGACCACGGTCGGCTATGGCGATGCCTATCCGGTGACGGTGCTGGGCAAGATTATCGGCGGCGGGCTCGCGCTGTCGGGCATCGCCTTCGTGGCCATGCCGACCGGGATCATCGCCGCGGCCTTTTCAGATGCGATGCATCGCCGGCGGGACCTGAAAATTCAGGAGATGCGCGAGCATCTGGAGCGGCTGGACGAGATCGACGAAAAAGTGGTGGCGAAGCTTGAAAAGCTCGAACGCGCCAACCAGAACCCGCCGACCTGACACCGATGACCAAAGACCAGATCTTCGAGATGTTCAGGCGCCTCGCCGAGGACAACCCCGAGCCGGAGACCGAGCTTGAATACGGCAATTGCTATCAGCTGGTGGTCGCGGTCGCGCTGTCGGCGCAAGCGACCGATGTCGGCGTCAACAAGGCGACGCGCGCGCTATTCGCGAAGGTCGAAACGCCGCAGCAGATGCTGGACTTGGGGATCGACGGGCTCATCGAACATATCCGCACGATCGGCCTGTTCAATTCCAAGGCCAAGAACGTCATCGCGCTCTCGCAGCTGCTGGTGGACGAATATGGCGGCGAGGTCCCGGACACGCGCGACGACCTCGTGCGGCTGCCCGGCGTGGGCCGCAAGACGGCCAATGTGGTGCTCAATTGCTGGTTCAAGCAGGAGACCTTCGCGGTCGATACGCATATCCTGCGTGTCGGCAACCGGACGGGGCTTGCGAAGGGGAAGACACCCGAACAGGTCGAGGCCAAACTGGAAAATCGCGTCCCCGCGCCCTTCCGCCTGCATGCGCATCACTGGCTGATCCTGCATGGCCGCTATATCTGCAAGGCGAGGACGCCCGAATGCTGGCGCTGCCAGCTCGTCGACCTGTGCAGCTATCGCAAAAAGGTGCTGGAGAAACCGAAGGGGCGGTAATGCGCGCGGTCGAGCGCTCAGGCGGGGTTCAGGCCGGCCCGTTCATGCAGGAGCAAGCCAAGCCTGGAGGTTTCCGTCATGATCTGCCGTTTCGCCATTCTCGCCGCCCCGCTGGCCGTCGCCGCCTGCGCCCCGATCGACGCGGAAACCGAGGTCGATCCCGCGCTTGCCGGTCCGGCGGTCGAGGTAGTGGGGGAAGGACGCAGCTGTCTGAACCTCGCGCAGATCCGCAACAGCCGGGTGCGCAGCGACCAGGTCATCGACTTCGAAATGCGCGGCGGCGACGTCTATCGCAGCGTCCTTCCCACCCGCTGCCCCAGGCTCGGCTTCGAACGCGCCTTCACCTATGACACCTCGCTCACCCAGCTGTGCCGTCAGGACATCATCTACACACTCGAACAGATCGGCGGCAGCGTCAGGCGCGGCGCGGGCTGCGGGCTCGGGGAATTCGTGCCGGTGGAGTATGTCGAAGACGAGGGCGAGTGAAGCCTACTGGACCGAGGATGGCTTCCGCATCGCTGCGATCGCGTAGATATAGGTCGCAGCCGTCACCGCAGCGATGGCGGACGAACGCCATTCCGGCGGAGTGAGAAGATACACCGCGTAGCAGAGCCCGGCGCGCAGCACGAAATGGATGAAACCGGCAGGATCGTCCGCGCCCCATCCATGCGGAACCCAGACGACACCAGCCAGGATCGCCAGGCCTAGGACAAGGAAGGCCTCGTCCTGCATCGCGGATGCCCCAATCACCACCAACGGGATGAGAAGGCCGACGACCGTGATGAACCGCATGAAAAGATGTCCGATCGGGTTGTCCCGATCTTCCTTCCAGCGATGCAGTTCGCCGCGCCTCTTGTCCATCGCCAGCGCTATCGGCACCGGGATGGCCGCTGCGACGAAAGGCGCGAAGAACGGAGCGTCGTCCGCGAAGACAGCATAGGCGACCGCGAGCGCCGCCCAGGAGATAAAGCCGGCGATCGGCATGGAAACGGTGCTGTTCGCAAGATAGCGGCGGCGCGCTTCGCCGAGCGGAACTGTCGCATAATCGGTCATCGTATATCCCCGTTAGACGTCGTCCGCGCTCGCTAGCTCGCTCTTGTCGATCTCGCCCAGGAGGCTCGCGGTCGCGACCGTTACCGTTGCATCGCCCGTCACGTTGGTGGCGGTGCGCATCATGTCCATGATCCGGTCGACCCCGGCAACGAACGCGATTGTTTCGAGCGGCACGCCGACAGCGCTGAAGACCGCGCCCATCATGACGAGACCGCCGCCCGGAATGCCGGCCGCGCCGATAGAACCGACCGTCGCCAGCAGCGCGATCACGAAATAATCGCTCCAGCTCAGATCGACCCCGAACAGCTGCGAACCGAACAGGGTGACGAGGCCGAGATACATCGCCGTCCCGTCCATATTGATGGTGGAGCCGAGCGAGACGACGAAACTCGACGTGGGCTTGCTCACCCCGAGATTGCGCTGCGTACACCGCAAGGTGACCGGCAGCGTGGCCGAGGAACTCGCGGTAGAATAGGCGACCGCGATCGCATCGATCATGCCGCGGAAAAAACCGATCACCTGCACCCGCGCGATGAAGGCGAGGATGAGTGTGTACATGCCGCCGATCAGGATCAGGCAGCCCGCGTAATTCATCGCGACCAACGCCGCGAGCGCGGTCACCGCGTCGAGGCCGAGCGTACCCACCACCCATGCGATCAGCGCAAACACCCCGAAGGGTGTCAGCTCCATCACGATGATCGTGATTTTCTGAAAGATGAGAGCACCGCTGTCGAAGGCGCGGGCGATCGCCGCCGCACCGCCCGATCCGCCATCCTCCCCGGCCTCCTCTTCGCGCCTCGCCAGCAGAATGCCGATGCCGACCAGCAGCGAAAAGACGATCAGCGGCAGAACCTGCACGTTCGCCATCACGCCGACCGGGCTGACGGGGATCATCGAACGGATCATCTCGCGCCAGTCGAACGGCGTCGGCTCGGGCGTTGCGCCCATCTCAAGCGCGGAGGTGTCGACGCCCAGACCAGGTTGGAAGATGCTGCCGATCGTAAGGCCAAGGATTACCGCGACCTGTCCGGTGAGCACGAACATCAGGATCGCGCGCCAGCCGACACTGCCCAGCCTTCCCAGATTGCCGATCGAGGTGACGCCCGAGACGATGCTGAAGAATATGAGCGGTACGATCAACATCTTGATGAAGTCTATGAAAACGTCGCCGACGATCTTGATGCTCTCTGCGCCCGGCCCCCAGAGAAAGCCGGTTATCGCGCCGAGAACGAGCGCGGCAATCACGCGCTGCCAAAGGGGAATCCGAAACCAGCTTTTCATCGTGCCTCGCTCAACTGACCACGCTTGCAGGATCTATGCCCGTGCGTGCGATGCCGCGCCATCCCCGGAGGGCTCGGCATCACCGGCGGCGAGCGCGGCGAGGGCGACGCGGCGATAGATCCGCGCGAGCACGGTCAGATCGGCCAGCGCGACGGCTTCGTCGACCTTGTGCATGGTCGCATTGCATAGGCCGAATTCGATCACCGGGCACACGGCTCTGAGGAAGCGCGCATCCGATGTGCCGCCGCTGGTCGAGAGTTCGGGCTTCACCCCCGTTTCCGCCTCGATCGCTTCGGCGATGAAGTCGGAGAAGGCACCCGGCTCGGTCAGGAAGGGTTCGCCCGACACGATCGGCAGCGCCTCGCCCCCATGCTTTTCGGCGATGGCGGCGACCCGTTCGGAGAGGCTGGCGCCCGAATGGAGGTCGTTGAACCGGATCGAGATGCGCGCCTTTGCCTCGGCCGGAATGACGTTGTGCGCCCGGTTGCCGACCTCGATCTCGGTGATCTCGAGATTCGAGGCCTGGAACCAGTCG
Source organism: Erythrobacter sp. (assembly GCF_036351135.1). GTDB lineage: Bacteria > Pseudomonadota > Alphaproteobacteria > Sphingomonadales > Sphingomonadaceae > Erythrobacter. Next base: position 166,989 of record NZ_JAZBON010000026.1, read on the forward strand.
GTGCCCGTATCGAGGCTCAGCGCGTCCAGTTCGGCGAGCATGGCGACCAGTTTGGGGATCGGATTGTCGGCAAGATGCGGATAGGCGACGTGACCCTGCGCACCCTCGACCTTCAGCCAGATATTGACCGAGCCACGCCGCCCGATCTTCATCGTGTCGCCGAGGCGGTTCACGCTGGTCGGTTCGCCTACGAGGCACAGGTCGGGCGCAATACCCTCGGCCTGCATGTAGTCGATCAGCGCGCGCGTGCCGTGAAGCGCGGGGCCTTCTTCGTCGCCGGTGATGATGAAACTGACCGTGCCGGCCTCGCGCGGTATGTCCGCCACGGCAGCCGCCATCGCGCCGATCGCGCCCTTCATGTCGACCGCACCGCGGCCGTAGAGCAGGTCGCCTCTGGTCGTCGGCTCGAACGGGTCGCTCGCCCAGCCTTCGCCGGGCGGCACCACGTCGAGATGCCCGGCAAAGGCGAAGTGGCGCGATCCCGCCGGCCCTTCGCGAAGGGCGAAGAGGTTCTCGACCGGCGCCTCGTCGCTTCCCGCCTGCCCCTCCCCGCGCATGAAGCGATGGACGGCAAAGCCCAGCGATGTCAGCAACGCCTCCATCGCATCGAAGACGGGCCCGGTCGCCGGAGTTACGCTCGCCTCACCGATCAGGCGCTTGGCGTTGTCGATCGCTGTGTTCATAACCGGCCCCGCGCTAGCAGGAGTGCCCCCCGATGCCCAAGCTCGATCTCGCCGCCATCGCGCAGACCAATGCGACCGGCTACCCGCCGCCTTTCGCCGACGCGGTGGCAGGGCGCCATTATCGCCGGCTCGCGCCCGCCGCCGGGTTGACCCGTATGGGGGCGAGCCACGTGATGCTCGAACCGGGCGCGTTCTCCTCCCAGCGGCATTGGCACAGCGAGGAGGACGAGCTGGTGGTGATGCTGGCGGGCGAGGCGGTGCTGATCGAGGACGAGGGGGAAGTCGTAGTGCGCGCGGGCGACGTTCTGGCGTTCCCCGCGGGGCGGCAAAACGGGCATCACTTGCACAATCGCTCGGGCGAGCCGTGCGTCTATGTCGCGATCAGCGCCGGCGACGAGACCAAGGATCGCGGCGAATATCCCGATATCGACATGGTCTTCGGCCCGGAAGGCTATGCGAAGAAGGACGGCACGCCCTACCCGACCAAACGGCTGCCCTGAACCGCGCCGCCCCTTCAAGACGAACCGACGCTTTCATATTGCTCGATCACCCATTCCTCTTCCTGCGAAGCCTCGATCCACTGCGCCATCCAGGGATGTTCCCAGATCGCCTGCATGTAGCTTTCGGCGAAGCCGGGCACGCCGATGCCGTAGGTGATGAAGCGCGACACCACGGGCGCGTAGAAGATGTCCGCCGCCCCGAACGTGCCGAACAGGAAGGGTCCGGCATTGCCATGCCGCGCGCGCGCTTCCGCCCATAGCTGGAGGATGCGCACCACTTCGCCCCTGGTCTGATCAGAAAGACCCGTCAGCTTGAGCCGCCGACGCACATTCATCGGCATCTCGGCGCGCAGACTCGCATAGGAAGAGTGCATTTCGGCGACCATCGAGCGCGCCATGCCGCGCGCCGCTTCGTCCTTGGGCCAGAACCGCTCGCGCCCGACCTTGTCGGCGAGATACTCCATGATCGCCAGGCTGTCCCAGATGACGTTGTCGCCGTCCCACAAGATGGGGACCTTGCCCGAGGAGGGCTGGAACTCGTCGCTTTCCTTCTTCTCCTCCCAATGCTCGCCCAAGATCGGAACGGTGATCTCCTCGAAGGAGAGACCCGATTGCTTGGCCGCGAGCCAGCCGCGCAGCGACCAGCTCGAGTAGTTCTTGTTTCCGACGATCAGCTTCATGCGATTCGACCCTCCACCACGGTCGCGGCGCCGTGTTATGCGTTCATCCTGACGCTGTCGAGGCTGAACGGTGGAACAGGTGGAACACGGTCCTGACAAAGGAAACTGCTCGCGGATGGCGCGGCGATACTGGCGAAGGGCTTGGGCGCGATCCATGACGAATATCGCAATCGCAAATCGCCCCGATGTAGGAAAATGTGGCACAGACCGGCGCGTTGGGGCACAAGCGCAGCGCATGACCCGTCCCCCTTTCCACCTCGCCTTCCCGGTCGACGATCTTGCCGCTGCGCGCCGTTTCTACGGCGAATGGCTGGGCTGCGCCGAGGGGCGTTCAAGCGAGGAATGGGTCGATTTCGATCTTCACGGACATCAGATCGTCGCGCATCAGGCGCCGGAGCGCTCGGGCGACGCCGCGACGAATCACGTCGATGGGCACGGCGTCCCGGTCCCGCATTTCGGCCTGGTGCTGGCCATGGCCGACTGGGAGGCGCTGGCAGAGCGGCTGCGCGAGCGCGGCGCGGATTTCGTGATCGAGCCAACCGTCCGGTTCCGCGGCAAGCCGGGCGAACAGGCCACCATGTTCCTGCGCGATCCGGCGGGCAATGCACTCGAATTCAAGGCATTCGCCGACCCGGCTCAGCTGTTTGCGAAGTAGCTCTCGCCCAGCGCATCCTCCACCAACGCCGCCCGAAGCGCGGCGATGCCCATGCCCTTCTCACTGCTGGTCACGTGCAATTCGGGGAAGGCGGCGGGGTGCTTTCGCGCCTCCTCGGCGGTCTGGGCGATCACGCGGTCGAGCGCGGAGGCTTTTATCTTGTCCGCCTTTGTCAGCACGATGCGGTAGCCGACCGCCGCTTCGTCGAGCATCGTCATCATCTCGCGATCGACGTCTTTCAACCCGTGGCGGCTGTCGACCAGCACGAGATTGCGCGCCAGCACCGGGCGACCGCGCAGGTAGCTCTTCACCAGATTCTTCCAGCGCTCCACCACCTTCACCGGCGCCTTGGCGAAGCCGTAGCCGGGCATGTCGACCAGCCGGAACAGCGGCGCCGCGCCCGGCTCGCCTCCGACATCGAAGAAATTGAGCTCCTGCGTCCGCCCCGGGGTCACCGAAGCGCGCGCGATCGCCTTGCGACCCGTCAGCGCGTTAAGAAGCGAGGACTTGCCGACATTGGAGCGCCCGCAAAAGGCGATCTCGGGACAGGCCGGATCGGGCAGAAACTTGAGCTGCGGTGCGGAAAGCAGGAAATCGACGCGGCCCGAGAACAGCTTTGCCGCTGCCTTCTCGCGGCGCTGCTGCGCGCGTTCTTCCAGTTCCTCGGGCGAGGCTGCGCTCACCTTACGCCCCGCTCTTTTCCGCATCCTTGCGCGCCTTCTCCCGCGCCTTTTCCGCCTTCTCCTTTTCCGCCGCCGCCTTCAATTGCGGGTGCTTGGAATAGAGATAGCTCTGCTGCGCCACGGTCAGGATGTTCGATGTCACCCAGTAGACCAGCAGCCCGGCGGCGAACGGCGCCATCACGAACATCAGGATCCACGGCATCAAGTTGAAGATCTGCTGCTGCATCGGGTCCATCGTGCTCGGATTGAGCTTGAAGGTCAGCCACATGGTGAAGCCCAGCAGCACCGCGAGGATGCCGATGCCGAGGAAGCCGGGCACGTCGTAGGGCAGCAGGCCGAAGGCGTTGAGGATGGTCGCGGGATCGGGCGCGGAGAGATCGGTAATGTAGAGAAACGGCTCGTGACGCATCTCGATCGCGAGGATGAGCACCTTGTAGAGCGCGAAGAAGATCGGGATCTGGACAAGCAGCGGCAGGCACCCGGAGAGCGGATTGACGCCCTCATCCTTGTAGAGCTTCTGCATCTCCTGGCCGAGCCGCTGCTTGTCGTCCTTGTAGCGTTCCTGAAGCGCCTTCATCTTCGGCTGGACCGCTTTCATAGCGGCCATAGACGCGAAGCCTTTCTGGGCGATCGGAAACAGAATCAGGCGAACGATCACGGTCAGCAGAATGATAGCCACGCCGAAATTGCCGACCAGATCGTTGAGGTTGCGCAGGAGCCAAAGGAACGGCTTTTCGAACCATTCGAACCAGCCCCAGCTGATCGCCTTGCCGAAATAGGTGATGCCGGCATCCTCGTAGGTGTCGAGCACGACGCTTTCCTTAGCGCCGGCATAAAGCTGCGTCGTCTGCGACAGCGTGCCGCCCGCCGGGATGGTCGCCGCGTCGTAGATCAGGTCGGCGCGATACAGCTGGTCGCCGAGCGCGCGGAAGCCCACCGCGTCGGTCGCGCCATCTCCGCGCACCAGCGCCGAGAGCCAATAGGTGTCGGTGAAGCCCAGCCACTCCGCTTCGCCCGCCGGAGTGTCACGGCCGATTTCGGCCAGCTCTTCATAGCTGTTGGGATCGTAGAGCGTGTCGTCGAACACCCCGACCGGGCCCGAATGCGCGATGAACTGGTCGGGCGTGGCGGTGGCGCTGGTGCGCTTGATAAGCGCGAAGGGCTGGACGATCGCGGCATTGCCCGAATTGTTGGCGACCGACTGCTCGGCGGTGATCATGTACTGATCGTCGATCGTGAAGCGGACCCGATAGGTGAGGCCGTTCTCGCCGGTGCGCGTCAGCGTGACGGGCGCACTTGGCGTCAGGATGTCCCCGTCCGCCTGCCACACCTCGCGGCTGGAGAGGCGCTGCCCGCCCTCGACGAAGCCGAATTCGGCAAAATGCTGGGTGTCGGTGCGTTCGGGCGCGAACAGGCGCACCGGATCGCTGTCGGCATCGGTCGTCTCAGCATAATCCTTCAGGACGATGTCGTCGATCCGCGCGCCGACGAGGTTGATCGAGCCTGCTAGGCGCGGTGCGTCGATCGCGACGCGCTGCGGATCGGCGAGCGCGGCGTCGAGATCGACCGGCCCCTGCGGCGCCGATGCGTCTTCCGCCGGCTCGACCGTGCCCGGCACGCTCGCGGCGCTCGGACGCACGGGCGCGTCGACGGCGTCGCTCGAGGTCGGGATCTCCGCCTCGACGATGTCCGCCTGCGGGTAGAAGGTGCGCATGCCGAGGTCCCAGCCCAGGATGAGCAGACCCGAAAGGAGCACGGCAAGCAGGAGGTTGCGCTGATTGTCCAAGACTGTGCCTTAAAACTGACGTGTGTTATGTGGGTATGACACTTTGGCGATCCAACCCCCGCGCGGTGTGATAGCGCATCAGGGAACCGGATCGTGGCCATGCCCGCCCCAAGGATGGCAGCGCCCTATACGCTTTGCCGCGAGCCATCCACCCTTGAGAGCGCCATACTTGCGCAGCGCTTCGATCGCGTACTGGCTGCACGATGGGCTGTAGCGGCATGTCGGCGGCAGGATGAGCGAGGGTCCGAGCTGCCAGCCGCGTGCGATCAGGATCAGGAGATGTCTCATGCGCCGCGTGGCCGGCGGTCGCCGCGGCGTGGGCGGCGGCGGCGCGGGCCGTCGCCCTTGCCTTCGCGCGCGCGGGAGAGCACGGCTTCGAGTTCCTCGGTCATTGCTTTGTAGTCGCGCTCGATCCCGCCCGCGCGCCCGATCAGCACGTGATCGTGATCGGCAAGTCCGTGTTCGGGCAGCACCGCGCGCACAAGCTCGCGAAATCGCCGCTTCATCCGGTTGCGCACCACGGCATTACCGATCTTCTTGGTCACGGTGATGCCGAACCGCATCCCCTCCCCGCCATTGGCCCTCGTCAGCAGCACGAAGCCGGGCCGCGCATTTCGCAGGCCACGGTTCGCCGCAAGGAAATCGGAGCGCTTGGTGAGAACCTTAATCACGCTCTGCCAATACGCGAAACGGGCTCCCCATGGGAGCCCGCAAGGGCGACTGCCCGCCCGCAGCGGGCGCGGCTTGCCGCGCGTCTAGCGAGGACGAAGGCGCGGAAGCGCCTTCGCAGGGATCACGCGCAGAGGTTCTTGCGGCCACGCTTGCGGCGGGCGCGCAGGACCTTGCGACCGCCCGGGGTCGCCTTGCGCGCGAAAAAGCCGTGCCGGCGGGCACGCACGAGATTGCTGGGCTGAAAAGTCCGCTTCATAACCTGTCCTCGAATGTTTCGCTGGCGCCGCCTGTTCAAGCCGTTCGGCATCGCGGCGGCAGCCATATCCGGTCGCTCACTCGGGAACAACCGATCAGGCGCGCGCACTTATGAGATACGCGTGCTTGAGTCAAGCCGCGGATCAGGCAGAAACCGGGGCGCGATGGTGGCGAGATCGGCATAAGCGATCAGCGGTTCGGGCAGCCACAGCGCAGGCGGCAAGGCGGGCTTGCGCGGGCCGGGCGCAAGGGCAAGTACCTTCGCCGGCGCCGGGCGAGCCGGTGCGGCGAGCGGTTCGGGGGCGATCACGAATGCCGGCCCGGCCCTCGATCCCGCAGGCGGCAGCCACCCCCGTATCTCCTGCGCGCCCAGCCACAGCGCGCTGTGATGCGGGACGGAATTGGTCATCGCGTAGAAGGCCCGCGCCGCCGGAGCGCTCATCCCCATTTCGACGTAATAGTCGACATACATGCGGTGCGCGGCATCGCCCGCGCCAACATCGTCCGCCTCGCGCCCATGATTGTCGAGCCAGGAATGGACCGCGAATTGCGCCCCGTCTTCAAGCGTGCGGGTGGCGCCGGCGAGGAACAACTCGACCGCGCCCGAACGCACCGATCCGCCGCGCGGCACATGGGTAGCGATGCCCGCTGCACGAATGCGGCGACCCACCGCGAGATTGGCGATGTCGTTGCTGGTGCCCGGCGCCTCGACCATTTCGAGCACGCGAATGCCGGGAAAATCCCGCAGCATCGCATCGAAATCGCGCGGACTGCTCGCATCGGTGGACCCGACTATGACGGCGCGCCCGGGTTCTGCGACGCGGAACGGCCCGTATTGCGCGAACGCCTGCTCCGCGCTGCCACGGTGCTGCGGGGCGGCATAGCGCGCGGCGCTGCGCGTCTGATCGACCACGCGGTCATTCAGGTAGGTCGTCGTGACGCTCGGCATGTCGATCGCAGCAGCGGGCATATCCGGGCCGGTGCGCGTGATTTCGGAGATGCGCACCCAGCGCCCTTCGCGCGGGTCCCACTCCTCGACCCAGCTTTCGCTCGACACCACGCGCGCACCGCCCGCCTCGGCGGCGGCGGCCGGGGCAGCAAGGAAGGCGCATTGGCACAGAGCGAAAAAGGCGGCGAGCCATTTCATCGCCTTTGGGCCTAACGAAAGGCCGGTTCACGAATTGCCAATCTTTATACTTGCCACCGGCCACCGCACTCCTCCCTAAGTGCTCGACAAGTCGTTCTTAACCTTGCATTATCGTGATTAACGACAAACGCGCCATTCGAGCGCTGGTGGGGGCCGCATCTTGGTAGCGCTGGTACGAACTGTTGCCTATTTGGGGCTGGAGGCGCGCAGCGTCGAAGTGCAATGCCAGGTTGCCCCCGGCCTCCCGCGCTTCTCGATCGTCGGCCTGCCTGACAAGGCAGTGAGCGAAAGCCGCGAGCGCGTGCAGGCGGCGCTGTCGGCGATGGGTCTCGCGCTGCCGCCCAAGCGGATCACGATCAATCTCTCGCCCGCAGACCTGCCCAAGGACGGCTCGCATTACGACCTGCCGATCGCGCTCGCGCTGCTCGCCGCGATGGGCGTCACTGATGCCGAGCAACTGGGCGACTGGATCGCGGTCGGCGAATTGTCGCTGGACGGCCGTGTGGTGGCCTCGCCCGGCGTGCTGCTCGCCGCGCTCTACGCCAGCGGCGAGGAGGTCGGACTGATCTGCCCTGCCGCGCAAGGGGCCGAAGCGCGCTGGGCCAGCGGCGTTCCGGTGCTTGCCCCGCGAGACCTCGCCTCGCTCCTCGCGCATCTCAAGGGTTCGCAGACCCTCGCTGAGCCTGCGCGAGGCGAAGTCGAGGACCCGCCGCCCGCCGCCGATCTCAAACAGGTCAAGGGTCAGGAAACCGCCAAGCGCGCGCTCGAAATCGCGGCGGCAGGTGGCCACAACCTGCTGATGATCGGACCGCCGGGATCGGGCAAGAGCCTGCTCGCCTCCTGCCTTCCCGGCATCCTGCCCGAACTCTCGCCGTCCGAAGCGCTTGAAGTGTCGATGGTGCAGTCGGTCGCCGGCACGCTCGAAGCCGGACGCATCAGCCGCGCGCGCCCGTTTCGCGCGCCGCACCATTCGGCGAGCATGGCCGCGCTCACCGGGGGCGGATTGAAGGTGCGCCCGGGCGAGGTCAGCCTCGCACATCTCGGCGTCCTGTTCCTCGACGAATTGCCCGAATTCCAGCGCGCCGTGCTCGATTCGCTGCGCCAGCCGCTCGAGACCGGGCGCGTGGATGTCGCCCGCGCCAATGCGCATGTGAGCTTCCCCGCGCGCGTGCAGCTGATCGCGGCGATGAACCCGTGCCGCTGCGGCTATGCCGGCGATCCGATGGGCCAGTGCAACCGCTATCCGCGCTGCGTCGGCGACTATCAAAACCGCCTGTCGGGCCCGCTGCTCGACCGGATCGACTGTCACGTCGAAGTGCCCGCCGTAAGCGCCGCGGACCTCGCCCTTCCCCCGCCCGCCGAAGGCAGCGCCGAGATCGCCGCGCGCGTCGCGGCAGCCCGCGCCCGCGCCGGGACACGCGGCGTGCGCTCCAACGCCGAGCTCGAAGGCGACGCGCTGGAAAAACATGCCGCGCCCGACGAGGAGGGCCGCCAATTGCTGCTCAAAGCCTCGGAAAAACTGCGCCTCTCCGCCCGCAGCTACACCCGCATGCTACGCGTCGCCCGCACTATCGCCGACCTGGCTGGGGAGGAGCAAGTGGGCCGCCCGCACATCGCCGAAGCGCTCAGCTATCGCCAGACGATCGGACGGGGGTAGAATGGTACCAGAGCGTGAGAACCAGGAATTACCTATGCTTGCTTGGATCACCCGAACGATTGCCCTCGCAGCCTGCCTCGGCTTTGCTGGATGCAGCATACCCGGCGAAGATCGGAGCACCTCCGAACCGGTACTGCTCGTTGCGAACAGTGCCGGCGCCGCTGCGCTGTTCCCGATTCTCGATGCTGAAGCGAGGCCTGCCGACAACGTCTTCTTCTCGCCGCTCAGCATCGATCATGCGTTCGGTATCGTGGCGCTGGGAGCACGCGGCGAAACCGCCGCGCAACTGGCGCAGGTGCTTCCTCCACCGGAGCGTCCGCGCGCCTACACGCATAGCGGCGAAGGCGTCGAATTGCGGCTCGCCAACAAGTTGTGGGTGGACCAGCAGTTCTCGCTGTCGAACGCCTTCGAAACCGCCGCGCGCGGGCGTTATGCCTCCGCGATCGATGCCATCGACAAGACCGATCCGCCCGGAAGTTCGCGCGTCATCAACGCCTGGGCCTCCGAGGCGACCGACGGTCTGATTCCCGAGGTTGTGTCCCCGGACGAGATTACCGACGACCTCGCGCTGTTCGTCACCAACGCGATCTTGTTCGACGGCGACTGGGCGCAAGTGTTCGAAGATGTGCAGGAAAAGCCGTTCCTGTTCGGCAGCGGCGCGGACGAGCCCTTCCTCTTCATGCAGGAACGCCTGACCGTCTCCACGGTGGATCGCGGCGAGTGGCGCGCCGTGCGCCTGCCCTACCGCGACGATCGCTACGCCATGGATATCATCATGCCGGCGAAGCGCGAGGTGATGCGAAGCACTCCCGCCCTTTCCGAGATTGCGCAGCTTGGCAATGCGTTGGACGTCGCCGAACCGGAACTGGTCGATATGGAATTGCCCCGTTTCGAGATCGATACGGACATGAACCTCATTCCCCCGCTTCAGGCCCTGGGCCTTACTCTGCCGTTCGATCGCGACAACGCGGACCTATCGGGCATCGGCGAGAGCGGTGCGCGCAACCTCTATGTCGGCGACGCGAAACAGCTGGCGAAGCTGCAGGTATTCGATACGGGCACGCGGGCCGCGGCGGTTACGGTCGTTACGATCAGACTGAGCAGTGCACCGCCACCCGACAGGCGGCTTGCAGTCAGCTTCCTTGTCGACCGACCGTTTCTCGTGGCGCTGCGCGACCTCGAAACGGGGACGATGCTGTTCCTCGGCCGCATCGCCGATCCTCAACCCTATACGCCCGAGGAAGTGGAGCCCCCAAACTAGCTCCCATCGAACTCGCGCAGGGCCTCGAGAAACGCGCCGCCCCAGGCTTCGAGCTTCTTCTCGCCGATGCCCTGGATGCGGCCCATCTGTTCGAGCGTGTGCGGGCGCTCGGCGGCTAGGGCGCGCAGGACGCTGTCGTGGAAGATGATGTAAGCGGGGACGGCGTGCTCCTTGGCGAGCGCGGCGCGGCGGGCGCGCAGGGCCTCGAACAGGGGATCGTTCGGATGAGCGGGCACGGCGCCGTCGCCCCTTGCGCCTGCCGACGAACGGCCTGACCTGCGCGCAGGTTTGGGCGGCGGTTCGGCGATGACCACCGGGCGTTCGCCCTTCAAGACTTCGCGCGCAGCGGGGCCCAAAGCGAGGCCGCCATGCTGGGTCGTCGCCAGCATGTCCCCCGCTGCAAGCGCGCGCTGGACAGGCTTGAGCAGCGCCGCTTCCTCGGCGCCGACGATGCCGAACACCGACAGCCGATCATGCCCGCGCGAACGCACGCGCTCGTCCTCCCGGCCCAGCAGCACATTTTCGATATGGCCCATGCCGAAGCTCTGCTGCGTGCGATAGACCGCCGAGAGCAGTTTGCGGGCAAGCTCGGTGACGTCGAGCACCTTGGGCGGATCGAGGCAGTTGTCGCAATTGCCGCAGCTCTCGCTCGGCGTCTCGCCGAAATGCTTCAGCAGGATCGCGCGGCGGCAGGTCGGCGCCTCGATCAGCGCGGCGAGTGCGTTGAGGCGGGCGCGCTCGAACGGCAGGCGATCCTCGCACGCTTCGCCGAGCCATTGGCGCGCCTTGGTGAAGTCGCCCGGGCTCCAGAAGAGGCAGGCCTCGGCCGGGTCGCCGTCGCGGCCCGCGCGGCCGGTTTCTTGGTAATAAGCCTCGATCGATTTGGGCAGCCCCGCATGGACGACGAAGCGCACGTCCGGCTTGTCGATCCCCATGCCGAAAGCGATGGTCGCGACCATCACCATATCCTCCGACGCGACGAAAGCGGCTTGGGTGCGCGCGCGTTCCTCGGGCGGGAGGCCCGCGTGATAAACGCCGACGGGCCGGTCCTTGCCCGCGAGCTTGGCGGCGAGATCCTCCGCCCCCTTGCGGCTGGCGGTGTAGATTATGCCTGCGCCGGGCGTTTGTGCGACGAAGTCTGCGATCTGGCGCGCGCCGCCGCTTTTGGGGCGGATCGTGTAGCGGATGTTGGGCCGGTCGAAGCCCGCCTTGACGAGGCCCTCTTCGGGGATGCCGAGCTGGCGCAGGATGTCGGCGCGCGTCGCCTCGTCGGCGGTTGCGGTGAGTGCGAGGCGCGGCACCTGCGCAAAGGCATCGAGCACTGGGCGAAGGCCGCGATAATCTGGGCGGAAATCGTGGCCCCATTCGGACACGCAATGCGCCTCGTCGATGGCGAACAGGGCGATGTCCGCATCGCTCAGCAACGCACGGAAGCCGGGCGAGGTCGCGCGTTCGGGCGCGACGTAGAGCAGGTCGAGCGCGCCATCGCGAAGCGCGCGCGCGGTGGCGGCATTGTCGTTGTCCGCCGAAGTCATCGAAGCAGCCCGGATGCCGAGCGCTGTCGCAGCGCGAATCTGGTCGTGCATCAGGGCGATCAGCGGCGAAACGACGATCGCGGTGCCGGCGCGCGCAAGCGCCGGAAGCTGGTAGCACAGCGATTTGCCCGCCCCCGTCGGCATCAGCGCCAGCGTGTTCTCACCCGCCAGAACCCGCGCGATCACCGCTTCCTGCACCGCGCGAAAGCTGTCGAAGCCGAACACGCGTTTGAGCACCGCATGCGCTTCGGCGAGCTGCATGTCGGAATCGAATGCAGGGCCGGTCTTGGTCGAGGACGTGACGGTCATTGGGGAAGGCTGGGCTCTTGCGGAACAACGGCGGCGTCATTCCGGACTAGCGGCCCCTTGCTCTGCCCACCAGTCGGCATAGGTCGAATTCCGGATCATTTTGCGGTTCTGGTCCGGCGCACCATCTTCCCACCACACCGGGCCCCTTTCGCCGAGCGCGAGCTTGGCGGTGTGAACCTGCGCGCGGGCGGCGCGTTCGCCTGCCTCGTCGCCTGTGCGCTTGGCGGTGCCGACCGCGCGGCGCGCGTCCATCAGCTCGCAAACCAGCCGTGCGCGCTCTTTTTCCGGAAGGTGGGGATTGGCGGCGCGCCACAGCCGCTCGCGCACGACGATATACCGACCGTCGGGCGTGCGCGGGGGGTCGGCCACCCGAGAGCCGGGCTCAGCCGGCCGCTTTCTTCAGATCGATCACGTCGCCCTCGCGCATGTCGCCGGCGGGCGTGGCGATCGTTCCGTCCGCCCGCTTGCCGAGGTCTTCGGGCCGGGTCAGCCACAGATCCTCATGTCCCAGGACCCGCCCATCATGCGCGAGAATGGAGACGGGGCCGATCGGCAGCCGGTCGCGTTCGTCGACCAGGACCGGGTTTTCTTTCAATTCGGTGCCGTATTTCTGGCCCCATTGCCTGAGCGCCAGCATCGCGGGGAGGAGATCGAAGCCCTTTTCGGTCAGGCGATATTCGATCTTGCGGCGATCGTCGGCGCATGGCTCGCGCTTCAGGATGCCGTGTTCGACCAGCTTGGCAAGCCGGTTGGACAGGATATTGCGGGCGATGCCGAGCTCGCTCAGGAACTCCTCGAAATGCTTGAGGCCGTTGAAGCTCGCGCGCAGAATCATGAACGACCAGCGCTCGCCCATCACTTCGAGCGCCTGCGGCAGGCCGCATTCGATCAACTCGCGCAGCGGTTCTCTCATATCGCCCATATCAGTCCTTTCGCTGCAACCTATCTACCCCAGCCCGATCCCGAACGCAAAACGGCGCTTACGCGGCGAGATACGGATGGGGGCGAAGAGCAACATCAATTTTAGGTTGCAACGCAAAACCTAATTGCATAGGTAGTGATTCGCAACTGGTTTCGAATCGAAACGGTGCACTGCAACATTTGTCCCCGCTCTTGCAGAAGGATTTCCGACGATGACTTTCTCCCTATCCCGCCCCGCCCGCCTCGCCGCCATCGCCTCGGCGCTCGTCTATACCGGTCTCACTTTTGCGGTTGCGACGTCGAGCGCGCCGGCGCTCGCGAATGACGGCCCCTACTACACCGCGAAGCTGGCGCAGCCGACCGAAGACAATCGCACGGTCGCAGGCGGCGTCGCCTGGGCCTGCAAAGGCACGACCTGCGTCGCCAACAAGGGCGCCTCGCGCCCCTCGCGCGTGTGCCGCGGGTTGATGCGCGAAGTCGGCGAGATCACCGACTTCACCGCCGATGGCGAACAGCTGGCCGAAGACAAGCTCGAAAGCTGCAACGGCAACTAAACCCGGCAACCTGTTCCGACCCGGACCGCCGCGCTCCCCGGCGATCACCCCCTCGATCGTCAGCGGCTTTCCGGCAAGGCAAAGGCCCTTTCTCCACTCGGGCCAAACTCGAAGGCCCCCGGTCCCCGCGCTCATCCAGGCGGGGACCGGGGGCCTCTTTTCTTGTATGACTACGGCTAAAGCAGCCCGGCCGCGGCTAGCTGCGCCTCGAGCGTGGGCGTATCGGTAAAGACATGGGCGTCCCAACCGCGCGCCTTGGCCGCTTCGACATTGGCGGCGTTGTCGTCGGTGAAGAACAGCGCCTGGCCCGATCTACCGCTGCGTTGCTCGGCGATGGCGTAAATGCGCGGATCGGGCTTGGCAGTCTTTTCGGTGCCCGAGACGACGATGTCCTCGAACAGGTCGAAGATCGGCGCGGTCGGGCGAAAACGGTGCCACAGATTGTGCCCGAAATTGGTCAGGCCATAAAGCGGCACGCCGCGCGCATGCAGGCGCCGGACAATATCGTGCGTGCCCTCTACGGGTCCGGGAATGGTCTCGTTGAACCGCTCCGCATAGGCGCGGATCAGCGCTGCGTGCCCGGGAAACTCGGCGATCCTTTCATCGACCATTTCGTTCAGGGGCCGTCCGCGGTCGTGCTGGAAATGCCATGCCTCGGTCACGACTTCGCTCAGAAACCGGTCGAGCTCGGCGGGATCGTCGATCAGCTTCTCGAACAGGGCGCGCAGCTGCCAATGGAACAGTACCCGCCCGATGTCGAAGACCATGGCCTTTTTCATGCGATGCGATCCCTATCCACGCCCGAAACAGCTGCGGCCCGCGCTCCGGCGAGGGAGGCGGGCCGCTTGCATATGACCTAGGCCGCGCTCGAAGGCGCAGCCTGCCGCAGAACCGAATCAGCCTTGGCGAGCCTTGAACCGGCGATTGGTCTTGTTGATAACGTAGGTGCGACCGCGGCGACGGATGACGCGGCAATCGCGGTGACGGTTCTTCAGCGACTTGAGGCTGTTGCGGATCTTCATTTCGTCTCTCTCGAACAAGAAAGCGCGCCGGAATCGCTCCGACGCGCGGAAATTTCGTGGAGCGCATCTATGTATGACGGCCCCGTTCGTCAACCGCCATTCGCGGCGCCGGCCCCCGCCTCAGCTGCGAAGTTCGGCCAGCTTACGCTCCCAGGCGAGCGCATGGGCGACGATCGTGTCGAGATTGTCGTGGCGCGGCGTCCATCCCAATGTCTCGCGAATGCGGGTCGCATCGGCCACCAGCGCGGCGGGATCGCCCGCGCGGCGCCCTTCCTCGCGCCGCGCGATCCGCGTGCCCGCCACCCGGTCGACCGCGTCCAGTACCTCGCGCACCGAGAATCCGCGACCATAGCCGCAATTGAGCGTCAGCGAGCGATCCGGCTGCGCGATCAACGCCTCGAGCGTGCGGACATGCGCATCGGCGAGATCGCTCACATGAATATAATCGCGCACCCCCGTCCCGTCCGCCGTGTCGAAGTCGGATCCGTAGATCGCGACGCCTTCGCGCCGGCCCAAAGCCGCCTCCACCGCGACTTTGATGAGATGAGTCGCCCCATCGGTGGATTGGCCGGTGCGGGCCTGCGGGTCGGCGCCGGTGACGTTGAAATATCGCAGCGCGCCGTAGTTGAAATCGTCGTCCGCGCCGGCGGCGGCGGCGGTGTCGGCCAACATCTGTTCGGTCATCAGCTTCGACCAGCCATAGGGATTGATCGGACGCTGCGGAGCGTCCTCGCCAACTGGTTGCGTCTCGGGAACGCCATAGGTCGCGGCGGTCGAGGAGAAGAGAAAATGGCGAATGCTCGCCCGGCGCGCCGCCTCAATCAGCGTGCGGCTTTTCGCGGTGTTATTGTGATAATAGTCGAGCGGCTTCGCCACGCTTTCGGGCACAATGATCGATCCGGCGAAATGCATGATCGCGCCGATGGCGTGCTCGGAGAAGATGCGCGCCAGCAGCTGCGTGTCCGCAACGTCGCCTTCGTAGAGCGGCACGTCCTCGGGAACGGCGAAACGAAAGCCGGTCGAAAGGTCGTCGATCACCGCGACGTCCCAGCCGCTATCCTTCAGCGCGAGAACCGCATGGCTACCGATATAGCCCGCCCCTCCGGTTACCAGGACGCTTACCTGTCGCTTCGTATTCATCCGCACAGCCTTATGCCGCGATGCCCTGCCATTTGGTGAAAGATGCGCTCCCGCGTCTCAAATCACCCGATGCGCCGGTGTCGCATTCGGAACCGCGATGCCCGTTCGCGCGCTGATGGTGCAAGTATAAAGGAAAACGCCATGCCCGCCTTGCCTGCCCGCCCCTTGCGTCCGCTCCTCGCCGCCCTCGCGCTGACCGCGCTTGGCGCCTGCAGTTCAAGCTTTTCGGGTCCGGTCGAAGTCACCCGCTTCGTTGCCGAACGTCCGGTCGGGCTGGGCGAAGGACGGATCACGCTCGAATTTCCCGAAGAGATGTCCAACGCCCGCGCCCGCGAGGCCTTTGCCGAGGCGGTCTCTGCCGAACTCGGCGCGCTCGGCTACGACGTGGTGATGACGAGGGGCAGCAGCACCCACCTCGCCACCATCCGCACCAGCCGCAACCCGATCGCCGAGGCGCAGCGGCGCGGCCCTGTCAGCGTCGGGGTCGGCGGCGGCACCGGCGGGTTCGGCAGCGGCGTGGGCGTCGGCGTCGGGCTCGACCTTGTCGGCGGGCGCGACGGCCCGACTGCACTGACCGAGCTGTCGGTACGGATCTCCGATGCGGACGGCGAGAGCCTGTGGGAAGGCCGCGCGCAGCAGGCGGTCTCGGCTAAATCCGCCTATGCCGATGTGGACGTCAGCGCGCAGACGCTCGCCGCCGCCTTGTTCAGGGACTTTCCGGGTGGCAATGGCGAGACCGTCATTGTCGAGCTCGACGAAATTCAGGAACCCGAATGACTCAAATCGAAATCGACGCCGCATTCGAGAGCGGCAATATCGAGGTTCTGTCGACCGACAAGCGCAGCGCCCGGCTGGCAATCCGCAAAGATCACCAATCCGACTTCGCGCAATGGTTTCACTTCCGGGTGAGCGGCGCTGAGGGCGAGGAAATCGAACTCAAGCTGACCGGTCTTGGCAAGAGCGCCTATCCCGGCGGGTGGCCCGATTACAACGCCTGCGTTTCCGAGGACCGGGAATATTGGGCGCGGGCGGCCAGCACCTACGACGAAAGCGAAGAGGGCGGTACGCTGACGATCCGTTACACGCCGGCCTCGGACATCGCGTGGTTCGCTTATTTCGCGCCCTACTCGATGGAGCGGCATCACGATCTTATCGCCGAGGCGGCGGCTTGCGAGGGGGTCGATTATCGCCGGCTCGCTACCACTCTCGACGGGCAGCCGCTGGACTTGCTCGAAATGGGCGAAGGCGAGCTACCCGTGTGGCTCTATGCGCGCCAACATCCCGGCGAGACGCAGGCCGAATGGTGGATGGAGGGCGCGCTCGAACGCCTCACCGATCCCGCCGATCCGGTCGCCCGCGAATTGAGGCGGCGGGTGCGATTTCACATCGTTCCCAATTGCAATCCCGACGGCTCGCGCCGCGGCCATTTGCGCACCAATGCGGTAGGCACCAATCTCAACCGCGAATGGTCGGACCCGAGCGCGGACAAATCCCCCGAAGTGCTCGCGATCCGCGACTGGATGGACGAGACCGGGGTGCATTTCGCGATGGACGTGCACGGGGACGAGGCGATCCCCGCCGTCTTCCTCGCAGGCTTCGAAGGCATTCCGGGCTGGAGCGACGAACAGGGCAAGCGTTTCTATCGCTACCAGCGCATCCTCGATCGACGCACGCCCGATTTCCAGACCGAACTCGGCTATCCCAAGACGCCGGCGGGCAAGGCCAATCTCGGCATCAGCACCAATCTCGTCGCCGAGCGTTACGGCGCCTGCGCGATGACGCTGGAAATGCCCTACAAGGATCTGCACCACGCGCCCGAGCCCGAGCAGGGCTGGTCGCCTGAGCGCTGCAGGATGCTGGCCCGCGAATGCCTCGCCGCGCTGCTCGAATGGCTCGAAGCCGAAGAGGCGGACTAGGTTCCGCGCACGTCTTGAAGCAAAATATCGTCGAGTTGTCCTTCGCCGTGAAGGACGGACACATCGCCGGTCGTCTCGAGAATGGCGGCGCGCACGCGCGAGAGATCGAGCACGTTGGCCTCGCGCAGTTTGGCGATCATATCCTCGCGGCGAATATTGTTCGCCTTGAGCCCCTCGTCGTTGAACTCGCCGTCGCGCATGATGAGACACGGCTGATTGCCGACCACGTCGTCGAAAATTTCTGATCGGCGGCGCAGGGACGCAGTCGTTGCCTGAGCGATGATCAGGCCCAGCATCGCCGCCAGAACCTGGACGAAAGCGCTCAAGTCGCTCGCCTGCCCCGCCCCGGCCAGAAGCGAGCCGAAGGCGACCGTTGTCACGAAGTCGAAATTGGTCATCTTCGACAGGGTCCGAAGACCGTTCACCCGGATCAGCAGGTTCAGCCAGGCAAGGGCGAGGATGGCGAGGATGACGCCGCGAAGGAGCGCGTCGGCGATGGGCGGTTCTACGAAAATGGCGGCTCTCCCCTGGCGGCTGCATCTCCCCAACGCGGGCGCGCGGCGTTGGTGCCAAAGCTAACCTAGGTTCGCCGGGCCAAAAGCATCTGGCAGCAACGCCGAGAGCGGCACTTCGCGCACCTCGCGCTCTCCCACGCAATAGATCACCGGATCGGTGCCGCCGAGCTGGGCAAGCTCGCTCAGCACCTGGCGGCAGCGACCGCATGGCGTGATCGGGGCGGCGTCCTGCGCTTGTGTCCTGGGCCCGGTCACCGCCACCGCTACCAGACCGCCTCGCCGTCCTTCGACCATCGCCCGCGACACGGCGACCGTCTCCGCGCAAAGCGACAGGCCGTAGCTTGCATTCTCGACATTCGCCCCGGTGACGACCGCGCCGTCCTCGAACAGCAGCGCCGCGCCGACGTGGTAATTCGAATAGGGCGCATAGGCCCCCTGCGCCGCATCGCGGGCAGCGGCAATCAGGCTGTCTTTCGTGTCGCTCATCTTTGCACCACCACCCATTCGATCGGCCCGCGCGTCGCCTCGCTCACCCGCTGGCTGTTGGCGCTCCATAGCAGCCAGGGGCGTCCGGCATAGTCGGGCCGCGCCCGGTCGCGCATCAGCCACAGGTCGCGCGCGGTGGTGCGCGCGGTTTCATGGCGTTCGGCAAAGCCACGTTCGAGCTTAAGGATCACGGGCTTGCCGGCATGCATCTCTATCTGGTTGACCAGCGTCATGAGTTCGCTTTCCACCGCCGCCTGCGAGACGGCGGGCAGACAACCCGCGCCCGTATCGCCAAGCGCAATGGCGGGCGGCAAGAGGCTGGCCTCGCGCGGGACCATGCGGGTGTAGCGGGCCGATTGGACATCGGCGCTGAGACACGGATCGAACGGGGCGACCACTCCGACCTTGAGCTCGCTCGCCATCGCGCTTTCGAGCCGCGAGGCAAAGCCGGGATCAGGCCGATCGCTCGCCGGGGCAAGTTCGAGATAGACGAATGCCGCCCCCGTTGCCGCCAGCGTTTCGAAGCGCGTACGCCCGGCGCCGCTGGCGATCACCGCACCTTGTTGCGGATAGAGCGCGGGGTCGGGGCGCCACTCACGCATGTCCCACCACAGCCACATCGCAAAGCCGATGCCGGTAAGCACGACGATACCCGCCACCCGCAGCAGCCAGGGCAGGAAAGAACCGCTTTTGCGTCGTGCGCGCGCCATCGATCCCGTCCGCGCTCAGCCCTTGATGTGGAGCACGCAGATCAGCGTGAATAGGCGGCGCGCGGTGGCGAAATCGGTCTCTACCTTGCCCTCCAACCGCTCGACCAGCAATTCGGCCGCATTGTTGTGGATGCCGCGCCGAGCCATGTCGATCGTCTCGATCTCCGCCGGGGTCGCCTTGCGGATTGCCTGGTAATAGCTTTCGCAAATGGCGAAATATTCGCGGATCGGACGGCGGAACCGGGCAAGGCCGATCAGCAGCGTCTCCAGCATTTGCTCTTTGCTATCGGCAATATCCATCGCCAGCCGCCCGTCGCGCACGGCGAGGTGCAGGCGATAGGGCCCCGACGCCCCGCGCTCGGCGCTGCGCACCGGCTTGAATGTGTTTTCTTCGATGAGGTCGTAAATCGCGACGCGGCGTTCCTGCTCGACATCGGCATTGCGCCACAGGATCGTCTCTTCGTCGAGCGTGATATGCGCGATGCGATGGGTGGACGCGCCCGGCGCGCCGGGGGGCGAACCCGGGGATGGGGGCGGCGAACCCCCTGAATCGAAAGCGGACGCGGACATGGCGACATGCCTTCGCAGATCGGAGGGCCACACTTCAAGTCTTACGCAAATCCCACGAGCGGCTCGCCCCGCCGCGATGCTCGGCGGCCATCCCCGCTATCCACAAGGCAAGTCTGCATTTCGGCGCGGCGTAGCGCTTGCACGATTGCCGCGCGCCCGCGATGAAGGGCTCCTCATGGCCGAACCCACCCCCCTCTCGCTCGTCGAAGACGCCGACGACGCCGCGCGCAAGCTGCCCTCCAACCTCGAGGCGGAGGCGGCGTTTCTCGGCGCGGTGCTGATCGACAACCGGGTGATCGAGGAATTGCAGACCCCGATCCGCCCCGAACATTTCTTCGAGCCGCTGCACGAGCGAATCTACGAGCGCATTCTCGCCCTGATCGAACGCAACGCGACCGCCTCGCCCGTTACCCTGCGCCCGCACTTCGAGGCGGACGAGGCGTTGAAGGAACTGGGCGGGCCGAAATATCTTGCACAGCTGACTGCCAATGGCGCCGGGCTGCTCGCGCCGCGCGAATTGGCGCAGCAAATCTACGACCTGGCGCTACTGCGAGAACTGGTCAGCGTCGGGCGCGGTCTTGTCGAAGGCGCGCTCGACACCTCGCAAGATACCAGTCCGGTCGATCGCATCGCGCAGGCCGAGGCGGACCTTTACCGTGTCGCCGAGGGCGCAGCGACGGGCAAGGAGGCGGCGACCTTCCGCGATGCCGCGCTGACCGCGATCAAGATGGTCGAGGCGGCGATGAATTCGGGCGGCGGGCTGTCGGGCAAGACCACCGGGCTCGAAGTGATCGACCAGAAGACCGCCGGCCTTCACGATTCCGATCTCGTGATCCTCGCCGGACGTCCGGGCATGGGCAAGACCTCCCTCGCGACCAACATCGCCTTCAACTGCGCCGAGGAACATCTGAAGTGGCAGCGCGAGGGCGGCGAGCACAATTACGGTGCTCCGACAGCGTTCTTCAGCCTAGAAATGAGCGCCGACCAGCTCGCGACCCGTATCCTCGCCGAGCAGTCCGAAGTATCTTCAGAAGCCCTGCGTTCCGGCTCGCTCAGTCGCGACGATTTCCAGAAGCTGTCCTTCGCCAGTCAGCGGCTCGCCGAATTGCCGCTCTATATCGATGACACACCCGCGCTCACCATCGGCGCGCTGCGCACGCGTGCGCGGCGGATGAAACGGCGGCACGATATCGGGCTGATCGTCATCGATTACCTGCAATTGCTCCAAGGGTCGGGGCGCGCGAACGACAACCGCGTCAACGAAATTTCCGAGATCAGCCGCGGGCTCAAGACCCTTGCCAAGGAGCTTAGCGTCCCCGTCATCGCGCTGTCGCAGCTCTCCCGCGCGGTCGAACAGCGCGACGACAAGCGCCCGATGCTGTCGGACCTCAGGGAATCGGGCTCGATCGAGCAGGATGCGGACATGGTCTGGTTCATCTACCGCGCCGACTATTACAAAGAAGCCACTCGCCCCGACATGCCCAATCCCGACGGCTCGAGCTCGATCGAGGCGCAGGAAAAATATGCGCAGTGGGAGGCGGAATATCTCGAGGTCAAGAACAAGGCCTCGCTGATGGTCGCCAAGCAGCGTCACGGCTCGACCGGCAACGTCCCGCTCCATTTTCAAAGCGAGATCACCAAGTTCACCTCGCCCAATCTGCGCGACTATTCGGACTGGGGCGAAGGCTGAGCCACGGCGACCCGCGCGACGCGGTAATCGGCCAGCGACAGCCAGTGATAAAGGCGCCAGCCGATCCGGCGTAGGAGACTGGAATTCTGCCTGTACCAGTCGCGGTCGGCGGCAATGCTGGCCTCCTGAAGGTGGTCGACGAATTCTCGCAGCCGTTTCGCCATCGCCTGATCGGTGACCCGCACCATCAGCTCGATATTGATCCGCACCGAACGTCGATCGAGATTGGCGCTGCCGAAATAGCTGTGATCGTCGACCACCAGCAATTTCATGTGCAGCTTGCAGGGCTGGAACTCGTAGATCGCCGCGCCCGCCTTGATCAGCCGGTTGTAGAATAGCCGCGCGACCGAAATCGTCCCGTCGATATCGGACTTGCCGGCCGCAATCAGGCGCACCTTGCCGCGCTTCGCAACTTTAGCGATGGCGCGGCGGAAACTGCGCGGAGGACCGAAATAGGCGGTGACCATATCCAGCCGCGAAGCCTTCACCATGTCGCGCTTGAACCGGTAGGACCAGTGCGAGCGGCGGATCAGCGGACCGCCCATGAGCAGCTGCACATCGCCCGAACCCGGATCCCAATTGCGGATCATCCTACGAATGCGGCGGAATTGCGAGCCGTCGCTACGGCTCCATTCTGAAAGAAGCTCGAACCATTCGGTGAATTTTTCGGCGATCTCGCCCTCGATCGCGACACCCAGATCGCACCAGCCGTTTTCGCTTGGCGGCTTGTAGTAGTGGTCCGACACATTCGACCCGCCGGTCATGACGCGAATATTGTCAGCAATGGCGAACTTTTGATGATTGCGCACGAGGTAGCGCACATTCCAGTCGGCGGAAAAGATCGCGAATGCGCCGCCCGCATCGACGATGGGTTCGAAGAATTCGGGCGGCGCATCCGATCCGAAATCATCGACAATAAGCGAGACCTTCACCCCGCCCTTCGCCGCATCGACGAGCGCATCGCGCACCTTCGTCCCGGATCGATCGTCCTGGAACATGTAGTAGAAGATATCGAGCGTCTGTTCAGCCTGCGCGATGTGATCGAGCAATGCCTCCAGGCGGTCCGATCCGGCAGGGTAGAAGGTGAAAACATGATCGCACGCCTCGACCTGGAAGCTTTCGCTATCCTGGTAATCGCTCGTCGGCGAAGTCTTGGGATCGGGTGCGTCGTCTTTGGCCATGAAATGTCAATGCACGAGGCAGGGCGAAGTTCTCATTTTCTTGACTCGGCGCTCCGATATCCCTAGCTGCGAGGCTCGCTATTCCCGACATTGCTACAGTTCAGAGGCCCGGCAGATGGCACGCGTTACCGTTGAAGATTGCGTCGACAAGGTTCCCAACCGGTTCGACCTCGTCCTGCTCGCCGCGCAGCGGGCGCGCGAAATTTCGGGCGGCAGCGAGCTGACGATCGACCGCGACCGTGACAAGAATCCGGTCGTCGCCCTGCGCGAAATCGCCGAACAGACGATCAAGCCTAAGGAATTGCAGGAATCGCTGGTTACGAGTCTGCAAAAGATTCTGCCCGACGACGAGGACGATGCCGACGAAATCGGTTCGCTCAGCCAGTCGGCCGAAGCGCTGCGGATCACCGCCAGCGCGCCGACGCGCTCGACCTCGATCGGGGCGGATTACGACGGCTGACCCGATCGGCCAGATTGGACGCTAATAAGGGCTGCCTTCGGGCGGCCCTTTTCGTTCGTGGACGCTGAATAGGTCGCACGCTGCAGGCGGGGCTGGAGCAGCCGCCGCGCCGATCGGACTTGCCTTTCGAAGCGCCGGGCGTAACATTGTATCACCGGGCATAGCGATCTTTGCGAGAAAGGAATTGGTGAGGCCCCAATGGCGTCGATAGCGGTGTACAGCGTCAAGGGCGGGGTCGGGAAAACTACTTTCGCCGTCAATCTCGCGTGGTGCGCCGCCACCATATCGCGTCGCCGGACGCTTCTCTGGGACCTAGACGCCTCAGGCGGTTCGGGCTTTCTGCTGGGCGTCGATCCGCGCAAGAAACGCGCCGCGCAAAGCGTGTTCGAGCGCGATCAGCCACCGGCCAAGCTGATCCGCGAAACCGCCTATGAGGGCCTCCATCTGCTGCCCGCGGACGAGAGCATCCGCACGCTTGGTCGCCAGTTCGAACAGCTCGGCAAGAAACGGCGGCTGGCGAAGCTCGTCGAGGGCCTCGGCAAGGAATATGACCGGATCGTCTTCGACTGCCCTCCGGTGTTGAGCGAAGTCAGCGCGCAGGTCATGCGCGCCGCCGATCTCGTGATCGTCCCGCTGCCGCCCTCGCCGCTTTCGAGCCGCGCCTTCGAACAGGTGGTCGAGGAAGTGCGCGGATCGGGCAAGAAGCACCCGCCGATCCTGCCCGTCCTGTCGATGATCGATATGCGGCGAAACCTGCACAAGGAAGCGCGCGACGCCAACCCGAAATGGCCGATCGTGCCGCTTGCAAGCGCGGTCGAGCAATGCGCGGTGGAGCGGCGCCCGGTCGGCGACTTCGCCCCCCGGTCCCCCGCGGCGCGCGCTTTTGCGCAGTTGTGGACCGCGATCGAGCGCAAGCTCGCCAAGGGCTGAACCGCGCCCTTTCATCCAGCGCCGAATTTGGCAACATCGCCGCGTGCGCTATAGTGGCGGTCGTTAAGCTGTACGGGGCGGCGTACGATGAGCGATGTTGCAGAGGGGATAGGCGGCGCGATCGAAGGCGCGCTGACCGGCCGCGCCGTCGAACCCAAGCATGGCGAAGCGGATCGCGAAAAGGCCGTTTTCGATCCCTCACTGGCAACGGGCGAAGACGACATCTGCCTGAATTGCGGCGCGAGGGCGGACAGTAATTTCTGCCCCAATTGCGGCCAGAAAACGCATATCCACCGCACGCTTTCGGCAATCGGTCACGACCTCATCCACGGCGTCTTGCATCTCGACGGAAAGCTCTGGCGCACGCTGCCGCTGCTCACGTTCAGGCCCGGTCGGCTCACGCGCCGTTACATCGAAGGCGAACGCGCCGACTTCGTCAGCCCGATGGCGATGTTCCTGTTCAGCGTCTTCGCGATGTTCGCGATCTTCCAGATGATCGGGCTGAGCACGCCCGCGACCTTCGACGATCAGGTCGGCATTGATCAGGTCGAAAGCTCTTTGAGCTCGGCAATCGAGAACAACGAACGAACGCTGCGCGAGATCGAGCAAGAATTGGCCGCCGACACACTCGACGAGGAAGAGCGCAGCGATCTCGAAACGAGAAAAGCGGAACTAGAGGGCGAGCTCGAAGGTCTGTCGGCCATGGCGGACCTTCCGTTTATAGATGCGAAGAGGCCGGAAATCGAGGTTCGGTCCGATGGGACGCGCGTCATCCCGATGGACGGCGGCGGAAACGCGCGGGTGACGATGGGCGCAACCGGCATAGACTGGATCGACGATGGACTGGCGAAGAAGTGGAAAGAGAATCCGGGCCTCATGCTCTACAAGTTGCAGGCCAACGCCTACAAATTCAGCTGGCTACTCATTTTGCTCTCGATCCCCTTCGTCTGGCTGATCTTCGCCTGGAAGCGGCGCTTCAAGGCCTACGATCACGCGATTTTCGTGACCTACTCGCTGGCATTCACCTCGCTGCTGTTCATCGTGGTGTCGGTACTCTTCACGATCCCTTCGCTGCAATGGCTGGCGGGACTTCTCATCGCTTTCGTGCCGCCGATCCACCTCTACAAACATCTTCGCGGAACCTACGAACTCAGCCGCTTTTCCGCGTTCTGGCGATTGCTCGTGCTAAGCGCCTTCATCTGGATCGTCGTAATCCTCTTCCTGCAAAGCCTGTTGCTGCTCGGCGCCTTCTAACGTCCCAGCGGGGCGGGGTCAGCCGCGCCCGGTCTTGTCCTGCAGCGCGTCGATCCGTTTGGAAGCCTCCGCCTTGGACAGGTCGGGATCGAACGCATCGGGCTGCCCGGCTTCTTCGCTTAGCGTCTTGAGGTAACTCGCCTGCGCGCCGGTCATCGGCTCGTCGCCCGTGGTCCAGTTGTCGGGGGCTTTTTCGGCATTGCCGGCGGGGTTCGATTTGGGGCGTTCGTTGGCAGTATCGATCGAGGTCATTGCATTATCTCCTTTGTCGGATCAACGCCCATGTTCCTTTAATGTTCCAAACCAGCAGAAAGGGCGCGGCAGGTCGTCCCTGCCGCGCCCCTTCCTGTCCGCTACGGAAGATTTACGCGCCCTGCGGCGCCTCGTCGCCACCGGCCTTCTTCCCGCCGAAACGCTTGCCGGCCTTGGGAATGGCCGAACCCTGCACGGGCTTGGCGGCGATCGGTCCGCGCGGTTCGTCGGGCCGGTCGATCTTGCCGTCCTTCATCAGCGCGTCGATCTCCTCGCCGGTCAGCGTCTCGTATTCGAGTAGCGCCTGTGCAAGCAGATGGAGCTTGTCCTCCTGGTCGGTCAGGATTTCCTGCGCGCGCGCGAGACCTTCCTCGACCAGCCGCTTGATCTCGGCATCGATCAGCTTGTTCGTTTCGGCCCCGGCCATGGTCCGTGCCGACTGGCCCATGCCAAGATAGCCTTCCTGCTGCTGTTCGTATTGCAGCGGGCCGAGCTTGTCCGACATACCCCACTTGGTGACCATGTTCTTGGCAAGATCGGTCGCGTACTGGATATCGCCGCTCGCGCCGCTCGACACCTTGTCGTGTCCGAAGATAATGTCCTCGGCAACGCGTCCGCCCATCGCGACGGCAAGGTTCGCGTGCATCTTGTCGCGGTGATAGGAATAGCTGTCGCGCTCGGGCAGGCGCATCACCATGCCCAGCGCACGGCCGCGCGGGATGATCGTCGCCTTGTGGATCGGGTCCGATGCCGGCTCGTTCAGCGAGACGAGCGCGTGGCCGGCCTCGTGATAGGCGGTCATCTTCTTCTCGTCCTCGGTCATGACCATGGAGCGACGCTCGGCGCCCATCATGACCTTGTCCTTGGCGTCCTCGAATTCCTGCATCGCCACCAGACGCTTGTTGCGGCGGGCCGCCAGAAGCGCTGCCTCGTTGCAGAGATTGGCGAGGTCCGCACCGGAAAAGCCGGGCGTGCCGCGCGCGATGGTCCGCGGGTTCACGTCGGGGGCGAGCGGAACCTTCTTCATATGGACGCCGAGGATCTTCTCGCGCCCGTCGATATCGGGCACCGGCACGACGACCTGGCGGTCGAAACGGCCCGGGCGCAGCAGCGCGGGGTCGAGCACGTCGGGACGGTTGGTCGCGGCGATGATGATAATGCCTTCATTCGCCTCGAACCCGTCCATTTCGACGAGTAGCTGGTTCAGCGTCTGCTCGCGCTCGTCGTTCGAATTGCCCAGGCCATGGCCACGGCTACGGCCCACGGCATCGATCTCGTCGATGAAGACGATGCAGGGGCTGTTCTTCTTAGCCTGTTCGAACATGTCGCGAACCCGGCTGGCACCCACGCCGACGAACATCTCGACGAAGTCGGAGCCCGAGATGGTGAAGAACGGCACACCGGCTTCGCCTGCGATCGCGCGGGCAAGCAGCGTCTTACCGGTACCGGGCGAACCGACCAACAGCGCGCCCTTGGGGATCTGGCCGCCGAGCTTGGAGAAGCGCTGCGGATCCTTCAGAAACTCGACGATTTCCTCGAGCTCCTCGCGCGCCTCATCGATGCCCGCGACATCCTCGAACGTAACGCGGCCCGAGCGTTCGGTCAGCAGTTTCGCCTTGGACTTGCCGAAGCCCATCGCGCCGCCCCCGCCGCCTTTCTGCACCTGGCGAAGCGCGAAGAACGCGATGCCGAGGATCAGAATGAAGGGCAGCGACTGGATGAGGATGTAGAGAAGAACGTTGGGCTCCTCACGCTCGAGCCCGGTAAACTGGACGTCGTTTTCCTCGAGCAGCTCGGTGATCTGCAGGTCGCTGGGAACCGGCACTGTGCTGAAGCTCTGGCCGTTCTTGAGCGTGCCGGTGATGATGTCTTCACCCAGCTGCACTTCGGCGACCGAGCCCGCCGCAACCTGGTCGCGGAAGTCCGAATAGGCAATGCCCGTTCCGGTCGCCTGCGATCCGCCGTTGAACAGCGAGACGACCAGCAGCAGCGCCATGAAAATGCCGCCCCAGATCATCAATTGCTTTACCCAGGGGTTCTGTCCTTCGGGGGGCTGCTGGTTCGGGTCGTTCTGCTCGCTCATTTGCTCGGGTTCCTTGATTGTCCCCACAATGTAGGCGTGCGCCGGTGAATGGCAAGATAACGGATCGCCGTCTCAGTCCACGCCATAGGAGGCGAGAAACAGCTCGACCGCGCCCTTCAGCCGGCGCTCGTTGTCCTCGGCGCTGGGCTGCGCACCGAACCGGCGTTCCAGATCGCCCATGCCCTTGGCCAGCGCGACGAATTGTTCGGCGGCGAGATCGGGATCCGCGATCCGCAATTCGCCGTGCGCGGCAGCGCGCGCCAGCCAGGCGCTGAAATCGGCCTTCATCCGCCACGGTCCCGCCTCCAGGAACGCTTCGCCGATCGCCGGGTCCTGCGCGGTTTCGGCGGCGATGCGGCGATCGAACTGAATCATCTCGGGCCGGGAGAGGAATTCCACCATCGCCTGCGCGATCGCTGCCAGCCGCTGTGCGATCGTTCCCGGCGGGGTCTTCTCAAGGCTGAAATAGCCGCCCATCCGTTCGCATTCGCGTTCGACCGCGGCGGCGAACAGACCGCGCTTGTCGCCGAAATGATTGTAGATCGTGACCTTGGAGACGCCCGCATCGGCGGCCACCTGCTCGATAGAGGTGCCCGCGAACCCATCCTCGAAAAAGCTCTTCGACGCCGCCTCGACAATCCCGGCACGCTTTGCGGCGTCGGCCGGTCGGCCGATCCTTTTTTGTGCGGGCGGATCATTGGCGATTGACAAAGTGAACGACTCCGTTCAATTGAACGACACCGTTCATTATTGTCGCATCGTCTCCCTTCCGCAACCCCTCGCCCGTGAGGAAAGTTCCTACCCATGCTCTGGATCGCGATCCGCATGCTCACCGGCGATGCCCAGAAATTCTACGGGCTGCTGTTCGGCATCGCTTTCTCGACCCTGCTGATCACGCAGCAGTTGACGATCTTCGTCAATCTCATCGAACGCGGGGCGAGCGGCGTCTACAACGCTCCAGAGGCGGAAATCTGGGTGATGGACCCGGTCAGCCGAACGACCGACGTCAAATACGAGATGCCTTCGACCGCGCTCGACGAAGTACGGTCCGTCCAGGGTGTCGAATGGGCTGTCCCGCATCTTCGCGCGAATGCGAATGTCCGCACCAGCACCGGCGATCTCGAAGGCGTCTCGATCATCGGGGTCGACGATGCGACGCTGATCGGCCTGCCCGATCGCTTTTCCGAAAGCTCCAAGACCATCCTCTCCGCCCCAGACACGGTGGTGATCGACGATGTCGGTATCACCAACATGTTCGAGCCGGGCGAGGACCCGATCGGGCAGAGACTCGAACTTAACGACCAGCGCGCCGTTATCCGCGGAGTGGCGGATGCCATCCCGAGCTTCACCAGTCAGGTGACGCTCTACACGAAGTACAGCCAGGCGCTTAATTATGTGCCCGGGACGCGCAACCGGCTCTCCTTCGTGCTCGCAGGCGTGCGCGATGGCGAGACCCCGGCGGCGGTCGCGCAGCGGATCGAGGACCAGACCGGCCTCAAGGCCGAAACCCGCGAGGAATTCGCCGAGGCTGGGATCGATTTCATTATCGAGAACACCGGCATTCCCTTGAATTTCGGGATTACGGTCGCGCTCGGTTTCATTGTTGGGGTGGCGATCGTGGGCCTCACCTTCAGCCTCTTCATCCGCGACAATATCAAGCAATTCGGGGCCCTGAAGGCGATTGGCGTCACCAATCGCAAGATCGCCGGGATGGTGATCGCGCAGGCGGGCCTGGTCGGCTCGATCGGCTATGCGCTCGGGGTCGTCGGCACGGTGCTGTTCATCTACGGTTTTTCCAACAATCCGACCTTCAAGGGCTTCTACATCCCTTGGCAGATCCCGCTTGTCAGCCTCGTCGCGGTGATCGTCATTCTCGCGCTGACCGGCTGGATCTCGCTGCGCAACGTCATGAACACCGAACCCGCGGCGGTGTTCAGATGAGCAGCGAGGCAGATACGCAGGACGACGCGCAATCCATCGATGCCAGCGTCGAGGGCGAAACCGCGATCTGCGCGCGCGGGATCACGCGCGATTTCGAGGCCGGGCAGACGACCATCCGCGTCCTCCACGGGATCGACGCCGACATCCGTTCGGGCGAGATGACCTATGTCGTGGGCGAGAGCGGATCGGGCAAGACGACGCTGATCTCGATCATGTGCGGCATCCTGTGGCCGACCGATGGCGAAGTGAAGGTCTTCGGCACCGACATCTACGATTTGAGCGACAGCGAGCTCGTCAATTTCCGCCTCCAGAATATCGGCTTCATCTTCCAGCAGTACAATCTCATCCCCTCGATCGACGCCGCCGCCAACGCCGCGGTGCCGCTCATCGCACAGGGAATGGATATCGAGCCGGCGCGCAAAAAGGCGAAAGAGCTGCTTGAGAAGCTGAATATCGGCGATCAGGCGGAAAAGCTGCCCAACCAGCTTTCGGGTGGACAGCAGCAACGCGTCGCCATCGCCCGCGCCCTCGTCCACGAACCGCGCCTGGTCGTCTGCGACGAGCCGACCGCGGCGCTCGATGCAAGCTCTGGCCGGCGCGTGATGGACCTGCTGCGCGAGGTGGCCGTCGCCGAAGATCGCGCCTGCATCATCGTCACCCACGACAACCGCATTTTCGACCTCGCCGATCGTATCCTCGTTCTCGAAGACGGGCGCGTCACCCATGACGGAACCGACATGCCCGAAGGACACTGACCCCGCCCCAAATTCGTACACGCCACAACCGCACAGAGACCCCTATGGCCCTCCTCCCTTCTAACGTCAGCTTCTCGCGCCAGATCCTGCCGATCCTCGCCCTGATCGGGATCGTCGCCGGGGCGATCTACATCTTCACAGGACTGCCCGATCGCGAGATCACAGAGCCGGCCAGCGAACCGCCCAAGCCGACCGGCGCGCTGGCCGATGCGGCGCGCGTGGCGGGCGCGGGGATCGTCGAGCCCTCGAGCGAGGTGATCGATATCGGCTCTGCGCTGTCGGGGCTGGTCACCGATCTGCGCGTCGAGCCGGGAGACCGGGTGGAAAAGGGTCAGCCGCTCTTCACAGTCGATGATCGCGCGGTGCGCGCCGACATCCGCGAAGCCGAGGCCGCAATCCGCGAGGCACGCGCCGCGATCGGCGAAGCGGAAACGGCGCGCCGGGTCGCTCGCGAACAGCTCGCCCTTTACGACAATCTCTCCGACCCCGCCGCGGTCAGCCGCAGCGAGGTCATCCGCGCCGAAGGGGATGCGGCGAGTGCGGGCAATCGCCTGCAGCTTGCCCGCTCCCGGCTCGAGCAGGCGCAGGCGCGCGCCGCCACCGCACGCACCGAGCTCGGCCGACTGACCGTACGCGCGCCGATTGCGGGCGAAATCCTTGCAGTCAATATCCGTCCCGGCGAATTCGTCGCCACGCAAGGGGGCGGCAACACGCAGCCCTTTATCCAGATGGGTCAGACCAACCCAATGCACGTTCGGGTCGATATCGACGAGAACGAAGCCTCGCGCGTCGAACTGGGCGCGCCGGCCATCGTCAGTCCGCGCGGCGCGGCGGAAATTCGCGTCGAAGCCGATTTCGTCCGCGCCGAGCCGCAGGTCGTGCCCAAGAGGTCGCTCACCAACAGCGCTAGCGAACGGGTCGATGTGCGCGTGTTGCAGTTGATCTACCGCCTGCCGCAAAGCGCCGCTTCGGACGCCTTCCGCGTCGGCCAGCAGATCGACGCCTTCATCCCTGCCGCCGCGGCTGCGAGCGAAGGGGAGTAGGACGATGGCGCTGCGAGATCCCGCACAGGCGCAAGGCATATGCCTGCCTCGCTGCCTCGCCGCCGCCGCGGCGTCGCTGACGCTCGCCGCCTGCGTCGCAGGACCCGCGCCCGAGATCGCCACTCCGCCGCCCGCCCTGCCCGATGCATTCTTTTTCGCACCGGACGAGGCTGTGTCGAGCGAAGTGGCAGCCCTGCTTCCCGCCGAAGACCCCGCTTTCGTGGTGCTGGCGAGCGCGGCCATCGCGGACAGCCCGACCTTGGCCGAGGCTCTGGCGCGGATCGACGGTGCCCGCGCGCAGGCCGAACGCGCCGGGGCGGAGCGACTGCCGAATGTCACCGCCGATGCCAGCGTCGTTCGCAACCGCATCAACCCGGCGCAGTTCGGCGATGCGGGTGCCGGCTTCATTCCCGAGGTTCAAACGTCCTATGGCGCGAACCTGACGGCGAGCTGGGATCCCGACATTTTCGGCCAATTGCGCGCGCAGGAACGCGCCGCGATCGCACGGATCGACAGCGCAAGCGCTTCGGCCCTCGCGGTGCGCAACGCGCTGTTGGCGGAAATCGCGGGCAGCGTGATCGACTGGCGCACGCTTTCCGCGCGGCAGACGGCGTTGGAGCAGGACGTTGCTGCCGCCACGCGCCTGGTCGATCTGTCGCGGGTGCGGGAGGAAGCCGGCATCGCGCCCGGCTTCGACCGGGTGCGCGCGCAGGCGGCGGCAAGCGCGTCGCGCTCCCGCCTCGCCACGCTCGAAAGCGAACGCGCACGGCTGATCGGGCGGCTCGTCGCGCTCACCGCCGCGTCGGCCGGCGAAGTTAGCGCCGCGCTGGCTCGGACCGATCAG
Organism: Erythrobacter sp.; assembly: GCF_036351135.1. GTDB lineage: Bacteria > Pseudomonadota > Alphaproteobacteria > Sphingomonadales > Sphingomonadaceae > Erythrobacter. The sequence continues at coordinate 199,079 of NZ_JAZBON010000026.1, forward strand.
GCGATGACTCTGACCCAGCCGCCCGCAGCGCTCCCGTCGGAACTGCTCGCCAATCGGCCGGACGTGCTTGCCGCGGCAGCGGAACTTGCAGCAACCGATGCCGATCTTGCGGCCGCTTCGCGCGCGCGCTTTCCACGCCTGACACTCTCGGCGGTGGTCGGCCTGTTGGCCTTCGATCCCGAAGATTTCTTCGATGACGATTCCTTCGTCAGCACGCTCGCCGCAAGCGTTGCCGCGCCGCTGTTCGATTTCGGACGGATCGAAGCGGAAATCGATGGTGCCGCCGCGAACAAGCGGATCGCCTTTCAGGCCTATCGCGGCGCGGTATTTGAAGCGCTGGGCGAGGCCGAGGAGGCGTATGGATTGATTGCTGCCGCCGATGCGGAAGCCGAGCTTGCCGCGCGCGAGAGCGATGAACTGGAACGCGCCGCCCGGCTCGCCAATGTGCGCTTCAGCGCGGGCCTATCGAACTTTCTCGAAGTGCTCGAAGCGCGGCGGGCCGCCGACGCCAGCGGGGAGCGCGCGGCAGCGGCGATCGGCCGGGCAGAGCGGGCGCGGATCCTGTTGTGGCAGGCCTTGGGCGGCAATGCGGCGGAAGAAGACGAGAGCCGAGCGGACAACGCCCAGGCGCTCTAGAATGGCAGGAAGCCGCCGCCGGAGCCCGAGCCACCCGAGCTGAAGAACCAGAAGCCCACCCCTGTCGTCGCCAGGGCGGCGATAATGTAGGCGATCAGCATGGCCAACCCGTCACGCACCATCAGGGCTACGCTGATAATCGCTATAGCGAACATCGGCGCGGCGCTGGCCCATGGCAGCACTTCGAGCGGGGGGACGGCGAAGCACAACAGCAGGATGATGCCGGCCGCAACCTGCACCGCCGGGCCTTTGGTCAGCCAGGTCATCCGATCGATCGAGAGCTTGTCGAGTTTGTTGGCGATACCGTCGAGCTTGTCGGTCGCCCCGTCCATCTTGTCGGACGAGACCGAACGGTTCTCGATCCAGCCGGGCACCCAGATATGATCGCGTCCGAACAACAGCTGGACCGCGACCAGCGCGACGCATAGCGCAAGGAAAGTGGGGACACCGGGTATGGCCCCCACCGGACTGATCTCGATCAGCGCAAGCACGAGCATCACCGGCGCGAAACTGCGGCTGCCGAACTTGTCGAGCACATCGCCGATGCGCACCTTGTCCTCTTCGCCGGCGAGCTCGTCCAGCCCGTCGACGACATCGCCGATCGAATTGGCGTCTTTCTGATCCGTTTTCGCCATCTCGCTAACCTCAATGCGCGAGATGCAGGGTCTTTCCTGACCTTATGCGCTTTTCTGCAACAAAGCCGAGCGTTCGCAGCGGCACACCACTTCGTCGCGCTGGTTCAGCAATTCGTGAACGAAGGTGACGATCCCGGCTTCCGGCCGCGAATTGCTCTGCCGCAGGGCTTTCACTTCGCTGCGCGCCCGCATCGTATCGCCAATAAAAACCGGCTTGGGCGTCACCACCTTGTCGAAGCCGAGATTGGCAACCAGCGTCCCCAATGTCGTATCGCCGACCGAAAGGCCAACCAGCAGCGCGAAGGTGAAGGTCGAATTGACCAGGATCTCGCCGAACCCGCTCTTTTTGGCCGCCTCGACGTCGAGATGGAGCGGCTGCGGGTTGTGGGTCATGGTCGAGAAGAGGAGGTTGTCGGTCTCGGTCACCGTGCGGCGAATGTCGTGCTCGATCCGGTCGCCCACCTGCCATTCGTCGAAGAACTTGCCCGCCATCAGCCCCGCGCCCCTTCCTGCCAGCGGCGGACCACATCCTCGCCTTCATTGTCGCTCGATCGCACCTTGCCGGGCGTCCGGCCAAAGCGCGGGGCGGGCGCGGAGTGCCAGATGCCGTCGTGCTCGACATAGGCGCCGCGCGCCTTCATGTGATGATGCTCGCGCGCCTCGTCGAGGCCGAGGACCGGGCCGTAGCAGACATCGGTGCCTTCGAGCAGATCGTTCCATTCCTCGCGCGTTTTGGTCTTGAACAGCGCTGCGAGCTTCTCGGCGTAATCGTCCCAATTTTCCGGGTTCATCTGGCCCTCGGCAATCTCCTCCGCCCCGGTGCGCGCGACCAGTTCGGCGTAGAATTGCGGCTCGATCGATCCCAGCGCGATCTCCTTGCCGTCCTTGCAGGTGTAGCATTGATAGAAATGCGCCCCGCCGCCGAGCAAGCCCTTACCACGCTCGGTCGTGCGGATCGCGCCCTCGGGCTGTCCGGAGAAGAAGCTCATCAGACTGGTGACGCCATCGATGATCGCCGCATCGACAACCTGTCCCTTGCCCGAGCGTTCGCGTTCGTAAAGCGCGGCGAGAATGCCGAACGCGCAATAGATCGAACCTCCGCCGAAATCGCCGATCAGGTTCTGCGGCGGCACTGGCTTTTCTCCCGCCTTGCCGATCGCATCGAGCGCGCCGGTGATGGCGATGTAGTTGATGTCGTGCCCGGCGGCATGGGCGAGCGGGCCGTCCTGGCCCCAACCGGTCATGCGAGCATAGACAAGGCGCGGATTGGCCGCGAGCAATTCGTCCGGGCCGAGCCCCAGCCGCTCCATCACCCCGGGCCGCAATCCTTCGATCAGCACGTCGGCGCTGGCGGCCGCGTCGCGGCACAGCGCCAGCCCCTCCTCGCTCTTGAGATCGGCTGTCAGGCGATGGCGCGCGCGTTCGACCACCGGGTTCATGACGCCCCCGCCCGGCCGATCGACCCGCACCACTTCGGCGCCGAGATCGGCGAGCAGCATGGCGACATGCGGCCCCGGCCCGATCCCCGCGAATTCCAGCACCTTCAGCCCTTCGAGCGGACCCATCGCATCTCTCCCTCGATGTCTTGCGAACGCGCGCCTGTCTGCCCGCTCACCCCGGCGAGAGCAAGGCGATGTGTAGCGATCTGGGGCAATGCGCGAATTGACAGCGCCGCACCGCTCGCCAATAGGACGCGCCCGCAGCAAACCGCACGAGGACGCAACCCAGCGACATGACGCATTCCAGCCGCAAGGTGCTGGCCGTGGCTTCGGGCGGCGGTCATTGGGAGCAGCTGATGCGGCTGCGCAGCGCGCTTGCCGGCCACGACGTCACCTTTGCGACCACCGATCCGGCCGCGGCCAGTCAGCACGGCATCGCGGATGCGGCGCACTTGCCCGATTGCAATCAGAACACACCGATAAGGGCCGCTCGGTGCGCCGCGAGCGCCCTCGCACTGGTAGCGCGACTGCGCCCCGATATCGTTCTCTCGACCGGAGCGGCGCCAGGCTATTTCTGTCTGCTGGCCGGGCGAATGCTCGGCGCGCGCACGCTCTGGATCGACAGCGTCGCCAACGGCGAAGAGCTTTCGATGTGCGGAAAATTGTCGCGGCGGACGGCGCATGAATGCCTGACGCAATGGCAACATCTCGCCGACGGCCAAGCGGTTAAGTATCGCGGAGCGGTGCTGTGATCCTGGTGACGGTCGGCATGCAGCTGGGCTTCGATCGGCTGATCCGCGCGATGGACGCGCTGGCGCCCGAACTCGGTATGAAGGTTGTCGCGCAGACCGGTCGTGGGGAGTATCGCCCGGCGAATATGGAAGCGCACCAAGCGCTCGCCCCTACCCGGTTCGAAGAGCTGGCGAGCCGGGCGCGGGTGCTCGTCAGTCATGCCGGGATCGGCACGGTGCTGACGGCGCAGCGGCTGGGCAAGCCGATCGTGCTGATGCCGCGCCGCGCCGACCTTGGCGAGCATCGCAACGATCATCAGGTCGCCACCGTCTGCCAACTCGCAGGGCGCGACGGCATTCTGGTGGCGCTCGGCGAGACAGAGCTAGGCGTGCGGATCGGGGAAGCGCTAGGTTCCAAACCGGCACCCGATCAGCCCTCGCCTAAGCAAGCCCAGCTCGAAGCGGCGATCCGGCATTTCATCACCGCCGGCAGTCTCTAGCCACCACCATGCTCAAGGCGCAGGCCTAACGCGTTTTTAACCCTCCTCGCCCATGATCCGCGCGCTCGACCATGGCAGGAAACCGGACCTTATGAACGCCCCTTTCGATGCGGCCACGGCGAGCGCAAGCCAAACCGCCGGCGATGATGTCGGCAACTGCCAGGTGGCGGTCGTCGGCCTTGGCTATATCGGCCTCCCGACCGCGGCGGTGATCGCCGCCAATGGGTGGAACGTGTGCGGTGTGGACGTGTCGCCGGACGTGGTCGAAACGGTCGCCGCGGGCCGGGTGCATATCGAAGAGCGCGATCTTGGCCGGCTGGTGCATGACGCGATCGCCTCGGGCAAGCTCACCGCCTCGCTCGAGGTTCCTGCCGCGCAGTTCTATCTGATTGCGGTGCCGACCCCGCTGACGGACGAGAACACGCCCGATATCGGCCATGTCGAGGCCGCCGCGCGCGCCATCGCGCCGCGCATCGCGACCGGTGCCTGCATCATCGTCGAAAGCACCTCGCCCGTAGGCACGACCGAACGCGTCGCGCAGATCATCGCCGAGATGCGGCCCGACATCGCCGTCCCCGTTTTCGGTTCGCAAGCGGAAGGCGACATCGCGCTCGCCTATTGCCCCGAACGCGTTCTGCCCGGCAAGATCGTACGCGAACTCGTGCAGAACGATCGCGTGATCGGCGGTATCACGCCTGCCTGCGCCGAGCGGGCGACAGCGCTCTATGCCAGCTTCGTCGAAGGCGACTGTCTCGTCACGAACGCCCGCGTCGCCGAAGCGGTCAAGCTCACCGAAAACAGTTTTCGCGACGTCAACATCGCCTTTGCCAACGAACTGAGCGTTATTGCCGACGATCTCGGCGTCGACGTGTGGGACGTCATCGCGCTCGCAAACCGGCATCCGCGGGTGAACATCCTCCAACCCGGGCCAGGCGTCGGCGGACATTGCATCGCGGTCGATCCCTGGTTCTTGGTCGCCGGATCGCCCAAGGCCGCACGCCTGATCCGCACCGCGCGCGAGGTCAACGATTTCAAGGCGACCTATACCGAACGCCGCATCCGCGCGCTGCTCGACGCGGTACCGGGCGCGAAGGTCGCGCTGCTGGGTCTCGCCTTCAAGCCCGACATCGACGATTTCCGCGAAAGCCCCGCGCTCGAAATCGCGCTCAGCCTGGCGCGCACGCGCGGTCAGCGGATCATGGTGGTCGAGCCGTTTGCCGACGAACTGCCGGGCGGTTTCGCCGGAACCGGCGCGCAGTTGGCGACGCTTGACGTGGCGCTTGCCGAGGCCGAGATCATCGTTGTGCTCGTCGATCACACCGCCTTCAAACATCTCCTGCCGGGCGACCTAGCGGGCAAGCTCGTCTTCGACACGCGCGGAATGCTCAAGAAATGAACGGTGAAGGCGCGGCGCGGGATGCTGCAGGCCCTCCGCGCATCCTCGTCACGTTCGGCACCCGGCCCGAAGCGATCAAGATGTTCCCGGTGGTCGGCGCGCTTCGCGAAAGCGAGGCTTTCGACGTCCGCGTCGCGGTGACGGCGCAGCACCGCGAGATGCTCGACCAGGTGCTCGACCTGGCGCAAATCGTGCCCGATATCGATCTCGACCTGATGCAACAGGGGCAGAGCCTCGATGCGCTCGCGGCGCGTATCGTTACGCGGTTCGGCGAGGCGCTGGATGCCGAGCGGCCCGATCGCGTGCTTGTCCACGGCGACACGCTTACGACGATGATGGCGAGCCTCGCCTGCTATTTCCGCCGCATTCCGGTCGGGCATGTCGAGGCGGGTCTGCGCAGCGGCGACATCTACGCCCCTTGGCCCGAAGAGGTGAACCGCAAGGTTACAGGCGCCGTCGCCGACCTGCATTTCGCTCCGACCACAGCCGCAGCCGAGGCTTTGCGCGCGGAAAACATTCCAGCGAGCGCAATTCATGTCACCGGCAACACCGTGATCGACGCCCTGCTCGAAACCCGCGCGAAGATCGCTGCCGATCCCTCGCTCGCTCCGGTCGTCACCGCGCTGCGGAAAAAGTTTGCCGGGCGCCATATCCTGTGCGTCACCGCCCATCGGCGCGAGAATTTCGGCGCTGGCATGGAAGCCATTGCCCGCGCGCTCTCCCGGCTCGCGAACCGCCGCGACGTGGCGATCATCTATCCACTGCACCCCAACCCCAAGGTCGCGAGCGTCATGCGGCCCGCGCTTTCGGGCCACGACAACATCGACTTGATCGACCCGCTGACCTATCCCGAGTTCGTCGCGCTGATGGAGGCGAGCCATATCGTTCTCACCGATTCCGGCGGCATACAGGAGGAGGCGCCGAGCCTCGGCAAACCGGTTCTCGTCATGCGCGAGACGACCGAGCGACCCGAAGGCGTGGCGGCGGGCACGGCCCAGTTGGTGGGCGCGCACGAGAATGCGATCGTCGATGCGACCGAGCGTCTACTGGACGATCCCGCCGCCTACGACGCCATGGCGAAGGCGCACAATCCCTATGGCGATGGCCAGGCAAGCGCGCGCACAGTCGAGGCGATAGTCCGTCAGCACGACGTCGCGCGAAAGTAAGGCGAAGGCTTTCAGCGGCGTGACCGCGCAAAATGCCCGCGCAGCAGCATCGCGTAATAGATCGCCGCCCCGAACACGATCAGGCTCGCCCCGATATCTCCGACCCAGTTCAGCTTGAGCGGCCCGTAAAGAAGCCGGTCCACCGCGTGCAGCGACACCATCCTAAGCGCAATTACGCAAAGCATGAAGAGCGCTCCCGCCCAACCTGCCGCGAGCGCAAGATTACGCCGGCTTCCGGCGTGTCGGCGAAAATTGCGGATCGCGGCCAGACCCCCGATGGTCAGACCCATGATCAGGACGACGACCAGGGGCGTTTGCAGCGCGCTTCTGGCCTCGAAACTGCCTTCAGCGCGCATCTGATCGCGGAGATAAGAGCGGATTGTCTCCTCGACGTCGAACGCGCGCAGTAGCATCAAGGCTGCGAAGAAAAGAGCGAGCATGAGCCAGGCACGGCCATGACCTGCCGGCTGACCATTACCTTGCGCTTCGCGGGCGGCGAAGGCGCAGGCGGCAACGACGAAAGCGTAAAGAAACAGTGCGGCCAGACTGAACGGGGAAAGCGAAGGCAGCACGATTTCTCTCATCCCTGTAGCGGGGCGCCCGAACGTCGGGTGCAGCGGTTATCCAAGCCCCGTAACCCGCCAATCGCGCCGAATCGAGCCATTGCGCCCACAGGCTTCCGGCAAGGCAGTTGCTTATGCATGGGGGGGCGTTTAGGGACAAACCATTGTAATCCTCTGTCGATCTTCGAGGAACCCTGCCGATCATGTCCGCTTTTCCGACCAAGTTGTCCGGTGTCGCCTGCTGTCTGGCCGCCATGGTGGCGACCGGTTGCGCCTCATCGCCCGAACCGATCATCGGACCGGCTGTTATCACACCCCGCGCCGACCTTGGGCAGCAGGAATTTGCGGCGATTGCCGCCAACACCTATGCCCTGCGTCCTTCGGATCAGATTTCGGTCAATGTCTTTCGCGAGCCCGAGCTTTCGATCGAGAATGTGCGGCTCGGCGTCGACGGAACGGTGTCCCTCCCGATGCTGGGAGCGATCCCGGCTGCGGGAATAACCACGGCACAGCTCGAACAGGACATTTCCCGCCGTTTGCTGGCCGCCGGTCTGCGCACGCCGATGGTGGCGGTCAATATCGCGAATTACGCCTCGCATCTGGTCACCGTCGAGGGCGCGGTCACGGAGCCGGGCGTCTTCGCATTCCAGCCTGGCGCGCGGCTCTCTTCCGCCGTCGCCATGGCCAAGGGCCCCACGGAGATCGCCAAGGAGGAACAGGTCGCCGTGTTCCGCGAAAGTCCCGAGGGCGTCTTGGTCGCCAAGTTCGACTATCGCCAGGTCCGGCAGGGCACGATGCTCGATCCCATCCTTCAGCCGGGCGACCGCGTGGTGATGGGCACGGACGGCCTTTCGGTGTTCTACAAGAACGCGCTCCAGGCGCTGCCCGCATTTGGAACGTTCGGCCTGGTTCTGGTCAGATAATCCAATGAACGATCGCTCCATTATCGGCCCGAACGAGGCGAGCGATTCGGGTGGCCGCGGCGGCTGGCTGGACCAGTATCTACCGGACCAGCAGCTTGTTGCCGCCCAGCCGCGTCCCAAGCTCGTCAGCATCGATACGGTGCGCGGCATTCTCTATCGCCAGCGCTGGCTGTTCCTGGCGATCACGCTGGCCGCGCTGGCGATCGGACTGATTATAACGTTGCTCTCGACGCCGATGTACCAGGCGACTTCGAAAGTCAGCGTCGAGCCCTACGGCTCCTTCATTCTCGAAGGACAGGATGTCGAGCAGGGGATCGCCAGCAACCAGGTCGGCGACTATCTCGCGACCCTGGTCGAACTGATCAAGAGCCGCAGCCTTGCCGGAGTCGTGGTTGACGAGCGCAATCTGGTGGAGCGCGGGGTTCTGCTGCCTGGCGATATCGAGGAGAGGCGGTCCCCGGGCATGGGCGACGAACAGTGGCGCGAGGCGAAGGAGAGCATGATCACCTCCGCCCTCGCCGGCCGGGTGGCTGCAACAACACCGGCGGAAAGCTGGGTCATCCCGATCACCTTCCGTTCCGAAGACCCTGTACTCGCGGCCGAACTCGCCAATGCCTATGCCGATGCTTTCATCTCTTCGGACACCCGCGAAACGATCGCCGGCAATGAATATGCCATCGAATATCTCAGCGATCAGATCGAGATCGTGCGCGAGCGGCTCGAAGAGGCCGAACGCGACGCCAACACCTATGCGCGCGCGAGCGGCATCATCGTGCAGCCGATCGCGAACGAGGACGGCAGCACGTCGCAGACCACGCTGACCAATTCCAACCTGACCAATATCAGTCAGCGCTTCGCAGAAGCGCGCGCAGCCCGTATCGCGGCGGAGCAGAAATGGCGTTCGATCCAGAACCTACCCACATCGCAATTGCCCGAGGTGCAGAACAGCCCGGTGTTGCAAGGGCTGGTGGCTGATCGCACGGGGTTACGCGCTGAACTGGCCGAGTTGCGTCAACGCTACAATGACAGCTTTCCGCAAATCACCGACCTGCTCGCCCAGATCGAGATCCTCGACGATCAGATCGAGCGTTCGAGCGCGGACATAAGGGCATCCGTGCGCAACGACTTCATCGTCGCGCGCAACCAGGAAGAGGCATTGCAGAGCGAGCTCGGCTCCCTTTCGAGCGAATCCCTCGCCGAACAGGACGAGATGGTTCAGCTGACCGTGCTGGAGCGCCAGGCGGAGGCCTTGCGTCAGCAGCTTCGCTCGTTGCTCGAACGCTACAACCAGATCAGCAGCGCCGCCAACGTCAATAGCGGCAACATGACCAAGATCGAGAGCGCGCTGGTTCCAGGTTCGCCCTATGCACCGAGCCTCCTGCAGAATCTCGGGCTCTCGCTGGTCCTTGGTCTGGCATTGGCGGGCGGGCTCGCAGTGCTGCGCGAGATGTTCGACGACCGCGTCCGTTCGCTTGACGAGGTCGAAGAAAAGATGGACCTGCCGCTGATCGGCCACACGCCACACATCGATGAGAAGGCGGGCGATGCGAGCGTCGAAAGCTCGCACCAGTTCAGCGCGCTGATGGAGGCCTATGCGTCGATCAAGGCTGCAATCGACTTTTCGCTGCCGCGCAGCCGCAACGTCCTGCAATTGACGAGCACGCGCGAATTCGAGGGCAAGTCGACGACCGCGGTGGTGCTGGCCGAACTGTTCGCGCGTTCGGGTCGCCGGACGCTCTTGATCGACGCCGATCTGCGACGCCCGTCGGTCGCCAAGCTGCTCGAACTCGAAAGCCCCAAAGTAGGCTTCGTCGAAGTCCTCATGGGCCATTCCAAGCTCGAAGATGCGGTGGTCAAGGGTGTCCATGAAGATCTGGAAGTGCTTCCGGTGGGAGCGATCCCGCCCAATCCGGCGGAAATCCTGTCCTCCGAGGAATTGTCCAAATTCATCGAGGCGCAGCGCGACAATTACTCGCTCATTCTGTTCGACAGTTGCCCGGTTCTGGGTCTTGCCGACGCACCGACCCTGTCACGCGCAGTCGACGGGACGATCTTCGTGCTCGAGGCGAACAAGGTGCCGTTCGCGCAGGCACGCGCGGCGGTGGCACGGTTGCGCTCGGCCGGCGGCACTGTGCTCGGCCTCATTCTCAGCAAATATCGCGCGCGCGAAGCGGGTCAGAGCTATTCCTATCAATACGATTATTACGAATACGGCCCGAACCGCAAAGCCGGGTGATGCCGGGTGCAGCATTTGACGGACAACGGAGCGGCGCGGTGCTCGAACCGTTCACGGTGATCATCCCCGCCCATAACGAAGAGGCGGTGATCGCTCGCTGCCTGCAGGCGGCGCGGAGCGGCGCGCCGGTGGGCGCCCAAATCGAGATCATTGTGGCCGCCAATGGTTGCACCGACGACACCGTCGAAGTCGCGCGAGAGGCCGACGGCGACGCGATCGTTCTTGACCTCGCGCAATGTTCGAAAACGCGCGCGATAAACGCCGCCAACGCCGCCGCCTCCCATTTTCCGCGCATCTATCTCGATGCCGACGTCGTGTGCGGATATGCTTCGCTCGCAGCCCTGGCCGAGGCGCTGCGCGAACCGGGCGTCATGGTGGCCGCGCCGGGCATCCGCCACGACTTCTCCGATGCGAACTGGGTGGTGCGCGCCTATTACGGCGCGTGGTCGAAACAACCCTATGCGCGCTCGGGCAGGGGCGGTGCGGGCTGTTATGGCCTGTCGCGCGCAGCGCTCGAACGGATCGGAAGCTTCCCCGAAATCATCGGCGACGATATCTGGATCCATACCCGCTTCGCCGAGGACGAGCGCCGGTTCGTCACCCGCACGGGCGACGGGCAGCCGGTCTTCTCGCTCGTGCGCCCGCCCGATACCGGGCTCGACCAGGTGCGCGTCGAGGCGAGGCGAATGTTCGGCAATGCCGAGGTCAGGCGGCTCTATCCCAGTCCGCATGTCACGCAACTTGCCAAGGGCGGGGGGTTCGCAGGCGCGATCAGGAGCGATGCGTCTGCACTAGAAGTGATCGTCTTCACGATCATCAAGGGGCTGGTCCGGCTTGACATGATCCGCCGCAAATGGCTCGGCGCGCAAAAGGTGTGGGTTCGCGACACCAGCTCGCGCCAACGCAGCGCCTGACCCGAACGCCCTGTGACCACGTTCGTACCCGAACCCGAGCAAAGCCCTGCGCTGAGCATCTTCATCGTCGCCTACAATTCGGCGGCGCTAATCAGCGCTTGCCTTGGCTCCATTCCGGATGCCTGTCGCTCGCACAGCTACGAGGTGTTACTGATCGATCAGGGCGACGGCTCGACCCGTGCGCTGGTCGAACACGAAGTCCCCCATATCCGTATCGTCGAGGATGCGGGCAATATCGGATTTGCGGGCGGCAACAACCTGCTGGCCGCCGAGGCCCGCGGAGAGATGTTCCTCCTCCTCAATCCCGATGTCGTCCTGCTTCCGGGCGCAATCGACGCCCTGTTCGCAGCAAGCGAGCGCTACCCTGAAGCGAGCGCGTGGGGCGGGGTTACGTTGAACCGCGAGGGCGAACCCGATAACGGCAACAGCGTCCGCTTTCCTTCCTTAAGCGAAATGGCAAGCCGGGTGCGGGGACGGTCCTCGGCGCGCTTCGATTCCTCCGCAGTGCTTGCCTGCGATCAGCAGGTCCAGAGCCTCAGCGGCAGCTTCGCGATGATCCGTGCCGACGCCTGGCGCGAAGTGGGCGGCTTCGACGAAAGCTATTTCCTCTATTCGGAAGAGGTGGACTTATTTTATCGCCTGCGAAGCGCGGGACACGACATCTGGCGGATTTCATCGGCGAGAGCTATCCACGATATCGGACATGGGAATGTCCATTCACGCGAACGCATTCTCTTTCGCGCGGCGGGCATGATGCAATTCGTGCGCACCCATTGGCCTTGGTGGAAGCGCGAGGTCGCATTCGTCCTGCTCTGGCTGGCGGCAATCGAGCGATGGGCCTTCGCCAAGGTGCTGGGACGCTTGTTTCCGTCAGCTCGCGCAGTGGGGGAAGGTCACACGGCCATGGCCCGGTTTCCCTCCCGTTGGCGTCAAGGCTATCGCACAGATCGCGGCATCGGGGCGGAACTGTCCGATTGGCGCGCCCGGCGGCTTGGCGGAACTATTGAAGACCGGGGCGCTCCAGGCGAATAGAGTGTCCGGCAAAGGGTCCGAACGCTGCTGTCAGTTTGCCACGGCCGGCGCAGCGGCGCGCGGCGGCGTCGCCCGGACCATGCTGCGATCGGGGGAGGGGCGATAGACCCCGAGACTGACCGCGACGCCGAACAGCACGAAGAACCAAACAAGAATGCCCTGCCACATCGAAACCGAGTTCACCCCCAGAGCGAACACGCCGAGCGAGATGGCAACTCCTCGCAAAAGCCGTGCATCCACGGGATTTGCGAAGAGCGACGAGCGTGCCACCATTACCAATGCGACCAGCAGGGCGATAATGAGGAGCAACGAGGCTGGAATACCGAACCGGAGCGCCATGATCAGCCAGAAATGATCGAACGAGTCCGAGTGCATCCATGAGGGCCGAACCCAGTCGTCGTAACCGATCCCGAACCAGGGATGTTCGGCGATATTGTCCGTGCCGAAGCGCCAGATCAGCACCCTATTGTAGGCCGAGGCGGTGTTGAGCGACGCGTAACGCACCAGCAGCCCGTAAAACCCGGTATTGCTCAGCATTTCGATCACGAAATAGACCACGGCCCCGAACGCCAGAAGCAGTTGCCAGGTCACGTTCCTGATCTGCTCGGTCAGCCAGTCATAGGCGGCGAGGATAGCTCCGAAGATCAGTCCGAGCAGAGCTGCGGAACTCATGGTGAAGAAAGCGCAGATCGCAGCGATGATGCCGGCCCATTTCGGCCAGCTGCGAAGCCCGGAAAGCAGGTAGATCGGCAGCAGGCTCGCAAGGAAGATGCCGGCCAGGATGGGATGCGGAAAGCTTGCCGCCCCGCGCATCAGGCCGAGGCGAGCTTCGTCGCGAAGCGGGTTGACGGACCCGGTCAGGCTCGTCGCGAAAGGCTGCAGCAGGCGCTGATGTGTGACCGCTTCCTGAAATACGATCAGCCCCTGGATCAGAACCCCGGGGGCGGTGAGGATGAGGAGCAAGCGCAGGTCCCGCGGGGTTTTTATGCATACTCTTGCGATGAAGTAGGCCAGCGTTATGTCGACGAGGTGCGACCCGCCTTGCTGGAACGCCTTCTCCAGCTCTCCACTGTTCATGTAGGAAGCAAGCGCGATCCAGCCGGCGACGACGATCAGACAGAAATCCGGCGTAGTGAAGCGCAACCGGCCTCTCACCACTTCGCGCAGGATGAACGGAGAGAGGACGAGAATAAAAACCCGCAGCGGCGTCAGAAAGATTGAAAACAACGTGACGCTGAACTGGCCCGGGATGAAAATGAGATAGACCAGGACGGCGAGAATATAGACGCCGGTTCGGCTATCGGTGCGGACCGGCATGGGGCGCGGCGGTGGGATGGATCGCGCGTATGGGGAAGCAATTGTCGCCATAGATCGAGCGTTAGACCGATCCCGCACCCATGCAAAGGACATTGCCGTCAATCCGGTTAGGATGTCGGACGGTCACGATGACTGTCGCGGATACCGCACCCACCGACCAACATTGTAGCTGATCCCGCTCCTGAGCGAGATAGAGCTTTCCTACATATAACCTATCTGGTTACTGCGTTGCTCTCCAAATAATCAGAGAGGTTTTAACAATGTCCGATCCCTTTGCCGCTTCGACCGACAGCGTCATCGCACCTGCCCGCCATGCATTCGCCATCATCGCTGACGATGCGAACGACCTCGCGCTCTTTACCAAGGCGCTTTATATCGGAACAGGCGGCGACCTGGTGGTCCGCCCCGTGGATTCGGATGCGGACGTCACGTTCCGCAACGTCCAGACAGGCGCTATCCTCGATGTCCGTTGCCGCGCGGTCCGCGCATCGGGCACCAGCGCCGCTGACATCGTCGGCTTCGCCTGATGCCGGGGTTCGGTTTCGGAAAGATCAGGGGGCAACACCGTGCAATCGGGCGCAAAACCGGTGCACAGCCGACCCCCGCCCCCGCCCCCACAACCAGCGAGACGAGCGTCGCCCGTAACAACGCGACCTTCACCTTCGCCGCGGCGCGCGACGTCGGCCAGTATGCGGACGGCTCCTACTTCGCGGTGATCCCGGACGGCGGCGATATCACGCTGGCCTCGACCACACCCGCCTCGCAACTGGTCAGCGGCAACTATTCCGATATCGGCGACTTTACCGACAAGATGATGCACGGGCTGATGGTCGATCCGGGCGAAGGTGAAGGATGGACGACTGCCGCGCAGGGCTTTCACGACTTCGAGAATGCCGATACGCCTGCAAGCCTCTCGACACTGCAGCCGGTCGACACCGCGCTCAATCTCGATCCCGGCTTCACCGCCGCGCCGCTCGCCGTCACCGCGCCCTCGACATTGATGAAGGCGGTTCACAATATGACCCCGCCCTCGAACCTACGCTTCGGATTGACCGAGAATTACGCCGCGCTCACCTGCGTCAGCGCCGTGCCGCCGGAGAATGCGTTCCGACCGGCCCCGGCGGCAGGCGACAAGACGAGCTACTTCACCGCCGACGACGTCGATCTCGCGTTTCTTCCGAGCCTCGCCGCGCCCGCCTCGCAGCCGGACTTCGCCACGCTGACCGCGAGGATCGACAAGGTCTACCAGACCTGGTTCACGAATAATCTATTCAGCCGCGAATTGAGCGCGGTGAACCACCAGGAGCTTTACGGCCGCGACATTGCCGAAGAGCTCGGCGAAGCGTTGCTGGCGTTGTGCACCGACGCGCTGACCGCGGCGGAGAAGGAAACGCTTGCGCGCCACCTCGTGCAGATCGGACTGGACATCCTCGGCAACGTCACGAATGGCGGCAGTTGGGCGATCCTCGCCGGCTGGGGCGGCGGCCAGCATTGGGTCAAGGCGGTGGCAATCTTCGCCGCACACGCGCTGCGCAATGCTGCGGATACGGCGAAGGCGGCGGAACTGCTCGCGCTTGTCGACCCGGCGCAGAACGATGGCTGGGCGACCGAGGACAATATCTTCACCTATGTCGATCGCGCCTATATCGAAGCGGCATCCGATCAGCGCAGCGGGTTCGACCATATCGCGTTCAATCACTACATGGAGAACGCCCCGCTCTGGCGCAGCGATGTGCGAAGCCCGACCCTGACCGGATCGGCTTGGAACCACGTCTATCGCTTGAACGTTCTCTCAACCACGCTGCCACAGGCGCTCGCACTGCGAATGATGGGGCTTGCGACCGCCAGCTTCGTGACGGGGGCCTACAACGACTATCTCGACTTTGGCTACGACTGGGCACTAGGCGAAAGCTGGGGTGCCGACCTCCCCTCGCCCTTCGTCCTCGACATGCTCGCTTCGTTCTGGGGCAATTACGGCGCCGGTGCGGACGCCGCCGCACCTTCGATCGTCCGCGTCGCCGCCCGTGAGAGCGAGGTGTGGATCGAATTCGACAAGCTGCTTTCACGTGGTGCGATTCCGTCGAGAGGCGCCTTCGCTGTATCGATTAACGGATCGCCGGCGACGATTCTTGCCGAAGCCGACTCCTTCGTCGACGAACCGTCCGAACACCGCTCCCCGAACGTCTATGGCTACAGCCTTGCCGTGCGGCTCGCTGCACCCGTGGCGCAAGGCGACACGGTTACCATCGCCTACACGCCTCCGGGCACCGATGCGGCCATGACCATCGGCGGTGCACCCGTTGCGACCATCGCCGAAACCGTAGCGACCAACCTTACCGGTGTCCTTCCCGCGCCCGCCGCCCAGATCGAGACCGTGCGCGACACCGCACTCCGATCCGAGCGCCAGGTTTCGTCCGCGCCGCCTTTCGGCAGCGAGACTATTGCCTGGCTGCAATTCAGCTACCGCTTCCGGCTCTACAATCTCAGCGGCGGTGACGCGCTGATCAGCACCAACGCCGCTTCGAGCTCGCGTTTCTGGTTCTACTCGCCTAGCGGTACCAGCTTCCGCTTCTACCCAAGCGGCGTCAGTTCGGATCGCGTCGATTTCGCCGGCGCGAACACGAACCTGCCCCTCGACGGCACCGAGATCACGATGCACGTGCAACTCGACTATTCGGCGACCGACGAGGCTGGCATGGTCAAATTGCATTTCGCTTGGGATAGGGGCAGCTGGACGCCGGCTGCTGCGTCGTCCGCGCGAGCTGCGAATATGCCCAACCTTAATGCGCTGTTCGGCACGGCCGGAGGGCTGGCTCTGGGTGGGCATTCGGGTAACACTACCGGGAGCGCCGATATCGCGCATAACGCCTTCATCATGCGATGGGGGACCGGGGCCGCGCCAAATGCACCGGACTTTGCCGATGCTGACTTCGCCCATAACGCTGACTGGGGCGACAATGGCGAGAATGTCTGGGGGCAGCCGCAGCTCTATTTCGCCGGCATGCTCACCGAATGGAATGGATCGCTGCCCAATCGCGGCAACTTCGGTGTGCACCCGCTGCAACCCTCGCGGCTCGACGCAGAGGGTGAGCCTACCAGCAGCTACATGGTCGTAACGCCCTGAATGGACGCGGGCGACTGGGCTGCAGCAAGCTGGATCACCCTGCTGGCCAACCCAGTCGCTCGCGTGCCGTCTCCCAGACGACAGCGATACGCCCGCGCAGATCGCGCGACAGCGCCAGAACCGCGGCAGCCCAAGGCAACGTGGTGAGAACCACGACTGCCAGGGTCGTAATCGGATCGGCAAACGGATCGAGCCGGGAATTGACCGCGATAAGCAGCGCAGCTCCCGCAAGCAGCGCACCGGCAAGAAGGGCGCAGGTCCGGGCAATGGCCGGAACCCTCGTCGCAACCCGCCAGTTTGCGAGGCAACTGGCCGCGACGTCGCCTGCGCAAATCCCCGCTGCAACGCCGACGATGCCATACCCAGCCCGCAGGGCGGCAAAGGCGAGAGCCAGTCCGCCGGCGCGCAGGATGTTTGCCATGAGGATGTCGCGCGTGCCGCCCAGGCTCAGCAGGTTCGCGTTGCACCAGCTGCGCACCACGACCGAGCTGGCGACCACGGTCAAAAAAGCGGCGAGCAGGGGCGAAGTGTAATAGCCGTCCCCGAACAGCAGGAAGACGAGCGGCCCTCCGAGCGTTGCGATCGGGAACAGGAAGAGACTCACCGCCAGAAACGTGCCAGCGGCCGTCGTGCGTGCGCGCGCTACGTAGAGGCCCGGATCATCGCGCGCTTCGGACAGCAGGGGGAGGAGCAGGTTCGTGCAGATCCGATTGAAAAGAACCGCCGCGCTTCCCGTCACGGCCGCCATCGCGGCATAACCAGCAAGGTCGCGCATTCCTGCCAGCGCGCCGACAACGATGCGGTCCCCTTGCGTCGAGAGGAAGATGACGATCCCGTTCAGAAGGAGCGGCCATCCATAGACCAGGATATCACGCAAGGCGGGCCGATCTAAACCCAACCGGTAGGGACGGGTCGCAAGCAAGTGCGACAGGATTACGGTCACCAGCGAGGTGAGCGCGCAGCCCGCCGCGATCGCGACGTAATTCTGTGTTGCATAGGCAAGGACGATGGTCAGCAGCACGCCGGGCACCATCCCGCCGAGCTGCGACATGACGAACGGGGCGAACTGCATCTGCCGTTGCTGGGCTAGGGGATCGATATGCCGGAAACCCTCGATGATGGGGATGACGGCGGCAATCGCATAAAACCAAGCTATATCGGGATAGCCGAACAGGCCCGCGATCGTATGAGCGAGTAGGATAATGCTCGCGCCCATGAGCAGCCCGCGCACCAGGATCAGCGTCGCCAGCGTATCGCGCGAGCGCAGATAGTCCGGCTCGCGCGCTTGAATGACGTACTTCTCGAAACCCAGATCGCTTAGCAGTTGAAAGGTGCTGACAATCAGCAGGAAGGTCACGCTGATCCCGAAATATTCCGGCCCGAGAAAGCGGGCGACCAGCAATATGCGCACAAACAACAGAACGTGTTCCGCCGCATAACCGATGGTCAGGATCGATCCGGCGTTGAAGAAGCTGCCGCGGGCCATGATGTCTATTCGCGCCCCTGCCCGCGCAGCAGACGGCGAAGCGTCCCGAGGAGTTCGCGCAGCGCTTTCGCAGGACCCAGGCGTTTCATATTTTCCGCCAGCGCAAGGCCGCGATAGCGTGGCCGCCGGCGGCCGAGTAGCGCCATCGCCGTCAGTCTTGCCCCGGTCAACCCCTTGCGCCGCGCCTGATATGGCTGCATCGCGGCGATCTCTTCGATGGTCACCGGCTGGGTTTGCAGCGCGCCCGCCCGCTCGGCGCTCTGGACGAGCGCTTCGCCCTTCGCGTTGCGCGACAGGATGATGCTGCGGCCCCCGCGCTCGTCGAAGATCGGCGCATTGGCCTCGTCGAGATACCAGCCATCGGCGCATACCACGTCGGCGAATTCGCCGATGCCGTCGGGGCAAATCTTGCAGCGAAACTGGAGATAGCGGTTGAGCACCCCGCCCCAACTGCTGTCGTAATCCATCCGGTGGGTCTCGCCCGAGGCGGTGGCCGCGGTCGCAAATCCCGGCCAGCCGTCGCCGCGATAGCGAAAGCTCGTCACCTCATCATCGCATGCGATGCCCATTTCGCGCAGCAGAGCCGAGGTGCCATGGTGGCTCGGAACGCCGGCGCACATGAAGGCGAACATGTAGGCGACCTTCTCGTCGACCCGCGGGTCGATCCGCGCAAGCTGGCGCAAACCGGCGACATCGCAAGGCTTGCCGACGAATGCGAAGCGGCTGTGGCCCGCCAGATGCCGCTCGATATCCTCAAGCGGGGAGGATGGTGCGTAGCGCGATCCTGCGCTGGCGAATACGTCTTCGGCTCCCGTGCTGACGCGCGTCATGTTGCGAAGGGGCAGGTCGGGCGCCGCACTTACCTGAACGACATAGTCGATCTCGCCAGTGGCCAGCAGATGGGTGAGAAGCGCGGAAAGCCCCCCGCCCGAAGAGGCGTTCCGACGCAGGGCCGCATTACTGCTCCAACCCAGCCGGGCGGTTTGAACAGGACCCCAGACCGGGTGGTAGTCCGGTGCGTCCTCCCCTTCGGCCCCGTGGACGATATTCGCTCCGGGACAGACCTCGTCGATCCGCCTGGCCTGCTCTTCGGGAACAGGCTCGGTGACGACAGGGCGGCGATAGCCGTTGGCGGCATCCTTCATCACGATCGCAGGCCGGTCGCCCTCGCCGATTCCGGCGCACAGGCCGCACCCCGAACACAGTCCGCTCGCCTTGATCGTCTCGACATCAAGCATGGCGCGCCGCGCGGTTTGCGAAAAGGTCCTCGAGAAAACGCTTGTAGCCCGAGAGCCGTCGCTGCGCCTCTTCGTTGGCCGCCCGGGCCTCAACTCGCAGCGCCGGGATATCCTGCATCGCTCGGTCAAAGCGCGCGAGCGCCGTTTCATCCGTCTCGCAGGTCAGATCGCTGTTCCAGCCATAGCCGAGCGATCCGAAAAGGCCATTGAACTTGCGGCTGTAGCCCAGCGGCAGCACCGCGGTATTCGAGGAAAGCGCAGCGATCGTCGAATGCATCCGGCTGCCGGCGAACAGATCGAGCCCCGCAATATAACTCTTCGCATCGGACGGTCCGGTGAAACGGTCGGGCAGGACGGCCTGCGGATATTTGCGCGCGAGCATCTGCGCCGTGTCGTAATCGTCATCGGGCGACGGCGGAGCGCCGGGCGGCGGCGCGTGGGCGGACAGGACATGGGGCACGAGATGCAACTCGACGCGCGGATCCCCAAGCAGGCGCTCTATCATCGTATCGATCAGCGCGGGATAATCGACGGCAAGCTCGATCTTGTCGTCCAGCGCCAGATCGCGGCGATACAGGAGGCCCGAGACGTTGAGACCGAATTTGATCGGTCCGGCGGCCAGATCGCGGCTGTCCTTGTCGCTCGGCGCTTCGTAGGGCAGGGCGAAAGCGACATCGGTGGTGAGGTCGCTGCGCCCGGCAAAACCCAGATCGGATAAGAGCGCGTAGGACGTTTCATCGCGCGCGAAAATCTGCGCAGCGCCGCGCATCGCCTGCACCGCGGCCCACCGCGCCCGGGCAGCGAAAAAGGGGCCGATGGTCTGCGGGCTAAGGATGAGCGGCCCATTCGCCCTACGGCTGACGAACTTGGTGGAAATGATGAGGCCGTAGCGACGGGCGGAATAGATGTCGGAGAAACTGTCTCCGCCGCCGATATCGAAGACATAATCGCAGCGGCGAAGCGCCGAATGCAGGCCGGAGAACGGATTGATGACGCCCTTGTAGCTGGTCTTGACGAAATGCGTCTCGAAGAGAACCTCGTCGCTATAATCGAAACCGCCCGGCACGCCGACGACATGGAAGATAGGTCGGTAGCCCGCCTGCCGTGCCGCCGTTCCGATCAGATTCGCATTGGCGACGGTAAGTGCGCCGACGCCGAGATTCTCCGAGCGAAAGGAATGCCACAGCAGGCCGATGCGGCTGACCGGGGCGGCTTCATCCGAATGAGGATTGGAGGGGGTCTGCGACATTATATCTATGCTTCGCCCGCGCTGCCGCCGCCCGCGCGATCGATTGCGCTGCGCCCGAAGCTCCAGGCCGCACGCCCCAACAGCTTGCGCATCGTGCGCGAGTTTCGCAGATTGACCGGCATTTCAGACTCTTGTCGCGTGTGGCAGCATGCCGGGGCGTCTAACAGCCGCATTCGGCGAAGAACAGCACCGCCGGGAGCCGAACCGGCTTTCGTTGGACCAGACGATCGCGCCGAAGTGCTGCATAGTCCTGCGACCCCACACGGTTCATGAACGCAGCAGCGGACGCCACCAATCCTCGTTGGCGAGATACCAGCGCAAGGTTTGGCGCAGGCCGTCTTCGAAGCGGTGCCGTGCCAAATAATCGAGCTCGCGGCGTGCCTTGGTCTCGTCGATCGCGTAGCGCCGATCATGGCCTGCGCGGTCGGTGACGAAGGTCTTGAGCATCTCGCTCTTCTCCCCGCGCGCAGCAGGTGCGTCGGGATAGCGCTCGGCCAGTCCGTCCACCTCCTCGAACGCGCGGTCGACCTCGCGGCAGATCGTATCGATGACGGTAAGGTTGGGCAGCTCCGCGCCGCCGCCGATATTGTATGTCTCCCCCGGTTTGCCCTGGCCAAGGCACGCCTCGATCCCGCGGCAGTGGTCCTCCACATGCAACCAGTCGCGTACATTCATCCCATCGCCGTAGATCGGCAGCGCTTGGCCCGACAGCGCGTTCAGAAAGAACAGCGGAATCAGCTTTTCCGGATATTGGTAGGGCCCGTAATTGTTCGAGCAGTTACTGGTCGTGACCTCGAGCCCGTAAGTATGGTGATAGGCGCGCACGAGGTGGTCGGACGCCGCCTTCGAGGCGGAATACGGCGAATTGGGCGCGTAGGGCGTCGTTTCGCTGAAAGCCGGGTCATCGGGGCCGAGCGAGCCGTAAACCTCGTCGGTCGAAATATGGTGGAAGCGATGCGCAATGCCGTCGCCCGCAAGCCAGACCGCCCGCGCCGCCTTGAGCAGCGAATTTGTGCCGAGGATATTGGTGTCGATGAAGGCGTCGGGCCCGCTGATCGAACGATCGACATGGCTTTCCGCGGCGAAATGGACGATCGTCCTGATGTCGTGATCGCGCAGCAGCCGCTCGACCAGGTCGGTGTCGCGAATGTCGCCTTCGATCAGTTCGGCATTGTCCGCCCCTGCCAGTGTCGATCGGTTGCCGGCATAGGTCAGCGCATCGAGCACGAGCACGCGGTCGCCCGGATGATGCGCGTTCCAGAAATGGACGAAATTGCCGCCGATAAAGCCGGCGCCGCCGGTGACCAGGGTCTCAGCCAAGCGCCTTTTCCTCTTCCAGCATCACGCGAAGATGCGTTCGCCAATGCACATATTCATCGCCCAGCTCGGCCCGCGTCGCGCTGCTGTCGAGCAGCGAGAAGGCGGGCCGGGTGGCGAGGGTCGGATATTCCGCTGTGGCGATCGGGCGGATCTTCGGCATCCGCTCGATAAGGCCACGCGCGTGCGCTTCCTCAGCGATGGCGACGGCGAAATCGTACCAGCTGGCGGTTCCGGCATCGCTGTGGTGGTAGGTTCCCGTCGCGCTGCTGTCGACTAACGCCCAGATGGTGCGCGCGAGCCCGGTCGCCCATGTCGGCGCGCCAATCTGATCGGCAACCACCGCGATCTCGCCGCGCTCGTGCATCAGGCGCAGCATCGTACGCACGAAATTTCGCCCGCCGGCGGCGTAGACCCAGGCGGTGCGCACCAGCAAATCCGCCGGCCGGCAATGATCTTCGCCCTCGGCCTTGCTCCGCCCATAGGCGCTGAGCGGCGCGCGTTCGTCATCGGGGCGGTAGGCCCGCGGCGCGCGGCCATCGAAGACGAAATCGGTCGAGATATGGACCAGCCTGCCGCCGGTTTCGGCCTGCGTTCGCGCCATGATCGCCACCGCATCAGCGTTGATCGCGCGGGCGGTCTCTTCGTCCCCTTCCGCCTGGTCGACCGCGGTATAGGCGGCCGCGTTGAGGATGATATCGGGTGCCTCGACCGCCAGCCGCGCGCGCAGCATGGCGTTGTCGGCCAAATCGACATCCGCATGGCCGATCGCGGTCAGATCGGCGCTCGCAGGCGCGGTAGCCAGCAGGGCGCGGCCAAGCTGCCCGCCCGCTCCGGTGATCAGCGCCCTCACGCGAAGATCGAAACCTCGCCGAGGGGAAGGCCGCCTGCATCCTTCTTAGAGACCGTCGGTTCGCCGTGCAGTGCCGGCCAATCCACCGCCACCTGTGGATCGTCCCAGGCGAGCGTGTGCTCGTGATCGGGCGCATAGGGGGCGGTGCATTTGTAGAGAAAGTCTGTCCCGTCCTCGAGCGTCAGGAAACCATGCGCAAAGCCCTCGGGCACCCAGAACATGCGGCAGTTTTCGCCAGTCAACTCGACCCCGACCCATTTGCCGAAATGTGGCGAACTGCGCCTCAAGTCGACTGCGACATCGTAAACCGCGCCCGATGTGACGCGCACCAACTTGCCCTGAGGGCCGGGGTTCTGGAAATGCAATCCCCTAAGAACACCCTTTTGCGAGCGGCTGTGATTGTCCTGAACGAAAGTCATGTCGAGCCCGACCGAGGCAAAACTCGCAGTATTCCAGCTTTCGAGGAAGAAGCCGCGTGCGTCGCCGAAGACCTTGGGTTCGATGATCAGCGGGCCGGGAATGGCGGTTTCGATGACCTTCATGGCCCGCCCGGCCGCTCGATCAGGCCGATGAGATATTCGCCATAGCCCGACTTTCGCAGCGGCTCGGCGATTGCCCTGAGCTGCTGATCGTCGATAAAGCCCTGCCGCCAGGCGATTTCCTCCGGGCACGCGATCTTGAGACCCTGCCGCTCCTCGGTGATGCGGACATAGGTCGCCGCGTCCAGGAGCGAGGCGTGGGTGCCGGTGTCGAGCCAGGCGAAGCCGCGGCCCATCATCTCGACCGACATCGCGCCTTCGTCGAGATAGAGCCGGTTGAGATCGGTGATCTCCAACTCTCCTCTGGCCGAGGGCTTCAGGTCGCGCGCGCGATCGGCCACCGTCTCGTCGTAGAAATAGAGCCCGGTGACCGCGTAATTGGATTTGGGCTGCGCGGGTTTTTCCTCGATCGAGATCGCCTGGCCGCTTGCATCGAATTCGACCACGCCGAAACTTTGCGGATCGGTGACGCGGTAGGCGAAGACGCTGGCGCCGCTGGTGCGCGCATTGGCGCTGCGGAGCAGATCGGGAAGGCCATGGCCGTAGAAGATATTATCGCCCAGTATCAGCGCGCTCGGCCCGCCGGCGACGAAGTCCGCACCGATGTGAAACGCCTGCGCCAAACCCTCGGGCCGCGGCTGGACCGCATAGCTCAACGCAACGCCGAAATCTGACCCGTCGCCCAGCACCCGGCGAAACTGCTCGGCATCTTCGGGGGTGGTAATGACAAGGATGTCGCGAATGCCCGCCAGCATCAGCGTGCTCAACGGGTAGTAGATCATCGGCTTGTCGAAAATCGGCATCAGCTGCTTCGACACGCCCCGCGTCAACGGATAAAGCCGCGTGCCGGAACCGCCGGCAAGAATGATGCCCTTGCGTGCCTGCATGCCCTGCCCTGCATCTTGGTTCGTCAATGGTCTGGTTCTCGAAGAAACGGGGAAAAGCGGGGGCTTGGCGCATCGCAGCATGGCCTATAGGGGTCAACCCCTCATCTCGCCCGCCCGCCCCCGTGGGCGGCAACCGAGCGCGAAGTGGCCGGGAGCCGGAGTTTGCCTTGCGCGACCATGACGAAATGAGCGACGCGGCGACCATCGACCCTTTCCTGAGCGAAACGTTGCGCGCACTGCGCAGCGGCATGGCCCCGCCCGCCTTCCTCAACGAGGTGGAACACGAGGCGTACTGGGCACGGATCGACTTTCACGGCATCGCCTATCTGCTCCACGAGAGGCGCGAGGCGCTTTCCGACTGGCCGCAAGACCTGGGCGATCGAATTGCCGAGGAGGCGCGGCTCCTCGCTTTGTGGGAGGCGACACATCACAAGACGGTGGCACAGGTCGTGGAGGCCTTGTCGCGCGCAGGCATCGACAATGTGATCCTCAAGGGCACCGCTCTTGCCTACAGTGTGCACGAGATACCCGCCGCACGCCGGCGCGGAGACACCGACCTGCTCGTCGAGCCAAGCGCGCTCGACGATGCGCGCAAGATCTTCGCAGGTTTGGGTTGGGAGCGCCGCGAGAGGCCGGCGGGCATCTACCATCAGGAGAGTTGGCAGACGGGGACGCCGGGCGTGTTCGAACACACGATCGATCTGCATTGGCAGGTCGTCGATCGCCCCTTTCTGCAACGCCTCCTGCCATCGTCAGCCGCGTGGCGGGATCGCGCGGCCCTTACGCGTTTCTCCGAACACGCGCAGCGCCCGGACATAGCGACGATGATCATTCACGCGGTGCTGAACCAGGCGATGCACGAACAGAACGGCTATTTTGCCGAAGCGGGGCGAATGCGCGGAAAACTGCGGCTTATCTGGTCGGTCGACCTGGCGCTGCTCGCTGAGAAATGCGAGGGGGGCGGGCGTGACCGGCTGCTGCACGATTGCCGCGAAAGAGGGATCAGTCCGATGATTGGGCAGGCGCTGGCGATGGCGGGCGAAGTTGGAGCACCCACATCGCTGCAAGCACTCGTCGACGAACTGGAAAGCGCCCCGCTCGCACCTGAGGTCGCCGACTTTTTCACCAGTCAGGACACGATTGGCCATTTCCTCGCCGATCTGCGCGCCGCTTCCGGCATCGCCACGAAGGCCCGGCTAATTACCGCGCGCGCCATTCCCTCGCGCCGTCATTTGGTTGGCAAATATCCCCTGTCGCGCAGCTGGCCCACGGTGCTCCTGCGCCTGCGTCACCTCGTCGAGTTGGCCCGGCGGCTCGTGCAGCGCGGAGGACTGCGATGAGCTCGTCCTTCTGGCTCGGCTGGGCGCGCCGGTTCGCGCCGCAACTGGCGCTGATCAGCCTGCTCGCGATCCTTGCCTCGGCGGCAACGCTCGCGGTGCCATGGCTCGGCGCGCAGCTGATCGCGGGATTGCTCACACCCGGCGAGGTCGATAGGCAGCTCGCGCTGGTGCTCGCGCTCCTCGTTGCCGTCCTCGTCGTGCTGACCGCCCTGACCATCGCCGCCGCCTACCTTTCGGAGAAAGCCTCGCTGCAGATTCTGACCGAGCTGCGGATGCGGATATACGATCACGTCCAGACCATGCAGCTTGCCTTTCACGACGATCATCGCGCCGGCGACGTGCTGGCGCTGACCAGCTACGAAGTCGGCAATCTCAGCGATTTTCTCGCCAACACCATCGCCAACGCGCCGGCCCTGCTGCTAACCGCGGCGGGGGCGGTGGCGATCCTGTTCTGGCTCGATCCGGTAATGGCGCTGATCGTGCCCGTGCTGATCCCCTTCTTCTACCTGCTGGCGAAACTTGCCGGCCGACGGCTGCGCACGATGTCGGCAAAGGTACGCGCAGCCGATGTCGAGCTGATCGCGATCGCCGAGCGCGATCTGGAAATCCTTCCGGCGATCAAGGCTTTCGCCGTCGAGGCCGAGCACAGCGAAGCATTCGCCGAGGCCGCCGGTCGAGCACGCGAGGCGGGCGTGAAGCTGGCGCGGCTCAAATCCTTCATCGGACCGGTGATGACGCTTGCCGCGGCGCTGGCGGCGATCGGGGTGCTGTTGCTGGTAAGCGGTGGAAGTGGCAGCGTGGGGGAGGGCGGCGAAAGGTCGGCGGGGGAACTCTTCGCCTTTCTGCTTTACGCCGCCCTCCTCACCCGGCCCATCGGGGCGCTTGCAGGGATGTATGGCACATATCAAATGGCGCGCGGTACGCTGGCACGACTGGAAAGCGTGCTCGCGCTCGATCCGGAGCCAGGCTACGCACAAGGGGGCGCCATGCCCCGCGTCGAAGGCGCTATAGCGTTCGAGAACGTGCATTTCGCTTATCCCGGTCGCCCGCCCCTCTTCACCGGGTTCGACCTTACGATCGCGCAGGGTGAGACGGTAGCGCTGACCGGCGAGAACGGGGTCGGCAAATCGACGCTGATCCGTTTGCTACTGCGTTTTTCAGAACCGCAGGGCGGGCGCATCACACTCGATGGAACCGATATCGCTCGGCCGCAGGTACAGGCGCTGCGCCGCCAGATCGGTTATGTCCCGCAGCGCGCACTGCTGTTCGACGGCACGGTGGCCGAGAATATCCGGTTTGCGCAGCCGCTTGGCGATGCCGAGGCAGCCATCGAGCGCGCGGTGCGGCTCGCCGGAGCGGAGCGGTTCATCGCACAACTGCCGGACGGTCTAGAGACGCGGATCGGCGATCACGGCGTGCGCCTTTCCGGGGGCCAGCGTCAGCGCATCGCGCTGGCCCGTGCGCTGCTGCGCGATCCGCCGATCATCGTTCTCGACGAGGCGACGGCGATGTACGACCTCGAAAGCGAGGCGCGTTTCGTCGAAAACTGCCTCGAAGCGGTCGCCAGTCGCACGACGATCATCATCAGCCATCGTCCGGCAAGCCTTACGCTGGCCGACCGCATCGTGCGGATCGGCGAGGGCGGGACGATCGCCGAAATAGAGGTCGCAGACTAGCTCGCCGCGGCGCTGGTAACGATCAGACCCTGCGCCTGCAAATCGGCGATAAGGGCTTCGAGATCGCTCTCGATCCGCGCGCGAGGGGCATCGAATTCCTCCTCGATCCGGTCGGCGAGTTCGGCCAACGTAAGCGGCGTCTGCGCAAGCAGCGTCCAGATACGCGATCCGACCGGGTCCAGACCGAAATATTGCCCGCTTTCGAGATCGAGCAGGACGGCTTCCCCGCCAAGCTCGCGCGCCACCACTTCGCTTGAGATCTTGAAACGCTCGCCAGCGACCCGGGCGCTCATGCCTCCGGTCCTTGGCGATATCGTTCGAGCACGTGTTCCATAACCGACGGCAGTTCCGAATAGTCGCGAGGGAAGTCAAGCGTGTAGCAAGGTATATGCTGGGTGAGATCGGCCAGCCGCCCGAAATGCGCTTTCAGTCGGACCTTGTCTTCCACATCGAGGATGAAGGCGTGCGGCATGATCGCAGGCAGCGCCTCGGAGAGCGACAGCTTCCTGGTAGCAAGCGTCGCAGCGTGATCTTTGCCCAGGATATAAATGTGTCGCAACGGTGCCGCGTGTGCGGCGAAGGGGAGTGTATCGTCGGACTCGATCTCGCGTTTCTCGTTGATCGCGTCGTTTGCAATCTGGTCGCTCAGGAGGTGGGCAGCGCTATCAGCGAACAGCCGCAGCGGTGTATGTTTTGGCTGGAGCAGGTAAGCGCCGTCGGTGCGCTCGAGCTCGATTACGTCTTCGGTGAGAAAGGGGTGACCACAACGCGCGAAGGCGCCGGCCAGTGTCGTCTTGCCACTGCGCGAGAGGCCGAGAAAAGCGACTGCCCCCGCCCCCTCAACGCCATTCGCGTCCACGCGCACCGCGCTGCCATGCAGGAACAGTCCGCCCCGGAAATTGCCGAGCAGCGGAACGATGGCGTTGCGATAGAGCGTGTGCGCCCGCATCTCGTCGTATTCCGGCACCGGATAGCAGACCACCTCGGCGGAGCGGTTTTCATCGCCCGCGCATGCGATTTCGAAATCGACCTGTTGCGGGAAGCGGAGGTGGTGCCCGCCGTTCTGCCGCCGAAACTCTGCCACGCATGCACCCGAAGGCGCGACCCAGCGATCATACGGGCTCTCGGCGAGTGGCAGCTGCGCGCGGGGGGGCTGGAGCGACCAGGACATCTTGGGACAATGGCCCTAACGTTTCGCAGCTGGAAGGACCAGCCGCGTGGCGATCGTCGGATCAGCCGACATAAAGCGGCAGGCCGTTAAGCGCAAAAACCACACGGGCGGACGAACAAGCCAGTTTCTAAACGAATCAAATAACTTGCGGCCGAAAGGACAAAGCGGAGCGCACGGGCGACACCTCTACAGAGCCCTCGAACGCATGTAAGGTGGATGGTCCAGCATGCATATCGTCGGCATGTCTTGGAAATGCTAAAAGCGCGCACCCATTGGTATGAGCACAGGTTCGCGCACATAAACGAAGGCGCTGCATCCGCGCAACGCCTTGATAAACCGACGATTTAGGGGTCTGCTGCTGCCGGTTCCTCAGGAACGGCTGGACGTGACGGCACCGTCGCGAAAGCGCGTCTGGCTCCCGCCGGTCAAATTGCGCACGGAACCGAACACCGTCAGGCGCGGGCTCTCATAAGTGCTCTTGCTTTCACTCTTTTTCATTCGAAATTCTATCCTGTTACGTTCTTGTAGCAGTCTCACAATCATACAAAAATGCTGCAGATGCGTAAAGGCCCCAGATTTCCCAGGCCCAGAAGTCACCGTCCTCCGACGTGAAGTCGACATCGAGGATCGAACTTAGCTTATCTTCAACGCATAGAAGCGACAGCTGTTCCCCGGCATGCTTGCGCACATAGGCGGCGAATTGCGTATCGATGTTCGTGTTCGTGAAATTGGCCTTCGTTTCGCGCTCGAGCACTTCGGGCGCTACGAGACCAGCCATTGCCTGACGATGAACCACCTTGCGCATCGCCCCGCGTCGCTTGATGTGCGCAGGCGTGCGCGCGGAAAACTCGATGAAGGCGCGCGACAGCATCGGGTGGCGCGAGTGCAGACCGATCTTCGCCCGCTGCCGCCCCATCATCTGATGCGCGAGGTCACCAAAAGGCGTGGTGGCGAGATTGACCTTCGACCACGCGAGTGGATTGTCCGGAAGCGAGGCCTCGAAGGTCTCCTGCGCTTCGCCGAGCGCCTCACGCCATTCGGGCCGCAACCATGACATCGCCGCATCGCGCCGACGCCGCCGGGCGCGCAAAGCCTTGCGCAGCGGCGCTCTCAGCCATCGCGGCGCATATTCCGCCGCCGATTGGTGAACCGCTCGGCGCAGCGACCGCGGCCAGCCATCCGCGCCGGCGTCCTCACTCAACGCGCGAAAGAATCCGTCAAACTCTCCCGCGCGCAGATGTTCGGCGAGATAGTGGCTCGGCCCCTGCAGCCATTCGTCCCCGCCGCTGCCATTGAGAACGACACGGCAGCCATCCGCGACCATCCGGCGCTCCATGTCGAGCATCATCGCCCCATTCGAGGGTATCGGCAGATCGCGGTGCCAGCGCGCATCCTTCGTATACCAGTCGATGTCCGGATCGAAGAGCGGCACTTCTGCCAGCGGCGCTCCGCAAAAGGCGGCGGCGGCGCGGGCATAAGGCAGCTCATAGGCGTTCTCGCCCTCGCGCGCGGCGAGGGTGTAGGCGGCAAAGCCCGGTGCAGGCCATTCGTCCCGCTGATCCAACAGATGCGCGATCGAGAAGATTGCGGAGCTGTCGAGTCCCCCGCTCAAGGCCACCGCAACACGGTGGTCCGAGCGCCCGCATCTTTTCACGCATTCGATCAGCAGCTCGCGGTAATGTTCGGCATAATCCTCGTCGCGGCGATAGCGGATCGAGACCTCGGTCGGCGGCGTCCAGTATCGCTGGGTTTCAAGGCTCCGCCCGGCGTAATGTGCGACATGCGCGCGGACCAGCCGCTTGACCCCTCGCCACGGCGTCGCCTCGCGCAAATACCAGCGGTTGGTGATGGTCTGCGCCAGGAACATGGGATCGGGGCGCGGCGGCGTTTGGCTGAGCGCCGTGATGGTCGCGAAGTCCGAGGCTACAATCAGCCGTTTGCCTTCCATGCGATAATAGAGCGGGAAGAACCCGATATGGTCGCGCGCAAGGAACAACTGCCCCTGCCGCCCATCGCCAATAATAAGAGCGAATTCGCCAAGCATCCGCCTGGCGCAATCCTCGCCCCAGGCTTCGTAGGCTCGCAGCGCGATCTGCGCGTCGCCGGGTAGGTCGAGGACGACGCCCCGCGCTTCGAGGTCGGTCACCAACTCGTCCGGGTTCATCAAATAGCCGTCCAGGATCGCCGCGACCTTGCCATCCGCGCTGATGGCAAAGCCGGGTTCGCCGCCATGGGTATGGTTAAGGCAGCCGGCGACCATCATCGTTTCGTTCGACCAGATCCGCTCGACATCGTGCGGAAACCGGCCGAGCGACTCGGTCAGGCGCTCGCGCAGCGTTGCCATGTCCCCGCCCGGCTCGAAAATGGCCCCGATCGCCGCCAATTATCCTCGCCTTTCCCGGTCCCGCTCACTACTTCTGCGCCGCAGCCCTAGCGCTTGGCACAGCGGCCGTCGCTATGGCATGGCGCGTAAACCCCTCGGCGGGGCGCGTTGCGGGAAAAGAGAACACGCCTTCATGCAAACATCGCAGGCATTCAAGCGAAAAGGCGCGCCTGGCTGGCGTGATGCGCCCTGGCTTTTTGCCTATGGCGTTCGCGCGCTGGCCAGTCTTGCCAGGGCACGCTGGACCTTTCGCCGGGTCGATGCGCAGACAATCCTTGCGCGCAACGAGGCGGCGGCTGACCGGGCGAAAGCCGGCGGTGAAGGCGCCATATCGCAGGAGCGCGCGCGCATCGCGTTCGTTCTCCCCCGTATCGCGCGGCGTCTGCCGTGGCGCAGCGACTGCCTTGTTCAGGCGATCGCAGCTCAGGACTGGCTCGCCTCGCATGGCAGCGCCGGAATCATCCATCTCGGCGTGGAAAAGCCGGCCGGTGGCGAATTCGGCGCCCATGCTTGGTTGGTCTGCGACGGCGAAGTGGTGACTGGCGGCGATATTGCCCGCTACGAATTGTTGCTGGGAGAATCGAGAGACGCGCCGGGTGAAGCAGGCGCCAGTTGACATGCACGCCCCG
Source organism: Erythrobacter sp. (assembly GCF_036351135.1). Taxonomy (GTDB): domain Bacteria; phylum Pseudomonadota; class Alphaproteobacteria; order Sphingomonadales; family Sphingomonadaceae; genus Erythrobacter. The sequence continues at coordinate 230,459 of NZ_JAZBON010000026.1, forward strand.
TGACCACCCGCATCGACCGTTGACCACCGCATCGACGCGTGGCTTTCCGGGATCAATGGTGCGTCCTGCCCGTTTACCTTTCCAGAACCGATGCTTGCGTAAAATGCGGCATTGCGGTAAACAGATACCCAAAGTTTTGAGTTAGAAGGATAAGTTTCATGCGCCACATCATGTCGAAATTGCTGCTGACGGCTGGGGCCGCCGGCATGGCATTCGCGCCGATCGCGGCGAGCGCAAACACCCGCGCGAACGACAATACGCGTGCTAGCGAGAACGCGCCTGTTTTCGTCAGCGGGGGGTCGGTCGAGCCGGGTCTTGGCCGCGATGCCGAAGGTGAAGGCGTGGTGGGCGTTCCTATCGGACTCCTGTTCGCAGCCGCCGCCGCTACCGCAGCGGTCATCGCAACAGTGGTCGTCGTTACGGATGACGAGAATAACGATCCCGCACCCGATCCCGATCAGTCGCCGGGCACCTGACGGTATCCTTCGCCGGGCGAACGGGATCATAGATTTACGGAAAGCGCGCGGGAGCGTCTCCCGGGCGCTTTTTCTTTGCGTCACTTCCTCCCTCGTGCAAGCACGAGGCCATAGGACAATCGGCGCCGGACCGCGCTTACTCAGGATGAAGTTATGAAACGCGGTTACGCGGCGAACGAGCAGGGCCGGTGATCGGCGCATGATGCGCATGTCGAAACCTGCGATCGCCGTAATCGCACTGGTAGCCGTGGCTGTGCTGTTCGGCGGCGGGGGATCCAAATACCCGCTCGCCAATCTGACCGTTCAGCTGGCCGCACTTACGGTGATGGCAGCGCTCGCAGGCTCCTTCGCATCCGGGTGGAAAGCCCTGCCCCGCACCCTCGCCGTCCTGATCGTACTGTCGCTGCTCCTGCCGCTTCTTCAAGCGGTCCCGCTCCCTCCCCCCGCCTGGACGCTGCTTCCGGCACGCGAAGCGGTCGAACAGTCGCACGTTCTGACGGGCGGCACCGCCTGGATGCCGCTAAGCATTGATCCGCACCGCACGCTGATCGCAGCGAGCGCGCTGCTGGTCCCGCTGGCGATCCTCGTCCCCGGCTGGAGCCTGCGTCAGAGCGACCTCATTACCCTCGGCTGGGCGGTGGCAGCACTTGGCCTTGTCAATGTCGGATGGGGCACGCTTCAGGTGCTCTCGAACGGCGAACAGGCATTGCTCTATCCTGAGATAGAGATGCCCGGCGTTCTGTTCGGCACATTCGCCAATCGCAATTCGACCGGCCTGTTCCTCGTCGCCTGTCTGGCGCTCGCTTTGTTGTTGCCGCTGCCCACCCGCCTTGCCCGCGCGAGCCTGTTCGTCCGTCTCGTGCTTGGCGCGCTGCTGATCGTCGGGGTGCTGTTGACGCGCTCGCGCACGTCCAGTGTTCTCGCGCTCATCCCCGTCTCGCTATACGCGGTCCGGCTCGGCCATGTGTGGTGGAGCAAGCCGCGCGAAAAGGAGCGACGCGGGCGGGGGATCGCGATCGCTCTCAGCGCAGCCGCGCTTTTCGCCGTTCTCGCCGCGGGTCTGGCCTTCGCCGCGCCGGGGCGCATCGGCGACCTTGCGGCACGTTTCGCTACCGACCGTGTCGATGCGCGGGCCTATATCTGGGACGATGCGACTTACAGTGCGGACAAATACTGGCCCGCCGGATCGGGCATGGGCACGTTCGACGAAGTCTTCCAACTCGACGAATCGCTCGAGAACCTGACGCAGCGTCGCGCCGGGCGGGCGCATAACGACTATATCGAGATCGTGATCGAGGCGGGCTTCGCAGGCGCCGCATTGGTACTCGCCTGGCTGGTGTTTATCGCCTGGGCGAGCTGGTACGCACGGCGGGCGCCGGGCCGCTGGATCGCCTGGAGCGGCAGCGCAATCCTGCTGGCCATCGCTCTGCAATCGATCACCGATTACCCGCTGCGCAATCTTGCCATGTTTGCCGGCGCAGCAGTGGGTCTCCTGCTCCTGACCCGCTTCGGCTTCGAGCGGCTCGAGGCCACGCGATGATCGGGCGGATCGTCTGGTGGGCGCTGATCGCGACGGTGGCACTCGGCACCGCCGCGTTGCAACTCGACCGTCGAAGCTTCGAGAGCCCGGCGCTCGCAACGGCCATTCCTTCGCCGCTGCGCAGTATTGCGCTGCAAGTCGGAGCGCGCGAAGCCCTACGCGCGGGCGATGCCGATCTGGCGTTGGAGCGATCCCGCAACCTCGTTCGCCAGCGCCCCCTGCCGGCCGAACATCTGCGGCTACTGGCGCAGGCGCAATTTGCCTCCGGGGATCTTGTAGGCGGCTCGCAAACCATTCAGGCTGCCGCGCAGCGCGGCTGGCGCGACCGGGCATCGCAGGAAGCCATGTTGCGGCTGGCGATCGCCGGCGGAGCCGACGAAGAGGCCGTGCGGCGATATACCGCGTTGCTGTTGCTCTCGCCCGAATCGAGCGACATGCTGCGCGCTCTCGGGCCGACCCTGTTCGATAACGACGCTCAATTGGCGCGCGCTACCATGATCGATCTCTTGCGCGCCTCGCCGCGCTGGCACGCGCCCTTCCTTCAAAGAGGGGTGCAACTGCTGCCGCCCCAGACTTTCGTCGACATCATCACAGGCGCGCTCGCCGACGCCGCTCCCATGCCCTGCGACATCATCGAACGCGCCGCCCGCGCAACCGCCGCCCGCAACGAAGCGGCCGGCGAGCGATTGACCCTCTTCGCTGCCGAAAGATGCGGATGACGAGAAGCTGCTTACAGGGCGAATAACGAAGGGTAGATGATGCCAGAAAAGGACTCGAATTAGAACGGTAAACACTTGATTTGGCACATTTTGGTATGCGTCTGTCCCTGCGTTTCCTAAACTAGGACTCGCATTCGATATAGTCTTTTATTTCCTGAATGGGTTGCATCGGGACTGTCGCTACAAGAGTATTCCGCGAGCGATGTGGAAGAAGGGAGCGCAGGAGTGAAAGGGTCTTCAGCGGAGCTGACTCCAAACAGCCTGGTTCTGGGCTATCGTGTCGGGAAAGCAGTGCAGCACCAACCAATTCAAATCCCCGGGGGGGGGCGTGATCAAGCTTAACCGGTCTTCGATATCGCAACCGAGGACCCGCACGATATTCTACCGCCCTTTATGGGATCGAAGCAGCGCACAGCATTGGAAATTGGCGAACCGTTGGCGCGAACAAACTTCGCCCGAAACAACTTTGAAGACCGCCGACGTTTTACCGAGCGCTTTCGATTGCCCTTCGCGTCGACATTCTTGAGCCCTGGACAGACCTATAGACGCGGCGTCCAGTCGCCCGAGCCGCCCTTCGCTACCACCGCAAATTTACGTTCATGGGTATCGGACGCGACAACGGCGTAGTCCATATTGGCGGAGCGCTGCCCGGTGCTGCTGAGCGAGAACAGCGACACTAGTGCCGCCGCACCTCGTCCCTCGCCGAATGCGCGAACCACAAAGGCGCGTACGCGCAACGCGCCGGCCTTGCGCTGTTCATCGACCAACTCCTGAACGAGTCCAAGAATCATCTCGTGCCTTTCAGGCGGCAATTCCGGATGATCTTCAGGCCTGAAATGAACCGACGTGGTCCGCCCCTGGTCCATATCCGTGTCGAAAGCGACATGAAGGACGGGTTCCCGCTCCTCCTCCCTTTCGTCACCGATCCGCCAAAGACGGCCGATCCTTCCTCCATACAAATCGGCAATCAACGCGCCCCTATCGCTCACGATTGCCGCGCCCATTTCCGTTTCGATCTTGAGCGCATTTTCATCCGCATCGAAGGGATGGCGCGCAAAGACCGCGAGAATGTCCTCTTCACTCAGCCGATCGACGCGCGACCAAGACAGTTTGGCCGTGCCCAGCAGACCAGCATTTTCCGGTCGGTTTCCGCGCGCGAGCGTTTCGAGATTGGCAAGGCCGCTCATGCGCCAAGCCCTCCGAAGATCTGCCGCAATACCGAAACCTCGTCGAAGACGGTCGCCTCCTCGACGACGATTCCCGCTCGCAGCCGATAATGCGACACGGCGAGCAGGTATAGCTCCCTGCCGCTCGCTTCCCCCCAGACGCCTGCCCCCCTGTGCGTTCCGGCGAGGGACCAGCGAATGGCGACAGCCGTATCTCCGTGGGGCAGTGGCCGGGCGGCGACGTGCTCACAGCGAAAGGCGCGATCGTGCATCGCGTTCGAGATCTGCATCAGGCATCCGATCCAGAAACCGCGACCGAAACCGTGCCTGCGCGAAGGCCAGCGCACTTCGACCGAGGGAGACAGCATCGCCGCTGCCTCGCCATAGAGGTCGTCGGCAAAGCCCTGTCTCAGCATCCGTGCGAGCGGTATCGCCGGATTGTCCCGGGAAATATCGACATCGTCCAACTCTCTCGTCGCGGCGATGGCTTCTTCTCGCCAGCCATGACGCGCCTGATCGCCTTCGCGGTCGGCTTCGGCGAGCTTTCTGGCAATCGCCTTCGGATCGGCCCCGATCTGCCAGAGCGCGGTGCTGTTGTCGCGCACCAGCCATTCCTCGACGATCTTGTTTGCGATAACTTTGCAGTCGGCGATCGTCGCGACCCCGGTGCTGCGCATGGTGGCCGGGCCGACCATCGGTTCATCGCCGAAATGGGTCGCGCGGCTCGTGATGCGGTGCGAACTGTAATATTCACCCGGAGCATCCTCGCTCCAGATAATGTCTTCAGCAATCACGATGCGATCGGCATAGCTGGAAAGCGCCCCGACTGTGTTCTGGGTTACGACTTCCGCGCCGACCGAGGGTCCGGCGAGCGTGTGCATGACGCAATCATTGCTGTAATGCGTACGGCACAGGCCGATATTCTTCTCTTCCCAGATGCGGTGCGTGCAGCGGGCTATATAATCGATGATATCGCGATAAACCGGCTCGAAGCCCTCGAGCTTCTGGCGCGGCGGGCCGGTTTCCAGTTGTTCGCCTATAGGCCGCCCGACAGGCGAAAGCACCTCGGGATCCTGGTCCCATTTCATCCGCCCCGCCTCCATCTCATCATCCTTTAACGGGTAACGCTTTTGCATTAGCAGTCAAGCATCGAGCAATTGTCGCACGGCCCGTTCGCCAGCTGCCACCGCCCCGGCCCAGCTTTCAAGGCCATTCTGACCAAAAGCTATGCGACCATGCGGTATCCGCATGATGTCGACCGGCGCGGTTTCGCCCTTCTTTGCGAAGAAGAAACCGGGCGGCGGCGTCACGAAGCCATGTCCCCAGCGGTTGAGCACGATGCCCGCCACGTCGCGCCGAATATCGAAACCGGCGGGGCCGAACATTTCCATCAGCTGCTCGAGGATTGCCGCCTCGTATTCGGCGAAGAGCGTCTCAAACATCTTCATGCGCGCAGCAGCGCCCTGAGCTTGGAGCGGGAGGTCGGCCATCGGGAAAGGCGCATAGAGCGTCATCACGATCGGCTTGTCAGGATGGAAAGGAGCGAGAGCCTCCCCTCCCCAGACCATTGGTTTACGGATACTGGCGTAAAAGCCGAGGCCCTTGAACCACCGCGCCGCCGAAATGCCAAGCTTGTCCAGGAAACGCCAGTTGCGAAGGGCGATGTTGACCATGAGTATCGGCGAATAATGATAGCGCGACAGCGCGGCGTATCGCTCGGATTCGATGTCGGCCAGGATATGCTTGGCGACCCATGCGCCGATCGCCAGGACCACGCCGTCGGCTGTCACCGCGCGCTCCTCGCCATCCTTCTCGTAGGCGATATCGACTGCGCCATCGGCTCGATTGGCGACGCGATACACCGTCGCACCGCTGCGAATGCGGATCGCATTCGCCGGACGATCGAGTAAAGACTGGTCCAGATCCCCGTAGCTGCGCGCCGCGCCACCGTCCCCAAAGGCTTCAGGGACGGCGAGCTTCGCCAATCCGCGCGCAAGAACCGTATTTCCCGCCGGAAAACTGACGAAACGCTCGGCGAACTGCGCGCCCGGACTGCCCTCGGGATAGCGCTCGAGTCCCGGAAGTGCTCGCGCACCATAGGCGGAAATCTGTGGCCCCGTTATGCACATGCCCTTGGTGACGAATTCGAGCGCTTCGGGCGTCGCTCCAAATTCCTCGCTCGCAAATTCGGCGAAGGTCATCGAGTCGAGCCGGCGCGCCTCCCGGCCCTCCGGCGTGCCGAGGCGTTTGCGGTCTCGCAACGATAGGAGCGCTCGCTTAGTCTCGTTTGAAAATGGCGCGCGCGCAAGATCGTCACGCCACATGTCGATCACGAACCGCTCGTCTCCGAAATGATAGCCAGTCGTGGCGCTCTGCTCTCCCACGTAGAGGGGCCCGCTGCTCGAAGCGGCAAAAACCGTGTCCGAAGCATCGTCTTCGCGACTGGCGAATTCGAACGAACGCGGCAGGCCGAGATCATTCCATACGGCCCATGCGTCCTCTTCGGGCGTTTGCGGCGCGATAAAGTTCAGCGATGCCTGCGCGCCTTCTATTTTGTAGCCATCGACCTCGAATTGATTGGCTTTCGCGTAACCTCCGAAAATCTTGTGATTGTCGAGCAGCAACGCCTTGCCCTCGGGGCGCTCCTTGCGAAAGGCGTTAAGCGCCCCAAGACCGCCGAAGCCACCCCCTACGACAACGAGATCGTAATGCTCGCCGCGGCCCGAAGGGATCCGGTCGCCATGATATTCGCCATCCCGGATCGCATGGCCCGCTTGCATCGTATGCCACGTATTGCCGTTGGAGCCGGCATATTCGCCGATCCCGCTGGGGCCGTCCCATGCGGGTCGCGCAGAGTACGCTACATGGGACACAGGATTGGCACCGTCGCACGCGCCCAGAAGGCCCGCGCCTGCACCAACCAGCACTCCGTTGCAAAAATCCCGCCTGCTTATGTGAGGAAGCAAAGGTGTATCGCTGCGCTGCGCCATGATGCTCGAGCAGTCCTATTCCGCCCGTTCCGGTGTCTCGATGTAACGCGCCGGATCGGCGGCAAAGCAATAGAACAGACCGTCGCCACCGGTCGCCTGCAGTTTCTTACTGGTGCAACCGATCGTCTGGTGGGCCGAATTCCACGAGATGCTGAGGCCGATCGTATCTCGATCCGAATGGCCGACCTGTGCGCTGCCATCTTCTCCGGAATACGTCCAGTTGCGGCAGGTTCGGTCGAACTCGTTGCCGTAAGCGCGCCCGTCGACCCGCGAGCCGGTGAGGATATCATGGCGCAGGACCGGGTCGCCCTTCCCGCCGGTGCGTTCGCCGGCTTCGGTCAAGGCCGAACCCTGACTGACCAGGTTGCCCTCCCGCGCGAGGTCGAGCGTATCGCCGTGCAGATGCGCCTGATTTATCGCGATACGGATATTCTCGACATTGAACCATGGTCCCTCGCCGATGCGATCCCTCGCATTGATGGCAGGAGCGCCGGGAAGAGCCTGCGTGCTGAGATAGGCGCGCCAGTCGCGCGCGCCTAGTCCCGCTTCGCTTGCGAGGGCGCGGCAATGCGCATCCGCCCCTTCCAGTCCGCCAAGATCACCGCCGTCCAATCCGCGGCTGGTCACGAAGAAGCTCGGTTCGCCGTGTGGGACGGTTTCGAATGCCGGAATACCGCGTGCTGGGGTGACCGACCCGTCAGTGCACGACGTAAGCGCCCCCGCAACCAGCACCAAGGCCAACACGCGGTGCAGCCGGCATCCGAAAATGGAAAAAAGGCGAGCGCGTACTGTCACTTGCGCGAGATGAGATACTCATTATGACTGCGAAGTCAATTCTTCGGGTTTGATTAAGGCATGATGGCCAACCGACCGATTTTTGTAACGGAAGCGGAGGTGGCTCGCGCCGTCACCCCTGACGAAATGTTGTCCGTGATCGGCGAGGCTTTTTCAGACCAGATTGCGGCTGGCACCCGCGCTGTTGCGGAACTCGCTATCGGAACGGAAACGCTGACCACCCTCGCCATGCCCGCGCTGGACAGGGACGGCGTAGCAGTCGTGAAGATCGTCTCGGTAAGCAGAGGGGATCGAAACCGGCTCAATAGCCAACTCGCCGTCATCGACGCGTTCGGGCAACCGATCGCGATCTTGGAAGCACACGCACTAACAGCGCTTCGCACTGCTGCCGCGTCGGTTCACGCGGCGCAGGCGCTTGGCGTTTCGGGCGGGCACCTCCTTGTCCTGGGATCGGGCCGACAGGCTGAGGCGCAAGCGCGTGCTTATATTTCCGCCATGCCAATCGAACGATTGACGATCTGGGCGCGCCGCGAAGAGGCCGCCGCCGATATGGCTAAGCGTCTCCGCGATCTGAACTGCGCGGTCGATACAGCGCAGTCGCGGAAACTGGCAATCGGCGATGCAGATATCATGTCCTCTGCCACCGCCTCCCGAGAACCGATCGTTTCCGGTATGCACGTCAAAGCAGGTGCGCATGTCGATCTGGTCGGCAGCTTTCGACCCGACATGCGCGAAGGCGACGACGCGCTTATGCAACGCGCGCAGGTGTTCGCAGACACGTCCGATGCCCTGAACGAGACGGGCGACCTCATCGACCCGATCGCATCCGGCACGCTGGAGAGATCACAAGTGAGGCTCATTTCCGAGATGGTATTGGGCGGTTTCGAGCGCGGAGAGGAAACGGTGACCGTCTTCAAATCGGTCGGACATGCGGCACTGGACAGCGTCGCCGCGCGGCTTGCCTGCCGGAAGCTTGGCATCGAGCTTGAGGGAATTGCACCGTGAAAGCATTTGCCGATCGTATTCGGGCGGAGGACATACCACTCTCGCGGCGGGCGATCGCGTTCATCCTTCTCATGGTGTTCGAGTTTTTCTACGGATGGTCCTGGAACACCGTCGATGTCCTGCGCCCGCAAATCCGGGAGGAACTTGGCCTCACGCTGACCCAAGCCGGTTCCGCCTATACCGCGCAGAGCCTGGGAGCCCTCATAGGTGCGATCGGTTTCGGAGCCTTGGCTGATCGGTTTGGCAGGAGGCCCGTCCTCTTCGCCATCGTTCTGGGTACCGCCGCAGCCGCAGCAGCGGGCGCATTCGTCGGTTCGTATATCGAACTTATGGCGCAACGCTTCATCCTCGGCCTGTTCCTCGGGGCCAACTTCCCCGTGCTTATCGCCATGTATATGGGACTGTTCTCGGGCCGCGTCCGCGCCAAACTGACTAGTGTCGGCCAAGGCACCTACAATCTGTCGGTGATTGCACTTGGGTTCGCTTACGGATTTTACGCCGAGCGTCCGGACTGGGAAATCTTGCTGCTGATTGGATCCGTTCCGGCGCTACTGCTCTCCCCGTTGATCTTGTGGCTGGTGCCGGACGACAGGCGGATGATCCCGTGGGGGACAGACCCCAATGAAGAAGCGAGCGCGCAACTGCCCCTGCTCGAACTCTTTTCGCCCGTTCTGCGCCGCAACACCTGGTTACTCTTCCTGCTCGTTTCGCTCAACTTCTTTGCCTATCAAGCCTTTGCCGGATGGACGACGACCTATCTGCAGAACGAACGCGGCTTTGGTCCCGAAACCATCGGCCATATCATCTCGTTGCAGTTTACTGGCGCGCTGATCGGGGGTTTCTTCTGGGGCTGGTTCAGCGATCGCTACGGGCGCAAACCCGTCGGCATCGGTTTCGCTGTCGGCGCATCTGCAATCTGGGCCTATTTGACCCTTGCCGAGACACCGACGTCCTTTGCCATTTTTGGTTTCGCGTGGGGTTTCACCATGACCGCGTCGGTCGCGTGGGCTCCATGGATTTCCGAGATGTACCCGACGCGCGTCCGGTCGTCAGCCATGTCGATATTCAACTGGGGTCGCGTCGTCTCAATGACGGCCCCCCTGGTAACGGGCGAGATCGCGGCCTCGTTCGGCCTCGGAACCGCCATGTCGCTTGCCGTCGTCGGGTTCGCCATCGGCGCAGTCTTGTGGTTCATGCTGCCCGAAACCCACCGCCGCAAAACAGACACTGCCTAGTCTACGGTCCAACCACCGTCGATCACAAGACTGCTTCCGGTCATCATTGCTGACGCATCGGAAGCGAGGAAAACCACCGCGCCCATCAGATCTTTGACCGTTCCTAGCCGCCCGAGCTTGATCTTCTCGAGCACGCTGGCTTTGAAGGCCTCGTCCTCGAAGAACGGCTTCGTCATGGGAGTTTCTATGAAGGTCGGGGCAATCGTGTTCGAGCGTATGCCATGCGGAGCCAGATCGAGTGCAAGCGCCTTGTTCAGACCTTCGACCGCCCATTTCGAGGCGCAGTACAGCGAGCGGTCGGGCCCGCCGACATGCCCCATCTGGCTACTCATGTGGATGAGGCTGCCCCGGCGCTTCTCCGCGATCATTCTTCGAGCGCACAATTGCGAGACGAAGAAGAGGCTTTTGACATTGAGGTCGAGCACCGCGTCGTAATCGTCCTCTTTGACCTCGATCATCGGCTTCGGCCGGTTCGTCCCGGCATTGTTGACGAGAATATCAAAGCCATCCTGCTCGTCGAAGAAAGTCCTGACCGCCGCCAAGTCGCTGATATCGAGAACCCGCGCCTCCGCACTTTCGCCTCGCTCGCAAATGGTGCGTGCTACCTCCTCGATTTCGTCATGATTGCGAGCGACCAAAACCACGTGCGCCCCCGCCTCTGCCAGAGCCGCTGCACAAGAGAGGCCAATCCCTCGCCCGGCGCCTGTCACCAGCGCACGGCGCCCATTTAGTCGCGAGTTGGGAATGCGAGGCAGATCGATCGACAAGACAGGTGAATTCAAGCTGCCGTTTCAGGCGTAGGGTCAGCAGCGCCCGCATAGGGAATATTGCGCCCGCCGTAACGCCGGACGCGGATATTTGCTTGCTCCCCGTGACCCGCGAAGCCTTCCATGGCACACAGTCGGCTACAATATTGCCCAACCAGGGCCGTCGCCTCGTCGGTCAGGACGCGCTGATAGGTGCAGGTCTTGAGGAACTTTCCGACCCATAAGCCTCCAGTATAGCGCGCCGCTTTCTTGGTCGGAAGAGTATGGTTCGTGCCGATCACCTTGTCACCATAACTGACATTGGTTCGCGGTCCCAGAAATAGCGCCCCGTAGTTCGTCATTTTGTCGAGAAAGTAGTCGGGATCTTCTGTCATTACCTGAACATGCTCGTTCGCATATTCATCAGCGACCGAACACATCTCTTCGTAGCTGTCGCAAACAACCACCTCTCCGAAATTCTCCCAGGCGGGCCGGGCATGATCGGCCGTTGGCAGGATTTCGAGCAGCCGCTCGACTTCCCGCATCGTGTCGCGGGCCAGTTTTTCGGAATTCGTAATAAGGATAGCCGGGCTTTCGGGTCCGTGTTCCGCCTGACCCAGCAAATCGGTCGCGCAAATCTCACCATCGACGGTTTCGTCTGCAATCACCATGGTTTCAGTCGGGCCGGCAAAAAGGTCGATGCCGACCCGGCCAAACAGCTGACGCTTGGCTTCGGCGACGAAGGCATTGCCGGGTCCCACAAGAATATCGACCGGATCGATCGTCTCGGTGCCGAGCGCCATAGCGCCGATCGCCTGGATGCCGCCCAGCGCATAGATCGCATCCGCTCCTGCCATCGCCTGCGCGGCCACGATCTTTTCCGCTGGCTTGCCTTTGAAGGGCGGTGCGCAGGTGATCACACGCGGCACGCCGGCAACCTTCGCGGTTATAACGCTCATATGAGCCGAAGCAAGGAGCGGGTATTTCCCCCCGGGAACGTAACATCCGGCGGAATTGAGCGGGATATTTTTGTGACCTAGGACGACGCCGGGGATGGTTTCAACCTCGACGTCTTTCATGCTCTCGCGCTGGATCTGCGCGAAATTGCGAACCTGCTGCTGCGCGAATTCTATATCCTTGCGCTCCTGCGCGGTGAGACTGTCCACGCATCGAGCGATTTCACTGTCGCTCAGGCGGTAGTCGTCGCGATCCCATTTATCGAAGGTGTTGGACATTTCCCGAATGGCCGCGTCACCGCGTTTCTCGATATCCTCGAGCGCACGTTCGACAGTTTCCCGAACCTTGCGGTCAGCATCGGCCCGGTCCTCGATCGCTGCGCCTCTTTTAAGCCATCTAGCCACCAGCACTCTCCCTTCCATTCGAGAACTGCTATCTCCGATAGCAATGTATTGACTGCGTATGCAAAAAAACACAATAGAGAAAGGGAGAACGGGAGAGACTCAATGGTGGCAAAAAGCCGGAAAAGGAACATCGAAGAGGGCGATGGCCTGGAGCAGCGCGTGGTTCGCTACGCCGATCTTGTTCCATGCTACAATGCGTTCGTCGACACGCGTACCCCGGGTTCCGAAGCGAAGGAGAATTTCACCATCATCGGTCCGGGCGTGTCCGAAAATCCGGACCAGTTCGTCCATATTGCAGAACCTCACGGTTTCAACATCGGGGGCGCGCGACAACCGCCAGGTTGCGTCAATTCCCAGCACAGTCACAAAACCGCAGAGGTTTTCGTCGTGCATACCGGAACTTGGCGTTTCGACTTCGGAGAACACGGCGATGATGCCCAAGTTGTCCTGAGCGAAGGAGACGTCGTTTCGATACCCACGAACGTCTTCCGAGGTTTTACCAATATCGGCATGGAGGTGGGCTATCTCTACGCGGTGCTGGGGAAGGACGATCCGGGCCGTGTGACCTGGGCTCCCACGGTTTTCGAGCTCGCCAAGGACCATGGCCTCGTGCTCCTAGAAAATGGTATGCTGGTCGATACTGAAAAAGGCGAGAAGGTTCCGGCTGGAGCAATGGTGATGCCGCCTCCGGAAGAAGCCGAACTTGCGCGCATGGCCCGTATCACCAGCGAAAAGGCCGAGCAGTATGTTTGGCGTCAGAAGGACGAAGCCTCGAGATCCCTCGAACTGATCGGCTCCGAGGGCATGTACCCGTGGGACCACGGCTTCACCTTGCGACGCGAAGCCCTACGCGAAGGAGAGAAACTCGATCGTAGCGCACCCCGATGTCCCGAGGTCGTCTTCATTCAGGAAGGCCGGGTTGAGCTTAACAGCGATCAGGGAACGCTCGAACTGCGCAAAGGTGACACCTTCAGCGTGCCGCCGACCTTGAGCCACGATCTAAAGGCATTTGAAAACGCAGTGATATTTGTCACCACGCGCGGCAACTGATCGTCCGACCACCGAACTTTGCCGCCCATCGCGCCAAACGCTAACATATACGAAAAAGGCCGCCGACCCTCAGGTTCGGCGGCCTTTCGATTTTTGCCTGAGATCTAGAACCGATACCCTACTCGCACACCGTAGGTACGCGGATCGGCAAATGTCCCTTGTACCTCCGCGTTGGAGCGCACGGTTATACGCCCCAGGGTCGCCTCGTCTTCAATGTTGAGCACGAAGACTTGCGCGCTGAAAGCTCCGCTTTCCGAAGTCCAGGTGATCCGCGCATCGGTCTTGGTAAAGCCTTCCTGCTCGATATTCGGGGCAAGCGGCGACAGCAGGTAGGATCCCGTCCACTGCGTGTTGAAGCCGGGGGCCAGGATCCCGTTGGAGCCAAGGTCGATCTCGTACGTGGCGCCGAATTGCCCGGACCAGTCGGGCGTGTTCTGCACGCGGCGATCGGCCGGAATGAAGGCAAATTCGAAGCCCGGAATACCCGTTCCGGTGAAGAGGTCCGGATTCGTCTGCGCATTCGGGAAATAGCCCCCGCCGACGCCGAAATTTTGTGGAGCGGTGGGCGGGAAAGCTCCGTCGCCGCACGATGGCTCGGAAATATAGAAGCAGATGAAGTTCGGCGGCGCGAAGCGCGGGAACTCATCGTATCGCGCGCGAAGGTAAACGACCGCGGCGTTCAACGTCAGGCCCGGAAAGGGGGTCGCGATAATGTCCAGTTCGGCCCCCGGCGTATCCTGTCCGCCGACGTTGAAGATCGTTGTGATATTCCGGTCCTGCCCGTCGATCGTCACGATCTGTGTGCCCTGTTCCTGCAGGTCGGTGAAGCGGTTGTAGAACGCTGCAAAGTTTACTTGCAGCCGGCCATCGAAAAACCGGTTCTTCGTGCCGATCTCGTAAGCCTCGACCTTTTCGGTGTCGAAGGTCGTTATTCGCCCCGGGTTATTTGCGGCCGTCACACCGGCGCCGAACCCGCCGGAATGCGCTCCGGTGTTGAAGCTCGCATAGACCAGGTTGTCGGGCGTGATATCGTAATCGATTGCTGCGCGGAACGTGAAGAAGTCGAATTGCTCCTCCTCGCAGACCGTAAAGAAGTAGTTCGGCACAACCGCTACCGGCTCGTCACTCTGATCCGTCGAAATACCCTGTGAAGTGAAGCCCCCGCATGTCTCGTTGAAATCGAGGCTGAAGAAGGGGTTGACGGCGTAATACGCATTGTCGCCCGGAAGGTTCTCCTGCGCCGCGAACTGTCCAGCGAACAGAGTGCCGTTGGCCGGTGACTGGAGGATTGTTTTGAACGACTTGTCGTCGATCGTATATCGTCCGCCCAGCGTCAAAGTAAGCTTTTCGGTCAGGTCGTAGGCGCCTTGCGCATAGATGGCGTAGGAGTCCGTTTCGGCCTGGTTTGCCGTGCGAAAATCGAACAGGTTCCCTTGCGTGAAGTTCAGCGCGCAGGAATCGGGCGTCGTGAAGCTAAACTGGCATTCGAAGGCGGAGCCGCCGATTCCCCCGCCGGCGCCGAAATACCGTGGCAGGCCGAGTTCGTCCGCCGTATCAGTCGTGTAATTCCGGTTAAGATAATAGAACGAGGTTCCGTCGCGACCCTTTTCGTTCAGATAGAAGGCACCGACCGTATACTGGAACGGGCTCGTCACGTCGGTGGACTGGATCTGCAATTCCTGCGTGAAAACTTCCGATTCGGTTCCCGCAACGAAGTATTGAAGGGGAAGCGGCGTGCCATCACCGTCCCCTCCGGCGACCGTGCTGAAATCAGTGTACGAGGTTATCGAACGCAGCTGCACCGCGTCCGAGATGTCGTAGTTGATGACCGCGCTGAATTGCTGCTGTTCGAGATCCTCGAATGGTTCGGCATCGTAGACGTTGGCATAGGGGCCGCCGATCGGAATGCCGACATCCGCGCCGTTCACGTCAGGAATGCCGTCGCGCAATGCGTTGGTGAAATCGAAAAGCGTGCCTGTGCCGATATTGAGGCCGTTGAAGCCGCCCGCCCCGGAGCCCCGCTCGAAAAACGTATAGGTTTCGTTATTGAAATCGACCGACCCGCCGGGCGCGACGATCAATGACGGATCGACGGCGACGCCGATCACCTTGCCGTTGACGGCATTGAAGCCCTGGCCGCCACGCTGAAAATAACTGCCGGCAAGCAACACCTCGAGACGATTATCGAGAGCCGAGGGCGACCAGCGCAGCTTGCCGCGGATGAAATCCTCGTCCTTATCCTGCAGGTCGGCTTCCGGACGGACCACGCTTTCCAAAAAGCCGTCCCTGCGCTCGATCGCGCCCGCGAAGCGTAGTGCGATATCCTGCGATACCGGAAGGTTGACGAAACCTTCGGCGCGAATCCGATCGTAATTACCCACGATCAGATCCGCTCCGCCCTCGACATAATCGACCGGATCGGCGGTCGTGAGAGCAATGTTACCACCGTAGCTGTTGCGGCCGAAGAGGGTACCCTGCGGACCTTTTTGCACTTCGATCCGCTCGAGGTCGACCAGTGCCGCCGTCAATTGCTGCGGCCGAGCTTGGTAGATCTCGTCGATATAAAAGCCGATGCGGGGATCGGAATTGAGTCCGATGGCCTCGGTGTAGACACCGCGAATGGCCGGTCGCTGAGCCGATCCGGTGCGATTGAGGCGCAGCCCGGGAACCACCTGCTCCAGACGACTGATGTCGCTGATCTCCTTCTCGCGGATCTCCTCGCGTCCAATCGCGGTCACGGACAGCGGAACATCTTGCAGGTTTTCCTCGCGGCGCTGTGCGGTGACGATGATGGTATTGACGCCGGACTCGATCGTCCCGTCCTCATAATCGCCACTTTCGGCGTCTTGTGCATGACCGTGCGTTGGAGAAAGCAGCGCCAGCACCGCTACGCTCGACAGCAATCCTGCGGATTTCAAACGGTTTAAATTTTTCATGGCCCTCTCCCTACCCGTGACAATTCGATGACTTATTGCAAGCGCAGTCATTTTGCAAGCGCTGGCTTTGAGGGTTGTCCGGCAATGCCAAACATTGCAGTCGTGCAACAAAATTGCGCGCGGATGCAAAAGCTCGTCAGGGCAGGCGCGGCAATTCCGGGTCGATCACGAAGGGAAGTTCCGCGAAGATATCGAGGCCCATCTGATCGAGGATATGCGGGATGTCGATCAGCACCCAGTTATCCGCGATTTGTCCGGTACGGTCGAGCCGATACCAATCCGCTACCCGCATTTGCACGCGGCGGCCCGTAGGAGGAAGCCCGAGCCAGTGCCCGCCGCTATGAATGCCTTCCATGTTGGGCCAACCCGCTGTCATGGCATATCCCCCGTCGCCAACCTCGCAGAAATGTCCTGCACGCGCGATCGCATCGTTTTCCGCTCTCGAAATACCTTTTCGGTCGGGAAATGCTTTCAGAAACAAGGCTCCGTGTGAGTCTCGAAACCCTTCCATTCCGCGACTTGAGCCAATACCGGCCGGGCCGAACCAATTCATATTTTTCGACCAATGGGGACTATGGTGCGCGGCCGCGCTGGCTCGGTCCACGATAGCAGGGCCCTCCGGAAGCCCCGCCTGCATCTCGCGAACCACTTCGAGAGTTTGCGAGCTACTGTGCTGCATTCCGCTCGAACGGTCGGCTGGCGGGAACAGCCATTGTTCAGGCGAACCGGGCATGGGCCGTAAAGGATACAGTCCAGCTCCGCGCATCAGCTCGAGGAGGTCGAACATTACGAAGCACGCGACGGCACCTTCAGCTTCAAACACCAGGTTTATCGCAAATCTCAGGTGCGCGAGCTTCTTCGTAGCGTCGATCTTCACGAAAGGTCGCTGGAAGTTGCCGGAGAGGAAACCCAGCATGCTGGCATGCTGCCTGCCTTCATACTCGCCCTCAAGCGCCATGGCAGGCCGAACTTCGTAGTCCGGGAAGGCCTCGCGAAGCGGAATCCAGAATTCTTTCGCCGCGCTCATGACGCCGCGGGCCGAAGCAAAGGGAAAATAGAAGTAACTCTCGCAGCCCTCTGCCAGTGCGGTTGAAAGAGCCTTCTCGATCTCAGCCGGCTGCGAGGCTCCGAGACGATCGATAAGGGTCAATAAGGTGGTTTTCGGACTGGCTTCCATATACCCCCCGCGCAGCGTATGGTCATTTGCATGCGAATGCACTACGGTCAATCGAGTGGCGGGGAGAACTAGATTGTCGGTAATTGCGGGCGCGCCCAAACCAAAGCTCAGCTCGTTCGACAAGGCTGCTTATGGTCTGGGGAGCACGGCCGAAGCCATCGTCTACACGACCACGGCCAGCTTCCTGCTCATCTTCTACAACCAGGTGCGCGGAATTGAGGCCAGCTATGTTGGCATTGCGCTCGCTGTCGGCATGATCGTGAACGCCGTCTTCGATCCGCTGGTAGGATCGTGGTCGGATCGCGTCAGGACCCGTTTGGGCCGGCGACATCCGTTTCTGTTTGGCTCGATACTACCGGGCGCGATCTGTTTCTATTTTCTGTTCAATCCGCCCGAAGCGCTGACCGGAACATGGCAGCTCGTGTGGCTCACCAGCTTCAATGTGCTCCTCCTGCAATGTATGTCGCTCTATCACACACCGCACATGGCGCTGGGCGGGGAACTGTCGGACGATTATCTCGGCCGTTCCCGCATCATGGCCTACAACACCTTCTTCCTGTGGGTCGGGGATACGCTGGGATGGGTTCTTTCCTTCGCGTGGTTCTTTCGCACAACGGAGGAGTTCAGCAACGGTGCGCTCGATCCATCGCGATATGATGAATTCGGCATCAGTTTCGCAGCACTGATCATCCTGTTCTGCACGATCTCGGCTCTCTCGACCGCGAAGTTCATCCCCTCCTTGCCCCAAGCCGCGCCTGACACACCAAAATTCGGGCCGGTCGAATTTTTCCGCGATTTCATCAGGGCCTGTTCGAACCGAAACTATATCGTCCTGTTGATTGGCATGTTTTTCCTGTCCCTGATGACGGGCGTGCGCGCCGGGTTGTGGTTCTACTCTGCGAGCTTCTTTTGGCAGATCAACAACACGCAGATCAGCTTCTTCGCGATCGGCAGCTTTGCAGGCTACCTGTTCGGGGTTTTTGCGGTGACCCGCCTGCATGACCGGTTCGACAAAAGATGGACCGGCATGTTCGCAGTCATCCTCTACAGTATCGGCCCCGCCCTCCCGCTCGCGCTCGGCTATCTTGGCATACTTACCGCCGAAACGCCGGGTCTTCTCTATATCCTCATCGCGTTCTCGGTGCTCCAGCATGCACCGTACAGCGTGATGACAACAACGGTCTATTCGGCCCTTGCCGACATCGCGGACGAAAACGAGGTAAAGTATGGGCTCAGACAGGAAGGCATCCTCTACGCGGCGAGAACCCTGTTTGCCCGGGTCGACCAGGCCATCGGCACCGCCTTGGCGGGCTGGGTGCTGACTATCATCGCCTTTCCTGACAACGCGCGGGTAGGTGAGGTCGCGGAACCTGTTCTCATGGCATTGGCGGGTGCGTTCGTCCTTTCGACCATTCCGGGTCTCGTCGCGGCCATCTTCTACGGCATGTTGCGCGTGACGAAAGAAACCTACGATACCACGCGCGAAACCCTCGAAGCCCGGCGGGTCGCCGAAGCTGAAGAGGAAGCCGTCTTGGCCGGACCGGCTTAGAGCTCGACGCTTTCGACCAGCCGCCTGGCGCCAGCGAGCAGGAATTCCTGATCGGATTGCAGGAAAAAGAAGCTCGCCCCGCGCTCGCGCCACATGGCCGTATCGCCGGTTCGTCCAAGAAACATGCCGACGGGAAGGCCGGCATTCGTTGCAGCGGCACATATGGCCTCGACGGCTGCAATGACTCCTTCGTCATCGGGAGTAGCAGCCTCGAGCGATACGGTAAGGTCGGCCCGGCCCACGAAGACGCCATCGAGCCCGTCGGTCGAACAGATCGCAGGAAGATCGTGCAGCGCCTCGGCATCCTCGACCTGTGCGATCACGAGCGGCTCGCCCGACGTCGCCCGATGCGCGGCCATGCCCCTGGTTGTATATCCAGCCGCGCGCGTACTTCCGGCAAAACCCCTGCCGCCCGGCACGTAGCGACAGGCTTTGACCGCAGCAGCAGCCTCCTTCGCGCTGCGCACGTGAGGCACGACGACACCCAGCGCGCCGCCATCGAGAACCTGCAGGATCGCCGCGGCATCGTTCGCCGCGGGCCGAACCAGAACCGGCATATCGGTTGCACGCGCGGCGAGAATGCAGGCATCGAGAGCCTCGCGGCCAAACGGCGCATGCTCTGCATCGAGCACAAGCGCGTCCAGCTCCGATCGGGCTAACACCTCGACAACGTGCGGATGCGGGGTCTTGACCCAACTTGCCAAGATCGGCTCTGCGGACCGAAGCCTCGCGGCAAAGCCCGACCAGCGCTCGCCATTCATACCCGCGCGCTCGCGATTGCAGCGCCTTCGACCAGCGAAGACAACTTGGCCCAGACAATATCCTCGTCGATCGTCCCGAAGCCGGCGAAGGTCGAAAAGCCGCAATCGGTGCCAGCCACTACCCTGTCCTTCCCAACGATATTGACGAATTGCCCTATGCGGTTTGCGACAACGCGCGGGTGCTCGACGAAATTGGTAGTCGTATCGATGCATCCGGGGATCAGCATCTTGTCTTCAGGAATGTACTTAGCGAAATCCGCGAAGGCCTCGTAATCGTGCTGGTGGCGCGGGTTGGACGTTTCGAACAGCAGCGCGGCAGGTTTGGCTTTCATGATCGATGGCAGGATCGTCTCCATCGCGACATCGTGCGTATGGGGGCCTTCGTAATTGCCCCAGCACACATGCATGCGAAGCTTTTCGGCTGAAATATTGCGAAGCGCATGGTTCAGAACCTCGACATGGCGATCGACGGTTCTGACGTATTCGGAATCTTCTTGATTCTTGAACATCATGTGTCGTCCCAGGCCAAGGTCGGGGCTGTCGAGTTGGAGCATAAGTCCGGCATCGACGATCTGCTCGTATTCCGGCCGCATCGCTTCTGCGACGGCTTCCAGATAGGCGTCTTCGTCGTGGTAGTATTCGTTCGGCTGGAACAGCGCGATGACGCCCGGAGACGCGGCGTTCATGAAGCCCTCGGGCGACCCGTGCTTTGCCTTGGCTTCATCGAATCGCTGAATATCGTCTTCGAGCGGCGCCAGGTTAACCGAACCAACTTCGCCAACGCAGCATGGGCGCCTGTATTCGGGAGTGCCGCCCCGCTCGGCCTGGCGCGCAAGGAATTTGGGAAAAGCCTCGAGGTCCGCGGGTGCACGGCGCGGGCTGTCGCCTTCGAAACCGCTGATCCGTTCGGAGATATAGGTCGCATAGGAGATCTTGCTCATCTCCCCGTCCGAAACCTGATCAATGCCGACCTTGACCTGTTTCGCAACGCAGGCTTCGACGGCTTGGGCGAGGATGCGATCAGCCTCCTTGAGGTCGACCCGCTCCCCGCGTTCCTTGGCGAAGATGATGTCGGTCACCGGCTTGCTTCTCGGAAGCGAGCCGACATGCGTCGTCCGGATCATGCTTTGGTTTCCTCTCGTGCGAGGACGCTGGCGAGCCATGGGTTGAGAAGCTTCGACAAAATGTGTGGCTGTTCCATCGGAAGCATGTGACCCGCCCCTTCCACGACATGCAACTGAGCGTTCTCTATACGGCTCGCGAAGTCGGCGTGCAGGGCGGGCGTGCAAAGGCGGTCTTCCGCGCCGCATGCGACGAAAACCGGGAAGTCGAGCGTCTCCAGCACATGGTTGTAGCTGGGACGTATGCGCAGCGCTTCGCTTTGCGAGACGAATACTTCTGGACCCAGATCCTCGGCCATCGCCTGAATTCCCGCCCGCAACCTCGCGTTACCGCGATTTATCCGGGCGAGGTAATTTGGCTTGAGTTCCTCCGCGACGAGTTCGGACAGGCCGTCAGCGCGTGCCTTCTCCTGCTGCCTTGGGCGTTGAGCGGCCCGTTCGGGCGCGTCCGCAAACGGATTGGTGTCGAGCAAACCAAGCCCGACCAGACGCTCAGGTGCTCGCGCGGCGATGGCCAGCGCAACGATCCCACCCATCGAGAAGCCGACCGGTAAGAGAGGTCCCGAACCGGCTTTCAAACAAAGGTCCGCCATTTCATCGATCGTGGCACCTTGGAGAACCGGAGCTGCAATGCGCGCACCGGCCGTTGCAAGGTCGAGGCCGGCCCACATGCGCTCATCGCACATATGGCCCGGCAGCAGCAGCACGGTCGCGCGGGCGGTCATCGGGGGCGACTTAACATTGGCGGTAGATCTGCGTCAGAATGCCGATCTCGTCGAAAAGCATCCATTCCTCGACGATCTTACCCTCGTCGGAGAGGCGCAAATGACTTATCCCCATCATGAAGACGGTTTTGCCGGGCGGACATTCGCCAAGGAAACCACCTGGCGCGCTGGTTCCTTCGTAAATCCAGCGAACGGCGACAATAATGCCGTCGCTCTCCTCGTTGTGACAGACGTGTTCGACCCGCAAGACGCCATCCGGGATCGCGGTTTGCAGGTGGATCAGCAGACTTCCGATATTGCGCAAGCCCTGCGCGACGCGGCCTCCTCCAGCGTGAACTACGGCGCTCGGATCATATTCACGCTCTAGCCAGTCGAAGCGTTTGAGATTCCATAGATCGTGGAAGAGGTGGCGCGCCCATCCCTCGATCGTGTCATTCCCGATCTCGAGCCGTTGCCGGGGCGCCTGCCCCTCGAGACGGGTTTCAGGGGCAACAAGCGCAAGCTCGGCCTGCGTCCCTTCGGCCAGCTTGCGCGCAACATCATGGGGCTCAAAACCGAGCTGGCGCGCCTGGGCCCCCGCATCGCGTACCAGCCATTCAGTGTGAATACGATTGTCCTTGCTGATACAGTCCGCCGCAAACCGGATCGAGGATCGCCTGCCGCTGGCCGGACCCATCGCGGTGCGCCCGACATTGGTCGACCGGCTATGGCCCAGATGCGAGGTATAGAACCCGGCATCCTCATCACCGCTCCACGCGACGTTCAGGTGATGTATCTCGCCGTCCGGAAAGGCGTTGATGGTCGCTAAGGTCCCCGCAATGACCTCCTCCACCGAACGGGTAATGCCGTAGGACGAGTAGATCGTGCAACTCGCGTCATACGTATCGTAAATGCTGCCGACCGCCCGGTTCATCCATATCTCGTCGGTGATGCGAACGATGTAATCGACGATATCGGTAAAGCGGTCTTCGTATCCCGCCAGAGGCTGCGTTCGCTCCCCCTTGGCGCGCAACAACTCGGCATTGTCGCGCCGACGCACCTGCGTGGTTTGCGGTCGTTCGGGAAGATTGAATGGCAGCGGCACGACAGGCTCCTAACAATTCACGGCGATATAGTCTTCGCCGAGTTCGAGACCGAGCACCTCGGCCGTGGGCCTGTCGAGGTTTCCGGCATCATTGCATTCTCCGAACGCGGCGCGGAAGTTTGCGCCTTCCTTCGATGCGGCTAGAATCCGGGTTTCTCCTCGATCCGCGGCCCCCTCGAACGTAAGGCGGTTCGCTTTTCGGATCGTTCGCACCACGTCGATATCCGCCGTCAGCGTCGGACCGCCATCAAATATGTCGACATACTCGCCCGACCTGAATCCTTCGGCAAGGAGCATTTGCAAGGCTGGGCGTCCATCGTCGTGGGGCTTGTCGAGCGCATCCTGCGCCGCTCTGGGTAGCAGCGATACATATAGCGGATAGCGCGGACCGAGATCGGCGATGAACTGGTTGCCCTTGAGCGCGCCCGTTCGATCCGCCTCGCTAAAATCCATGTCGTAAAAGTGCCGGCCTATGGCGTTCCAGACCGGCGATTGACCGTTGGCGTCCTGATAACCACGAAGTTCGGCGATCACCTTCTCGCCGAACCAGTCGCGATGAGAAGCGATGAATAGATAGCGCGCACGCGCCGCGAGCTGGCCCAACGCCATGCCGCGACAGTCGGGGTCGACGAACAGACCACCGACTTCGCATTCTCCATCGAAGTCATTCACCAGATTAAGAAGGACCTGCGAATGGCGGCGGCCTACGGCGGTGGACAGAGCGGCCTGGCGGGTCAATCGATAGCTGTAGAACGGCCATTCAGCGCCGACCTTCGGAAACACGCAGGACGTGCCTACGATGCGCCCCTTATACTCGACCATCAGCAATATCGCGGCCCCCGCCTCCCGGGCCTCGGGCGACGCGATCGCCTCTTCGCTTGCCTCAAGCTTGGCTTGCAGTTTGGCGCGGTTCGGCGGGAGGTTGGTAAGGCCGTCTCCGCCCACCATCGCCAGACGGAGCAAGTCATCGATATCGCCCGTCCGCGCTACGCGTACGAACGGCTTGCCCGATGTGACACCACCTCCTGAATTCTCTCCCGCCACGGCGCTGTGTTGCCAAGATTTGCATTCGCATGCAAGAAGCATCGAATGATCATCGATG
Organism: Erythrobacter sp.; assembly: GCF_036351135.1. GTDB lineage: Bacteria > Pseudomonadota > Alphaproteobacteria > Sphingomonadales > Sphingomonadaceae > Erythrobacter. The sequence continues at coordinate 253,997 of NZ_JAZBON010000026.1, forward strand.
CTCATCATCACCTTTGGGACCTGGCGGTGGTCGATTACCCTTGGCTCAAAGCGAAAGGCGTCAAGCGCTTCTTCGGTGATCCGACTCCCATTCAGCGCAACTACGATGTCGAGGACTTTCGCGGCGACTGGTCCGATCTTCCAATCGCAGGCAGCGTTCATATCCAGGTCGGCGCCACGCTCGATCATGCGGTTAAGGAAACGCAGTGGCTCGCAAAGCGAGCCGACGCGACTGGCCTGCCCAGCGCGATCGTGGCTTTTGCCGATCTATCGAGGGCAAACGCCGCGGAGGTGATTGAAGATCATCTCGCCGCTAGCCGCCGAGTGCGGGGCATTCGGCACATAGTCAGCCGCCATCCATCGGAGGATACCGGCACGGAGGGGCGCGCACTCCTAGACGACCTTCAATTTGCGCACAATCTGCGCTACCTTCGCAAACAGGATCTTTCGTTCGATCTGCAGCTTACACCGCCCCACCTGCTTCGCGCAGCCGAAGTATTCTCATTTGCCCAAGGCCTGCCGGTCGCAATATGTCATGCCGGCTCACCATGGTCGCAGGACGCGGCAGGGCTTGCTCGATGGCGCGAAGGCCTGAAGGCGATGGCACAGATTCCGTCTGTCGTTTGCAAGCTGTCAGGTCTCGGAATGTTCGATCGCGAATGGTCGGCGGAAAGCCTTAGACCCATCGTTGAAACCGTGCTTGAAATATTCGACGGCCGTCGGGTAATGTGGGGCTCGAACTTTCCGGTCGATAGCCTTTACCACGAATATCGCGACATGTTCGAAGCCGTCCGCTCGATCGTCCCGGCAGAACTTCGTCATCAGGTTTTCTTCGATACGGCGAACCGATTTTACAGGCTCGGCCTCTCAAGCGAGGCGGGCTGATGCACCCTCGATCAATGACCCGGCGAAATTGCGCGCTTCCGGGGGGCACGAGGGATCGGCAATACGGGCTAGTATCATTTCGACCGCGGCAGCGCTCATTCTGCGGACCGGCTGACGGATCGTGGTCAGGCGATAACTCTCCCATGAGGCCGGGGCCACGCCATCGAACCCGACGATCGAGAGATTGTCTGGCACTGTAATCGCACGCGCCCGGGCTTCGTCCAGCGCGCCGATTGCCATCAGATCGTTGGCACAAAGAACCGCATCGAGCTGCCCCCCCGCGTCTTCAATCAGCTGTGCAAGCCCCGATCGCCCACTAGCATAATCGAAGTTCCCCGATGCAACAGCTGCATTGAGCGAATGAGCGGCGAGACTATCGATCGCGGCTTGAACGCGTTCACAACCAACAAAGGAATCCGGCGGGCCGGATAGAATGCCAAAGGACCTGTGTCCGGCCTTGACCATCTTGTCGACCAGTAACTTCTCACCCCCGAAAGAATCGCAGCTTACGCTGGAAACCGGTTCGTCTCCTCCACTGCGATTATAGAGGACCACCGGCACTTCATGCCGAACGAATTGACGGATCTGTTCGGGCGAAAGATGCGCCGCGACGATCGCCCCGTCGACACGATACCGCCAGACTTGCTCCAGTATCTCGCCCACTTCGCTCTCCGCTCTCAGCGCGAAGAGAAGGACGCGCGCGCCTTTGTCCGACAGTCGCTGGGTAATTTCGGCGAGAACTTCGGGATAATAGAGATTGGTCAGACTTGAAATGATGACCGCGACCATGCCCGTGCGCCTGGTCATCAAGCCGGAGGCCATGGCATTAGGGAAATAGCCCAATTCGCGCGCGGCCTTGAGAACCTTGGCCTTGGTTTTTTTGGAAATGCTCGAGCCCGGCCTGAAACAGCGCGAGACCGCTGATTGCGAGACGCCCGCCCTTTTCGCAACATCGTATGAAGTTGGACGAACGGATGGTTCAGACGAGGGGGATGCGGGTGCCTCTGTCATGATCGACCCCTCTGGCGCAGAGCCCGCCGTTCAAAAATGGTTTTCCCGGGACAGAGCTTAGGGAACAAGATCATGAACGGTGTTGCAGACGATAAATCGCCGTAATGTCAACCGGCTCCTTCCTGAATAGCTTCCATGCGAGCCAGAACGTCCAGACCCTGCATTGCCAGAAAATGCAACAGATCAATGAAAATCCAGTTTTCCGCGATCTTGCCGTCTTCAACCCGGTACATATCAACCACGCGCATATCCGCGGGGTCCGGACCTGCCGGCATACCCAGATACCCCCCCGCATTGGCGACGGTCAGATTGGGCCATCCGAAGAACCCGCCGCAGCTGCCCTCGGCAATCTTGGCGACGTGTCCGTTGAAGCGATAGCCTTCGGTCAGTGCATTCGCAAAAGGCTGCGAATGCTGCTTGAGGTAACGCTCGATGGTGTAGGTCGCTCCAATTCCGGTTGGGCCCCACCACGTCATGTCTTCGACCCAGGTTCGCCTCAGATGACTAGCCGCATCGGGGCTCTGGCTTCTAGCCTCGGGTGACATGTCGGCCAGCATGGCATCGATCGCTGCCAGGGTTGCAGCGCCAGTCGACGGATCGCGAGGCTCAATGCACAACCCATCATGCGTGCGGGGCCCCGGCTGGACAAGAGTGACTCCGGTTTCCGGCGGAAACGGGTATTGCCCCGCCTGCGCCATGAAGTGCGGTATGTCGATGAAGTGCGCGCTTTCGACGACGTGCTCGTCCTCTACGCGGTGAAACTCGCAATATCGCAGCATGGCAATGCGTTTCGTCGGACGGATGCCAAGCCAGGGTTGATCGAAAAGACCCATGAGGTGCCCCATTTCAACCACCCAAACGCTCTCGAAGTCATCGATCGCGTTTAGGCCCGCGATGAAGATATCGGGCCTCCTCTGAAGGCTGGTAAGCGCGGCGTTCAGCGGATCCCAGAATATCGATGCGACCGCCTCCGCCCCGCGCTGTTCGTGAAACGGGTGCATTCCTCGCCACAACCAATCGGTGGCTGTATGATGCGCCAGACATTGTGCGGCTGTTTCGGACCCGTTGTCGGCCAGGGTTTCGCCTATGGCCAGAACAACTTTTTTCGCTGATTGGATGCGCTGCGACGTGAATTCGTCCATTTTAGGACTCCGATTTGAACTTGATGTTTGACCCCGCACATTCGGTATCTTGAATGCGTAGTCATTGTCGATCTTTCGCAATATGGCGCGCTGCGAATCTGTAGCGGGCGACACGGCAATGCGCCGGCAAACTTAAGGTGAAACAGGGTGAGCGGCGGGCGATACATATTCCGAGCCTTTGCGCCCGACGCGATCGGTATCATTGCGGACATCTCGACGCTTGCCGCGCAAAACCACATCGATACTTTCAAAAGCAGTGATTTTTGCAGATCTGGATACATCCCGCTTCTATATCCGGCAGACCTTTGAGACCGCTGATGCTAGTTATGGCTTCGGAGGCCGACCATTGCGTGATGGATCTGCTGTACCGAGCGCGACGAAACAAGCTCGGACCCGACATCGTCGCGATCGTCTCAAACTATGAAACGGCCTGCTGGCACGCGGAGGTAAACGGGATCACCTTTCATTATATCCCGGTCACCGCCGAGACAAAGCGTTCAGCCGAACGATCCACGCTCGATCTGGTGCAGGACTTCAGCGCCGACTTCGTCGTGCTGGCCCGTTACATGCAAGTCCTTTCCAGTGAGGCTCCTCCTGCTCTCGAAGGACGCTTATGGCCAATGTCCTAGGCGACAAGATTCGTGAACGGCGCAAGAAGAGGGGGTTAACGCTGAACAAGATGGAGATGATCGCTTTCCCGTAAAAGTTAAGTCGCTGGCCAAAGACTATTCTCATCAGGTCTTCTCGGATGATCCGATCACTATTGTGTAGGGCGGGGACCTCATTTGGTTTGAGGGTGGAATTTATAAGCACCCGAGCGACCGCGGCGAGTGGGCAATCATCTATAACTCTGCGATAACGTCGCCCGGGCGAATAAACTTCACACTCGCCCACGAGATCGGACGATTTTTCTAAGTGACATTCATCAGCGATTTCACGCAAACGAGCTCGAATTTCGGGAATTGTGCGTTTATTTTTTCTCATGAACGCCTGATGTACTAATCGCTCTTTCGGATCTCTAGCGCATCTCAAAAGAGAACTAAGTGCAGATATATCTAAGTATTCGATTCTGCCGTTCATTCTCCGAGAACTCGATGAAATTCTGACGATCCCAAAAAAGAGAAGCCGACGTTCCGCTAACGGCCCACAAAAGCCAGCCACAGCCTGGATAAGCCTTCCGAAAGGCCTACGCGTCCCGACCGCAGCAGTGCGGCGGTCGACTACGGACAATTACTGAGAGCGGATTTTTCCTCCCCACCTAGGATGAGCCACAAGCCACGCTGCAATGCTCATCACCGCGCTTTCTGTTGGTGGTCTGTAGCTTTTGCACAGACGAGGCCCCACCGACACGAGAGGTTCACAAATGCTCAACGTAACGAAGACATCATCCAGCCGGGTCGATATCGAACTCGACGGCGAGCTCAATTCGGACCAGATGCGAAGGGCTCTTGATAAGCTAATTGAGGCATCTGAAGGCGTTAGGAATGGTGTGATGCTCTATCGAATTACCGACTTCGAGCTGCCGACCGTAGGAGCGATTGCAGTGGAGTTCAGCCGCTTGCCCAAACTCTTTGGGCTGCTCGGCAAATTCGACAAATGCGCAGTTCTCAGCGATTCCGCGTGGATCAGGACTACCGCAGAGATTGAAGGGGCGGTGTTTCCAGGTATCAAGATCAAGAGCTTCGAACTACAGGAAAGCGAAGCCGCCGAGAGTTGGTTGTCGAAATAGTCTTATGGGCTTGATGGAGGCACCTCGCCTGTTGAGTAGCGTGGCTTCTCTCAAGAGCCACATGGCGGAGTCGCAACAGACAAAGCTGGACATGAATGGGTATCACAAGCGCTCATCCTGACGATCCGCATTACGTCCATCGTGGTGGCTGGCTGCGGGCAACTACGCTCGGTGGCAATGACGGAATTATCTCCGTTTCCTCTCTGATCATCGGCGTCGCTTCCGCAGGCGCCGATCAAGCCGTAGTTGTTCTCTCTGGTATTGCAGGTTTGACCGCCGGCGCGATGTCCATGGCTGCTGGAGAGTACATCTCCGTCTCATCGCAGCGGGATTTAGAGAAGGCCGATATCAACCGGGAGCGGCAAGCACTTTCCGACGCACCCGATGAAGAGCTCAACGAACTGGAAACAATCTATCGAGAGCGCGGATTGAGTGACAACACAGCAGCGACAGTTGCAAGAGAGCTGATGGCGCACGATGCGCTTGGCGCTCATCTTCGCGATGAAGTCGGGATCATCGAAGCGCAAAGAGCCCGGCCTCTTCAGGCCGCTATTGCTTCTGGCGTTACGTTCAGTGTAGCGGCATTCTTGCCAGTTCTGGCGTCAGTTGTTGCTCCCTCATCCGCGATTGTCACAAGCATTGTCGCGACCGCCCTCCTATCGTTGGCCATACTCGGTGCCGCAGGAGCGAAAGCCGGAGCCGCACCGGTGGGAAGGGCAATCATCCGGGTCGTAGGCTGGGGCGCTCTCGCCATGGCTGTAACCGCTCTCATCGGCTCATTGTTCGATGTGAAAGTCTGATCCGCGCGGGCGCACTGAAGATGAACAGCGACTAAGGATGTTTCCATAGATACAGCCTTGGCGACCTCGCTAGGGCGTAGATGGGTTCATTGGGCAGATCTGAAAGAGGTTGGATGTCCGCACGGATTGTAAAAATCTATCTGCTGGAAACGCGCATCGAGGAGCTGGAAGAGATTCTGCAAAAGCATGTGCGGCGCTTCTGGAGGGAAGCCGTCCCAGGTGGACAGGAAAAGTTCAGCTGCATCGTCCAGCAACGCTACACAGAGCGCCTGCTGAATGAGTTATGGGAAGTCTTTCAACAAGAGCCCCAATTCACCGCTTATGTCGAAGCAATTGAAGCTGTCATACCCCCTATCGAGGAAACTCCTGACACAGAACTGCCGCTCGATACCGATCTTCCTCCCCCGACGGCGCTGGAGCGGTTTTTCAGTCGCGACAGGCTCAGCACCGATGAGCTGTACGATGATATCGAAGAAAGCCTGCATGTCAGGCCATCGTACCTCATCACGGTCACGCTTTCGGCCATCATCGCAGGGCTTGGAATGCACAGCGGTCAGACAGCGGTAGTCATCGGTGCGATGATTATCGCGCCCTTGCTGGGCCCAACGATGGGAGTGGCGCTCGCTGCCACAGTTGGCGATAGCAAACTCGGCAAGCAAGCCTCTCTCACTCTGGCCATCGGGTGTTTTTTTGCGGTGATTTCGGGATTGATACTGGGACTGATAGTCGAGATCGACCCTTTAACTCCTGAGCTCAGAAACCGCACCCTTGTCCAACCTGCGGACGTGGCCTTGGCTCTTGCATGCGGTGCCGCGGGTGTTCTTGCCTTCAGCCGCGGTGCGTCACTTGCACTTGTGGGAGTCATGATAGCGGTTGCATTGGTTCCTCCGCTCGCTGCTGTCGGCATCTACATGGGCGCTGGTTTTCCGGTCGCCAGCGCGAACGCGGCGTTTCTCTTCGCCGCCAATCTGGTCTGCGTGAATGTCGCCGGAATCGCCACGTTCCTGTGTCAGGGGCTGCCGCCAAAAAGCTGGCGCATTACCGGCGGAATCCTGTTCGTTTGGTCTGTCTTACTGGTTATGCTTCTTTCCATGATGGCTGGCCGGATCATCCTGGGCTTCGGGTCTTGGGAAGTCGTGCTCGATTTCATCTCGAGGCGAAGCTGATGCTGGCGTTCGATGCCACGCAATCGCAGCGAATGTCGCTGGCAGGAGCACTGCTCTGACGCCGCTCGATCCTACGATTATTGCAGACCTGCTGCCTAGCTGGACATCATGGCTGTGGACGAACAAGTTCGTGGTTGCCGGATGGATCATTGCCGCCGTCGCCTTCGTGCTCGTTCCTTTTCGCAGGGCACCTGCCGAAGCGCGCAGCTGGCTGCTTGTCTTTCTCGGTCTCCCGTGGGTCGCGCTGGTTCTCTACGCCATGATCGGGCGACCGTATTTCGCCGCAGATCGGCGGTCCCGGATCGACCGGCTTCCTGCGCTCTTGGATCGCATCCAGTCGCAGATCGAAGATACAGGCCCACGACCAGAACTGTCTTCCGACAACAAGTCAGTCGAGAGCCTTGCCAGAGGCATCTCCGGTTTTCCGGCAACCGCGGGGAACAGGATCGAGATGCTCTATGTCTATGAGCAGGCTTTCGATGCGATTATCAAGGATATCGATGCGGCCAGCCATCATGTCCATCTTGAGTTCTACATCTTCAGGGATGATCGCATAGGCAGGCTCATCATCGAAGCGCTCGAAAAGGCATCAGAGCGAGGTGTTGTTTGCCGTGTCCTAGTCGATGCGCTCGGCTCCTATGGTTCGCTGCGAAAGCTAAAACGACGCCTGAAAAGTGTTGGGGTTGAAGTCCACGATATTCTCCCGCTGCGCCGTCGTCTTCGAAGCTCGAGAGTCGATCTGCGTAATCACCGCAAGATCGTGATTGTCGACGGCAAAGTGGGCTACACAGGCTCGCAAAACATCTGGGACCCGGCCCAGCATTCGCGCAGGGTCAACAAGGATTTGCTGCTACGGATTGTGGGGCCGGCAGTCACACAGCTCCAAGCAGTGTTTGCCTTAGATTGGTATCTCGAAACTCTTGAAGAGTTAGTGAGCGCGGAGTTCTTTCCTCGCGCTGCGAATTCACAAGGCTGCAGTGCGCAAATCGTGGCGACAGGACCGGAGAACCCGGAAGTCGGAGTGGACCTGATCTTCGCGCAAGCGATGTATAACGCGGCCGAAGAGATCGTCATCACAACCCCGTATTTCATTCCAAACGATGCAATGATCTCGGCCATCAAGGCTGCGGCACTGGGCGGGGTGCGAGTATGTCTGATCACTCCGGAGCGCAGCGACCACCGATTGGTCGGCCTGGCGCAGCAGAGCTATTACTCCGAGCTTATGGCAGCCGGTCTCGAGATCTATCTTCACGGTCCAGAATTCCTCCACGCCAAACACTTCCGGGTCGATCACGAGGTATCTATCGTCGGTACGAGCAACATGGATGTACGATCCTTTGAGCTGAACGCGGAGATCGATTTAATCTCCTTCGATCCCGGTTTCTCGGAAGAGTTGCGGCAGATCGAGCAACAGCTTTTGGAAAGCTGCAAAAGGCTGCATCTGGAGGCGTGGACCCAGCGCTCTCTGCCCTCGAAAGTGGCTCAAAACACAGCACGTTTGATGGCCGATCTGATCTGATGACAAGCATCGAAATCAAGGTTGCGAGCTACAATATTCGCAAGGCGATCGGCACCGACCGGACCCGCAGGCCCATCCGCATCCTGAATGTCCTTGAAGAAATCGATGCGGATATCGTCATCCTGCAGGAAGCCGATCGTCGATTTGGCAGACGTCAAAGTGCGCTACCTGCATTTCTGATCGAGGCGCATTCCGACTACAAACCTGTACCGTTGGACGTCCAGCGAGACTCGATGGGATGGCATGGCAATGCCATCCTGGTGCGCGAGGATATCGAAGTCAGGCATCACGATATCATCCATATTCCCTATCTCGAACCGCGGGGCGTAATCACCGCAAGACTTGGTGTGAAAGGCCAAGCACTTTCAGTGTTCGGCATGCATCTCGATCTATCCGGCCTGTGGCGGACAAAGCAGGCCAATGTGATTGCCGATCGTGCGAGGGAAGAACAAGAGCACAGTCCAACCATCCTGACCGGTGATCTCAACGAATGGCGTCGAAACGCCGGATGCCTCAAAGTATTTGGCAAGCATTTTTCAGTGCTGGACTGTGGGCGCAGCTTTCATAGCCAGCGCCCTCTCGCCCGTCTTGACCGCATTATGCACTGCGACCGGGTCGAAGCGCTAGAATGGGGCGTCCATCATAGCTCCCTTGCTACACAAGCATCCGATCATCTCCCGGTATGGGCGAGGTTGAGGGTCTGAAATGGGCAGAGAAACCGCTGCATGACCGGATCAGACCCATTTGCCGGCCCCGCGATTGCGCAGGAGCCCGAGGGTAGCCCGAAGCTCAAACGCGCCCTCTCATGGCCTTTGCTCAGCCTTTACGGTCTAGGCGTCACTCTTGGGGCAGGGATGTATGTGATTGTCGGGGCGACTGCTGAACAGGCAGGCATCTACGCGCCGATTTCCTTTCTGATTGCGGCTGCGATCGTCGGTGGTCTGAGCCCGAAGTTTCTACCAACTACGAGTAGAGCCTTAGGCCGTCTTGATGCCCGTCGCTGGGCGTGATGGCAACAACCGTATTGGGGGCATGCCCCCAATACGGTTTGCCGTTTTATCCTGCTCCTATCTCTGCCGGGGTTCTGTTCCCGAGGCTCGAGTGGGGCCGGAAGTGGTTGTAGTCATGCCGCCAAGCCTCCAGCTCCTGTCGGGCATGGGCGAGGCTGGTGAAGATCGTCTCGTTCAAGAACTCGTCATGCAGGCGTGCGTTGAAGCTCTCGATGAACCCGTTCTGTTAGGGCTTGCCCGGCGCGATGTAGTGCCACTCGACATTGCGCTCCTTGCTCCAGCGCAAGATTGCCATGCTGGTCAGTTCGGTGCCGTTATCGCTGACGATCGTGTGGGGCCGCGCCATCCGCTCGAACACCCCTGCATCGAGCTCACGCCCGACCGTGCGCCGGAGATCGACGTATCGGCGATGAGGCGTACGCACTCCCGGCTGTAATCATCGACCACGGCGAAGATGCGGAACCGCCGTCCGCAGGCAAAGGCATCGGACACGAAGTCCAGGCTTCAGCGCTGGTTCGGTCCTTGTGGTAACACCATCGGTGCCCGTGTGCCCAAAGCCCGCTTGAGACCGCCACGGCGGCGCACCTGCAGCCGTTCCTCGCGATACAGCCGCCGGAACTCCTTGTGGTTCATCGCCCATCCTTCCCTGCACAGCAGCCAGTGCAGCCGCCGATAGCCGAACCGAGGTCGCTGGCTGGCCAGTTCCCTGATACGCTCGCGCGCCTTGGCATCGTCAGACCGACGACTGACGCAGCGCACCATGGTCCGGTCTACGCCCAGCACCGTGCAGGCACGGCGCTGGCTCACCTCGAAAACCTCCTGGAGATGAGCCACCGCCTGCCGCCTGGCACTGGGCGCTAAAACTTTTTGCGCTGATCTCCTTGAGCATGGCGTTGTCCAGCATCAAGTCCGCCAGCAGCTTCTTCAGCCGTGCGTTCTCCTGCTCCAGCTGGCGCAGCCGACGGGCGTCCGACACCTCCAGCCCGCCATACTTGGACTTCCACTTGTAGAAGGTCGCAGAGCTGATCCCGTGACGGCGGCAAACCTCCGCCGTTGGCATCCCGGCTTCCTGCTCCTTCAAAACAGCAATGATCTGCTCCTCGCTAAACCTGCTCCGCTTCATTCGTCCGTCTCCTTGTCGAAGGCCGGACTCTACTCATCGCTGGAGGAAATCTAGGGGCTCAGACCAGAAAGCGGACCGTCCGCTTCCGGCCCGCACACCACCAACCATCAACCAGTTGAATAGACAATGGTAAAATCACTTCGGCGACACCGACCGAAGGAGAAGTAAGATGGGCTATTCACGATATGATCCAGCTGGAATGGGACGCAAACCCTGGAATGCCGGGCGCATTGTTGGCGCGAAGAAACCCCTGAAACCGAAACAGGTCTGGAAGATCCGGTTCTGGCTAGAGCGAGGGCGCAGAGTTCGAGACCGGCTCTCTTTGATCTTGCTATCGATAGCAAGATCAGGGGCTGCGACCTGGTTTCGATCAAGACAGGGGACCTGACGAATGGACCGGAGATCAAACATCGCGCGATGGTCGTCCAGCGAAAGACCAACAAGCCCGTCCAATTCGAGCTTATGAGCACGGCGCGCCAAAGCCTGCTTGACTGGCTTGAAGAACGCGGTGGGAGCTTTGACGAGCAAGCGTTTCCAAGCCGCGTCGATAATTCTCGGCACTTGAGCATACGTAAATACGCCCGCCTCGTTGATGAATGGGTCAGTGCCATAGGATTGCGACCGCGAGACTACGGAACGCATTCATTACGCAGGACGAAAGCGGCTTTGATCTACAAGCGAACCGGGAATTTGCGAGCGTTTCAGATCCTACTAGGTCACACCGAGATCGAAACGACGGTGCGATATCTCGGTGTCGATATCGAGGATGCGCTCGAGCTTGCCGAAGCGACCGAGGTCTGACCTCGAGTAAAAGGAGCGCCTTCATTTTCGGCGCTCCTTTTAAGGCGGGATTATGCTGATGCCGCGACAAACTCCGCCCGATTAAAGCAGGACCGGCTTCGCCAGCATCCAGATCGCCATGCCGATCATGAACAGGTTCTCGGTCAGCGAGACGAAGCCGAGTGGCACGTTACTGTCCCCGCCGACACAGGCGCATTTTAGCTCGCGCTTGTCGATATAGACCGCTTTGAACACGCTCACCGCGCCGATGGTCCCGATGAAGAGCGCGACCGGGACCGAAATGACGTTGAGGACATGCGCCGTCATCAGCACTCCCGCGAGGCCCTCTGCGAACGGGTAGATATAGCCGTATGGCACCCAGCGCTTCGCCAGCAGGTCGTAATTCAGGAACATGGTCGAGAAGCTCTCGACATCGCGCAGCTTGAGATACGCCAAGCCGCACATCGAGAAGCTGACGAACCACTCCGCGGTCAGGATCGACAGTGCTTGGCCGGTCGCGACCCATGCCGCGCCCACCGCCATTAACGCCATCATCCCGAACAACGCGGCAACCGGCTGATAGCTTGTGCCGCCCTTTTCGACCGGGTTCCCGAAATGGGCCGCGAGATCGGTGTAGCCACCGATCCGCTCGCCACCGATCCAGGTCTGCGGGGTTGTCTTTACGCCGTGCTTTTCCTTGAAGGCGTCGGTCTCCTCGCGGGTGGTTAGATGGTGGTCCTCGACCTGATATCCTTTACGCTCAAGCAGCCATTTCGACTTGTTCCCGTAAGGGCAAACATGGTCCTCCATGACCATGCGATAGAGCTTTGCGGTGCGCGGCTGTTTCATGGCTTCCAGTCCCGAATTTTCGTATCTCTCACAAAGAACAATATACCCCCCGGGGGTTTGTTCCGAAATAAGGAGGAAATTTTGGCGAAACTGAAAAATCTGCACCAAAGCTCGGGCCAGCACAGCAAATGGACCACATTCTTCGCGATGATCGCGACTTCGATCGTAACGATGTTCGTGCTCAAGTACTCCAACATATACGAGGCCGACCACATTTTCTTCAGTCAGACGCGTATGTGGATGGCGCTGATGATGGGAATGGCGATGATCGTCATCATGCTCGGCTTCATGTGGGGGATGTATAAATCGCTTATGACCAAACTGCTGGTGATGATCGGGGCGGTAATCGGCTTTGCGCTGTTCCTGTTTCTCGCCCGTTCGCAGGCCACGGTCGAAGACGAAGCCTGGATGAAAGCGATGATTCCGCACCATTCGATCGCTATTCAGACCTCGACCTACGCCGAGATCAGCGATCCGCGCGTGCGGAGACTTGCCGACGAGATCATCGAGGCACAGCTGCGCGAGATCGCGGAGATGGAAATGCTGCTGAAGGACATCGAGCTAAACGGCGAGTGGGGCACGGCACCCCGCTGAAATCTGTCCCTGCAGTGCTTAGCCCCGAACTGCTGGACCAAGCAGAAGAGCGCATCCGCGAGGGTGGGCGCGAAGTAACACCGGAAATTCGGGAGGTGGTTGCCGCTGGCAGCTAGGAAGCCCTGGCGCTTTTTCGGAACCGAAAGACACCCAACCATTTGGCATCTGGTTCAGCCGCCCGACGCGGAATAGCTCGCCCATACGCTGCGTTCGTCATCGCCGAACGCAATGACCTGATAGGCGTGCTGACGATCGCCCATCTCCATCCCCGGCGAACCAAGCGGCATTCCGGGTACGGCTAGCCCCTTTACGCCCTCCGGCCTTTCACGAAGCAAGCGGGCTATATCGGCGGCAGGCACATGACCTTCGATGACATAGCCTTCGACGATCGCCGTATGACACGAAGCAAGATCGGCCGGCACGCCGTGGCGTTCCTTGACCGCGCGCATATCGGGCTCGTTCTTGATTTCTACCGAGCTGTTTTGCGCACCGTGCGCCTCGGCGAAATGCTCTTGGGCGTGCTCCGCCCATTTGATGCAGCAGCCGCAATTGGGGTCTCGGTGCATCACGATCTCGGCCGCCTGAGCCCCGCCGGTGCACGCCATGAGAAATGCAGCGGCCGCCAGCCCCGGAGCGGAATGGGCAAACCGTTTGAGAGTTGCGATCATCGTGTTCCCTTTGTTCAAACGAATGTAGCGGAAGCCAAGTTCGCTCGCCCCGCTGCGAAATCAGCGCCGTTTTTCGAAAAGCTCGACCAGCTCCTCGAATTTCTCGCGTTGTTCGTCCGCGTCACCGCTTGCGATGGCCTCGGCGACGCAGCAAGCGGCGTGATCCTTCAACACCTGCGCCTCGACCCGGGAGAGCGCAGACTTAACGGCCTGGATCTGATTGAGAATATCGATGCAATAGCGGTCCTCTTCGACCATATTGGCAACGCCGCGCACCTGCCCCGCGATCCGGTTCAGGCGATTGATCTTAGCGGTGGTTTTGTCGTTCATAGGTCAGATTCCGTTGAAATACCCCGCGGGGGTATATATGAAAGTGAACCTTTCGAAGCAACCTACCGTATCGTCAAGAATGACCATATGCCTCAACCGCCGTAAGTTCATCGCGTCCACCGCTGCGCTTGCAGCTGCCAGCTCTCTGCCCATGCCCGCTTGGGCACGCGGAAAGGCGCTGGCCCATGCGAAGAACGGTTTCGGCGAGCTTTCCGGCGAAGACATCGAGCTATCGATCGGCGATGCGCATTTTACGACCGGCTCGCGTTCAGGCCATGCTTTTGCTGTCAATGGCACCGTGCCCGGCCCGCTGATCCGCCTGCGCGAAGGGCAGGACATTCGCCTGCACGTCACCAACAACCTCGACGAGGACAGCTCGATCCACTGGCATGGCCTTTTGCTGCCGTTC